>NZ_LT629752.1:1150000-1761250 GCF_900105145.1 Polaribacter sp. KT25b | reverse complement strand
AATTATTTGAATAGCATAAAAAGGAATGGATATTGCAAATATTCTCAAAGCAATTTTACTGATATGAATAACCTCTTGGTTTTGATTTGTATCAATAAAAACACTTGTAATTTGTGTTGGAAATACTTCTATTATTATTACCCCAACAATAGCTACTACACCTACTATTTTTAAAGCTAGTTCTAATGTTTTACTAGCTCTATCATAACGTTTTGCACCAAAATTAAAACTTACAATAGGCTGCATTGCATCTCCCGTTCCTAAGGCAATCATCATAAAAAACACATTAACTCCAAATAGTATTCCCATAGCAGCCACGCCATTTACTCCGCTAGATTGTATCAATAAATTATTAACAAATATATTTTGAAAACTTATAGCTAAATCCATTAAGAATGGTGCAAACCCCACCATTACAATAGGAAAAATAAAATGTTTCTGAATTCTAATTTTCTTCCATACTAGTTTAACAACACTATTTCCTCTCATATAGTATCTCATTAATAACAATACATTTGTAGCTTGTGCTATTACAGTTGCTAATGCTGCCCCCCGAATACCTAATTTAAAAATTTTCATAAAAACATAATCTAAACAAACATTAATAATGCAAGAAAGTACAACTAGTTTAGCTGGAAATTTAGGGTTGCCCTCTGCTCTACAAGTAAACTCTAAAGCAAGAAAAAAACTAAGAGGAAAACCTAAAATGATGACCAATAAATATTCTGCAGATAAATTTAATAATACGCCTGATGCACCAAACAACTCTAGCATAGGCTTGTAAAACAATAAACCAGTACTTGTAAAAACCAGCATAATTACCATAAGACCCGCAATGGCATTGCCTAGTATATTTTCGGCTTTTTCTGGTTTAGATTCTCCTAAATATTTTGCAATTAAAACACCAGATCCACTACCAAAAAGTAATACAAAACCGAATTGAAAAAGGGTTACAGGAAAAACCATAGTTACTGCCGATAAGCCATCTACACCTACAAATTGCCCAACAAATATGCGATCTACAAAATTATAAAGTGCATTTATTAACATTCCTAAAACTGCAGGCCCCACAAAAACAATGAGCAACTTTAATATAGAATCGTGTTTAAGAGAGTATTTTTTATTGTCGTTACGAGTTTTAGATACAATCGATTCTTTCTTTTCTTTTAAGAAAAGAAATAGCTTATTAAATATATTGTTTTGATTGCTCATGATACTTTGTCTCGTTTTAAAAGGACAAAGGTATAGGGATAAAAAACTGTATTATACATTATAATTTACGTATAAAAGATTATTATTTAGGTTTTTTGTATTTTTAACGTAATAATTAAAAGTATAAGAAATGAATTTATTTAGTGACATCAACAACTATTTTTTAAACAGTTTAGATCCTGCTAATGATTATTTCAACAGCTTCTACATTCGAAGAATGGATGCGTCTAAAAATCATATAGTGCTTGATAAAAAGTTTTCTAGTCCACATAAACGAGATTTTTTTGAAATAGCAGTTTTAGAACGAAATACCAAAAAGATTCAAATAGGTAACCAAACTCTACCGGATATGAATAATAGTTTAGCTATTGTATCTCCTTTTCAAGTGATTAATTATAGTGATTTTCCACCTAATGATGATAAAGGTTATATTCTTTATTTTAATGCATCTATTTTTACCAAGTTAAATCAGTCTTATGGATTACAAAATGAATTTCCTTTTTTTAAGATTCATACCATGCCTATTTATCAATTATCAGATTCTGATTTTAACGCTATTCTTAGCTTATCAGAAGAACTATATACTGAATCTAGAAGTAGTAAGTTACATCATTTTGAAATAGTAAAATCATTACTTCTTGTTTTACTATATAAGGTAAAACGATCTACCCAAGATAATAAAGGTATTGTTGCCATGAATCGTTTTGATGCAATTATGTATAAATTTGAACAAGAAATTCTTTCTAGTAATAATCAATTTTTATCGGTAAAAGAGTATGCTTCAAAAATGCACATTAGCCCTATATACTTAACGGAATGTGTTAAAAAAGCAACGGGTAAAAGTGCGCAAAAAATAATAATTGATTATAAAATATTGTATGCAAAAACATTGTTGCACCAAATGGATAAATCTATAGCGGATGTTGCTTATGGGTTAGGTTTTAATGAAGTTGCTAATTTTAATCAGTTTTTTAAACGTAATTTAGGGCTTACTGCTACGCAATTTCGAAATCGAGAGGCTTAGTTTTTTTATATTTATGTTATTATGAAGATGTAAAGAATGAAATAATCTCTTTCTTTATTCTTTTCTTTTTTACTTTGCTGGTTGCTAGAACTATAAAACTGAATGTAATTTACACAAGAATTGTGGTTCCTTTTGATGATTTTTCATTGTCTTCATCAAAGTAAAAATCGATTCTACCTAAATTTACGCCATAAGCACCTACTTGATTTACCAACATGTTTTTTCCTTCTGCATTCTTTACAATGGTTGGTTTTGGTAAAAAAGTATGTGTATGCCCGCCAATAATTAAGTCGATATCTTTTGTAGCTTTCGCAAGGGTTAAATCAGAAACTTTAGTTGGATTGTTTTTATAGTAATAACCTAAATGAGATAGACAGATAATCAAATTACACTTTTCAATGTTTTTTAATTGATGCGTAATGTCTTGTGTAATTTCTATAGGATTTAAATATCCTGTTTCTTTGTACATTTTTTTACCAACCAAACCTTCTAATTCAATTCCTAAACCAAAGATGCCAATTTTAATTCCGTCTTTATTTAGAATTTTATAAGGTTTTACGTGGGTATCTAATACCGTATTTTTAAAATCGTAATTAGCAGACACAAAATCGAACTTTGCGTTTGGTAATTGTTTGTACAAACCCTCAATAGAATTGTCAAAATCATGATTACCAATTGTTGCAACATCATACTTTAAAGTACTCATCAATTTAAACTCTAATTCACCTCCAAAATAATTAAAATAAGGTGTTCCCTGAAAAATATCACCAGCATCTAAAAGCAGCGTATTTTCATTTTCTTTTCTTATCTGATGAATTAATGTGGCGCGTCTTGCAACTCCACCTTTATTTGGAAATTGAGTATCATTAGCCTTAAAAGGCTCTATTTGACTATGCGTGTCATTAGTGTGTAAAATAGTAATGTGTTTTTGTTTTTTAGCCATAAATGATGGTAAGGTAAAACCACCAACTAAGGCCAATGCAGAAACGGCTCCAGTGCGTTTTATAAAATCTCTTCTTTTCATTAGTTTAGCTTAACACGGTTATCTATTGCAGATTGTAAAGTATCTACTTTTTGAAAATAATCTATAATTGCATCTCTCATTTTATAATCTAAAAAAGTAAGTTTTACAGGATTTTTAAAGAAGTTCATTTTATCACCACCTCCTTGTAAATAATCTGTAGTTAAAACTGAATATGTTTTATTTTTATCAAAAGTTTCTCCATTAATTTTTAATGAATACTCTTCATCAGAAATGGTTAAGTTTATATTTTTTGATAAAGGATGTGCTTCTTTATTTTTGATAAAATAAGCAACTAATTCATTTATTTTATCACCTGTTAGGGTAACAACTACCAATTCATTATCAAAAGGCATTAATTTAAAAGCGTGCTGTTTGGTAATGTTTCCTATTGGAATTGTAGAACGAATTCCGCCACTATTAAACATCGAAAAATCAATATTTGTATTCGTTTTTTTCTTAAAAATAGGAGTAGCAACTTCCATACATAAATCTGCCAATAAATTTCCTAGATTACTTTGTCTATTAGTTGCATTTAGGGTGAAACTAACGGTAGAATATGATAAAACCTCTTGCATATCTGCAGTAAGTTCTTCTTTGTAAGGCGCAATCATATTCTCTATTGATTTTGATGACACAAGCATACTATCAATACCAATATTTTTTGCTGATATTTTAGTTAAATGATTATTTGCTTCTTTACAAGAAATTAGTAAAATTAAACAACAAATAAAATGTGATAATTTCATGAAATTTATATTTGTGCGAAAGCTAATAATTTTAAAAATAATAGACTTATTTTATTCTACTAAAATTGCTTTACAATCTCTTAAAATATAATTGTAATGTTCTACATCATTTTGATTCAGTTTTAAAACACCTGTTACTGCAATAATATCGTCTGTTTTAAAAAATGGTGTCAGTTTATAATAATTGACACCATTAACAACATCAACAAACTAACCCATGAATTTAGATATGATGTTAAACACTATTTATTTTAAATTGTTATTCTATAATTTTTATATCTACAGATGTTCTAGCTTGCCAACCTGTTGCATCTGTTACAGAATACGCACAATGATAATCTCCTGTATCTATATCATCTGGAATTGTAATAGCTACATTAATTTCATAGTTATTTAAACCATCTTCAATCGTATAATTTTCTATAAAAATAAATGGGTTTACGGCATCTTTTACTTCACCCAAATCGCATTCTGTTACTTGGTCATCGTGTGTATGATGATCGAAATTATGATGAATATCAATACTATATGCAGCCAATTCTTTATTATCTGTAACCATAGCTCTAAAATAATAGGTTTCTCCTTTTTTTAAAGACGTACAACCCTGTGGAAATCCTTCTGCATAATTGATATCTATCGTTGGTTTTTCTTGATCTTTATAAATACTACTCTCACTAGAACAAGCAGTAAATATTAGTATAAATGATAAAAAATATAAAAATTTTAGTGTAATTTTCATGTTATAATATTTAAAACCGCACAGTATAATTAAATACCATGCGGTATTTTTTTTATTAATTAAGCTGTAACATCAATATGAGTTTCATACTCTTTTGTATTACCATCTTCATCTTCTACTGTAAAAATTATATGGTATTCTCCAGCAGGAGCAGTTGCCGGAACATCTATATGCTCATGAAATTCAACTGAAGTTTGTTCATGGTAAGTTCCTAAAAACTCTTCTTCATAATCCCATTCTACTTCTCCATCAGCAACTGTAAGACCATGCGCATGTGCATCTACAGAAATACTATGAATTCCATTTACAGCATCAATCATAAATTCTGCATGAAAATCTTTTCCTCTTACCACTTCAGAGTCAATAGAAATATCACTTAAAGTGATAACATCTAAAATTTGTATATGTCCTTCTACTTCTGTACTATTACCTAGTTCGTCTGTTACGGTTAATTCTACATGATATTCACCAGCGGGAATATTACTAGGTACATCTACGTGCTCATGAAAAGTAGGGTTAATAGCTAAATATTTAGCATCAGTAAACACTTGTTCAAACTCCCATTCTACTTCATCATCACCAAGAGCTAAATCGTGTGCATGAATAGCAAGAGTTATACTACTTACAATTGCCTCTGCATTTATTACCGCTTCTAAATGAATATCAGAACCTTTATAAGCAATTTGATCTGTAGTATGCTCACTACCTTTACCATACTCAAACTCTGAGATTACTGGTGCTGCAAATTCTAATGGATCATCGTCATTAGTACAAGATTGAATTGACAGCGCTATAAAAGCTATAATTGCTAAAAATTTAAAATTTGTTTTCATAATTTTGGTTTTCATTTGTGTTAATTTTACTTATTTATTTATGATTATTGAATTATTCTAATTGATAATAGTTTAAAAAGGTATTGTTAGCGATAGGGATAAATTTCTACCCGCTTCTGGTACATCTATTAATCTGTAAAAACTAGTATGATTGTAATATTTGGTATCGAAGACATTATTTAATTTTAAACGCATTTCTACAGGTAAATGCTTTTTAAATACATCCATTTGTGCTAAATAAGACATGTTTAGTACCTGATAACCATCGGTTATTTCTTCTGGAGGAACAATTTCATTTTGCGATGCAGTTATTCTATAATCTGCTACTAACTTAGGTTTTTTAAAGAATAAGATATTTTTTAATTTATAATTAGCAGAGATTACCCCAGATAGTGGCGGAGAAAATGGTAAAGTAAAACCTTCTTTTGGGCCGCTAGTTTGTTTAGAATACACATATTCTACAGAAGCATCTAATTGTAAATTTTTTGAGATGTTAGTATTTGCTCTAAACTCTCCTCCTATTCTAAAAACTTTAGCTTGTGTGTATTCGTAAATTTGCAGGGTTTCATAATAATTAGCAGTAGGATTTAAATAAATATAATTCTGAAATATATTTATAAATGGACTAACCCCAATGCTAAAGGATTTTGTAGAATGATCGATATCTACATCTAATTGATATGATATTTCTGGATCTAAATCTAAATTTCCTCGTTCATAACGATACATGTGATAATTAACACCATCAGAAGCCAATTCATTAGCCAAAGGCATTCTAAAACTTCTACCTACATTTACCTTATATGTTGTGTTTTTATAGATATAACTAAGCCCTAAAGAAGCGCTTAAATTTCCAAAATTTAGTACTTTATCTTTAGATCTTTGCAAGTAAACATAAGATGTAGAATTATCATTATTGTTTATCGTTGACGGAAACCAATCTTTATAAGCTTTGGTATCTATCATACCATAATCATATCTTAATCCTGCTAAAAGATGTAAATTATGGTTTATTTTATATTGATCATAACCAAAAACCCCAGCTGTAAAACGATTATATTCTGGAATTAAAAATCCCCAGCCACCAATAGAATTATCTTGGTATTCTATATTTAAACCAACAACCATATTATTGTGGTTATTAGGTTTAAAAGCATCTCTCATGTTAAAAGAGTAAGTATTTTTTTTAAATAAACGTTCTTTTGTACTTGGTGGTTTTGGCATGTAACCATGAGGAACCGCTTCTGAGTGTTCTTCTCTATGATTATTCTGATAGCCAAAATCGAAATACAACTTATGGTTCTCTGTTTTAATAGAAGTATTGTTGGTAATTTTAAAATGATTTACTTTATGAAAAGGCAAATCGATATCTCTATTAGAAGTATCATAATCAATACTAGAAGTTCTTACCTCTAAACCATGTGCATTTGCAAAAAATCCGTTTTTAGCATTCACATTGCTAAATACAGTTTCTGATGTAATTTTATCAGAAATAAAACCAACACTAAAACTTGCATCAGCCTCTTTACCTGCGGTATTTCTTAAATTGTTGTTATGTAAACTAAAAACATAATTTTCATAATTAATTTTATCGGTTGGTACTTTATAATCTCCATAATCTCTATATGTTAGGCGACTTCGATAAAACCATTTTGCTTTTCTAGAAACTATACCTGTAGAAATACCTAACAAATCATTATTGCTTTCACCAAGTATATTTACCTCTCCAGAAAAAGAATTTGGAGAAGGTATTTTATTTGGTTGAATATCTACAACACCAGCAATAGCATCTGAACCATATAATAACGAAGCAGGTCCTTTTATAATTTGTATCTGTTCTATTCCTTGCTGATCTATTTCTAAACCATGATCATTACCCCATTGTTGCGCCTCGTGTTTTATACCGTTTTGTACAACCGCAACCCTGTTAAACCCTAAACCTCTAATTACAGGTTTAGATTGACCAGAACCTATATTTATGGTGCTAACTCCTGGTATTTTACTCAAAGTTTGCATTAAACTATTTTCTCTATTATTATTTAAGAATTCTTTAGAAACGCTTTGGGCAACTATGGGTAATTCTTTAATTTTTCTTCTTTTTGATTTGCCTATCACTTTAATTTCTTCTAATACTGTAGCAGTTTCTATTAAATAAATTGGCATGAATTCTATAGGCGATTTTACTTTAATAGTAACCGTTTGAGAATCGAAACCTAAATGAGAAATTGTAAAAGTATAAGACGAGCCTTTTATTACATTATCTATCACAAAATTGCCTGTATTAGATGAAATTGCATACAGATTTTTGCCAATAATATTGACACCTTCTATAGGATGTAAAGTGCTGGCATTTATTACAGATCCTTTTATTTGATATGAATCTTGCCCAAACGCAATAGCGCACAAGCTAAAGTATAGCCATATACTCAGTAAATTTTTAAACATAATTTATACGATAAGATTTAAAGTATTGTTCTTAAAAAAGAACCATATTAAAAGGTATACATCTATTGATTTAAAGCTAATTAATTGACATATAAATGTCTTATAGAAATCTGTTTTAAATCTATTATATAGATTTAAAAGCTACATAAAAAGGCAAATACACAATTGCACTCTTTGTTTTTAGCTATATTTATAAATAATAAGATGTATAAAAAATTACACTAAAAAGGGAGGTGGTCGAGAAAAGAGTTCTCTTAGAATTGTGTTATTATAAACAATATCACAGTTATTAATAGCAACTTCTTTTTGAACATAAAAATTGATGCTCTTAATTTCAAAATAACTAAAATCAGGAGTAATAGTTGGTGTTAAATTATGTGTAATAGCAGTGTCACAAATAGCACAATATATTACATGCTCTTTATCATCTGAATGAGTTAAAGCATGAAGACCTGTTATTTTCATTGATAGAAAAAGAACAAGAAATAGGTATGTGATATTTTTTTTGTGACTTAATTTCACTAAAATAAAACTTTTTGAAATAAATTAAAAAACAGTGTTAAAAATATTTAGGTACTGTTTATTTTGCAAATATAATGTCTTTTTTACATTATCGCAACAGAGTTGCGTTATGTTTTAATTAAATACATTTAATGCTATATTTTGAGTAGAACTCAATTTAAATTAATAAAAAAACAAATTTATATTTTTTCTTGCCCAATAATCTTTAAAAAATCGTTACGATTTTCATTGTCTTCAAAACAGCCACCATACTCTAAGGTGGTTGTAAAACTGCTTTGATCTTTTATGCCTCTAGAAGAAACACAAAGATGTTTTGTGGTAACGGAAACAATAACATCTTTAGTTTCTAATATGCTTTGTAAGTCGTTTAAAATTTGAAGCACTAGCCTTTCTTGTACTTGCGGACGACGCGCATAATAATCTACTAACCGATTAATTTTAGACAAACCGATTACTTTGTCTTTAGGAACATAAGCAACATTTGCATAACCTGTTATGGGTAAAAAATGATGTTCACAGGCAGAATCAATGGTAATATTTTGTTCTACCAACATTTTTTTATATCCATATTTGTTTTCAAAAGTAGATAGTTTGGGTTTATTTACTGGGTTTAGCCCATAAAACAACTCTTTTACATACATTTTTGCAACACGATACGGAGTTCCAGACAAACTATCATCAGTTAAATCTAACCCCATTTCTTCCATAATCCTTTTAAAATGATGCTGAATATTTTCTATTTTTTCATCATCCGTTTTATCAAAAGCATCTGCACGTAAAGGTGTTTTGATACTTGAAGAGAAATGATTATCTCCTACAATTTCTATTTGTTTTTTATGATTCATGTGTACAACATTTATCGGTTTTACACTGGCAATATTTTCTATTATAAGTATGTAAAATAATCAGAGCAATTGCCGGTATATAAATTGCGCTTTCTGGTATAGAAAGCAGTGCTATTTTTTCATTGATAATAACTACAAACAAGAGTATCCAACTAAACCATAAAGAAGGTTTCATCCAATTATTTGTGGTGGTTTCTGTAGATCTATAAATGGCAAAAAACGAGATAACTAAGAAGAAATAATCTATAGATTTCCACCACACGGGTGTGGTATTACAACATGCTGAAGCACCTGCTTGCACTATAAATAATAAGGGTGTAGCAGCACAATGTATAAGACAAAGAGTACTTGCTATGGCTCCGATGCTGTCGGATTTTTGTTTAGTAATTATCATTATTTATTCTATTAATACAACTGAGTTGCAAATGTAAATAATATATTTGTTAATACAACTAAGTTGCATTATATTTGTTCTATGGGAGTGATTAGAAAGACAAAATCGGTAGAAGCTTTGCTTAACGAGTTTAAAAACAACTCTGTAGCTATTTCAGCTAAAATGTTAATAGATCAATTAGATACTAAATTTAACAAAACTACTATTTATCGTGTATTAGATAAGCTAGAAGATGATGGAGTTTTACATTCTTTTTTAGGTAAAGAAGGACTTAAGTGGTATGCAAAATGTAATGGTTGCTCTACAAATAATCATAATGATTTTCACCCTCACTTTCAATGTTTAGAATGTGGAAAAGTTGATTGTTTAGACGTTACTGTTACACTTCCTAAAATATCTAATAGAAAAATAGAGGTTTCTCAATTATTAATACAAGGAAAATGTGAAAAATGTTTAACTTAATTTTTTTTTATAATTGTATTTTTTGTTTTTTACTTCAAAATAGAATCTTCATGCATTATGGTATAACAACAGTATTTTCGAAGTTTTTTATCATAAAAATTTACTAGAAATCAGGAAGTAGACAAGGCAGAATAGCAAGTATTCCATTTTACAACATATAACAAAACATTATCATATCTTAGTTCATTAAGTGAGTTTCTGTTTTATTCGCTAAATATACCTTTTGGTTTGCACTAAAGGTAAGTCTGCAATTTATTGCAAATCATCGAAAAGTACTTTTATTGGTGAATGAAAACCCAGATTTATTCAAATTTATTTTTAGAAAAATGAATAAGCAATCCATCTACTCGCTTTGTTGGTAGGATCTTATTTCCACCAATCTTGATTATGGACAACTTCTGCTTTTAATAAAAAAGCTTCTCCTATTTTGGGAGTGATTAAAGGCAAATTTAATTCTTTGGCTTTTTTAGTTACGCGCTCAGCAGGATCTTTCCAAGAATGCATTGCCAATTTAAAAGCACCCCAATGAATAGGCATCATTTTTTTAGCTTTTACATCTACAGCGGCTTGTGCAGTTTCTTCTGGAAACATATGAATTTCTGGCCACATTTCATTGTATTGTCCGCATTCCATCATTGCAAAATCAAAAGGCCCATATTTTTTGCCAATTGCTGAAAAATGGGAATCATAACCGCTATCACCACTAAAAAAGATATTTTCTGTAGCGGATTGTATCACCCAAGAGCTCCAAAGTGTACTTTGTCTGTTACTAAACTTCCTTCCAGAAAAGTGTTTGGCAGGTGTACACACAAATTTTAAATCGGCTAAAGTAGTTTCTTGCCACCAATCTAATTCAATGATGTTTTCTGTTGAAACTCCCCAAGCCTCTAAATGTACGCCAACTCCTAAAGGCGCGTAAAATATACCAACTTTATCTTTTAGCTTTAAAATAGATTCGTAATCTAAATGATCGTAATGGTCATGAGATAAGATTACTGCATCAATTTTAGGTAGTTTCTGAACCTCAATAGGTAATTCTGCGCTAAATCGCTTCCCTCCTAACAAACTATGTGGCGCAGGAACATCGCTAAACATTGGGTCTATCAAAATATTTTTATGGTTCATTTGAAGTAAAAAAGAGGAATGACCGAACCAGACAAACCGAGTTGAACTTGCATAATTAGCAATGTTTGTAGCGTCTATTTTTTGAACTACAATATCATTTTTAGGTCTTCCGTCTTCTACTTTGGTAAAAAAGAATTTTTTAGCCATAGTTAAAGTCTCAGAAAAACTCATATCCATATTTACTGGGTGCGTGTTTTCAAATTTTCTATTATGAAATTGAGGGGATTTCATAAATTCTGTTTGCTTTTCTTTAGAAATATCGCCTCCAAAAGACGGATAAAAACCAACGAATAAAAAGTAAATTACTATTAGAACAACTACAAGAACTACAAGCGATACTAACATTCGTTTTATATATTTATAAAGTTTTTTCAATTTAAAAATGTTCTAAATGAAATGCGAATTTAATTGAAAAAGTATGAAAACACGAAACCAATAAACTTTTACTTTACTTTAAATTCACCGTTACTTCTAATATAGAGAACGGTTTCTTTTTTTGCTGAAATAATTGAAGTTGCATTTTTTTCTGCACCAAAATAAGAAGGCGCATTTAATCTGTTAACTACTCCTTTTTTAGAAAACTGGTGTGTTATGCCTCCAGAAATAACTACAGCTCTAAAACTAGGACTCAAATTTTTTATTTTCCCGCTAAAACCAGCAGGCAATTTTAAAAGTGTTGCACGTAATTGATTTTTTTCATGACTACCCCATAAAAAAGCAGTTTCCACATTACTTTTTCCAGCAATCCATTTAATATCATTGGCATTTAACCAAACCATATTCGATTGATCTATATTAATTGGACGCTCTCTATTATCAAAAGCTTCTGAAATTGGTTGTACCAAATATGGACCTTCTTGAATATCTAAAAACGCCATATTTTCTTGACTATCTGCAGCAGTTATGTGTGCTTCTCCTGCTGGTTGTTGCCAATAGGAACCTGCTGGCAGCCATTGTTTTTCTGCCTGTTCGTCATCATTATGTAATAATCCTTTTATTACCACACCGCGATAGGTAATGTTATGAATATGTGGTGGTGAAGAAAATCCTTTATTAAATTTTACTAAAAAACCTGCGGGTTCATTTTTCGTTCTGTCACCCCAAAGTTTTCCTGCCGCGGGACTTTTATCTCCTCTTAACGGATTTAACCAGCCCCATTCTACATTGTCTTCAGTTACCACTTCATTTACAGTTTTTACTGAATCTGTTGATGGTGTCTGTGCATTTATGTAAATGCTTGCAAATATTGCTAAAGCAATAATTATATTTTTTTTCATCACTTTAAATTTAAAGAGAAATACTAATTATATTTCAGTAAAAATTTCGCTTTCTGGTAATCTAGATTTTGGTGTTTTTTCTGTTGAATTAAAATCAGATTCAGCTCTATAACCTAAAGAAACAGCAACCAAAGATGTATATCCTTTTTCTCTTAATCCAAATTCTTCATCCAAAGCTTTTACATCAATCCCTTCCATTGGTGTAGCATCTATTCCTAAACCAGCAACACCTAATAAAAAGCTTCCTATATTTAAATATACTTGTTTCTCCATCCAATGTTGTTGGTCTTTTAAATCGTATTTATGAATACCAGCAAAAGCTTTTACAGCTCCTAAAAACCCGTTTTTAATATCTTCATTTGGGAATCTTCCGTTTTTATCTTCTGTGTCTGCAATATGTTGGTAATATGCATCATCTGCATCTGTTTTTACACAAAATAAAACTACAGCATAAGCATTGGTTACTTTTGGCTCATTAAAACTAAAAAAGCCTTGTGTTCCTTTTGCAATACGTGCCTTACCTTCAGCAGTTTCTGCAACAATAAAATGCCAAGGTTGTAAGTTTACACTAGAAGGACTCATTCTTAATAAGTTTTTTACTTCAGCCATATTTGCTTCAGATATTTTCTTGGTTGTGTCGTATTCTTTTGTTGTGTATCTCCAGTTTAAAATTTCTTTTAAATTCATTTGTATGTTTTTTTTTAAGTTGATTTATAATTATTACACGGCAAAGTTAAAAGTATCAACTTGTATTTCTAATGTATAAAAAAAGGTATTACTGGTAAAAAAAGAGGTTTTAGAAAGGTTTTTTATCTAAATTATCACAAAATAACTCAAATACATGTTTTTTTCACACTCAAACATGCATTAATTAAACGTTAAACCATTATTAATACAATATTTTCTTTTTATGCAATCCTTTTAAAGGTTAAATTGATTCTTGGATAAATCTGTTCTAGAAAAATGTTTTAACTGAAATGGTCTCGTTTCGCCAAAAGTAACAGAAGCAATGGTTGCTAATAAAATGAAAACAGACCAAATAACATTGAACTTGTTTTAGTAATAAAAAAGACAATTAAAATGCAAATAAAAACAACACCTTCAGAAATAGATAAAATTAAATATTGTTGGATATATTTAAAATCAAAAGATATAAATTTTTGTAAAAGATAGATATTAGAAATAATAATTAAGAGTATATATAATTTTAAGGTATAAAAAAAGGGTAATTTTGTAATTATAAGGGTTTCAATAATGAAATAATAGTTTTAAAATAGATTTTTTTCTAAATTTGCTCAAAAAAATCAACAAAACACTACATAATGCAAGTATTAGAAGCATATAAACCTTTTGAAATACAAGAAATTGAATTAACAGAATGGAAACAACGTCCTGTTAAAAATAACTTTTTTGAACTCGTTTTAATAAAAGAAGGAGAAGGTTCACAATGTATTAATTATAACGATTATAGTTATACTAAAAATAGTATGTTTTTGTTACCTCCATTAAAATGCCACTCTTTTACTATTGAAAAACCTACGCGTTTTGTGTTTTTAAAATTTACAGATTCATTTTTTAAGAATGTAAATAGAATTACTATTGATAGAAACGAATGGTTTAAAGAAGCTGCTTACATACTCTCTAATTACAACCAATTACCTGGTGATATCATTAAAAATGAAATCGACAGAAATCATTTAAATAGCTTAGTAACCATGATTTTACAAGAATCTAGAAATTATGGCGAAGAATCTGTAAATCTTGTAACTAGTTTAATGACCAGTATTTTAGAGATTTTAATACGAAATATAAAAAAGAGTAGTTATTTTGAGATTCCAAAAAACAATTCGGATGACAGAATTACAAAAATGCTAACTTACATTAATGAAAACATTGATAAAACCGAATTACTTAAAGTTGAAAATTTAGCCGATGTTTTTATGATGTCTTCTACTTATGTAAGTGAGTTTTTTAAGAAGCAAGTCAAAATGTCTCTACGAGAATATATTATTAAAGCGAAGCTGAAGTTGGTAGAAATACGCTTGTTAAATTCTGATTTTACACTAACACAAATTGCAGACGAATTAGGTTTTACAGATGTTAGCCATTTATCTAAAACTTTTAAACGCTACACAGGAACCTCTATACGAGAGTTTAAAAATAATGGCGAATATATGTTGTTAAAAAGAGGGTCTTGTACACCTAGAAGAATTTAATATTTTGATAAAAAAGTAATTATTTAAAATGAATTTACGCGCTATTTTAACTAGATAAAATTACCTGTCAAAACAGGTGTTTTCAATTTATTTAACACCTATAAACCATCTAAATTAACATCGTCGGCATTGTTTTAAGAGTCTTTTTAGTAGTTAATATTTCTGAAATAAAGTTATTTGCTTATCTCAAAAAAAAACCACATCCTTTATATATTTTATGATCAAAAAATGTTCGATTTCCTTTTTCATACCAAGCTTCTTTAAGCAAAGAGAAATCACTTATAGAAGCAGTTGTAAATATAATTTGTTCTGTATTTGGTAATTTATTGGGATTTCTGATAAAAAAATAACTTCAAAGAATAAAACTAATTTTAAGACAATAAATCAAAAGTAATTTTAATTCCTTGTATAATCATTCCTGTACCTATTATTGCAATAATTAAACCCATAATTTTACCAATTACAGAAATAACATTATTACCTACAGTTTTAACTATAAGATCACTTAACCTAAATGTAAAATAAGTTAATAAACTCATAGAACCAAATATAAGAATAACTAAGAAAATTTGTAAAGGTGCTGCATTAGACACAAAATTCATAGCCGTTACAATAGTTCCTGGCCCTGCTAAAATAGGAATTGCAAGTGGAGACACTGCAATATCTTCATCTATATTTACATTTTTAATGTTTTTCATGTTAGATTGTTTTGACTGCAACATTTCAAAACCAATAAAAAAGATTAAGATTCCACCAGTAATTTTAAACGCAGGAATACTTATATTAAACAATTCAAAAATATATTTACCTAAAAGAATAAATACGGTAACAATTACAAAAGCTATTAAATTAGACTTTTTATTAATTTCTCTTTTTGTTTTTTTGCCTATACCTTGCGTCAAAGAGATAAAAACCGTCATGTTAGAGATCGGGTTCGTTATAGCAAAAAAGCCTGTAAATACAGTGATTGAGAATGTTATTAAGTTATCCATTAATTTGAATTTTTTAATCATGCAAGAAACTGAAATACTTCTATATTACCAAAGTAATTGTTATTTCTTTCGTATGTTTAAATACTTACATTCGTTTTAATTTTCTACAGGCACATAAAATTTAATTTATCAAACATTAAAATCAAATAAACTTACTAAACCATTAATTTTAAATATTATTATTTCTAATGATTAAGACAGATAACTATACAATTCATTAACATGCAAATGATTAAATATTTAAAACATAAAAAACAATAAATAGCAGTAAATTTAACATTCACTTGTTATTAATATATCTAAGTTTGTCTAAACTTTTAAAATCAAAGGTTATTTATTTTCAACTTACTATTTACATAATTGTGGCACAGCTTTTGAAAACAGTTGAGGAAAAATATATAAATTTAAAAAACCAATATTTTATGAAACTTTATAAAAAGGCAACCTTACTAGCATCAATGTTAGCATTATTTTTATTTGTTAGTTGTAACTCTGAAGACGAACCAATACAAGATTCAGAATTTACTATAGAAATAACAAACTTTGAAGCTTCTTATGATAAAGTACAAATAGATTGGTCTTTTGAAAAAGGTGATGATGTACATATTCAAAAAATATATGTGATAAGAACAACTACAGATCAAAACGGGTTTGTAGATACTAAAATTATTGCTACTTTACCAGCTACTCAATTTTCTTATATTGACACTGATATTCCTTATTTTGCCGAAATTAGTTATAAAGTTACACCACTATATGTAGTAACGGATGCTTTTATTGAAAGTGAATTTTATGATTATATTTCTTTAGATAGTGAAATTAAAACTTATGACAGAAATATTGTGTTTTTTAATGAAGTTCCTTTTCAAGTAAAAAAAGACCCTTTAGACGATCATATTTTTCATCTTATAGATCGATTAGATATTGCAGCATTAAAAAAATATGATTTCAATGATAATACAGTTATAAAAAATGCCGATCTTAGTGAAAACTACACACATAATGTTGTTTTTAAAGTAATTGATAATCTAATTTATATTGGAGATGATACTGGTAAATTTAGATTGATTAATAAAAGTACTTATGAAATTGAAAAGGAATTTATGGTAGCTATAGATGGTAAATTAAAATCTTTTGCTGTAGATGGAGATCGAATTTATTATCATGATAATGATGTTTTAAAGCTATATAATTTAAGTACAGAAGTATCTTTAAATTTAAATTTAGCATACTTACCAAGTAAATTTATGGAAACAATAACTGGTAATCAAATTCTATTTGAAAGTACTAAGGTTGCAGAAATTTCATCAACAAATTGCCCAGATAACACCAATTGCAATCCAAATATCTTATATAGTTATGATGCTGTTGCAGGTGAAGAATTACATCACGATCCGTATATTTTCTCATTTAACAAAGATAAAACCAAGTTTATAACTTCTTATTTTGGTGATGTTGTAAACCTTAGCAATTTAACAAAAGAAGCTAGTTTAAAAGAAATTACTGGTGAAAATTATTTTCAAGCTGTTTTTGATAATGAAGGCAAAATATATGCAACAGTTCAAGGAAAAAAAATGATTCATGTTTTCAATGCTGATTACGAGTTAATTGACACCATTGAAACAAAGTTATACCCACTTTTTCCGTTATTAACGTCAGAAGGTTTAAAAGTAATTGGTTCTTACACTAGCGTGCAATACTCTGGATATCTTTATGGTTTAGAGTTTAATTTTAATGATAGTAATGGTAAATGTGCTATTGAAGTGTTTTAATCTAGAAATATAAATCAGTTTTATTCTTTAACAATAGTTAATTTTAATGATTACCAGAAGCAATCTTCCTATTTAAAAAGATTGCTTCTATGCTTTGTAAGCATTCGTAAAGTTATCTTTTTATATAGGGCTTAGTAATATGAGCTTTTGTCATTCCGAAACATTGATGTACTACATGATCAAGTTAACAAAATAAAGCTAAAAAAGCATAACTAAAATTATATGATTCCTCGTTACTTTAGAATGATCTGTATTAAAAAACTATTATTTTTTGTTTAAATTTCTTTTATTTTACAAAATACAAGTTTTGATGATTTTCATTGTAAACTTTTTGTTAGTCGTAATATAAAAATTTGTTTTATCAATTTATTAGCTATTGCAATTTTAATTACTCTTTCTAGTTTTTTTTAAAGAATAATTGATGTTTTTTAACAAAAATTGTCATTGACAAGTTTTAAGTAAACTGATAGTCAATTTTTTATTTTAAATAACTTTAATGAACATGATAACACCAACCAAAAATGAGATATAATTAGTTAACAAACATAGCTTTAAAAATACCTATTATTAGGGATTGACTTTAAAACAAACTTTAATTAAATTTACAAATTAAATATAAACAATTAAAAGATAATTTTATTAATTGGTGATACCAATGACGATTCTAATATTACTGAAAAAACCCAAAGTACAAATTGAAAAAATAATATGTAATGCTCCTGAAACATTAGATATCATTCTTAATGACGTATAAACTCTATTGTTATATTTTACTCAATAAAAAAATATTCATATTTTTTTTAACTTCCATAAATAATACACTCAATAAAACAAAAAAACATGAAAAAAGCATTAGTTTTGATAACTTTATTTATCTTCAACTTGGCAAATAGTCAAGTTCATAAAGAATATTTTGACAATGGAAAATTAAAAGAAATTGGAAAGTATAAGAAAGGAGAACAAGAAGGTGTTTGGAAGTATTATTACCAAAACGGACAATTAGAAAGTAAAACCACCTATGTAAATGGAGATAAAATTGGAAGTTATGAAGCATATTTACAAAATGGATCTCCAACCCGAAAAGGTAATTACAAAAAAGTAAAAGAAGTTGGTGCTTTTGGAAGTTATTACACATCTAAGCCAAGTGGAATATGGTATTATTGGGAATATCATTCTAATGGAAAATTATATTATAAAAAAATTATAGATGAAGATACTGGTTTTGATATAGGAAAATATGAATGCTATTATGAAAATGGTGAACTTCAAGAAAAAGGAAAGTTTGTTAATAATAAAAAAGATGGTGAGTGGTATTTTAATATAGATTTCGAAAGAAATCATCTTTTAAAACGTTTACATCCAGTGGAAGGAAAGTATAAAATAATTTATAAAAAGGGTGAGCCGATAAACTTTAAATATGTAAACTCTCAGTTTGATCCTATAGAAGATAATGAATTATATGAATTAGGATTTAAAAATAACTGTAATAAAAAAATTCAAGTTGCTGTAAGGTATGTAAATCTAGATGGTAATTGGAAAACTTATGGTTTTTATACTTTAAATCCTAAAGAAGAATTTACACTTGGAAAAACAAAAAACAGTGTTTATTATTTATATGCTTTATCTATTGATGGTAAAGACAAATGGAAAGGAATTTTTAAAAAATTCTTTAGAGGTAAACATTATGATTTTAAAAAAGTTATGATTTATGACGGATATGGTAAATATACAAAAGTCTTAAATTGTAACTAAAAAGATAAATTTTCTATTATTAAAAAATACAGTAAAAAAAAAGTTTCAACTAATTGAAAATTAATATTTAATAAAACAATTAATTACAATATTATACCAAATTAATTTTTTGGCAAGAATCAACTTAAGAAGAATCAATTCTAAAAGTTGTGTTCCTATTGTTTAAAAGAATTTCTTCTGTTATAATAACAAACAAATTTGAGAAAGATGGTTCTCTTCTTCTCTGCTCTGTTAGAAAAAAATGATTATAACGAATTTTACTTCTCTCAGGCCTACATATAAAAGTCTACATAGTTTAATTAGGAATGACAAAAAAATACGTTCTTTTATATAAATTAGGAACAAAATAATTATATATACAAAACAACAAATCAACCTATATTTCCGAAGTATTGTGGAATCACATAAACAAGCTAATACAACATAAAAGACCTATCTACAAATTCAACTCCTTCATAATTTCTGCAAACAATTTATACGAATGTACTCTAGCTTTTCCATCATAAATATTAGTAACAGCAATTAATTCATCCACATCAGTTTCTGCTATAAATTCTTTTACTTTAGCTTTCACAGTAGCTTTACTACCAATAAAAGAATATTTCAGCATTTGATGAACTTGCGGATTTTGCATAACCTCTCTTAACTCGTCATTCATAGGGATTGGTGGTTGAACTTTGTCTCGTTTTCCTGTAAATATACCTACAATCATTCTAATTAAAGAGGTTGATAAACTTTGAGCTTCTTCATCTGTATCTGCAACAATAATATTTACACCTGCCATTACATAGGGTTTTTGCAATTCTTTTGAAGACTTAAATTCTTTGCGATAAATAGCAAGTGCATCCTTTAAATAGGTTGTTGCAAAATGACTTGCAAACGCATAAGGCAATCCTTTTTTTGCAGCCAAATGTGCACTATCAGTACTTGATCCTAAAATATAAATAGGCACTTCTACTCCTTCAGCTACAGTTGCACGTACTTTTGAGCTTGAATTATCCGCAGAAAAATAACGTTGAATTTTATCAACTTCTTTAGGAAAAGATTGTGCGGCTTGCATAAAGTCAGATCTTATAGCTTGTGCTGTTTCTCTATCAGTTCCTGGCGCTCTACCTAACCCCAAATCGATTCTGTTTGGGTATAAAGTAGCCAATGTACCAAATTGTTCGGCAATAATTAAAGGCGAGTGATTTGGCAACATAATTCCACCAGAACCAATACGAATCGTTTGTGTTCCTGCTGCTACATACCCCACT
Organism: Polaribacter sp. KT25b; assembly: GCF_900105145.1. Taxonomy (NCBI): domain Bacteria; kingdom Pseudomonadati; phylum Bacteroidota; class Flavobacteriia; order Flavobacteriales; family Flavobacteriaceae; genus Polaribacter; species Polaribacter sp. KT25b. The sequence continues at coordinate 1,740,614 of NZ_LT629752.1, read as the reverse complement.
AATATAGAAGTAGCACTACTACCAATATTTGGAGAATTGTGGTGTTCTGCTAACCAATAGCGTGTGTATCCAAAAGCTTCTGCATTTTGCGCCAACTCTAATACGTTTATATAAGTTTGTTGCAGGGAATTATTTTTAGACACTAAAGCTAGGTCTAAAACGGAATATAATGTAGGTTTCGCTTTCATAAAAACAGTATATATATTGTAAAATTACTAAAGTTTTTTATAATAATTAAATAGGTAACTATAGTCGTATTAATTTACTAAAACCTACAGTTTACCCTTTATTTTTAATTAATTTTATAACACTGATTTATAGTTTATAAATAAAATATAAAATACAAAAATTGCTGGTCATATAAAAAAATGAAAGTCAAAACTAAACTTTAATTAATCTCTTAAATAAAAATTACTAAAAAAATAAATCAATTTAATAGTCTCCAATTTTATAAATTTTTGTCTCATTTGATTTTAAATCAAGTAAAAAAAATACTGTATGGTTTATGTATGGTTCTCTTTTGACTTTTTTAAGTTTTTAAAAAGTAAATTTGTAATACCTGAATCCTGTGTTTTTTATTTCTAAGGTAATTATTCATTACAATAAAGTGGTAGCTTAGAAGCATAAAAAATCAACAACTATAACTAACAATACATGTATCAAAACTATAAAATTATAACTATTACAAAAAAGTATGTATTTTTATTCTTTATTTTCTGCATCTATAATTTTTCGGCACAATCTGTACGAATTAATGAAGTCGTTTCTTCTAATGATGCATATTTAGATGAAGACGGAGATACTTCTGATTGGTTAGAACTTCATAATTTTGGTACACAACAAATTTCTTTGAAGGATTGGTATTTATCTGATGATGTAAATGATCTTACAAAATGGATTTTTCCTGATATTACTATAGCTCCTAATGAATACATGCTTTTATGGGCTTCATCAAAAAATAGAACTACAGTTAGTGTTCCTAGAACTTTAATCAATAAAGGTGATCAATTTAAATATTTAATTCCTAGTTCAGAACCAAGTTCTAATTGGAAAAATCTAGATTTTAATGATTCTAGTTGGGCAACGGGTGTTTCTGGTTTTGGATATAATGATGGCGATGATACAACAATTATTCCTGTTGGTACACAGTCTATCTATCTTAGAAAAGCATTTACGATTGATAACCTTACGAAAATTTCATCCATATTATTAGATATCGATTATGACGACGCTTTTGTTGCTTATATCAACGGAACAGAAATAGCTAGAGCTAATATTGTAGGTACACCACCAGCTTATAATTCTGGTACAATTACAGATCGTGAAGCAGAAATATACAGCGGTGGAAAACCAGAAAGATTTACAGTGGCAGATTTTGCTACAATTTTAGTAGAAGGAGAAAATATTTTAACAATACAAGCACATAATATCAGTTCTAGTTCGTCAGATTTTACAATTATACCTTTTTTATCAGCAGTCTTTTCCACACAAAGCAATTTAGGAATAACACCACCAGCAATTTTAAACTTATCAGAAAACAATAAATTGCATACAAACTTTAAAATTTCATCAACTTCAGAAACATTAACGTTATCCAATGATTCTGGCACTATTGTACATCAACTAACTGCAGAAAATCTTGCAAAAAATACATCAATTGGTACTTCTATAATTTCTGGAGAAATTGTAAGTTATATAGACACAACACCAGGATATGAAAACTCTAGACAAGAATATGTAGGCAGTGTTCAAAATGAAGTTCTTTTTTCTCATCAAGAAGGATTATTGGAAAGTGCTATCAGTTTAGTGCTATCTGGCAATTTCGATAACGAACTTATACTCTACACTATAGATGGCTCTTCACCAACAGAAAACTCACTTTTATATACAGATCCTATTCAAATTAGTACAAATACTACAGTAAGAGCTCGCCTATTTTTAGAAAACTATATCCCTTCTGATGTAGCTACAAAAACATTTGTAATGAATGCAAGTAGTTCTACATTTACAGACAGTAATTTACCAATTGTTATTATTGCTACAGAAGATAATGTAGCAATACAAGACGCCTCTAGAGTATTCGGAACGATGAAAATTATTCAACGACCAAACGGAGCTAGAAATTATGTAAGTGATGCTAATAACGAAGATTTTATAGATTATTCAGGAACTATTAATATAGAAATTAGAGGTTCTTCATCTCAATATTTACCAAAAAAACCTTACGGATTTTCTACGTTAACAGCAGATCGTTTTGAAAATGATAACGTAAAATTACTAGGAATGCCAAAAGAGAATGATTGGATTTTAAATTCATTTGCTTTTGATGATTCTATGATGCGCGATTATATTAGTTACGAAATGGCTAGAAGAATGGGGCAATATGCTGTAAATTTAAAATATTGTGAAGTTATTGTAAACGGAGAGTATATGGGTTTATATGCACTTTCTGAAAAAATAAAGATTGACGGCGATAGAGTTGACATTGCAAAGTTAGATATAGATGATAATACACTTCCTAAATTATCTGGTGGATATTTGTTACAAACTGATAGACCAACTGTCGAAGATCCGCAGGCTTGGTATAATAACGGAGCGGGTTATATTATAGAAAAACCAAACTCAGAAGACGTTACTACACAACAAGCTTCGTATATAGAAAATGTTTTTAGAAGTTTCGATCAAAATGCAAGTAATTCAAGTATTACAGATGGATATCCATCTATTATTGATGTGCCTTCGTTTGTAGATTATATGATTATGGCAGAAGTTTCATCGAATGCGGATGCCTATGCTTTAAGTACTTTTTACCATAAAGATAGAAGCGGAAAATTAAGAGCAGGTCCTGTTTGGGATTATAATTTAACCTACGGAAATGACTTATTTAACACATTCGATGTTTATTATGATAGAAGTTTAACTAATGTATGGCAATTTCAATATAGCAATACGGGATCTTATATTTGGCGAAGTCTTTTTTATAATACTACTTTTAAATGCTATTTAGCAAAACGTTTTAACGAAGTTACAAGTACTGGCGCATCTTTAGATTATAATTATATAGCTAATTTAATTGATACAACTGCCAATTTAATTTCTGAAGCTTTAGTTCGAGAGAATGAAAAATGGAACACGATTAATAATTTTCCTAGCGAAGTACAAAATTTAAAAAGCTGGTTGCAACAACGTATATCGTGGATGAAATCAAACCTTGGTCAATTTTCTAATTGTAGTAATATTACCACTCCGTCTTTAGTAATTTCTAAAATTAATTATCACCCGCAGGAAACCACTACATTTCCAGAGAGTGATGATTTAGAGTTTATAGAAATACAAAATACAGGAAACACAAATGTAGTACTTACGGGAATTTATCTTTTAAAACTTGGTGTTTCGTATCAGTTTCGTAAGTTTAGTACACTTTTAGCGGGTAAATCGATTTATTTAGCAAGCAATGCGGCCACTTTTGAAGCTAAATATGGCTTTGCTCCGTTTGATACTTTTACTAGAAACTTACCTAATAGCAGTCATAATTTAGTGTTAGCAGATGCTTTTGGAAATGTAATTGATCAAGTACAGTATACAGATAAAGCTCCTTGGCCAGAAACGGCAGATGGAAACGGTTTTTACTTAGAATTGATAAATCCCTTATCAGATAATAGTTTAGCAAGTAACTGGAAAGCTAATACAGAAGATGTATTGAATACTACTTTTAATTTACCTACGGATATTTTTACAGTATACCCAAATCCTGCAAATGAGAAATTAACAATTAACGCGTCACAAACAATTGAAAAAATAGCAATTTTTAATGTTCTTGGACAACAAATTAAAACCATTAAAGTCAATTTACAATCTACAGAAATACAAATACCAGCACTTAAAAAAGGTATGTATGTTTTAAGTGTACAATTTATAGATGGCACTCGTATTTCTACAAAATTTTTTAAAGAATAAAAATGATATTTGTTACCTTTTAAAAACACCAGCAACTAGATTATATTTTACAATATTATTCTGCTAGAAATAGCAGATGTAAAAACACACCAGATAACCAAATAAATAAAGCTGTAAAGCATCTAAAAACACTTTAGGTACTAAGTACTAAACAACTAACTAATACTTTCTGCGTTCTTAAAATAGCTGTATTTCTTTTAAAAAAAATACTACTTGTATTTATAACGAATTGAATGTTAATTTTCTAATAACATTTTGTGTTTTTTTTAACTTTTAACACTCATTTTTAGACTCAAAATGAGTACTTTTATTCTTTATTAGCAAGCATTATTTGTTAATATTGTAATAATCAATTTAAATAAAACTAATAATTTTAAAAACAATAAATTATGAAACGATTAATCGTATTAGTTACAGCAATTTGTATTAGCTCATTTACGTATGGACAATTCCAGGTTTCTGTTAGTACTGGATATTCTGTAGGAAGTGCAGGAATGAAATTAGGAGAAACAATGTCTACCACAGAAACAGAAAACACGTATGGTAGTTATGGTGAAGGTTTAAACTTTCAATTAAGAGGAACGTATTTTTTTAACAATAAGTTTGGTTTAGATTTAGGATTAGGGTATCTTAATGGATCAGATCAAACGGTATCAGAAGTAAGTGTTCCTGGTACTGAGGTAGATGCAATTGCTAGAGCACGTGCATTTGGTGCTTCTGCTTCTGTAGTGTATAAATTTAATAAAAATGTATATGGTCGTTTTGGTGCTTTGGTAAAAGTAGGCGGAAAAACAGAAGCTGTTGTTTATAATCAAGCAACGTTACCAGATGCTACTGCAACTGCATTAGGTTTACCTTCTGGCTCATACACAGAAACTAATTATGTAGAAGATTATCATGGTCATCTTCCTTTAGGTTTTGTTGCTGCATTGGGTTATACTTATGAGCTTAATGAAAACTTTAGCCTTTTTGTTGAAGGAGAATATTACGGAATTAGTTTAAAGCGTAAAGATTCTAAAATTCAAGAGTTTAATACAGATGTATTTTTACCAGACGGAACTGTTGCAATGAGTGGTCTTTACACTTTAGATAATTTACCTGCTGGTACTTATCAAGAAACTACGTATGTAGATACTTTATCAAATACCGAAACAGATGCTTCAAAAAAATTATCACAAAAAGTACCTTATTCTTCTTTCGGAATTAATTTTGGACTTATTTATAAGTTTAAAAATTCAAGCTCTAAATAGTACACTATTTAGATTTTAAAATTAAAGGTTATTTTATAATAATTCTTTTAGTAATTACAACTAAAGAGTTTTATAAAATAACCTTTTTGCTTTAAAAAAAATCAGTACGCCTACAAAAATAAATTTTGTAAACGCACTGAAAGGTTAAATTAAAAAGGGGGATTTTAAGTTTTATTCGAAAGTTATAAATTTCTCTATATCTTGCTTTGTTATTTCTGGGTTTGCACCTTCTCTACTGGTAACTATTGCACCCATAGCACAAGCAAAATCTATCGACTCTTGTGGCGAAACTCCTTTTAATAATCTATCTGTTAATGCAGCCAAAAAAGAATCTCCTGCACCTACTGTATCTGCAACATCTACTTTATAACCCGCATTTTCATAAAATGTATTTTGATAATATAAGATGGCTCCTTTACTACCTTTTGTAACGCATATTGATTTGGTATTGGTAATTGCAGCTATAAACTGTATCGTTTCTATTAAAGTACTTGTTTTTGCATCTAAAGATTTTGCTATTTCAAAAATCTCTTCATCATTAAACTTTATAAAATCTGCTTCATTCATTAAATAATGAAGTACATCAAGCGAATAATGTGGAGCTCTAAGATTTATATCAAAAATTTTATACTTTGCTAATTTTAAAAGTTCATACAATGTATTTCTAGAGGTGTGATCTCTTGCCACTAAACTTCCAAAAATAAAAGCATCTGATTCTTTAACTATTTTAGCCGCACTTTTAGTAAGCTGAATAGCATCCCAAGCTCTTGGGAAATTAATAGTATAAGTTGCAGAACCTTTATCATCTAAAAGAACAGCTACTTCTCCTGTATTTAATTTCTCATCAATTTGAACATTTTCTATTTGTACACCACGTTCTTTAATAAAATCTTTTATTTCGGTACCTGGTATATCATTTCCAACTTTAGTAATAATAGCAACATTATTATCTAAAGATTTTAATCTTAAAGCTACATTTAAAGGTGCGCCTCCAATTTTTTTGTGAGTCGGAAAAACATCCCACAGTACTTCACCAAAACAAACTATATTTTTCATATACTTTTATTTAAGAACACTATTATTCATAGCTATAACGCATTTCTCTATGCCATTTGTTACTATATTATTGTACGCTGATGTGTAAGCTTTTACAAATGCTTCATTATCTTTTAGGTTGCCAAAAATAGAAGCGATTTCTAAAAATGCTGCTGGATTTTCTTTTGCTGCTAATGCTTTTTCATTTAAAATAGTTTTCATAGCGTCTTTAATCAATAAAGGTTGCCCTTTTTCGTTACTACCTAAACTATAAATTGCCCAAGCAGCTATTACAAATGCAGCAAAATCTACAGAGCCATTATTTTCTAATTGTTTGTTTACGGTAGGTAAAATAAATATTGGGAATTTTGCAGAACTTTCAGAACAAATTCTATCTATTTGATCTTTAATATAAATATTTCCAAATCGCTCTAACAAAGAGTCTTTATATGCGTTTAAGTTTACACCTTCTAAACCTGCTAATGTTGGTGTTACTTCTATATTCATATAGTTTTTTAGAAATTTTTTAATTTCTGGATTATGAACAGATTCATCAATTGTAGCATACCCAATTAAATCACCTAAAATACCTAAAACTGAATGCCCAGCATTTAACAAGCTTAATTTCATTTTTTCAAACGGAACAACGTCTTCTACAAATTGAGCGCCTACTTTTTCCCAAGCAGGTCTTCCGGCAATAAAATCATCTTCGATAACCCACTGTTTAAAAGGTTCGCAAACTACTGGCCAAGCATCTTCTATTCCTGATGTTTCTAGTAAGTTTGTAATATCCGAAGGAGAGGTTGCTGGCGTAATTCTATCAACCATCGCATTCGGGAAAGATACATTTTTCGCAATCCAAGTTACCAATTCTGGTGCTGCTTTTTCTACATAGCTTAACAACATGTTTTTAGCCATATGGCCGTTTCCTTGAATATTATCGCAAGATTGTAACGTAAAACCTGCTAAACCTCTTTCTTTTCTTAGTTTTAAAGCCGCCGTTAAATATCCAAAAATTGTTTTTGGTGCTTCCGGATTTTCTAAATCATGGTGAATTAAAGGGTTTGTAAAATCAAAAGCTTTGGTAGCTTCGTTATAATTATAACCTCCTTCGGTAATAGTTAAAGTAATGATTTTAGTATCTACACTTGCCATTTTTTCAATTACTTTTAAAGGATTTTCTGGTGCATATAAATAATCGACTATAGAACCGATTACTCTTTTTGTTAACTTACCATCTAATTCTTTAATTATTAAAGTATATAAACCATCTTGTTCTTTAAGGGTGTTATATATTTTAGCATCAAAATCTAATAATGCAATTCCACAAATTCCCCATTCGGTAACCGATTCGTCATGTAGTAATTGATCTGTATAAAATGCTTCATGTGCTCTATGGAATCCACCAATTCCCACATGTATAATACCTGTTTTAATGTTACTTCTGTTATAAGTAGGACAGGAAACTTTTTTAGCGATTACTGCTAAATTTTGCTGATTTAATTTAATTGTATTTTCCATGATTTTTTATTTATTTAAAGAATTACCTCTTTTAAGTGCCCAGATTGATGTTGCAAAATAAATTACAGTACAAACAAATGCATACGTATAAAATATTTCTCTATTTTCTTTATATATGATTTCGGTTTCACTACCAAATAAAACGATACACGCTAAAACAAGTGTTATTACTAATACAATTAATGAAATCACTTTCAACACCTTTGTAAATACTGATGTATCTTTAATAAGAACTACTTCTTTTTCTGCTTTTTCTTCTTGAAATTTTTTAATGTTGTTATTTCTTTCACTTTCTGCCTTTTCTTCTTCTGGATATTTATCTTTTGCGCCATATTTACCTGCTAAAAAGGTATATACTAGTATTGTAAAAATCCAAGTAGGAATAAATAAGTAATAAAAAGACATTATATTTAAAATGTTTAACCCAAAACCAAATGCCAATCCTAACGCCCAAGAAGCAATTGCGGGTGTACTAAATGTTAACTTACGATAACGTGCAAAATAACGTGTGTAGCCAATTTTAGGAAAAATTTGATGTTCTGCAAAAACAATACTTCCTACAGGTACTACTAACAAACCTGCATAAGTTAATAACGGTAACATTTGAGAAAACACAAAAGGGAAACATGCAACTACCATGGTTATTAAACCAACAATGATTGTGGTCTTTTTTCTTGATGTTTTAGTAAAAATTGCTTGTGCTGCCAAACCTGCTCTATAAAGATTTGCAACAGCGGTTGTCCATCCTGCAACAATAACAATTACAAAACCAGACCAACCTAGCGCATAATATGCAACATCTCCCGGATCTAACTCTACAATAGATTTTCCTATAATAACTGCTGCTCCTGCTCCCATTATTCCTGCAGAAATCCACGCTATAAAATGACCAAACATCATACCTGTACTAGTTGTTAATCCGTAAGATTTCTTTTTGGCAAAACGGAATAAAGCCATATCTATAAGACCAAAATGTGTAATTGAATTTGCAGCCCAAGCAAAACCAATTACTTCTAACAAGCCAATACCTGGTTCTCCATCACTGTTAACTCCTGTCCAAATTGATTGATCTCCTAAATTAATAAATTCTCCCCAACTACTTGGTAAAGTTTCGCCTAAAACATCCAAAGAAAGTGCTGGTAAGAGTATAAATGCACCACTAATAAACATTACAAATAACCAAGGCGCACAAATTGCAGAGAACTTAGAAACCGCAGTAAAACCATAAATTGCAATTGAAACCACCACAGCACCTACGCACAAAACAATCATTACAAACCATAAATTTGTGGGATACCAATCTAGTTGCGCCGGAATATTAAATGCAAAACGTACTGCTGTTGACGATACAGTAATCATTGCCGCAGAAATTACGGTAAAAATAATAACGTTTGCCCAATTATAGAGCTTTGTCATAGAGTCTCCTGCAATTTTATTAAGATAGGTATATAAACTTAATCGAGTATCTACAGCAATAGGAGACGTAATAAAAGTCCAACTTAAAACAGCTAAAACATTACCAATCAATAAACCTAAAATAATATCTTTAGTGGTGGCACCTAAGGCAACAAAAGTTGCACCAATTACAAATTCTGTGGCGGCAACATGTTCTGCAGCATATAAACCTGCAAAATGCCCCCAATTATGTAACTTGTTTTTAGCAATTGGTAATTGATCTTCTTCTAAACTCTCAAATTGCTTAAATTGATTGGATGTTTCCATAATACGTTCTTTATTAGTTTTTATTAGTTTTTGGTTACAATGCTCTGCATGGTAAATTGGATATTTATATTGATTATTATTGATTTAAAACAGTGTAATATCTAGTTGTAGAACCGTAATTTCTTTTTCTGGATTCCACATTGCGGTTACTTCTACGGGCAATTTAAAGTTAGCTATTTTTATATTTTTATTTAAAGCAGCACCTACATTAATAACATTACCGGCACTTTCTGTATAAAAAGTTTTATCTGTAATAAAAGACCATGCACCACCAACAAATAAAGATAATTTAGCATTCTCTTTTTCCCATACCTTTCTTTTAACTTCTAAGTAATTTGTATAAGAGTCTTTTAGTGAACCATCGGTTTGTACTTCATAATCACCAGAACCACCGCCAATAATAGTTGCTAAATATACAGATGTGTTTTTGTCTAATTTATATCCGAAGCCAATATCAACAAAATTATACCCCTGTGTTTTATCATAACTCCAATAATGCAATTGATCTCCTCTTTCCTCTACACCTGTGTAGTTATTGTGGGAAACTGCTTCCATAAAGAAGTTATCAGAAAAGCGATAAGATGTATATATAGAAAACTCTTTATAATTTGCGTTTACATATTTCTTAGTGGTTTCATTCCAAACATCATTGCCTGCAAAACTAGCACCACCCCAAACACCAAATGTAAATTTAGTGTTTTTAGAATTGTATTCTAAACTAGTAGCAAATAAGGCACCAGAGTGTACCATAAATCCATGCCATAAATGCATGTTTTTTAAATGTCCGCTTATATTAAATGCTTGATATTCTTTTGCTGTATCTTGTTGTTGTGCTTGTAAATTTTGAAAACTAGCAACCAATATTGCTATCAACAAAATGCTGTTTATATTTTTTTTAAAAGTAACTAATGCGTTTTGTTTACTATTTTGATGTACTCGTTTCATTATTTCTTTTTTTTTTAAATAAGTAACGAATTGCAACTTACAATTCCAACATAAAACGTCATAATGACGTTTACTATGCAAATGTATATAAAAAAATAATACAAACTCAAAAATAATAGAAAAAAATATCTTAAATTATCATTATAATATCCTAAATTGATAAAAATACTTATATATACAGTGTTTGTATTCTTTTAAAACTTATAATAATAAAATAGTTTTTAGCATTTATAAAGTTAAAAAAATCAAATATTTTAATAATTAATGTATATTTGACGTTTATTATGCTTTTATTTAAAAAATAATAATGTAATTTCACATTCTAAATTAAACTATGAATACTAAAAAAATTCCAAATTTATCGGTTGATTGTGTTGTTTTTGGTTATGATACTGATACTAAATCTTTAAATGTATTGTTGTTAAATCGTTATTTAGAATCGAAATCTAGTAATGCAATACTTGTTAATGATTTTGTTTTAACTGGCTATCATGTATATGAAAATGAAACTTTAGACGAATCTGCTTCTAGAGTTTTAAAAGAATTAACAGGCTTAACAAATCTCTATAAAAAACAATTTAAGGCTTTTGGTGATCCTAATAGATTGATGGATGAAAAAGATTCACTTTGGATTGAGAATCAAGAATTTAATCAAAGAACAGTTACCATAGCTTATTACTTTTTACTAAAAACAGATGCTGTTGCTATAGAAAACAACAAACATAAAGCACAATGGTTTGCTATTAATGAGCTGCCTAAATTAGGTTTTGACCATGAACAAATTATTTTAGAAGCGTATGAAGACCTTAAAATTAAATGCTTACAAGATCCTATTATTTTTGAGTTGTTGCCAGATAAATTTACCATTAATGAGGTACAAGATGTGTATCAATCAATATTAGATATCGAAATTGATAATCGTAATTTTAGACGTAAATTAATCAATAAAAAATACATAGTTCCTTTGGATGAAAAACAAGTGGGAGTTTCTAAAAAACCAGCCCAATTATATATGTTTAGCAAAGATATTTATGATAAAATGTTTCAGAAAAATTACTTAATTAGTATCTAATGGCTTCAAACACTTTTATTTTTGATATGGACGGAGTTATTATTGACTCAGAACCTTTTTGGAGACAAGCACAAATTGATATTTTATCTAACTATAATATTACAATTACCATAGATGATTGTATAAAATATACAATGGGTAAACGAATTGATGATGTAGCGTTAACTTGGTGTCAATTATATTCATTAAAAATATCTCCTAAATTATTAGCACAAGAAATTATTTCTGCTGTTGCAAATTTAATTAGCCAAAAAGGAAATGCTAAAATTGGTTTATATGAACTTTTAGACTTTTTAAAAGAAAACAATTTTAACATTGCACTAGCCACCTCCTCTAGCTTAGCAATTATAGAGGCTGTTTTTAAAAGATTATCAATAGCACATTATTTTGATGTAGTTTGCAGTGCAGACGAAGAAGTTTATGGTAAACCTCATCCTGCTGTATATTTGCGGGTGGTTAAAAAATTAGGTGTAAAAACTAGAGATTGTTTTATTTTAGAAGATAGTGTTACTGGTTTAATAGCTGCTAAAGCTGCTGCTATAAAAACGTTTGTAATTCCAGAAGATACAACAGACCCTCGATTTAGTTTGGCAGACCATATTTTTAATTCAATGTTTGATGTAATTGATTATCTAAAATAAATTAGGTTACTATTAAAACAAGAAAAGAGTCTAATAAAATGATTAGACCCTTTTCTACAATTAACAAAATAAAAACTATTTCATTTCTACAATCCCAATTACCTCATAAGCTCTAGTGCCATCAACTTGTATTTTTTCGTAGATTATGTTTGCATATTCATAATACGTTTGATTGTCTATTACTACTTTTTCATAATCTTCTGGTAGTTCATATACAATAGTACCAATTTCTGGATCTACTACTTCATATTCGTTATTTATTTGTATGTAAAAAACACCATTTGCTGTATAATAATTACGATTATTAAAACGTATTTTTCGATAATTTGTAGGTAATACTTTTATTCTAAATCCTATTTTAGGTGCAATTACAATATATCTACCTCTAGATTGTGTGTAAAATCTATTATTAGCATAATAGTAATTTTGACCATTATTACGAACTACAGTTCTGTTTGGCAAATTTCTTACCGCTACTACTTTTCGTTGCTTTTTTTTGTAGGTTACTCTTGTACTTGGTATTCTTCTACTCACTGTTTTTTTTACCACTACTTTATTGTTAGTTGAGCGTCTTGATTGTGCGGTTGTCTGAGCTGTAAATGAAACTAAAAGTAATGCTGCTATTCCGTATGTTTTTAAAAATAATTTCATAATTTATTCTTTTTAAATGTTCTATTCTTAGACCTATTTATGCTTAGAAAGTTTAAAAAAACACTGTTAAAAATGTCCTAAATAAAAGTAATTCATTAGTAATTACTACCTGTTATTTTACTAATTTAACTAGCCCATGTAATTCTTTAATATTTAAGCTTTCACTTTTATCAGCATCTAATATGCTAAAGTTTTCTTCTACCAAACCAATAGCTTCTGTTGTACTAATAGAACTATCTCTATTAATATCTAATAGATTAAAAATACTAGTAACTTCTTGTAGTGTAGAATCAGAATTTAGCGATTTAAGTAAAGATGTAGCTTCATTTAAACTTGTTGGCTCAAAAATGCTTAAACTATTACAACTAAACAGACTTGTTGTTAGCACTAATAATACTATTACTTTCTTCATAAATATGTATTTAACTTTTTAATATATATCAAAAATAACACTCGTTAATAACCTATAAAAAAGTAATAGACAAATTGAGTTTATTTACCTCTTAACAAGGACTATTTATAGAGGAAGTTAAAAGTAATATTGTAAATAAACTACTTATTATTGTAGTGTAATTATTAACCTGAATTATAAGATTAAATTAATTACTAGATGTATCGTTTTATATATCTTATTTTAGTTTCTTTTTAGCTAATTTAAAAACCTTATTATGCGGGTTAGTTTTGCTTTTACTTAGTACATAAAAAAGTGCGTATTTGATTGCGAGAATTTTCCGAAGAAAAAACAATCACAAGCAAATACGCACTAGAATTATAATTTGTAGTTTATAATATATTAAATTATCTAAATTGCTAGATAGCTTTTACAGGACAACCAATAGCCTTTGTAAAATTTACTGCTGGTTTTTTACCTTTTATTAAAGCATCAATAGCATTTTCTAAATATTTTACTTTAACAGCTTCTGCAGATCTTGCATTATCATCTATAGTACCAATATATTGTACTTTTCTTTCGCTATCTAGTAAAAATACATGTGGTGTTCTAACAGCACCGTATTTAGGAAACACTTCATGCTTTTCATCTGCTAAATACACAAAAGGAAACTTTTTTTCTTTTGCTCTTTTTTGCATAGATTCAAAGTTTTCTTTTTTATTGTCTTCGCTTACATTAGGATTAATAGCAACTACAGCATATCCTTTAGGAGCATATTTATTATGAAGTTCAATTAATCTGTCTTCATACATTTTAGCAAACGGACATTCATTACAAGTAAAAACAACAATATATCCTTTGGCTTTTTTTATATCTGATAAAGAAAACATCTTTTTATCTACATTTTTTAATTTAAAATCTGTAGCCACTTCTCCTATTTGATATCCGCCAATTTCTGCTAATGTCTTAGTTTGTTCTGGGCTATGTCCGCCTCCTGGAGGTCCTTTTCTATCTCCGTTTGGTGGTGGTCCTTTACGTTCGTGATCTTGTGCATTTACAGTATTTGTAATAAATAAACTGCTTATTAAGATAATAGTGGCAAAAATTAGATTGGGTTTTTTCATGTTTGTTGGTTTTAATTTATTTTTTTAATTTCATTTTCAAGGTCTTCCATACTCTCAAACATTCGCTCATGATAAGTACGTTTTTTATTATTAAATATAATTGTAAATGGTATAGAGCCAGACCATTTTGGGTTTACCTTGTCTATCCAACTATTTGCATCTGGGTCGTCTAAAAGAACTACTTTAGATGTAATTCCTTTTTTCTTTAAAAATGGTTTTAATTTTGTTTCTATATCTTCTGGAAAATCAAGACTTACTAATGTAATTTTTACATTGGGATGCTTTTTTTGATATGCTTCTAAAATAGGTAATTCTTTTACGCAAGGTGCACACCACATAGCCCAAAAGTTTACTATTTGTATTTCTTTAGATTCTGTGTATAATAACGGTTCTAAAGTCTTAAAGTTTAAAACCAGAATGTCTTTATTCTTTTCTGTTTCTTGTTCTACTACTAAATTGCTTTTGGTTGTAAATCCTAAAAAGAGTACACAGATTGTTATTAGAATGCTCTTATACATTTTTATTATAGTTTTGTTTTGTAAAATTTAAAAGTATTAGTAATCTACTTCTAAAAAAAATAAAATAGACAATAACACCTTTTATATCTATGAAACTGTTTTTTTTCTAGAAGACATTTAATCAGTGGCTGCAAAACGGTATAACTTGCTAATTAGATTGGTGTTTTTTTCGCTGATTTTTTTTATGTGTTAATAAGTTTGGTTTTTCTGCGGACGAATATTTTTGTTGATCATGGGTTTTACTGCTGATTTCGCTGATATACACTGATTTTTGATGCCTAAATAAATGTAGTTTTCTGAGAATAACTGAAGGAAATTATGTCTGTGAATATCTGAGGGAATAGATGCAACAGCAACTTTATTCTTTAAGAATTTAAAGAATTATTATTAACAAACGCTAAAAATTTTGGTTTGTATTGATCAGAAACTGTAATTCGTTGTTTATTGATAATTATCTGACTACGCTCTATAACTTCCACATTTTTTAGAGATACAATAAAAGAACGATGTACACGCATAAACTGAGTTTCTGGTAGTTCTTCTTCTAAAGTCTTTAAGCTCATCAGCGTTAAAATTGCTTTCGGATTGTCTTTTATCCAAATTTTAATATAATCTTTTAAGCTTTCAAAATACAAAACATCTGCTAATTTAATACGCAATTGCTTGTATTCAGATTTTACAAAAAGAAATTCTTTTTCTTCAGAAATAATAGGTTGCTTTTTCCTCTTTACTAACTCAAACCAAGTACTTGCTTTATTTGCTGCTACTAAAAACTCTGAATAATCAAACGGTTTTAGTAAATAATCTAAAGCTTCAACTTTAAAACCTTCTAAAGCATATTGATCAAAAGCAGTAGTAAAAATTACACGAGTTTCTTTAGGCAACATTTTAGAAAACTCAATACCCGTTAAATCTGGCATTTGAATATCTAAGAACAATAAATCTACAGAAGTAGTTTTAATAAACTCTAAAGCTTCAATAGCACTACTACATTTTTTTTTAAGCTCTAAAAAGGGCGTTTTTTCTACATAGCTTTCTACTAAATTAAGTGCCATAGGTTCATCATCTACAATAACACAGGTAATTTTCATATTACTCATAATCTAGTTGGTTTTAATTTCTAAAATTGCTGTAAATCGATTGTCTTTTACAAAGGTATTAAAACTGTTTTTGTTAGGATATAGTAATTCTAAACGTTTTTTAATATTCGGAATCCCAATTCCAGATCCACTTTTATCATCTGTCTTTTTCGGAAAATTATTATTTTCTATGGTAAATAAAACTGTTTTATCTTTACAAGTAATAACAATATCTATAGTACTTTCTTTACTAGCAGAAACCCCATGTTTAAAAGCATTTTCTATTAAAGATATAAATAATAAAGGTGCTATTTTAATTCCAGATTCTTCGGTTGGAAAATTATAGTTTATAACAGTTTTATCAGACACACGCAATTTCATTAAATCGATATATTTTTTCATAAAATCGATTTCTTTGGTTAAAGATATTAATTCTACATTGGTTTCATATAACATATAACGCATTAATTTACTTAAACTATGCACCGATTTTTTTGCTTGTTCTGGTGATAGATCTACCAAAGCATAAATATTATTTAACGAATTAAAAAAGAAATGTGGTTGCAATTGATAACGCAAATGCTCTAATTCTGATTTTAGTTTAAAATTAGCAGCTTCTTTACGCTCTGCTTCTGTTTTTACTAATTTTTTGGTACTTTTTATAGCTATAGAAAATAACAAAGGAGCCATATAAGAAATCATTTGAAAATAAATAAACATTTTAAGTGGAGGCCCTTCTCCTTCAACTTTAGGTGTTTTTTTAAATAATTCTTCGAAATAAAAATTTTCAATTAGTTCTTTTGTAGTAATAAAAAAAGCAATAACAATTATATTAATTATAATAAAAGGAATTATTTTTTTTAAAAATAAAAACCGATCTATTAAAATAAAATAATTAAGATAAAATACTATTGCGTAAAATACCAAAGGAACCCAAAAGTGAGCTATAATTCTATTAACATCTTGTTCTTGACCATAAGATAAAATATAGGGTATACTAAACAACACAAGCCACACGAGTAGATGAGAAAAGATGTTAATTTTTATATTTTTATGCATATTGTTGTAATATCATTTTATACCTAATATGTTTTTAAATGTCGTATTTATACATTGATTCATTTTTTCTTTATCAAGGCAAATTTATCAAGAATAACCTTAGCTATGTTTTCAAAATTTAACTTAAAGAAAGCATAAAACAAACGATTTATATACTGCATTTAATGCTTTTTAGGTATTATTAAACTTATAAATCAAAACAAAGGTAAAACGAATTCCTTTCTTTTTTATAAAGGAATAGATGTTTTAAGGAATTTATCTGATAAATAAGGTGGTTTTATAGACCGTTTTTTAACAGGGTATTCGAGCGGTGTCGAGAACTTATGAGACTTCTTTAAATTGTTTATTGGTTATGCTTCTCGAATACGCCCGAAGACCAGTTTTGATACTTTTCTTGGGTACTGTTTTTTAACAGGGTGTTCGAGCGGAGTCGAGAACTTACGAAACTTCTTTAAATTGTTTATTGGTTATGCTTCTCGAATACGCCCGAAGACCAGTTTTGATACTTTTCTTGAATACTGTTTTTTAACAAGGTGTTCGAGCGATGTCGAGAACTTATGAAACTTCTTTAAATTGTTTATTGGTTATGCTTCTCGAATACGCTCGAAGACCAGTTTTGATACTTTTCTTGAGTACTGTTTTTTAACAAGGTGTTCGAGCGAAGTCGAGAACTTATGAAACTTCTTTAAATTGTTTATTGGGTATGCTTCTCGAATACGCTCGAAGAACAGTTTTGATACTTTTCTTGAGTACTGTTTTTTAACAAGGTGTTCGAGCGGAGTCGAGAACTTATGAAACTTCTTTATTCTTTATTTTTAAAGTGTGTATCATTCTTGCATTCTGAAAGTATAGGTAAGAGTTTCCAATTGTTTTTAATAAGAGCTTTCTTTTTAGCATGCGACCATTTTTGAATTTTCTTTTCATAATAGAAAGCATCTGCTATATTTAAAAATAATTCTTGAAAAACTACTGTTACTGGTAATCTGGTTTTAGTGTAATTAGCTCCCTTTTTTGATTGGTGAGCTGCTAATCTTTTTTCTAAATTTCTTGTACTCCCAGTGTAATATGTTCCATCGGAGCATTGTAATATGTATACGTATCCAGCCATTTTTTTCTGTAAGATAAGAAAATTTATTAATTTTAGACTTCTCGACTCCGCTCGAAGACCATTTTTTAACAGGGTGTTCGAGCGGAGTCGAGAACTTATTTGGTTTTTTGAATCTAGAATATCTATTGAATTTGCTTCTCGACTCTGCTAGAAGACCGTTTGTTAACAGGGTGTTTGAGTGAAATCGAGAACTTATTTGGTTCTTTGTATCTAAACATGTATTGACTTAACTTCTCGACTCCGCTCGAAGACCGTTTGTTAACAGGGTGTTTGAGCGATATCGAGAACTTATTTAGTTTCTTTGTATCTAGAATATCTATTGAATTTGCTTCTCGACTTCGCTAGAAGACCGTTTGTTAACAAGGTGTTCGAGCGGAGTCGAGAACTTATTTGGTTTTTTGTATCTAAACATATATTGAATTTGCTTCTCGACTCCGCTCGAAGACCGATAATAAGTACTAAAAATAATACTAAAGAATCAATTTATCTTCTTCTACCACCAGAGTATGTCATGGCTTCTCCTTTACCAAAGCCGTAGCTAATACCTAAAGTTACAAAACGACCACGTTGTGTAAAACTGTAAGTTTCAAAAGTAGTTTGAGACACAAATTGTTCAAAATTTCTAGACTCGAACAAATCTCTAACTCCTAGATTTACAATAGCTTTTCCTTTAAATATTTTTTTACGTACACCCACATCTAAAAAAACAAACCCGGTAATACTACCTTGTACCGTTTTATAACCCGATTGGTAATTACCAGTTAAT
Organism: Polaribacter sp. KT25b; assembly: GCF_900105145.1. Lineage (NCBI taxonomy): Bacteria > Pseudomonadati > Bacteroidota > Flavobacteriia > Flavobacteriales > Flavobacteriaceae > Polaribacter > Polaribacter sp. KT25b. The sequence continues at coordinate 1,721,775 of NZ_LT629752.1, read as the reverse complement.
TCTAAATCAATATCTGCTGGCAATCCTATTTTAGAGCCTAATTTAGAAGACCATTGACTACCAGAAAAATCAAAAATTTGTGTTTCATAACTACCTTTTCTATCAAAATAATTAAAGTTAACATTACCTGTTATTGTTAACCAATTATTAGGTCTGTATTTACCGTTTGTTTCAAACCCAAAAGCCGAATCTGTTCCAATATTTTCTGGAGTAGATATGGTTACATTATCTACATATGTAGAAACTTGTTGCACCATATCTGTTGTATATTGATGATAAAAACTAGAACTTAAAGAAGCTTTTCCTATTTTATAGATACTAGTTAACTCGTAAGAATCTGTAAATTCTGGTTGTAGATTTGGGTTACCAACACGAATATTAAAGTTATTTCTAATATTAAAAAACGGATTTAAATCTCTTAACCCGGGTCTATAAATACGTTTAGAATATCCTGCTTGCAGCGAAAAATCTTCTGCTACTTTGTAGGATGAATGTAATGTTGGAAAAATATTAGTAAAATTTTGCTCGTTAGCTTCATTGGTATTTGTTAAAAGGGTTGTTAAGTTGGTATGTTCTACTCTTAGACCTGCTTTTATACCCCATTTTTCTTTTTCGTAAGCCCCCGTTACATAGACACCTAATACTTTTTGATTGTATTCAAAATCGTTGGTTAAATCTTCGTCTACAACAAAAACACCATTGCTTACATCTCTTACCTCATAATCGTTACCAACATCATTAATAACATATTGTGCACCAGTTTCTAAAGTATAAATATTAGAAATAGGATTTGTATAATCTATCTTAAATGTATAGTTTGCTTGCTTAAAATTAGTTTCAGTTTCTTGTTCGCTATTACTATCGGTACCAGAAATAGTAGTATTTGTAAATTCTGATGACTGGTCTTTACCAAAAAAACGCCCTAAAGCACTAAACAATAACGTATGCTCTTCGTTGTTTTTAAATTCTTTTTTATAATTTAATTCGTATGTATATTTAGGGTTGGTAGCATCGGTAATTTCATTACGTACCCAACTAGAAATTAAACTATTAGTAGCATCAAAATAACTAAAATTAGTTTCTGATGGTTGCTCTTCCACTTCATAGGCAAAATTACCAGATAAAGTAATTACATTTAAATCATTTATATAATAATCTGTACCTAAAGTAAGATTGTAAAAGGTTTCGTCTCTAGATTCTGTTCCGTTGCTAAAAATAACTTCATTATTTACCAAATCTGTATTTATAGCTTCCGATTTTTTTGGTATAGATCTATACCCTGCTCCTAATTGTGCAAATAAATTAAAACTTTCTGTTCTTCGGTTTAAACTTAAGCCAATACTATGATTATCTGGAGTTCCGGTATTTAAAGATACAGCCCCGTTCCAACCTTTTTTTTCTTCTTTTTTTAGAATAATGTTTAAAATTCCTGCTGTTCCGGATGCTTCATATTTAGCAGAAGGATTTGTAATTACTTCTATACTTTCTATCATATCTGCAGTAATTGTACCCAGTGCATTGCTAGATTCGTCTGCTAAAACAGATGGTTTACCATTAATTAATATTTGTACACCAGTACTACCTCTTAAACTAATTTCACCTTCTATATTTACATTTACAGAAGGTACGTTATTTAGCACTTCTAAAGCACTTGCGCCTGTGCTACTAATATCTGCACCTACATTAAAAACACGTTTATCTAATTTAAAAACGGTCTTAGAAACTTCGCCTGTTACTACTACTTCGTCTAGTGCTTGCTTATCTGTAGTTAAAATTATATTGCCTAAATCTGCCTTTTTATTGATAAAATTAAAAGTGGTTATTGTTTTTGTTTTAAACCCCATAAAACTTATTTCTAAATAAAAATTGTTATGAGTAGTAGTAATGCTAAAAGCTCCTTTATCGTTAGATGTTGTGCCAACTATAATTTTTTTTGATGTTTTATCATGTAGAACTACTGTTGCATACGGTATGGCTAAAGATGTAGCGTCTTCTATTAGTACTCCAATAATTTTAGTACTATTATTCTGTGCTTTTAGATAACTACCTGCATATAAAACAAGTAACATGCATAATGCCTTTTTTATAAATGAATTCATTTTCTAACTTTTTTTTTGGGGTTGATATATTTTTTTTATAAAAAAAGTATGAATATACTACTATTTTATAAAAGATAGGTATCACAAAACAAGAACTTTAGAAGCGCATAATAGTATTTTATAAATATTTTATTTATGCATTACAAATATAAAGCTATTTACTTTCTTGTATTTACAATATCGACTGTTTAAGCTTTTAAATATACTAATAAGATGATTTTATCGATGTTTTTTTTTGGGATACTGATAAAAGTAAAGAAATTTCATTGTAACTCTTAATTGTGTCTGCTTCGAGTTTTCTTCTGTAAAGTATCTATTTTTTAAAAAAACACCCCTAGCCTACCCGAAGAAACCCCGAACAAGACTCGAACAAAACCCCCATAAATCTCGGTTTTAGTGTCAATCTGTGTCAGACTGTGTCAAACTGTGTCAAAATGAATCAAAATAGATCAAAATGTATCAAAATGTATCAAAATGTATCAAAAATAGTCAATTTGTACTATTTTGTACCAATTTGTGTCAGTACGTGTCAAGGGTTTGTTTGTAAGCTTTTTAACTATTAGTTTCGTGGTATATTAATTTTAAAAATCATAAAATAATGGCAACATTCGAAAAAGGTATTCTTGGCGGATTTTCTGGCAAAGTAGGAAACGTAGTAGGCTCTAAATGGAGAGGTAAAAATGTAATGCGTAGTTTACCACAGCGTGGTAAATATACACCTACAGAAAAACAAGAGCAACAGCGCGCAAAATTTAAAACTGTTATAGGCTTTTTAAGTCCGATTACAGAGGTATTAAATTTGTATTTTGGCAATACGATAGGCGATAAATCTCGCTTTAATATTGCTACTTCTTATCATCTTAAAAACGCAGTAAAAAGCACACCGCTGGGCATGGTTATGGACTATGAAAAAGTTTTAATTAGCAAGGGCGATTTAAGAGGTATTGATGGTGGTACTATAGCAACTGGTGCGGGGCAAACTCTAACTTTTGGTTGGCAAGATAATAGCGGACAAGGTAAAGCTACCGCTACCGATGCATTTATGATTGTTATATATGTACCCGATTTACATATGTACTATACCAATTTATCTGTTGCTACTAGAGAAGCTACCACAGCAACAGTAACTTTACCCAACTATATGGCAAGTTTTGAGGTAGAAGTTTGGGCTTCTTTTAACAAGCCAGGCACCAATTTTGCAGCAACAAGTACTTATTTGGGACCTGTTACAATATTATAATGTAAAATGTTGTAAAAATGCAATAGTTTAACACGCTTTTTTAAATGTGCTTGTTTTGGGTGGCAATTTGTTTAAAAAAAGTGATGCTTACTTATCTGTAGGCTTTTGCTGTATTATACTTTGAACTGCTCTTTTAGAAAATGTTGTATTTAATAGTAAAAGTGGATAAATTGGTCTGGAGCCTATTTTAGAAACAGGAATCAATAGTTTTTTTCTTAATCTATATAATGTACTTCTACTAACTTTAAAATGCTCTGTGGCTTCTTGAGTTGTAAGAAACTTTTCATTTTCCATCATTCTGGCATCATAGATTACATAATCGTTTTCATCTTTTTTCATAATATTTAATTTTAGTTATTATATCTCTAAAATAGAGCTTATTGTCTCCTAATATAGTCATTTTATTTTTAACCCTATTTTTAAAAGCCTCCTATCTTGTTGTTTTTAAGATTATTGCTTTATATGCTATTATTATTTTTGTACACTAGCTACACGGTTTTATATACATATACAGAGTTATTTTATACAAAGATTTCCATATGCTCTTAGGATATAAAACTGCTATAAATATTTGGTTAATTCCTTTTATAGTTTATAAAAAGTGACTACTTTGCTTCTTGAAGTAAAAACAGCTTATTGTACAAATAAATAGTACAACTAAAATGTATTGTTATCCCATCTTTTTAATGTGGTATGGGATGTTTTAGTAATTATATAAGTAGTTCTATAAAATAAAATAAAAAAAGGGCGCCAATATTGTGGAATTTACGCACGTTCAATTTTTGTCTTAATTATTCTATATAAATCATTTTCAAACTCTTTTAAACCTTTTCTACTAAATGTAGTGTATAAGTTATCTGGTTTTATTCCTGTTACATTTGAAAGGCTCGTAATACTTCCAAATATTCGAGCCTCGTTTGTTTCTTTGTTTAGATATATGTATGCCATTATAATTCGTTTTTAAAATTTTCAATTAATTTAAAAATAAAGTTTTCTGGATTTTTAACAAAAAAATATCCTTCCATTTCTTCTGCAGATGCAAATTCAGGGGCGTTTTTATAATCAACATATCCAATAGAATCAAAATCCATCCAATCATCCATTAAAATAATATTAGAATTTTCAGGAATTTCAATTTCATAAATAAATGTTTCTTCGTTGTAATTACCACAATCATCTAAACCTAAAGCATAATCTCTAGCAATTTCAATATCATTAGTAAAATACATTCCTGTATTTTTATTTACTTTTTCAATTTCAGTATAGCTTCCGTGATATAGTTTCATAATATTTGTTTTTATCTTTATTTCTTATACAAATATACAACATATATATGTATTATCAATTACCATTCATCGAAAAAATACAAATATTTTTATTTATTTTGTAATTTCAATATATTGCGCTCAAATATTGTGCATTTTGCTACGCAACGCCCTTTTCTCATTTTACTTTAAAGAACACCTTATAAAGATAATGCTTACTTTTTGTTTAACTATAAGGCTATTGCTTATTAAGTTACTTCTTAAATTCTTGCGAATTTCCTCATTCACTTAAACGCACTATCCTTATAAATTTCGTTGTAAACAATTAAAAACTACTTAGTATTTGCTTCTGTCTTAATATAGTAAGAGCGGTTTGCATACTATTACCTGTTGTTTTTATATTCCAACTTACCCATTCTATTGGCTTGTCTTTAAAGTCTGGTTCTGTAATTAAAAGTTTTTTCATTTTTTACCGTTTTTAAAAGTTAACAACAGCGTTTATAAAATAAAGCTGTTTTGGTTTTACTAAATCTTTTTGTTTGTCTTTGGCTTGTATTTTCCTACGGAAAATCCTCGCCCACTTATACGCTTCATTCCATACACGCCTTAAGTTAGGCAAAATATGAAGAAACGACAGATAAATCCAATTGACTTGCTAATTGATAACCTTTCTGTGAATTTTGCAAAAATTAATGACTTTGAAAAACTACAAGAGTCAGAAGAAGGACAAAGACTTTTTGATTTAATAGTGAAATCTACATCGGAAATGGAATCTTTTCAGACTCTATTTTTGAATTATTACATTCCAGCAGCGAACAGGTCAATTGCTGACAGTTGGACACATATTTCAAAATCAAAATACAAGAGTTTATTAAACATCTCAAAGCAAGATTTAAAAGACAATTTGTATGAAACAATCCGACTTGGGTACGTTGGATTATTTCATAAATATGAATCTTATCTAAAAGATTTAGTTGCTGCGACTAATTTTCTGTTTGCGGAATTAAGAGAAGAAAATAACTTACTGACTTTAGAGAAATATTGTAAAAAAGAATACAATATTGACATTTACAAATCACACTATCAATTCGACATAACAAAGAGGGTTAGTTACATTTGTAATTGTGTTAAACACAAAGATAGTTTCCCTGTAAAAGAACCTATCCATCCTGATTTCAAACACTCTGATAGAAACAAAAAGATTGAAATTGAAAAAGAAATTTTCAAAATAGATATTGAACGAATGAAAATTCATTGTCAATCTCTTCAATCCCAATTATTTTCAATGGGATTTAAACAATATTTGGAACTTGAATTTGAAACAATACTCGAAAGCGTAAAACCTGAACTAAAAGAAAGTTTAGAAACAAAGGAGAAAATTCTATTAGCAAAGAAAAATTTCGAACTTGTTTTATCAGACTTTAGAAAATAAATACTTTGCCTAACAATGTATAAAAATAATGCTAAATTAGTTGCTTAATCAAAGGTTAGTGCACTTTTGTTACGTCTGATTTTCCTTCGGAAAATCCTCGCACACAAAACCGCACTATTCTTATACGTAACCGTTGTGTGTCATTAAAAAAATGAATATTAATCTAAACAAAATTGAGCGAATCAAAAATTACCTAGTGTTTAAATACTCTGGGATTTGTGGCATTGGTTCAATTGGAAATTCTGATGTTGTAAAAATTTTAGAGAATTCTAAAAAAGAAATAGAGTCAGAGAAAGGTATCCAAGGAATTATTTATGACTTCAATGATTTAAGATATGAATTCGGAAATAAATTTTCAGAACTTCTAAGTTTTGATAAACAAAATAAGAAACTATTTGTTAGAATAATACCGAATAAGAGTGACTTAAATAATTGGAAATCTCTACAAGTTAATTGTTCACAAAATAGGAATATAGAATTGTTTCAAACAAATATTAAAAATGCGATTAACTCTATTAATTCTGAAATGAATAATTCAAATAAAGAGATTACTTTGAAAGAATATAATTTATTCTGTAAATATGGTAGTGAGTTACTTTGGGTTTCTGATAAATTACGTTTTAAAAGACCAAAAGACACAAATAAGGAAACTGACGAGATGTTTATTCTGTTAGAGAAACTAGACCAATATCTGGAAATTATTTCTTTAGGAACATACAATTCTGAATTAATTGAACAATATAAAAATGAGATAGTATTATTGAAAGGAAAAGTCTCTAAAGAAGTATTTGAAATAATTAGGGGAAAATATAAAACGCCACACAACACCGTGTAAAATTAATAGCTATTTTTAGCTTATTTACGAAAGTCCTCACGGACTTTCTATCTGTGATTTATTTACTAACTTTAGTGCATAAAAAACGCTACTAATCTTACACAACAACGTTGGCAACAATCTAAAAAATATACTTTCCTGAAATAGGTTGACTAAAAATTAAACACTTAATTATAGTCACTTATGAAAACACAAAATGAACACTGCCGAAAAAAAACTTACGAAAAAGTAACTTTAGAGCTTAAATTATTAGTCGTTGACCAAATTCAAAATGGTCAGATCTCAACCAACTTCGCTTCTAAAAAATATGACATTCCTAGAACTACCATTGGCTATTGGATTAAAAAATATAGTACTTTAGTGCAACAAAATACAGGAATGAGCAAAATAAACGAAATAAAAAAATTAAAGGAACGTATTGAAGCCCTTGAGTTTATCAAAGACTTTCAGCAAGATATTATTGCCGATATGGAAATCATTACAGGAGTCGATTTATCAAAAAAGTCGCTGCCCAAAACATTAGTAAAAGAGATAGAGCTAAAAAAGAAAAACCGTTTAAAAGAAAGTGGTTCTATAAATGTTTTGGGATTAGTAAACAAGCCTTCTACAAAAGATGTAAAGAACAAGAAATCAAACAAATAAATTATGATAAACTTATTGTAATGGTACTAGATTATCGCAAAAAAGTAGGCATGAGAACTGGTGGTATTAAGCTGTATGATGAACTAAAATCTGACTTCATAAAACAAAACATAAAGATGGGAAGAGATAAATTTTACGACTTTTTAAGGCTCCATAATTTGCTCGTCCCTAAGCTTAAAAATTACGTGACAACAACAGATTCGAATCATCAATTTAGAAAATATAAAAACCTAATTAAAGACCAAGTGCCTAATAGACCAGAACAACTCTGGGTAACCGATATAACATACATTAAAACAGAAAATGGACACAATTATCTAGCAATCGTAACAGATGCATATTCAAAGCAAATTATGGGATATAAATTAGATAACAATATGAAGACATCTCTTTGTATAGAAGCTCTTGCTATGGCTATTAAAAACAGAAAATATCCCAATGAAAAACTAATTCATCATTCTGATAGAGGTTTTCAATACTGCAATCCTAAATACACAGCATTTGCCGAAGAAAATGGAATGATAATGAGTATGACAGAACAATATGATCCTTACGAAAATGCAATCGCTGAGAGAATTAATAGAACTTTAAAATATGAATATGGGCTTAGAAACTGTATTAAAAACACTGCTATTGCTCAAGAAATTACAAAACAAGCTGTAGATATATACAATAATTTGAGAAAGCATTTTAGCCTAGATTTAAGAAATCCTGCTGACGTACATTTAAATCCTAACATTAAATACAAATCATATCGAAAAAATAAAGTAAATTTACCTGAACTTAAAATTTAATCTAAAAGCTAGTTCAAATTATTTTTTTGCCTTCTAAACGGCTAAAAAAAATAGTTTGAACGGGTAAATTAATAAAAAAAAGGTCAACCTATATCAGTATAATACAGAATGACATTCAAAGCCTACATTCATAAAATTATAAAGATCGAAACTTCAAATACACAAGTGATTTTTCTTTCAGGATTATTTTTAATGATTATTGGATTGGTTTTTTCATATATATACAACGAAATATTTCATACTGATTCTGGAAAAGGAATTTTAGCTTCAATTATGATGATTGGAATGCTGACAATATTATTTACTTATTTTTATCAATATTATGATTTTGAGAAAATCAAGAACTTAAAAAAAGGTTTTATTGAGCTCGAGAAAGATGAATTGATAATAAACTATTCAGAGAAAATTAAATACGAGGAATTGACTGATTTCGATTTATCTATAAACGCTTATTATAATGAAAAAATCAATTTAGGACATCGGAACCCAACAGAAAAAAGGAGTTTAGGAATAAGCAATTCTTTGACAATTACTCATAAATCTAAAACGAGAACATTTAATTTTAAACTTGAGAGCAAATCTCATCAAAATGTACTTGAGAGAAATATTTATAATTTAGTAATTCACGATAAATTGAGAAATATTGATGGGAAAAAATCAATAAAGCTAATCCCAGAACAATATAAAGGATTTGAGGAATATCGAGAATATGTAGAAAAACAGTTGAAAGAAAAGAAAATTAATTGCACAGAAGGATTACTATTAATGGGATATAAAAGTTTTGATGAAGCTCAAGAACTAAAGAAAAAATACTGTGGCTAACACCTCATATAATTTATGCTTAAATTTGAACTAATACAAACGACAAACATTCAACAAGCGATTTGCTACGTCCGAAAAATCTCCGATTTTCCAGTCGCACAAATCATATAAAAACACGGTAGCACATTTGAGAAAAGTATGAAATTGATTTTAAAAATAACTATTCTGATTATTACTTGTTCGATAAATGCTCAAGAATTTGAATCTTTTGACATCAATTCAATTAATATTAATAATTGGTAAAATACACCACACATAAAAGGAAAATTAGCAACTCAAAATGATGTTGATGAAAATAGAGCAATTTATGTAAATATTGGTCTGAAAGAATATATTCCTATTGATTTAGAGATTCCATTCCTTGCTTGTTTAATAGATGCAAGAACAGAAAGAAAAGATACTGTCGTTGTTGTCCAAGCTCATAAAGTTGATGGAGGAATTTATACTGGGTTCAGAACATTTCACGGAACTGGAATTGGTACTTCTTTATTAAAGGATTTAATAATAATTGATAATTATGAAGAGAATTTAAATACAGCATCTGAATTTTATTTAAAGAAAGAAATAATTCCTGAATCTGTATTAATAAAATTAGTTCCTGAAAACTATACTGAATTCGGAAACTATTATGAAACAACTGAACCTGAACATAAAATGGGGAAAACTGACTTTTTCTATGACACTACTCGACTGATTTTTGAAAAAGTGATTTCTGAAAAAAACTCTGATTTTTATTTACCAAGTTTAAATCTAGCGAGTTTTGCAGATGGAGAATATGCAGAGGAATTTATGGTGTATTTAGAATTAATAATAAATACGGACAAGAAAAAATTTTGTAAATCATTAAGTAGAATAAAATATAAAAATCGTAATCCAATTAAATATTATTCGGAATTAAATAAGTGTGAATAAAAACGTGCTACAACAACATATATAATTTATTGCTGGCAAAAAGCCTACTTACGAAAATCCTCGCGGACTTTCTTGGTCAGTAATTATTTACTAAATTAGGTGCTTGAAACACGCAACAAACCATATATAAACACCTTAGCCACAAGCCGATAAAAAATATGCTAGAAAGTTTAATATTTATGATTTTGTCATTTATCGGAATAGTCGGATTGATTATTTCGATCATAATTTTATTAGTTGGATTGATTAAAAAATCAAAAAAACTAAAAATGACTGGATTGATTTTCTTAATAATTCCGATTTTTTGTTACGGATTAATTCAATTTTGGTATAAAATTGTAATTCCAAACTCTAATGACAGAATATCGAATGAATTTGTTGGAGTTTATTCAACTCATAAAGTTAAATCAAAAAAGTTCCTAAAGAGAAACGGATTGTTTGATAAAGAGCGATTCTTGATTTTAAAAGAAGATGGAACTTATGAGTTTGACAGTATTCCTGGAGTTGATTTATGGAAAAGAGGAAAATGGCAAACTGGTGGAATTGATGGTGCTTTTGATTTTTACAATAACAAAGGTGATTTAATAGAAAGAGGAATGCCTTTTGGAAGTGGTGATAATTGTGGATTAGAATTTGATTTTTATCCGAACCCAAAGGATTATAAAAAAAGAGAAAATTTAACATTAATAAAAACAAATGATTAGGTAAAAGCCAGTACCCAACACCTCATAAAATTTATGCTTACTTTTAAACTAAATAACGAACCTACAAACATTTAACAAACGATTTGCTACGTCCGAAAAATCTCCGATTTTCCAGTCGCACAAATCTTATAAAAACTCGTTGTACGCAATACCCGCAAACTATTGTAAATAAAACTAATAAGACCTGTGAAATATAAAATAATAATTAGAAAAATTCTTAGAATAATAGGTAGTATTGCTATTGTATTTTTAACTATTTTCACCATACACCAATTCAAGGCATCTAGACTTGCGTATGGAAAAAAATCCAATGAAATTAGAAAATCTATTAATCTACCTATTATTAAACCCTTAATGTATTCCCAAGATGTTAATAATGACTTACTTGGAAATCGATGGGTAAGCTTCAGGAAAGAACCGAAAAAGGGAGAAGTATTACATATTTGGAAACTAGCTATTCCTGAAGATGATAACGAAACTCTTCACGAAGAAAGAGACGCTTTCAGGAAAATGGACGAAAATGAAATAGTTTATCAGTTGAACTTATTTTCAACTATTGAAAATGGTAATATTATGGAACAAGAAGCTATTTTATTTGAAGTTTCAAGTTCATATGAAGATAGAAAAACAATTAGCGGAATTGAATTAAAAAACCTGATAGCGGAATGGAAAATACTCGAACTGAAATAATACTACGCACTACACCGTGTATAAAAAATTGCAATATTTAGCTAAACTAAAACTTGTTGCTTCTTTGCTAACTTCTGAATTTCCGCTGGAAATTCCTCGTTCACAAATCGCAACTTTCCATACAAAACAACGTTGTAGGTAATTAAACAGAACTCAATAAAAATAGAAAAAAATGAAAAGAACACTAATCGCATTAATGATTTTAGCATCAAGTAACTTATTTGCACAATCTAGTCCACAAAAATTGATTGACACTTTTTTTGCCACTTATGAAAAGGACGCTGGAAAAGCAGTAAAGGATTTATATGCAACAAATAAATGGACTGAAAGAATAAAAGATGATATTGATAAAATTATTGGAACGGTAAATGGATTTACAGAAAGTTATATGGGAAAGTATTACGGACAAGAATTAATCACTACAAAAAAATTTGCTGAAAGTTTTGTTTTATACTCATATCTCGTAAAATACGACCGACAACCGATTAGATTTATTTTTAAATTTTATAAACCAAACGATGAATGGGTACTTTATTCATATGCGCTAGATGACAGTTTAGATGATGAAATTCAGGAAGCTGCAAAACTGTATTATCTGAATTTGGATAAAGAATAAATAACTACCTACAACAATGGCTATAAGTAATTGCTTGTTCTCGCCTACGTTGGAAATTCCTGCGGAATTTCCAACTTGGTTTGTACTTGCAAAGTTAAGTGCTAAACCACGCAACTACTCATAGCCGAGACCGTTTGGCAACAAGCAAAACGAACAACTGTAACAAAAGTCATAGTCTTTAGATGAAACACTAACCAATGAAAAATACATTTTTAATAACAATTTTAATTTTCACGCTTTTTGGATGTGACAAAAAAGTTGAAGACTCAAAACAGAACATCATCACTTCAGATATTACAAACTTTTGGAAAGCATATGATAAAATCACATCAACTCAAGATTCAATTTTACAATACAAATATCTCGATAGTTTATATTTAAAAAATGGAACAGTTGGTTTAAAAGGAATTAGGCAAGCAAGAAATTATACACCACAAGATTATATAAACTCAATAAATAATTATCCAAAATTTTGGAATTCTGTTCGTAAAAATACTCTTAAAACGGAAATGTATGTTTCTGAATTAGGAGAAGGTATTGAAAAAATGCGAAAAATTTATCCGGAGTTAAAAGCTGCAAGAATTTATTTTACTATTGGAGCTTTAAGAACAAATGGAACTACTATTGACAGTCTAGTTCTTATCGGGAGTGAATTAGCAATGTCAGATAAAAATACAATTGCTTCTGAATTTCAAGGAGATTTAGGAAAAGGTAGACGTAAATATTTCGACAGCAAACCAATAGATAATTTAGTTCTGTTAAATATTCACGAATATGTTCATACGCAACAAAATGAACAAGTTGACAATTTATTATCCTATACGCTTCGTGAAGGGATAGCTGAATTTGTTTCTGTGATTGCAATGGAAGTACCATCTGCTACACCAGCTATAAATTATGGAAAACAAAATGACAAGGTTAAAAAGAAATTTGAAGAAGAAGTGTTTTATGGAAATAATATTCATCATTGGCTTTGGAGTGATTTCCCAAATGAGTTTAAAACAAGAGATTTAGGATATTATATAGGATATGCTATCGCTGAAATAAATTATAATAAAGCAAAAGATAAACAGTCAGCAATAAAAGAGATGATTGAATTAGACTACACTAATGAAACTCAAATTGAGGATTTCGTTAATAGAACTAATTTCTTTTCTAAACCACTCGACAAACTTTATCAAATATTTGAAAATAAAAGACCAACTGTTGTTAAAGTTAAGCAGTTTAAGAATAAAGCTCAAAATGTTAGTCCAAAGACTAAAGAAATAACTATTGAGTTCTCGCAATCTTTAAATGGACACAATACAAGTGTAGATTTTGGAAATTTAGGACAGGATGCATTTCCGAAAGGAACGCTGAACGGAAGGTATTGGGGAAAAGACAATACTTCTTGGACAATACCAGTAAAGTTAGAACCAAATAAAAAATATCAAATATTTATAACTAACAATTTTAGGACAGAAGAAGGTGTCCCATTGAAACCTTTTTTAATAGAATTTAAAACATCAAAATAAAGCCAGTTGCCAACACCGTATAAAATTAATCGCTAGGTTAAAGCCTACTTACGAAAGTCCTCACGGACTTTCTATCTGTGATTTATTTACTAAATTCACTGCTTAAACCACGCAACAAAGCTTATATTAACACGTTATGTGTAATTAATAAAAAAAAATATGAAAAATAATATTTAAAGGTTACTATTATTATTATTTTCTTTATCAATTTTATCACAAAATAATAAAAAATTAAATTCCATAAATAAAAAAAACTTTGTTACTATAACTGGAGAAATCAAGAATATAGACACTTGTAATAAATTAACTTTTTATGCTAAAGACTATATTAACAAGGATATTTTTGAAGAATCTCTTATAGTTGATTCTACTAATATTTTTAGATTTAAATTTAAGTTTAAGTTAACAAAGCAACAAGATGTTAAAATAGCATATAATTATCTATTTAAATTAATTGTAAAACCAGGGGATAGTTTAAATGTAATTATTGATGGGAGTGCTAAAACAAATTCATCTTTTTTAAAAAGGCTAAGTGTTTCTGGAAACAGTAGTGAAATTAATAAAAACTTAATTAGTTTTTATTTGAAAAATCCACTTGATTATGAGTTATTAAGAAAAAAAAGAGCCGAATTAAAGGCTGAAAAATTCTTAAATTTTAAAGATAGTCTTTATGGTCTTCAAGAAAATTATATTAATAAACTTTTACTAAATAAAACTTTATCGAAACCTTTTTTAAACTGGCTTGAGGCTGAAAAGTTATATGCTTATCCTTCAAGTTTTAGTTTTTTTAATTTACATAAATTTAAAAAGAATACAACACAAACTGATATAAAAGATTTATCAAATATTAATTTAAAAACTGATTATTCTAAATATAACTTGTTTGATTTACCTACCGTAAAATCAGAATATTTAATAAACGGTAATATTTCAGATAATTTATCACAAAATATATTTGGATATTACATGTTTTCAAATCAAGCAGAAATTGCAAAACTACCTGTTGATAAACGATTTAATTTTATTTTATTACAAATAAAGAAGGAAAATATCGACCGTCCATTTTTAACTCAAATACTATTTATTGAATTCGTTTCGACATATTTAAATAAGAAAAATACTAATGTATATGAAAATAATTTAGACTTGATAAATGATGTATTAGATAATTCTATATTTAAAGATTCTCTTTTAGCAAAATATAAAAAAATTAAAAAGAATATAATTATACCAATAAAAGAATAATTCTTTTAAAAGATGAATCAAAGGGAACTATTAAAATAATTATATTCTGTTAAAGCAAAATCAAGAAAAAAATTTAATGAAAACATTATCTATAAAAAGATTTCCAACTAATTCAATTATAAATAAAAAAGGAGAAATTATAAATTCGAATAGTAGCTTAAAACCTAGTAATATTGAAACAATAAATATATTAAAAGAATTAACAAAATAATAACTACACACAACACCGTTTATGATTAATGGCTAGTACTCGCCTACTTACGAAAGTCCTCGCAGACTTTCTATCTGTGTTTTATTTACTAAATTAGTTGCTTAAAACACGCAACAAACAATATAAAACAAGGTTGTAGGTAATTAAAAAACAGAACTATGAAACAAAATTTATTAGTAGGATTATTATTGATTTTTACACCTAACGCTTTTTCTCAAGATTCGAAATTTAGTTTGGAAGTAAACTACCCAATTACTATTGACCAAAACTTCTTAGGAGAAGACTCATATGGAATAATTGACCTTGGATTGAAATATAGGTTTGTAGAATTGAATCCATTAAAACTTGGAATAAGTATTAACGGAGGAGTTTTAGTCGACAATTCTAATCAAAATAATTCACCTCAAGATTTTTTAGTTACTACCTATATAATTCAACCGAAAATCTTCGCTGAATTTAATATTCAATCTATTGAAAATTTTCACCCATTTATTGGTTTAGGCTATACATTTATGAATTTCCAATTATCAGGATCTAACAATGGAATGGATGTATCGGATGAATCTGATAAGTTGAGTGGATTTGGTTTGAATTTTGGAATAGCATATGACATTAGCAGGAAAATTTTTATGCAAGCTCAATATGATTTTACAAAACTTAACGTTGACGATGTTCCTGACATAAAATTCAACACAAATGTAAATTTATTAAAACTTGGAATTGGATTTAGAATATAAAAACTACCTACAATACCATGTATAATTAATGGCTAGTACTCGCCTACTTACGAAAGTCCTCACGGATTTTCTATCTGTGTTTTATTTACTAAATTAGTTGCTTAAACACGCCACTAACTATATATAAACAAGTTGTGTGTCATTAAAAAAAAACGAAATCTAAATTGAAAGACCTCTATAATTTTCTTAATGCTATTTCTCCTATTAAAGAAAAGACTTGGAATGAAATAAAAACCCTTTTTACAGAGCATTCATTAAAAAAAGGTGAGTATTTTTTACAAGAAGGAGAGGTCGCTAAAAATTTTGGTTTTCTTAAACAAGGTGTTGTTAGAGCCTTCTATCGTAATAATGAAGGAGTAGAATATAACAAACATTTCTTCACGAAAAACAATATGATTGGTGGCTATTCTTCTTTGGTTTCTCAACTTCCAAGTACTATAAATCAACAAGCATTAACCGATTGTAATTTACTAATAGGAAACTATAAAAAATTAACTGATTTATTAGACAAATATCAAGATTTAGAAAGGCTTTTAAGAAAAATTGCTGAACACTATTTTGTTGATAAAGAAAAAAGAGAAGTAGAAATTGTATTGTTAGAAGCAAACAAACGATATGCTATTTTTCAAAGAGAATATCCTCAATTAGAACAATTAATTCCTCAATATCATATTGCCTCTTACCTTGGTATAACTCCGACACAACTAAGTCGAAATAGAGCCAAAAATAGCAAGAACTAGTATTATCGACATATGTAAATGTATACAAATTTTATGTGTACTTTCTTTGTATCATAATTAAAACACTAAAATTATGATAGAAAAAATCATGTCGTTTACAATATTGTTAGTATTGTTTTCGTGCACGGAATCTAAAAACGTAAACACTCTAAACAATAATAGTATGGCTCAAGAAAAAAACAGTTTTATCAACCCAAAAGGATTATTTAATCCTAAGTACAATGGATTTTCTCATATTGTTAAAGTTCCAAAAGGAAAAGAAATGTATTATTTCTCAGGTCAATGGGCTTCAAATATAGAAGGTAAATTGGTTTCAGAAGATTTTGAAGAACAAGTTAGACAAACTGTTTCTAATGTAAAAATAGCTCTAGAAACAGCTGGATTATCATTAGATGATGTTGTTAAGCAGACTGTTTATATTGTAGATTTTACACTCGAAAAAAAACAAATTCTAATAGACGTAGCATCTAAAGAATGGAGAGTAAAAAATTTTCCAGCTAGTACCATTGTTCCTTTACCTTTATTAGCAACAGCTCCAAATTGTCTTATAGAAATTGAAATTATTGCAGCTAAATAACCTTAAAATGAAAAAACTAATTTTAATTATAACAATTGTAATGATTACGAACATATCACTTTCTGCTCAAAACAAGAAAATTCTTTTTGTTTTGAGTGCAGCAGACACTTTAGAGCTTAATAAAGGGCAAAAATTACGACAAACTGGAGTCTTTTTAAATGAATTTTATTTGGCATATAAATCTGTTTCGGAAAATGGATATACTGTGGAATTTGCCACACCAAATGGAAATGTTGCAACAATTGATGAAGAGAGTACTAATGATAAATATTGGAAAGAAGTATTAGAAATTAAGAATGAAGCCCTGGAGTTTATAACAAAAGACAATTCGTTCAATAGCCCAATTACACTTGAAAATGCAATTGAAAATCAAGGTAATTATGTAGGAATTATTATTCCGGGTGGACAAGGTTTAATGATAGATTTAATAGAAGACAAAAACATTCCTATTCTTTTAAAACTTTTTGCTAAAGAGAATAAGCCAACTGGACTTATTTGCCACGCTCCTAGCCTTATTTTGACAATACCAGCAGAAGAAAACCCATACATTGGATATAAAGTCAATTCTGTATCACCTTTTGAAGAATTTGTAATTGAAAAATTTATAATGAAAGGAAAACCAAAAAACAGGAAAATAGCCAAACAACTAAGAAAATTAGGGCTGATATACAGAAGCGGTTTGCCAAAAGCTAACTTTGCTATAAAGGATAGAAATTTAATTACTAGTCAGAATCCATTTTCAAGTAGCACTTTTAACACCCTTTATTTAGAAGCATTAACAGAATATTTAGAAACAAAAAAATAAAATAAAAAGATAAAAACGCCACATAACATATCATGGAATATTAATTCTCGGAATTTTGATTGGATTGTTTTTAGGAATTATAATGACTAACATAACTGGAATTAAATTATTAGGAACTGCTGGAATTATATTTGGAGCTATTACAACTAAAAAATAATGAATAAATATTTAATAAAGAATAACAAGCCACAACACCTTGTATAGAAAATTGCTATATTTAGCATAATTTAAAACTTGTTGAGATTTTGCAAACTTCTGAATTTCCGCTGCAAAATTCCTCGTTCACAAAATCGCAACTTTCAATAAACAACAACGTTGTGTTTCATTTTACTTCTGTTAGATCTAAACTTAAAAAATATGAAGAAAAGTAAAAAAAATTAAAACCTATCTTATAGAACTACTTGTTTTGATACTGGGTGTTTTTCTTGGAGTGATGGCATCTGAGTGGAGCACAAACAAAAGACTTAAGAAAGACCAAGAAAAGCTATTATTTGGGTTGAAAGTAGAATTGTCCAGCAATTTAGAGTACATATCAGACAGGAAGGTAGAAATATATGAATTTGCGATACGTATCAACCAACTAGTTAAAGAAAATGGTCAGAATCCATCTTTTTTTATAGTACCATTTAAAGAAAAACCATTTGCTGCAAGAATACCAGGTTTCCCTGGATTAGGAAAATCAGCTCTTAATAGAGCAATGTTTGAAGCAGCTATATATAGTAATTTATTTCCAGACCTGAATATCGAACTAATTAAACAATTATCAGTTTCATATAGTATTCAACATAATTTTTTGGATTCAAGAGCTAAAATTGAGCGAAAACTTGAGTATATTGATTCTGAAACAACTTATCGCGAAGTAATGGACATTATGTATGAATATCTGGATGAATTCTACAAAACGCATGAGAGACTTGAATCGGAGTATCAGAAAACAATAGAATTAATTGAAAACTCATTGAATTAATATAGTAAGCTATGAAAAATTAAATAAAAACGCCACACAACAACTTGTATAATTAATTACTGATTTTAGCCTAGTTACAAAAGTCCTCGCGGGCTTTCTTGATCGATAATTATTTACTAAATTAGTTGCTTGAAACACGCAACAAATCATATACAAACATGTTGGCGTGCACTCAAGAAAACCGAGATTTAAATAGATTATAATGGAATTTTACTATTTTTCAATATACATGTAGAACTATTAATTTTTTACGTTATAAAATATTAAATACTAATTAGAAAATAATGAGAAGAATAAAAATTGTAAGTATCATAATTGTGCTATCAATTATCTGTTTTAATTCAGCGTTTGCACAAAACAAACTATCCATTCCTGGTTTTGGAGATATACCTCTTACTAAAGATGGTAATTTATATTCTTTAAATTTTGGGAAATTAGGGAAATTTGGTTTTGCAGGAAGTGTTGATCCACTTTCTTTGACAGCCTCTATTGGTATGGATGATTTAAAAACTTTTCCGGGAGCTAAGGCTATGGGTGCTTTAGGACTTCGGGATATAGAAATGAACGTAAAACAAAAAGCACTTGAAATTGCTGCAAACTTTGACGATAAGATTAAAGATGATTTAGTAAATGAACTCCGCAAAATTGAGCAGCTTAAGCCTATTATAGAAACCATTTTTAATACTCTTGAAATAAGGGAATCGCATGCATCTCTTATTTATAATACTGATGGTAGTTTAGGAGGTGAACTAGACTTCAATATTATTGTATTTGGAAAAAAACTGCGAATTCCAAAAATTAAAGGAAA
The DNA here is from genome assembly GCF_900105145.1 of Polaribacter sp. KT25b. Classification (NCBI taxonomy): domain Bacteria; kingdom Pseudomonadati; phylum Bacteroidota; class Flavobacteriia; order Flavobacteriales; family Flavobacteriaceae; genus Polaribacter; species Polaribacter sp. KT25b. The sequence continues at coordinate 1,702,120 of NZ_LT629752.1, read as the reverse complement.
AGTTGATATTGATACAATTACCAGCCAATTGGTTTCCATAATTAAAAAAGAAGCAATAAGCCTTCTAGCTAATTTAGATGAACTAGTTAAAGGAGCAGAAAAAATTGCTAAAATGGCTTCAAGTGAAGCAGATAAATTAATTGCTGATGCCAAAGTTGCATCAAAACATACTCATTCTAAGGGAGAATGTGATAAAAAATGTTGTCCAAAACATGCAAAAAAATTAAGTGGTCCTATTATAGAAGGATCTTTTGATGCTGTTAGGAAATTTTATTTTGATGTATTCCCTACTATAGGAAAGATTCATGGCGCTACTCCTAAAGAAACTCGACAAATGAGAAGTAGCCTTATAAAAGAAGATTGGGATGCTTTATTTACAAAGATAGATGAAAAATGGGCTAAAATATTAAAGGACAGAACCTATGTTCGTTTTTACATAATGCCTAGTAGTGCTGCCAATGGCGGAAATATTTATAGAAGTAAAGTTAAAGAGTACAAAAAGAAAGACCTAGATTATAGAAAAACGGTATGGGAGCGTATGATGACAAATACCGCAACAGGTAAAGAAGAAGCTAAAATTAAAGGCACTAAAATTCCAGCTGGAACATATTATATAAAATCTGCAAATACAGGTAATGCAAATAATGGCTACTTCGATATTTCTTACAATAGAGAAAAAAAGAAATGGAAAATGAAAGGACAACGTTTACAGATTTGGACAAAAGATAATAGTGGTGCAAAAAAATATAGATTTCATAAAAATAAATATTTGTCTTACTATATAATAACACCTGCAAGCGATAGTAAATTTGCATTAGATTGTTATGGTGGAAAATCAAGTAAAAAAACAGCTATCCATTTGTGGTCAACACATAAGGCAGGCTCTCAGCAGTTTTATCTAGAACACAAAGGAAATGGCAAATTTGCTATTATACCCAAAAGAAACCATAATATGTGTTTAGCTTTGGTAGATAACAAAAATGCAGACAAAGGAAACAAGGTTCATTTATGGACATATTCTGATATGCCTTCAAAACATTGGTATTTGATAAATGTTAAAACAAATAAAAAATATATTCCGAAACAATAATACAATAAAAAAAAGCCTTAACAGCAGTTTGTTTGTTAGTCTGGCAAGTAGCCACTTGTTAGGCTACTGCAAAGTCGTGTTTGATGTGAACAATTCCAGTAATATTAGAAAGAAAAAGAATGAATAAATACAACACGCTAACAATCTTAGTAAAACAACTTTGGGTTAGTGATATTATATATATTAAAACTGAAAATGGACATAACTATTTGGCTATCGTTACTGATGCTATTCTAAGCAAATTATGGGATACAAATTAGATAACCATATAAGAACATCACTTTGCACAGATGCCCTAGCTATGGCTATTAAAAATAGAAAATATACAAATCAAAAACTTATACATCATTCTAACAGAGGGTTTCAATACTGCAATCCTAAATACACCGAATTTGCCGAAAGTAATGGAATTAAAATGAGTATGACAGAGCAATACTACCCTTATGAAAACGCTGTTGCTTAACGTATTAATAGAACTTTGAAATATGAATACGGTTTAAAAAAGACCATTAAAAAACTGATATCGCTCAGAAAATCGTAGCACAAGCTGTAGATATTTATAATAATTTGAGGTCTCATCTTAGCCTCTATTTAAGAAAACCTGCAGAAGTACATTTAAATCAAAACATCAAATACAAATCATATTGTAGAAATAATGTAAATTTACCTGAACTTATAATTTAGAAAGAACTTAGTTCTAATTATTTTTTTGCCGTTCTAAACGGCTATAAAAATCTTTTAAACGGTATAAATTAAACTAAAAAAAAGTCAAGCTATATCAGTATAATACAAAACGTATGAAAAGAATCCTATTAGTATTACTCCTGGCAATAAATGTTTTAGTTTATTCTCAAATCCCTAAAGAAGCTTTTGAATTAACAAACTCATTACCTGATTTATGGGAAAAAGAAAATCCTGAAGAAGCAATAAAATCTTCCGAAAAACTAAATGAAATATTTCAACCTTTTTTTATTGATAGATTGCATCATTCATTAGCTCAAACTATTCTTAGAAATAAAGGTAAAGGAAATGAAACCGTATTTTTAAATGAGCTTTATAAAAAAGATAAAATCTCAATAAAAAAAATAATAGAACCTATCTACTTATGGAATAAATCTTTTAAAATAAATAGATCAGATAAAGCAGATTCATTATTAAAAACGTATTATGCAAAATTATCTGATTCTACAAATTATAACTCAAAAATAGAATTATATGGACTTTTAATTGTTAAAGAATTTGAAGATAAAGAAATTGGCAGTTCAAAACTTAAGGATAAAATTCTCTCTAAAATAGTCTTAAATTTATCTTTAAACCCACTAATAAATAACCCTGCTAAAGGAAACCGTAGAATTAAAGAAGAGCGTGCTTATTATAGATTTTTATTAGCATATAATTACAATCTTCTTTTTGAAAAGAACAAAACAGAAGAATCTATTAAAAATGCTTCAAAATATAGCCCAGACCAAACTGATTTACAAAATAAGTCAGGGTATTTTTATGATGCCTATTTATTGGTTAACGATCTAAAAAATATAAACTACAAAAAAAAATACATTAATTTTTTAAGTAAAAATGGTAAACAGGAAATAGCATTAGATATGTTGCTAGAGGAAACCTATATACAAGCCACAAATGAAAATTTAAAAAATTTAAAAGGTTTCTATAACCAAATAGTTAAAAATAAAACTTTTAAAACTATTTGGTCTAATTATCTTAATTCTAAAATGCTAGAAGTTCCCAAAATTAAAGTTGAATTTAAAGAAGAAATATTAGATTTATCTAAAAAAAGAGATAGTTGGGTTTATATTGATATTTGGGGAACTTGGTGTGCGCCTTGCATTAAAGAACTACCAGAGTTTGACAAAGTTGCAAAAGAATACAATAAAAAATTAGATTCAAAGATAAAATTTTATTCATTTTCCTATAACTCAAAAAAATTAGAGGAATTTATGAATAAGAATAATTATACATTTCCAGTCTCTGAAATAAATAAACAAATAACACAATTATTTAAAGTATCTGCTTATCCAACAAAAATTTTGATTTCACCTGATAATAAATATTTAAAAATACCATTTGGAGTTAATTGGAAAGAGTTTATAAAGAATTATACTCTAATTGATTAAATACTGGTGGTAACAGCGTTTATAATTTATTGCTAGTTCTAGCCTACTTACAAAAATCCTAGCAGATTTTAAATTAGGTTTGTATTTACTAAATTAGGTGCTTGAAACACGCAACTAATCTTATACAACAACTTTGGGCACAAGCACTCACGAAACCTTAAAAATCGAAATAAATAAAAAAATAATTGAAAAAGTGTAATAAAATTACCTTTTGCTAATCTAAAGAGTAAATCATAAAAACATTTACAATGAAAAAATTAGCAATTCTATTCGTCATCTTTTGTTATCAAACAACAACTTACTCTCAATCTGAAAAATATTCTTTCAATATTGAAATTAAAGGGCAAGGGAAACCGATAATTTTAATTCCAGGATTGGCATCTTCTGGTAAAGTATGGGAAGAAACAACAGATACATTAGAGAAAAATTTTGAATGTCATATTTTAACTTTAGCAGGATTTGCTAATCAAAGTGCAATTTCACTCGAAAATGGTTACTTACCAATTATTGAAAACGAAATTATAAAGTATGTTCAGGATGAACTCAATGAAAAACCAATATTAATTGGACATAGTTTGGGTGGTTTTTTATCACTTTCAATTGCAAGTTCTCAACCTAAATTATTGAAAAAGATTATAATTGTAGACTCATACCCATTTATGTCAGCAGCTCATAACCCAAATGCAACCGTAGAAAATGTGATTCCACAAGCAAAAATGATGAAAGAAATGATGCTATCAACTTCTGATAGTCAATTTATTCAACAACAAAAAATGACGATGCCCACTATGATAACTGATTCCACAAATATTCAGTTGGCGAATAAATGGTCTATACAATCAGACAGAAATACAATGGCACAAGCAATGTTTGAACTTATGACAACAGATTTAAGAGATGGTATTGAAAAAGTAAAAATTCCTATCCTTGTATTTGGAAGTTGGTATGGAGCAAAAGATTACGGAATAACAAAAGAAACAGTTGAAGCAAACTATAAAAATCAATTTTCAAAAGCAGCTAATTGCGAAATTATAGTTGCAGAAACAGCCAAACACTTTATAATGTGGGACGAACCTAAATGGTTTATTAATTCGGTTGAAGCATTTATAAATTATGAAGAATAAAGAACAAAAATTTAAACAAGTCTATGAGCAATCAAAGGATAAAGTTTATCGGCTTTGTTTAGGGTTTATGGGAAATAAAACGGATGCTGATGATTTATTTCAAGAAGTTCTTATAAAAGTTTGGAATAATTTAGACACGTTTAGAAATGAGAGTAATATAGATACTTGGATTTACCGAATTACAACAAACACAGCACTCTTAACGCTGAATCGAAAAACCAAATTAAACAAAAAAGAGATAGCATATCAACCCAATATTCCTCATTACGAAATTGAGAACTTGAACGCAACTGATAAAGAACAAGAAGTAAAAAAACTCTATAAATCCATTTCATTACTTAAAGAAATAGATAGAATAATTATAGGTTTATTATTAGAGAATTGTAGTTATGACGACATTTCAAATATAACAGGATTAAAAACTTCGAATGTTGGAGTTAGAATAAATAGAATTAAAAAAATATTGAGAAAAAAACTCAAATAATTATGGAGAAAGATATTACAAATTGGCAAAACCTTTGGAAAGAAGAAAAATCGACACCTTTAGATTTCGGTAAGTTGGTTACTCATTTAAACAAAATTGAAAAGAAAGGAAAATTAGAAAGAATCATTTTACTCGTTGCTGTTCCAATTACGATAATAGTTTTAGCAACATTACTTCCTATACTCTCAAATATTTATTATTTAATATCTATCCTTATCATTGGTTTTGGTATGATAATGATACTAATCCAATCTTATAGAAGTAAGTATAGCTTAATAAGCAATGATGCTGAATTAAATAATCATAAGTATATAAAAAACCTTATTCATAAACTAAAGCAACGAATGTTAACTACATCAAAATATATGTGGTTCTATACATTTTTATTGGTTTTAGGAATAAATATAGGCTACATTGATGTTTTACAAAAATTTAATGTATCAATAACTCTAAGGATAATTATTCACGTTGTTTTCACAGTTTTTATGATTTGCGTGATGTATTATTCAATAGAAAAAAGAAAAAAAGAAAATAATAAAGGAATTTTACCATTAATTGACTTTTTAGAAAATTTGAACTAAAAAATTGCATGTGCCTAACATCGTGTAAAATTAATTGCTAGTTCTAGCCTACTTTAGAAAGTCCTCGCGGACTTTCTTGGTTCTTAATTATTTACTAACTTTACTGCAAAACCAACGCAACAAAACTTATACAACAACGTTGGCAGTAATAAAAAATCGAATGAAAAACTTGAAAGGAAACATCCTATTCTTTATAATAATATTTATTTCAATTAACGTTTTCTCTCAAAAGAAATTTAAAGTTAAAACTGAAGAAAAATATGAAACTAAAAATCAATACTATCTTGTAGATGAAAAAGAAAATATATTACAGAAATTAGACACTTCAAAATACTATATTTTTTTGGAGGAAAATTCTTTGAAATATTTTGCGGTTTTTGGAATAAAAGGAGAAAACGGTTGGTCTGCAATTGACTCAAATGAAAACATACTTTTTCAAGTATATAATTCAGTAAATGGGGAACCTTCACCTGACAGTTTAATAGAAAATAAGATCAGAATAATTAACGAGAATAATAAAATTGGTTTTGCGAATGAAAAAGGAGAAATAATAATAAATCACCAATTTGAAATAGTTACTTCATTTAGGAAAAACAGAGCAATTTTTGGAAATAAATGCAAAAAAGTATATTGGAAAAAGGAAAAGCACGAAAATGGTTGCAATCATTATTCGATTGAATGCTCAGAACACGGTTACATAAACGAGAAAGGAAAAATATTGATATCTGGAAATTACACGTTTGAGGAAATAATGAAAGAATTAAATTGGAAAAACGAATAATACTAAAGCCAACACCGTACAAAATTAATTGCTTGCTTTTTGCTTACTTACAAAAATCCTATCGGATTTTCTTTGTCTGTAATTATTAACTAACTTATTGCTTAAACACAGTAACTAACAATAAACAAAACCGTTACCTGTAATATGAAGAAAACGATATTATTAATTATACTTTATTTCTTAAGTTTAGATTTATCTTTTTCACAAGAAAAAATTTCTAATAAAGATTTAAAATTTTACAAAGAACTAATCAAAGAATTTAAGAAAAATTCAATCAACAAAGATTCAATTAATTGGGTTCTTTTTGAAAAGAAAGTTCTTGAAAAATCCAAAATATCAAAAGATTCTGCTATAATAGAAGCATTATCCTTAAATGGAGAATCACATTCGAGATACTTTAAAAAAGACACAAAGTCTTCTTTACATGGAAAATTTAAGTCTAAAAAAATATTTCAAGATTTTGAAAAAACTGGTTATATAAAAATAGATTATTTCACACCATCAAAAACAAGTCTAAAAGAAACAATAACAAAAGCACGAAAATATATAAATAAACGAATTGAAGCTATTAAATTACAAGACCAGAAAGAATTAAATTGTTGGATAATTGATTTAAGGAATAATGGTGGTGGTGATATGTGGCCAATGATTATTTCTTTAACTCCTTTTTTTAATAATGGAATTTTAGGTTATACTGTGAAAAAAGAAAAAGAGAATATTTGGAGAAAGGAAAACAGTAAAATCTATTATAAAAACATAAACAAAACAAAAAAATATTTAGAAAAACCATTTGATTATAAATTGAAAAATAATAACATTAAAATTGCTGTTTTGATTAATAATAGAACAGCAAGTTCAGCAGAAGCTACAGCTATTGCATTAACGAATAATGAAAATGTGAAATTTTTTGGAACTAAAACATTTGGTTATACTACAAATAATACTTCCATTGAAATGAAAAATGGAGACTTTTTAATTTTAACAACTGGATTTTGGAAAAATTATAATGGAAAAAAATTTAAAGATGGAATTATTCCTGATTTTGAATCTTGCAATGAGAAAGAATTGAAAGAATCTTTAAAAAATTGGATTAAAAAGTAATACTGCAAGTAACAAACAACGTATAAACTTTATTGCTGGTTTTGGCTCACTTGGGAAATTCCTTTAGAATTTCGCCGTTCGTGTTTTTTATTTATTAGATTCATTGATTAAATAAGGCAACTAATCTTATACAATAACGTTGTCAGCAAAAAAACAATCAACTAAGGCAACCATTTTAAAAAAATCAGCGTCTATTAATATGAAAGGATAAAGTAATACTTATTTCTAAACTAAAAAGATTAATAAACACTAGATCAATTTATGAAACACATCAAACTACTATTCACACTTATTGTACTTACTTTATTAACTAGTTGTGCATCTTCAAAAATTAATAAAACCCTTAAACAAGGAAATATCGTTCAGGAAGACTTTAAAACTACCATACCTTTTGAATACCGTAAAGGACTTATTATTCTTAAAGTAACTATTGAAAATGAAAAATATGACTTTATTTTAGACACTGGAGCTTCTAACGTGCTTTCTAAAGAATTGGCAGAAAAGCTTAACGTTAAGTCTTTAGGAAGTGAAAATGTAACTGATATTCACAAAACTAGCCAACTACTTAACTATACAAAAATAGACGATATTGAAATAGGAGGTCTTAATTTTAAGAATACTATTGCGGCTATATCAGATTTTAATAGTGGTGAACTTGCTTGTTTAAATGCCGATGGTTTTATTGGTTCTAATCTAATGCGATTTGCTGTATGGGATTTCGATTTTAAAAATCAAATAATTACCATAACAGATAATGAACAGAAATTAAATATTCCGAAGGATGCTATAGAATCAAAAATGTTTATAGGTACTGCCGTTAGTCAACCATCTATTATTAGCTATATAAATGGTGATAAAGCATTGAATAATATGATTGATTTAGGTAACAATTCTACGTCACATTTATCGTATTTAGATTTTTTAAAACAAAAAAAATCTAAAAAAATCACAAAGTATATTTCTGGTTCAGGATATTCTGGTATTGGTATGTATGGGAAGGGCAAGAAAAAAAATGAGTTTTCTGCAAAAATAGACGAAATAAAAATAGGTGATCATATTATAAAAAATAAGGTGATGAGGGTTAAAGATGGCAAAACAAACCTCGGAATTTTATTTTTTAAAAATTATAGATTGATTTTAAATTGGGAAGAACGAAACGTCAAAATGGTTCTTCAAGAAAGTACTTCTAATAATACAGAATTAAACCATTTTGGTTTCAACCCTAATTTTAATGAAAACAAGGTATTTGTAGATTTTATATATAATGATACAGAAGCATCAAAAGTTTTACAATTTGGAGACCAAATATTACAGATAAATAATATTGATTTTACGAACATTACTGATAACAATAAGTGTGATTACTTTAACGATGGTATTATACCAAAAGGAACTGATGAAATAACAATTATAATATTACGGAATGAAGAAGAACTAGAATTTCAGTTAAAAAAAGTTAGGCTTCTTTAAAACAGAAATAATGCCGAACAACTAACATCCTATATAATTAATGGCTAGTTCTCCCCTACTTACAAAAACCCTTGCGGATTTTCTATCTGTGATTTATTTACTAAATTTAGTGCTTAAACCACGCAACTAATCCTACACAACACATTGTACTGCATTTTAGAAACGAAACCAGATAAATTACAAATTAATCATTAAATCATTTAAAAAAACACTGTAATTATTCAACTCAAAAGGAACATCTGCATTTTTTTCCATATCGTGAAAATGATGTGTTGCTAATAATTCCATTCCTGTAAAAGCATTCATTCTGTGAAACCCAAACATAGCACCTTCATCTACACTTTTTTGATTAAAAAATTCATTTTCTAAAGTAAATGCGGTTTTAGGTGCATTCCAACTTGTAGTTAGTATATATTTTTTTCCACGCATTAAACCACCAGTCCCGTAATTGATGTTTGGATTTTTTCTACTTCTTCCATCACTTGCATAAATTCCATTTTGATGACCTTCAGTAAAAACTTCATCTATATATTTTTTGAATCCAAACGGTATTTGAAACCACCAAATTGGAGTATGATAAATCACTATATCAGCCCACTTAAATTTTTCAACTTCTTCTTTCACATTATAATTTTCACCTACTTGAGTAAATTTCACTTCAAATCCCTCATGTGTATCAAAATATGAAATAGTTTTGTTGAAAAGTGTTTCGTTAAATCTTCCACCAGAATGTGCAAATGGATGACTTCCATTAATTATAAATATGTTTTTCATTTGTCTCTTATTTTATATGGGCAAAACTAAAGCAATATTTATTATTGTAAAAATAATACAAATCATACCTTTGTATCAATATTTTAATAGTTATGGTAAATTTAGAATGGTACAGAACATTTAAAGAAATATATGAAAACGGAACTTTGACCAAAGCTTCTATTGCTTTATATGCTTCTCAACCTGGAGTTAGTGTACACTTAAATGCTTTAGAAGCTTATGTTGGCAAAAAACTATTTGAACGTACTTCGAGAAAAATGATTCCAACAGAAGACGGGAAATTTTTATATGAATATATTATTGAATCTTTAAAAAAATTGGAGATAGCAGAACAGCATTTTAAAAAAACAACGCAAGAAAAAAATCCATCTTTAAATGTAGGAATGTGTTCTGAAATGTTTCAACTCATTATTGAGCCAGAAATTCCAAAACTAGACTTTGACCTAGTAGCTAGATTTGGAGCACATACAGATTTAATAAGAGACCTAAACAACGGCATTTTAGATTTAGTAATAACACCTAAAAAACAGCATGAAAAAAAATCATTAGTTGAGTATATTCCTTTTTCAAAAGAAAGAATCGTTTTAATAGCAGGAAATAAAACCAATGTAACTAAAATACAAAAACACATAGAATCAAACAATTTAAGTAAGTTAGAAGCCGAACTACTTCAAAATATTTGGTATAGTTCCTCAAACGAAATGGAACATTTTAGACGTTTTTGGTTTGAAAATTTTAATAAGAAACCTGCTTTTAAACCAAACTATATTTTGCCTAATATTACTTCTATAATAAGATGTTTAAACAATGGAAACGGATTGGCCTTAGTTCCAGATTTTTTATGTCAAGAACAAATTTTAACAAATAAAATAAAATTAGTTTGGGAAGGCAAAGTAAAAACGGAAAACACCTTATACTTTGCATCTAGAACAGATTTAAAGTACAAAAAAGAATTAGATACTATTAAGGATATATTTACATCAAAAATGAAATAAACGCAGTACAACAAGGTGTATAATTTATTGATAGTTCTCCCCTACTTACTGAAATCCACACGGATTTTCTATTAGGTTCTTAAAACAAGTAACAAACTATATATAAACATGTTTTACATAATATGAAAAAACTGACACTTCTTATAATTACGATTATATTTTTTAATTGTAAAACTGAAAATCAATCACAAGTTGATTATGCAGATTCATTGAGTAATTATTTAACTAAAAACGAAATAAAATTATTGAACAGAGGCTGTGAATTATTTGAAAAAGAAATATTAAAAATAAACGAAAAAAATAATGTTGGAAATTCTTATAAAGAATATGTTGAAAGTTTTAAAGAATACCCACGAAAAATATCTGAAAGTAAGAACATAAATAAATATTTGATTGTCCTAAAAAAATCCGAATTGTATAATAAAATATGGACTGAAAATAAATTGAATGAAAACTTTTTGGATTGTTTAATAGAAAAATCACAAAAACCGAAAGTAAAAGAACTTCTTAATGGTTATAAAGAAATTATTGACATTGCTCTTATCGTAGTTTCTGAAAGTCTGAATAAAAGTTTAACTGAAAAAGAATATGATTCTAAAACAATGAAAATATTTATCGGAATTGAATTTTATTACGGACTGAAAATTAATCAAATTGAATAAAATACTGTGACAACAAATCTTGACAGTTTATACTTTCAAAAAGGAACTGAAGATTTGGAAGGAATTAGACAAGCAAGAAATTATACCCCACAAAATTATATAAACTCAATAAATAATTATCCAAAATTTTGGAATTCTGTTCGTAAAAATACTCTAAAAACAGAAGTTTATGTCCCCGAATTGAATGAAAGTATAGAAAAAATGCGAAAGACAAACAATCAGCAATTAAAGAAATGATTGAATTAGACTACACGAATGAAAATCAAATTGTAGATTTTGTAAATAGAACTAATTTTTTTTCTATACCACTTGACAAGCTTTATCAAATATTTGATAGCAAACGTCCTATTGCTATTGGAATTAAGCAATTTAAAAAATAAAGCTCAAATTGTTAGTCCGAAAACTAATGAAATAACTATTGAGTTCTCACAATCTTTAAATGGACACAACACAAGTGTAGCTTTTGGAAGCTTGGGAGAGGTTGCATTTTAAAAAGGAACGTTGATTGGAAGAAATTGGGGAAAAGATAACACATCTTGGACAATACCTGTAAACTTGGAACCTAATAAAGAATATCAAATATTTATTACAACCAATTTTAGAACAGAAGAAAACATCCCATTGAAATCATATTTAATAGAATTCAAAACATCTAAATAACAAAGCAGTTGCCAACATAGTATAAAAATTAATTGCTGGTTTTGGCTCACTTGGAAAATTCCTCCGGAATTTGGACGTTCGTGTTTTATTTGCTAAATTTAGTGATTAAACTACGCAACAAAGCTTATACAACACCGTCGTAAAACATAAAAAAACTATGAAGAAACCCTTAATATTATTATTTTTAGTTCTATTTTTTTCTAATTCCATTTTTAGTCAAGATATGCCTGAAAAACTTGCTAAAAAAATATGTAAATGTCTTGAAAAAGAACAAATAAAAACAATTGAAGAAATGAATCCATGCTTTGAAAAAGTACTTATTGACAATATGAAGGAAATATATAAAGCATATAAAATTAAATCAATTGAGGAATTAGATTTTGATAAATTAGGACTTGAAATAGGTGATAAATTAATGAATGAATGTGATTATGCTTTGGAAAAACTAACTCCTGAAGAAAACAAATTTGAAAAAGATTTTGTCCCTGAAAAAAACCTTGATTGCTCTAATCTTAAGAATGGAGAATTTTTCTACTTGGATTTTAATACCAGTACTAAAACAAAAGATACCACTTTTGTAACAATAAAAGACAATATGTTTCTTGAAAGAATGAATAATGGAAGAACCTATGCAATGTTAGATATAAAATGGAAAAATGACTGTGAATTTGAATTAATATTTAAAGACAGCAATGATCCCATAAAAAGCGTAATGAGTAAACCAGGAGAAAAATATAGATATCAAGCAGTTTCTTCTACATCAAACTCTTATATTTTGAAATTTTTTTTGGAAAAAAAGGAATTTAAGATTGAATTTTTTAAGGCTAAATAACGTTTTACAACATTTTGCATAATTAATTGCTAGTTCTCCCCTACTTACAAAAATTCTAGCGGATTTTCTATTTGGTAATTTGTTTAGTAAATTAGGCGCTTAAATACGCAACAAAGCATATTAAAACTCGTTGTGTGTAATGCAAAAACAATCTAACACGGAAGAAAAAAAGACGAAAACTATTTAGTTTTCGTCTTCAGGTTTGATAAATTCCGACTGATATTTTTCTAAAAATTTCTTCTGTCTCGAAATCATTTGTTGCCTTAACTTATCAATGTCCATAAAGTCCTTTCCAAAGTTACTTCCGAAAAAATCATCATTAAAGAAATGTTTGCTGAAAAGTGAATCTTGAGAAAAAACATTTTCAAATCCTTGATTTTCAAATACTGAATAGTTTGAGAAAAATCGTGATTTAAAAGATTGCATCAAACTATCTTTATCAGACAATGAGAGATTATCAAAATTATTGTTGGAAGACCAAGAATAAATACTGTCATATCTAATTAAGTTTCCGTTTTCATCAAATTCTTTATCAACTTTCCAATTACCTTTAGGCTCTTCAACTATATTAGTTTGATTTTTTTCTTTTTCATCTTTTTTAGTTTCATTTTCTTGCCCTTTACAACTAACAGTTAACAAGCTAACTATAAATAATAAAATATACTTTTTCATCACTTTTACATATTAAGTTCAAGTTATTATTTAGAGGATGCAGAAAAATCAGCATCCTCTAAATATTTTACTCTAAAATTTAGTGAAACAATTATGAAATCTTAATGCTTCTGGCTGGTTTTTGTTTAGCCTCTTCTTTTTTTGGTAAAAGAATATTTAAAATACCATCTTCATAATTTGCATTAATCTTTTCATCGTTTACACTTTCTGGTAAATTAAAGGTTCTTTTGAACGAAGAATAACCAAACTCTCTACGAGTATAATTTTCTTCCTTATGTTCACTTTCTTCCTTTGTTTCCGTAGAAATAGATAATAATTGATTATCGAGGTCAATTTGGAAATCTGATTTCTTTAGACCTGGAACTGCCATTTCAACTATAAAAGCATCGGCAGTTTCTTTAATATTTACTTTGGGTAAAGTAATTCCAGTATTAAAATTCGAAGTGAATACTGACGGTAGGTCTCTATTAAAGATATCATCTAACCAACTTGATAAATTTGGGAAGTTTTGATTTGAATTGCTGTTCGCTAAACTTCCATTTTTAGGAACACTAACTAAATTGCTCATAATTAAAAAATTTAAATTAAACATTATTTCAAATTTGAAATCTTAATTGATTTCGGGTTCAATAAAACAAAAAAAATACCAAAACAAACAGAACCAGTTTTTATGCAAAAAACCACTTAATTCTCTGAAATTTTGACATATTAATGAATTATTGACATATTTTAATCTAAATTACTGACATATTTACATTTTATAATCGATTGATTATTTGAGAACTGACAAATAAAAAAGTATAAAAACCGATGAATGTAACCTGTGAAAAAGCACTACACACAACACTCTACAAACTTAATTGCTAGTTTAGAGCAGATTTACCAAAATCCTGAAGTATTTTATTGGCAACTAATTATTTACTAAATTTATAGCTTAAACACGCAACAAAGCTTATACAATCAGGTTGGCAAAAATTAAAAATGAAATTGAAAAATGAAAAAAATTACTTTAATTACTATAATGAATTTTCTAATAATAAGCTGTGGAAAACAAAAAGAAAATAAAATTACATCTGAAAATTTCTTTAAAGCTGGGACTATTCAATTTACTGGAAAAGTAAAAAACTTTAAGCTAACTGATGATAGAACTTTATTTATATCACAATATAATGTACTGACAGGCGAAGATGAAGTGTCTTCTATAAAAATAAACAAGGATGGAAAATTTGAGAAAATTATTCCGATATATTCTCCACATGAAATAACATTAAAATACAAAAACAAAAGAACTATACTATTAGTAAATTACTTAGATAGTTTAAATTTTATTTTTGACGTTAAGAATAAAACAATTATTTCTGGTAAAGGAAGTAACCGAAACAATTTATTACAGCAATATATCGAATCATCTTACAAAATAAAAAATAATTATTTCGACGCAATTTTCGGTAAAGAATTTGAGCTTCTTTTAAAAGAGCACTCTAAAACTAAAAGAAAGTTGGATTCTATTACTGATATGATTTTTTTAGACAAAAAACCTGACTCATTACTAGATATTTGGATTAAAACAGATAAAAAGACATTAAAAACTTATGGTTTTATTAATTATGCTTTAAAGAATGAACCTTTCCCAACTCATTTTCTATCAGAAAAAAAAATAATTAATGATTCAGATTTAAACAATATAAACAGTTATTATAACAAATCATTTACTATTGATGTTTTTAATCTGTACATTGGAGCTATAGTAAAAGGAAATCGTGAAAATTTCAACAAAATGCGTACCTTATTTAAAAAAGGTAGCTACGAAGAAGCAACGAACCTACTAGCTGACAGTATATTTAAAAAGTATAAAAATCTTGGAAAAGATATTGTATTATATCGGGAATTTAAACAAATGACTCAGAAAGATTTAATTAGAGATGATCCAAATATTGATTTATTAAAAAGACAGTTCTTAAAGAAAATCAAAAATGAGTTTATAAAAACAAATATTTTAAACGAAAGTTTTAAAAGCAACTCAGCTCAAAAAGAAAAATCTACCATAAATAATTCTGATAATGTATTAGCAGATTTAATTAAAAAACATGAAGGAAAAACACTTTATGTAGACATAAGTGCGACTTGGTGTGGGCCTTGTATTGCTGAATTTCCATATTCTGTTAATTTACACGAAAGTTTAAAAAATGAAAATATCGTTTTTGTTTATCTTTTTGCAAAATCTAACCAAGATACTTGGAAAAAACTAAGTACAAAATATAAATTAAAAGGTGAGAATTTAATAATTAGCGATAATCAATATAATCTTCTATTAAGTGAATATGGAATTAATACAGGTTTTCCTCAATATTTTATAGTTGATAAAAACAAAGAAATAAAGAAAAATATTAAAAGGCCATCTACAACAGGAATGAAAGAATATCTATTGAAGATATTATAAATAACGTTAATCAACACGATGTTTAATTAATTTACTGGTTATTAAATACTTGCAAAAAACCTCGCTGTTTTCTATTCGGTTTTTATTTGCTAAATTAAATGCTTAACCACACAACTAACCATATACAAAACAGTTACAAGTAGTATGACAAAAATAATCGCTGAAAATCTTCTTCAACTAATAATAGTATTTCCAATTATTCTGATTACATTAAAAAATAGAAAATCAGAAACTTTTGAAATTTTAATGGCTTTTATTATATTTTTTCTTATTAATCAAATTTCTCTTGTTTTACCAATGGTTTATCCTAAATTAAGAATTAGTAATTGGAATTCAAATTGGAATTGGGTTGGAAAAATATACGCCATATTTGGAGCTATAGCATTTTTATTAATTTACAGAAAATATCCATTGAAAGATTATTTTTTAACATTTAAACAGGAAAGTAAGTTTTTAAAGAAAGGAATTTTAATAATTACCTCACTTTTAATAATAAAAACTGTGCTTATGTTTTTTGCTCCAACTAAAATACTGAATTGGGAAACACTTTTCTTTCAATTTTCTATGCCAGGAATAAACGAGGAAATTGCTTACAGAGGAATTATGCTTGGACTTTTGGCAAAAATTTTGAAAAGTAAAAACTTAATATTGAATACACCTGTTTGGATAACTGCAATACTATTTGGATTAGAACACGGACTTTCACTTTCAACTGAACTCATTATAACTTTCAACATTCAACCTTTCTTAATAACAATGATTTATGGATTAATTTGGGGTTGGATAACAATAAAAAGTGGAAGTATTTTATTAGCGTTAATTTCACATAATTTAGGAAATGGAACTGGAAATATAATTAGAATGAGGTAAAAAACTACTTGTAATACTCTATATTATTTATTGCTTGATTCTAGCCTATTTGCTAAATTCTTCGCGAATTTTCTTTTCCGTTTTTATTTGCTAAATTATGTGCTTAAACACTCAACCAACCATGTACAAAACCGTTGTGGTTAATAAAAGCTAAATCTCAAAAAATGAAAATAATAATTACGAGAATATTTATAGTAGGTTTAATAATATCAAACTTAAACGCCCAAGAGTCTAAAGAAAATAATGGGGTATTTGTGAATTTTGAACAATTCAAATTAAATCGACCTTGTCCATTGGAATCGATAGACTTAAAAAAAAGAAGTGAATTATTCCTGTCTGTAGACGATATTGAATCTGAATGTAAATTTAAAAAAGTAAATAAACTCATCGCGATATCCTTTGAAAATGAAATATATTATAATATGCGTTTTAATGTTGAGTTTCTAACAAAGAATAAATTTTCTAAACTTCTAGTTAAAGGAAAGTACTGTGCATTCAAAGTAGACGAATCATATCCGAAAAATATTCAAGGACAAGCAGGATTTAACACAGGAGGACTTATTGGAGCAATTATTTTAGGTGTAAATGGCAAGAATAAGATTTATTATTTAGATACGTCTAAAGGATATAAAACAA
This sequence comes from Polaribacter sp. KT25b, assembly GCF_900105145.1. Taxonomy (NCBI): domain Bacteria; kingdom Pseudomonadati; phylum Bacteroidota; class Flavobacteriia; order Flavobacteriales; family Flavobacteriaceae; genus Polaribacter; species Polaribacter sp. KT25b. The sequence goes on along the minus strand of NZ_LT629752.1, from coordinate 1,684,819 downwards.
AAGTTTTGACAAAAAATAGACTTAAAGAAATATTGAGTCAAGAAAAGGAACTTTTAGACGCATTTAATAAAGAGAAAGATGTTTCAGCGGAGTTATACTTGAACTACTTAGAAAAGTTGAATAAAAAAGTTGAAAATCGATAAATTACTTATTAAAACACTGTGTATATCTTATTGCTAGCTTATCGCCTACTTACCAAAGTCCTCTCGAGCTTTCTTGGTAGGTAATTAGTTGCTTGAAACACGTAACAAACCATATAAAAGCCCATTGGCATTCATTGGCGGAACACACTCTGATTCAAAAAAATGGAATATTAATAAACTAATTTTATTATGAAAAATCAAACCAAAAAGAAAATTTTAACTTTAATTAGTTTCATCTGCTTGATAATTCCTTTTATAATTTATAGTTTATGGATTTATGTTTGTAATTTAGGAACAACACAAGCTGAAAGAGTTTCTATTTTTAAGAATTATTTCCCAGATTTTCTTGATGGAAGATGGAGCACAACAATTGTTAGTATAATTTTCAGTATTTCAGCAGTTATTATAAGTAGTATTAATTTAAAACATTTAAATGGAATATGGAAATTAATAAATATTGTACTTCTAATATTGAGCAGTTTATTGTTATTTCTAAATCTATTTTCAATGATGTAAGTTTTATTTTCTTCAATTATGTAAACCTGAATATTTAATTAATCAGAATTTCGCCGTTCGTATTTTATTTAGTAAATTCATTGCTTAAACAACGCTACAAAGCTTATTCAACAACGTTGACAACTATAATGAAAAAAGCATTTTTACTATCAACATTATTTTTTTCTATTCAAATTATCTTTTCTCAAATCAATAAAGATATTCACGAATTGAATTCAATAGACAAACTTTTGACAGAACAAGTTAAGGAAATAATTGACACAAATATTGGTAAAAAAAAAACTGTATTTCTAGGAGAAGCTGTTCATCATAGTGGCTCTGACTTCCTAGGTAAAACAGAATTTATAAAATATTTAGTCACTAAACACGGTTACAAGGACATCGCTTTTGAGAGTGATTTTTTTGCTTTGCTATTTGACCACGACAAGCATAATTTATATACAATGTGGAGTAAATCAAAACAATGTAAAGAACTTTTCGAATTTCTTAAAGAAAATAGTGTCACAATTTGGGGTTTTGACAACAAAATACATTCAAGATATTCATATCAAAATTTCACAAAAAAACTATCCGAAATTCTTAAAAAAGATGGAATTGAATTAAATACAGAATTTACAAGACTTATTAAACTAATTATAAAAAATCAGCACAATAGTAGAAAGGAATTATCTCAAAAAGAAGTTGATTATTTAAAAAATTATATACAAAAACTTCAAACGAATGAAAAAATTAAAACAAACAAGGTTTGGAATCAAATTTTAAATAGTATTGAAAGCGCTATTAAACTTTATACTGTAAAAGACAACTATTCTGATAAGCATAGAATCAAAATAAGAGATAAACAAATGGCTAAAAATCTTGACTTTTTAGTTAAAACTAATCCAAGCAAAAAATTTATTGTTTGGCTAGCTAATGGACATATGTCAAAATCTAACAATGGTTTAATGAAAGGACAAACTATGGGATATCAATTTAGAAAACTAAATCCAAATAGTTCTTATCATATTGCTTTTGGCTCAATAAGATTACCTGAAAGAAAGGAAAAAAACATCATAAAAGCTAGAAAAAAAAGTAAGAACATTTTATCTCTTTTGCCTTCTCTTGAAAGCAATTATTTTCTTGATTCGAAAAAAATAATATCAAACAACATTGAATTAAAAAATAAAATTTTTAATGATATGTATATTTTCAATTTACCAAATAACAAAACAAAATTACTGAATCATTTTGACGCTCTTGTTTTTATAGCATTTGGAGAAGAAGTGAAATATGAAAAATAAATTACAGTTGTTAATACCGTGTATAATTAATTACTTTATTCTTCCCTACTTGCGAATACTCCTGCGGAATATTCACGGGTTCGTAAATATTTACTAACTTAGTTGCTTAACCACGTAACTAACTATACACAAAACCTGATAATATACCAACTTCCTATCCAAATTAAACCTTTAAGAAAATCAAGTGTCTTAGAAGTAAAAAATTTAAAATGACAAAACACTTAGCTTTACTACTATTTTTTTTAGGAACACAATTGTTCGCTCAAGAAAATAATAACCATTTATCTGCAACAATAATTGGCTCAGGCTCACCTAAATTTAATACAGAACGATGTGGTCCTTCTGTATTAATCACTTACAAAAACACTCAAATTTTGGTTGATATGGGCAATGGTACACAAGCCAATTTAAACAAAATTAACTCGAAAATTAAAGACATTGACGGTTTGCTTTTTACTCACCATCATTTAGACCATAATGAGGAGTTTGCTCCTATTTTTATCCAATCGCTTCTTGGTGGAAATAAAACAATTATTGCAGGACCAAAACAAACTACTTCGCTAATCGATAATACTATCGAAAATTATCGAGAAGATATTGATTATAGATTATCAAAATCTGGGAGAAGTTTAACTGATGTTAAATCCAATTTCACCGCTAAAAATTTAACAGGAAACACCATATTCTATATTGGAGAAATAAAAATCACTTACACACCTGTAAATCATACTATTGCTACACTCGCTTATCGTTTTGATGTAGAAAATGAATCCATTGTAATTTCTGGCGATTTAACCTACTCGGAATCATTACCAATTTTAGCTAAAAATGCGGATTATTTAATCATGGATTCTGGAGGAGCTATTGAAGTAGGTTCAAAAAGGAATGTGATTAAAAATAATAACAATAGAAACAATAGTCGAGCAAAAGAAAAAGCACATGTTAATTTAGCTGAAAGCTCTCAAATGGCAAAAGAAGCAAATGTTAAGAATTTAGTTTTAACACATTTCAACTTTACAAATGTGGATGAAGAAGCAACTTCAGCTGAAATACGAAAAAATTATAATGGTACCATTTTATATGGAGAAGACTTAATGTCCATAACTCTCAACCAAAACATCATTACAAACAAGCATTCAAATTTAAAAAATAGTTCCGCGCTTGTAAATACAGGGGTTCAAAATTATTATTCTAACACAAAAAAAAATTCTAAACCAACTGTAGCACAATTAAATAAACAACCTAAAAAAAATAAGAAATCGCAACAAACAGAGCAACGTGAAACAAAACCTTCAAATTATATTAGTCAGTATGCTAATGTTCCTGAAGGAGGTGTTGTAACGAGTGGAGAATTACCAGATTTAAATGCTTTTTCTGCGAATGGAAATTCATTAAAAATAAAAGAGTTAAGCAAAGGTAAGTATACCGTATTGGCTATGGGATGTTTAACTTGTCCGGAATTTCATAAAGCATATACTGGTATTGAGGCTTTAAACGTAGATTATGCGCCAAAAGATGTACAATTCTTTTTTGTGTATAAAAGTTTGCGTCACCCAGAATTAGATGGATATGTTGAAGCACAAAATATTTCGGAAAGATTACTTATGGTTAAAGAAGTAAAAAAGAAGTTAGGTACAAAAGTTCCATGGATTGTAGATGCTATGGATGATAACATTCGTATTGCTTTAAATTCTGGTTCTCAATCGGTATATTTAATATCTCCAGAAGGCAAGATTGTTAAAGGATGGGGTAAACTTAAAGAACAAGAGTTGCGCCAAATGTTAAGTGATAAGGTTGGAGCAGCAAGTACACTAACTACTATTAAAGACCTTGATTTACCTGTTATTAAGCGATACGAAAAACGTTTAAATGAAGAAACAAATACCACAATATATAGACCAGAAGGGTTAAATATTTTATCTATTGTACCTAAAAAACCTGAAGACACCTATTATGTTAAGTTACGTGCAGAAGCCGATAGAAATCTTATTGAAACGGGGAATGGTAAATTAGCATTAGGATTCTTTCCAGACCCTATTCTTGATGCTCATTGGAACAACCTAACGCCACCAATGAAATATGTTCTTGAATTACCAGAAGGAGTTACAGCTTCTCCACAAGAAGCAAGTGCTGAAAAAGGCCCTGGAGATAGCGACACTGAACCACGTCAATTTTGGGTAGATATAAAAGGAGCATCACCAGCAGATCAAATAGAATTAACGCTCCATTATTATGGATGCACTTCTAACATGTGTATGGCACTTACTCATAAATACACTATTAATATAACGCCAGAAGATAATGGCTCAAGAACCTTTGGTTTTAATAAAGGTAAACATAATAATAATAATAATAATAACAATAATAGCCAAAAAGCAAAAAATTCAGGGCCATCTTTTGAAAGAATGTTAGCCAATATGGATACTAACCATGATGGTAAAGTATCAAAATCTGAAGCAAAAGGTAAATTAAAAGAAAACTTTAATAAACGCGATAAAAATAAAGATGGTTATATTACAGAAGATGAATTGGCAAGAAGAAATCGATAAAAACTGATTACAACAATATATAAAAATAATATCGGTTTAATAGCTAAAACGAAACAAAGTAAATAAAAAAAAGTCTGTGGTTAACCGAAAAGTTAGTGTTTAAAAATCCTCCAATATTCTTGTACTAGGTCGTTCGTTGTAAATAATTTGAAGAAAATAAAAAAAAATAAATGAAAACATATTGCATATTCTTTTTTTTAATAGTTGTCAAATATTCGGCATTAGCCCAAGAATATTCCTCTTACAAACAACCATTTCAATTAAATTTATATTCTGAAACATTAAACGATTCTGTAAGTCTGGAAATAACCTTGCCTAAAGGGATTAAGAATAATACAGACGCTGAATATCCAATTATTTATTTATTAGATAAGCAAAATCAAAATAACTATAAATACAATCTCAATACAATTGATTATTTAACCAGTTTACTATGGATGCCAGAAGCCATCGTTGTTGGCATTACTTTTCCTTGGAAAAAAAGAAACAAATGGACAAATCCAAATATTTCCGGTGGTAAAGCCGATGATTTTATAATCTTTTTAGAGAAAGAGTTAAATAATGAATTAAAAAAGAATTACTCTATCTCAAACTTTAATTTATTGATAGGACATTCTCGAACAGCTATTTTTTCTTCTTACGCTCTATCAAAAAGCCCAGATTTTTTCAACGGTGCAATAGCAAACAGTGTGTCTAATTTCGACTTTGGAGATAAACAGCAGCAAGCCCAATTTGAATTTTTCTTAAACAAGATTCCTTCGATTCCCCATAAATACTTTTACTATTTTTCGGTAGGAGAACAATCGTATGGAGATTTACATGAAACAGCTGTAGATACTTTAAATTCCTATTTAATTTCAAAAGATTTACCTAAAAACTTAGAATGGAGATATTACAAATATAAAGTAACACATAATCTTACACCAGGTTTAACTGCAAGTAGAGCACTAAGTGAAATTTTTAAAGATTATGGCAGAAGAATAGACATCTGTTTTAATCTTGCAAAAGCATCAAAAAATAAGGTACCATGGAATGGTTTTCAAGAATTATATTCATCTTTATCATCTGAACTGGGTTTTAAAATACTACCGTCTGAATTATTCTATAATAGCATTGCTTCCGAGTACTACAATGATTATGACAATATATATGGTACAAAGAAACTAAATTTCACACTGGAAGTTTTAGTTAAAGCAATAGAAAAATATCCTAAAGATTTTAGCTATTTCAGTTGGATAGGAGAAATCTATATGACTCAAAAAGATTATGAAAAAGGACTTCTGTTTCTTAATAAATCGATTGAGCTCATTAATAATGATAAATCTATCTCGAAATCTGACCGAATAAGTTACATTGAAGAAATTGAAGCGTTAAAAAATTAAAATAACTACTTACAACCAAAAACTGTTGACAAACATTATAACACCCCCTGAAATAATCCAAATATATTGCCGTTTTATTACAAAAACAATAGTAGATTTTAAAATGCTGTTTTTGGTTTAGTTATTGATAAATAAAATGCTTTTCTAAATTATGCCCTTTTTAAAAACAATGAAAACAATGAAAATTAAATATTTATTCAAAGTAGCTTTTTTATTGATTTTTACAATAACATTTAATAGCTGTTCAAGTGATGAAAAACCGATGAACCCCTTAGATGATAGAGTTTTTACTACGAATGATGATACTGATTTTTTTATTAACTTCGATGGTACAGTAAACCTTATCATTTCAGGAACTTTTCAAAATAATGCTAATTTTGGTAATGAAATAAATAGAGGTTTTGTTTATGGAACTTCTTCTACCCCTCTAGTTAGTGCTAATAATACATCTAATGTAAGCGGAAGTAGTTCAGCCGCAACTGGATATATTGAAGGCTTAACAAGCAATCAAACATATTATATTAGAGGATATTTTGAATATGATGATGGTACTTTTTTCTATGGGAATGAGATACAAGCTTCTACAAATATTGATGCAAGCGCAAATAGAGATTTAACTTTAGCTATAGAATCTGATGCCTTTTTAATTCAGACAAATTTCATAACTGTTACTTTAAACATCAATGATATTATGAAAGAAATACCTGTAGAATTTGGTGTTGAGTATAGTGTAAACAGTGATTTCACTAATAGCAGTACTAACGAAGTTGAAGGTTTTAATGGAGTTCACAATAAAGGTGTTATTTTAACTACAAGTTATTCAGTTGTAGCTGAACCTTTAACGTTTGGAACTCAATACTTTTTTAGACCTTACGCAAAATATGCAGATAATACAGTAACTAATGGTGGTATAAGTACAGCTTCTTTTACTACAAACTAAATGATATAAAAGGTTTGCTAACTTAAGCCATATATAATTTATTACTGACTTCTTGTCTGTTTTCGAAGATTCTCTCTAATTTTCTTGGTTTGTGTTTTATTTACTAAATTTAATGCTTGAAACCCGCAACAAAGCTTATACCAAAACGTTGTGGGCAATTAAAACAAACCACATCCAAGAAATGAAAATTTGCATTGCACAAACGAAATCTCAAAAAGGAAAAGCCAAAGAAAACATTCAGAATCACTTGCGAATAATTGAACTTGGAGTCAAATCAAATACTGATTTAATCATCTTTCCCGAATTATCAATTACTAATTACGAACCTAATTTAGCCAAAGAACTTACTACAGAAATAGAAAATAGTATTTTTAATCTATTTCAAGAACTTTCTAACAATAATGACGTAACAATTGGAATAGGAATGCCGACAAAAGCAAATGACGGAATAAAAATCAGTATGTTAATTTTTCAGCCAAACGAAAAGAGAGTTGTTTATTCCAAGCAAATGTTACATTCAGACGAATTACCATATTTTGTTTGTGGAAATGACCAAGTAATTCTAAATATTAAAGAAAAAAAAATTGCGATTGGAATTTGCTTTGAAACTCTACAAAGTGAACACTTTTTGAATGCTAATAAAGAAGGTGCAGATATTTACATTGCAAGTGTTGCAAAACCAAAAGGTGGAATTGAAAAGGCATATAAACACTTTCCAAAAATTGCCAGAGAATTTAGCACACCAATCTTAATGTCTAATTGTATTGGTAATTGCCACAACTTTATTAGCGTTGGTCAAAGTGCTGTATGGAACAAAAACGGAAAATTAATTGAACATCTTGATAGCGAAAATCAAGGAATTCTTATTTATGACACAGAGACTGAATTAGTAAAAATTGACCAATCGAAAATAGAAAAAGGACAACTTTTTGATTTAGAAAAAATATTTCAAATTTATCTAAATGGTAAAATCGATTTAGAAAATAATGGAATTTATCAATGGACAGATAATTATCCTTCAATCTCAATCATTGAGAATGATTTAAAAAAAGATGTTCTTTACACATTGAAAAGCAATGAAAAAATTATTGGAGCAATTAACATAAGCGAAGAACAAGAAACTGAGTATAAATTAATTAAATGGGAATTTAACAATTCAAAAGTATTAGTAATTCATAGACTTGTAATTGACCCAAAATATCAGAAAAAAGGATACGCACAAAAACTGATGGACTTTGCCGAAAATTTTGCGAAAGAAAATAATTATTCTTCAATAAGATTAGATGCTTATAGTCAAAATTTGGAGGTGATTGAATTCTACAAGAAAAGAAATTATTTTATACGTGGAAATGTCAATTTTCCAGAAAGAGAATACCCGTTTCATTGTATGGAAAAGGATATAATAACTGTCTACAATAACTTGTATAATTAATGGCAGGCTCTCGGATTTTCTATTCTGTTTTTATTTGCTAAATTAGTTGCTGAAACACACAACAGAGCTTATTTAACAATGCTACCTGTAAGCTTAAATAGACATTACCGAAAATAAATGGAAATTAGAAAAGTAAGCATTCAAGATATTGAAAATTTAAAAGAGATAGCAAAACGAACTTTTATAGAGACATATTCTTTAGTAAATAGCAAAGAAAATATGACAAATTATTTGGAAAACAAATTTTCTACAGAAGAGCTTAAGACAGAACTTAATGATATAAATTCTGAATTTTATTTTAGTGAATTTGAAGGAAAAATAATTGGATATTTAAAAGTAAATATAAGACAATCTCAATCTGTTATTAAGGATAAAAATGCACTCGAAATAGAGCGGATTTACGTGCTAAAAGAATTTTACGGAAAAAAAGTTGGACAAAACCTTTACAAAAAAGCTATTAAATTGGCGAAAGAGAAAAATGCGGAATTTGTTTGGTTATCTGTTTGGGAGAAAAATCCAAGAGCAATTCGATTTTATGAAAAAAATGGATTTGTGCCATTTGACAAACACATTTTTAAACTTGGAAATGACGAACAGTCTGACATATTGATGAAATTAGAGCTGAATAAAGAAAAGCAATAGCTACTAACACTGTATAAAATTAAATGCTGGTTTTAGCCTATTTACGAAAGTCTTCGCGGACTTTCTTGGTCTGTAATTATTTACTAAATTAGGTACTTAAACCACGTAACAAACCATATACAACACGTTATGTGTAATTATGACCAACCAAAAAGTATACAACATTCGAAAATCTGTATAAGGAAACAACACTACTTCTATCCGACCTTTGTCTTATTATTTTAACATTGATAAATAGACAAAAATGAATACAAATCAATTTGGCAAAAAAGGTTGGACACCAGACAGAATTGGAGATTTATGTGGTAAAACATTCGTCATTACAGGCACTACAAGTGGAACAGGTTTTGAAGCTGCAAAAATATTGCTATCAAAAGGAGCGAAAGTTGTAATGCTAAATAGAAACCAAAATAAAGCAGAAGACACAATCAAAACTTTAAAGCAAGAACTTGGAAATCAGATAGACGTTTTAGCTATAAAAATGGATTTGGCAGAACAAGCTTCTGTAAAAAAAGCAGCTGAAGAAGTTCTAAAAATAATTCCTCAAATTGATGCATTAATTTGCAATGCTGCAATTGCCCAAGTACCTAAACAAAAACTAACAACTGACGGTTGGGAAAGTCAAATGGGAACGAATTACTATGGGAATTTTACACTTCAAGCTTTACTATTCCCTCTCATTGAAAAATCTAAAGGACGAATTGTAACGGTAGGAAGTCTGGGATATGATATGGGAATTAAAACAATCAAATTTGATGATTTGAATTGGGATAAAGATTACACGCCTAATAATGCATATAGTCAAAGTAAACTGGCACAGATTATGACTATCTATGAACTACAGGATAGATTGAACAAAGCAGGCAAATCAGATGTTAAAGCATATGCTTGTCATCCTGGTTCTTCAAGAACAAACCTTATAAATACAAGTGGTAGTTTTATGATGAAATTCATCTTTAATCTAATGAAATTATCGCCATTAACACAATCGGCTGAAAAAGGTGCCTATCCGAAATTGATGTGTGCTACAGAATCAAATTTAGACCAGAGTTGTTTTTACGGACCTACAGGAAGAAGCAATTGGACTGGTCCTGTTGGAGCACATAAAATAGAACCACACGCCAAAGATAAAGTGGTTGCTAAAAAATTATGGGAACTTACAGAAAAAGAAACCGGTGTAAAATGGAATTTTTAAATTTGTAGTATGGAACATTTTAAAACATTAGCATCGTATTTGGATTATTTAAAACTACCGAGACCTGAACATCCTATGTTGAGTATTTTTAATTCAAATGGTGAAGGTTATCTACCTTGTCCGAGAGAAAGTTCGCCACCAATTACAAATGATTGCTATTCGATTAGTTTAAAAAAATATGTAGAAGGAGATTTAAACTATGGTAGAACAAAGTATGATTTTACCAATGGCGCTTTGATTTTCATTGCACCAAGGCAAATTCTACAATGGGATAATAGTGTAGTTTTTGAGCAGAAAGGGTTTTCAATAAACTTTCACGAAGATTTTATAAAAGGAACAGATTTAGCCCAACAAATTAAAAAATATGGTTTCTTTTCCTATTCAGTAAATGAAGCATTACATCTTTCGCCAAAAGAAGAAAAGCAAATAGAATCGATAGTTGCTAATATTGAAATTGAATATCAAAATAATCAAGATGTCTTCAGTAAAGAAATTATTATTTCTCAATTAAACACGTTGTTAAAATATGCAAATCGTTTCTATGAAAGGCAGTTTTTAAATAGAATAGAAATATCCAATAATTTGTTAGAGCAATTCAATAAGCATTTAACGGAATATTTTGAATCTGGACAATTGCAAGAAAAAGGTATTCCTAGTATAGAACACATCGCTGGTAAAATGTATATTTCACAACGTTACTTAAGTGACACTTTAAAAAAAGAAACAGGTAAAACTACAACCGAACATTTACACTTACACTTAATAGATGAGGCGAAAAATATACTATTACAACCAAATAAAAGTATTTCAGAAGTGGCTTACGAATTAGGATTTGAATATCCACCCTATTTTTCGAGACTATTCAAAAAGAAAGAAGGAATAAGTCCAACTGAATACAGAGAAAAATATAAACTAAATTAAACGATGGAACTATTAAAATTAGCGACAGAATGGGCAAAAGCCGAAGTCTTCTCAACACGTTTCTTCATACTCTTTGCAATTATATTTTTAATCGCAAGTATTGGGTTTTGTCAATTAGGAAAAACAGATTTAGCAAAGGCTTATATCATTCCAACATTAGTAGCAGGAATATTACTATTAATAATTGGTAGCGGACTTAACTACACAAACGTTCAAAGAGTTAAACAATTTGAAAAGGATTTTAATGGTGATGCATCTGCATTTTACCAATCCGAGATTGAACGTTCTGAAAGCACTTTAAAGGAATATAAAGTTGTATTTAAAGTAATTCCAATATTAATTATCATAGCCGCATTATTAATTCTGTTTGTTAACACACCAACTTGGAGAGCAATTAGTATTACAATTATTGCAATGCTAATAGTCATTTTATTAGTTGACGGAACTGCCCACTCAAGAATAGAAAGCTACCATAAAGAATTGAAATTAGTGGATATTGAAAATGAAATTAAAAATAACTACACACAACAACGTTAGCTCATTGGGCTATATTTATACACTCTTGAAATAGTGTTGATTAAAAATTAAACACATAATTATAGTCACTTATAAAAACTCAAAAACAAAACTGGCGAAAAAGTAACTTTAGAGCTTAAATTATTAGTCGTTGGCCAAATTCAAAATGGTCAGATCTCAACCAATTTCGCTTCTAAAAAATATGACATTCCTAGAACTACCATTGGCTATTGGATTAAAAAATATAGTACTATAGCTTAGACTTAAGAAAACCTTTAGAAGTAAATTTAAATCCGAATATCAAGTACAAATCATACCGAAAAAATAATGTAAATTTAACGGAACTAACAATTTAAAAACAAACCTAGTTCAAATTATTTTTTGGATTCTAAACGTCTAAAAAAATACTTTAAACGGTATTAATTAACCGAAAAAAAGGTCAACTTATATCTGTATAATACAAAAACATCATAGCTAATGACATTTAAAGAATATCTAATAAAAAAATACAACAAAGAAACATATGATTTATTTCTTGAGAATTTTGAAACTAAAAGATATTCAAAAGAACATATAATTACGAACTATGAAGAAGTTGAAAAATACTGCTACTTTATTGAAAAAGGCATTATAGAAGCAGAAATTTCAAATAATAAAAACGAATTTTTAATCGATATTTTATTTGAAGGAGAAATTTGTACATCATTTATCTCATTTTACAATGGTTTACCTTCAGATATTCTTTTAAGATGTACCTCAGATACTATTTTAACAAAAATCCCTTTACACTTTATAAAATCTAGTAAGAATCCTTTAATTATAAATTTTCTACAAAATGAATCTATGCGTTATACTATGAAGAGAATTCAAAGAGAGAAAGATTTTTTCATACTATCTACAAAAGAAAGGTATCTTAAAATTTTAAAAAACAATCAAGAACTTATTAATAGAATTCCATTGTATAAATTGGCTAAATACTTAAAAGTTTCTCCTGAACGATTAAGTAGGATTAGAAAAGAAATTTCTTGACCTTAAGTCAATAGAATTAATATTAAAGATTTTAATATTTGCAAATATTAAAAAAGACTTAATGTTAAAAAATATATTGACACCCATTACTACTCTACTTATAATCTTTTCTTGTAATACTGTTAAACAAAATTATAGTACTTTGAGTAAAAGTGAATTTTTAGTGATACACACTAAGAATGAAAATGATGGACAAACGATTACTTTAAGAAATAATCACAACAAAATTTATACAACAACAATATCAATTCCTAATAGAAATTGGGTTGAATTAAAAAAAGGAAATATAATTTCAATGGAAATTAAAGACTCCATAGAAATGAATCCAACTCTTTTAAATTCAAAAAACATTAAAATTATTTCAAAGAAATACTTGAAAGAAAATATTATAAGTTCTATTTCTACTACTAAAACTTCTTACAACTTAGGAGAAGTTATAGAACTTGAAATGGATACTAAGAATTTCGGGGAAGAAAAATTCACATTTTTACCTTGGAAAACTCCAATTGAAAATAGTTTTACAGGAGAGTTTATGGATATAATATATGATAGCAAAAAAATAGAATATAGTGGTATCATGGTAAAAAGAATGCCTCCAACAAAAAATGATTACATCACATTAAAACCAAATGAATCTATTTCAGGGAAAATAAACCTATTAGATGGTTATAAATTTAATAAAAAAGGAATTTATAGTATTCAATTTAATGGTGTTAATGATAAACTACCTGCATCAAACCTAATTTTAATTGAAATTAAATAATATGAAAACATTTTACTTTTTAATAACTATAATACTAATTTGTAGTTGTAAACCAATTGAAATTGAAGATTTTTCAGGTGATTCAGATATAACTGTAATGTCTTTCAATTTACGCTATGATGAACCTGCTGATGAAGAAAATCAATGGGAAAACAGAAAAGAATCTTGTTTAACAATGTTAAACGAAGTAAAACCAACAGTATTTGGTATTCAAGAAGGTTTACATAATCAAGTATCCTATTTAGATAATAACTTACAAAACTATAGTTATGTTGGAGTTGGAAGGGATGATGGCCATTCTGGAGGCGAATATGCTGCTATTTTTTATGATACAACAACAGTTGAACTTCTTAACAATGGAGATTTTTGGCTAAGTGAAACTCCTGAATACCCTTCATTAGGATGGGATGCAAACAATATAAGGATATGTACTTGGGGAAAATTTAGAGATATTGATAAAGATAAAGAATTTTATTTATTCAATACACATTTTGATCATAAAGGTAAAACTGCCCAAGGAGAATCAAGCAAGTTAATAGTTCAGAAAATTGAAGAAATTACAGAATCTGATTTACCTGTTTTTATTACTGGAGATTTTAATATGCTCATAGGTAATTCTCGTTTAGAACCAATTAGAAACAATTATTTTAGTGCTCAGCGATTTGCAGAACGAAGTGATGATAATAAATCTTACAATGCTTTTGGCTTAGGTATTATTAGTAGAAATATTGATTTTATATTTTATAATAGATCAAAAGCTGTTTCGTATAAAACCCTAGTAAAAAATTATGGGGTATCTTATATATCTGACCATTACCCAATTATTACTCATTTTAAATTTCAATAAATTAGTATGAAAAAATACATTCTTTTTACATTACTATTATTAGTTGCTTTTAACACAAATTCACAAAGTAAAAACGATTGGCCTCACATTCCTGGTTTTGATCCAACTTTACATACAACCTTAACCAATCGAAGTACTTTAATAGGTGTATTAGGATTGGCTGCTTTATCTTATAGTTTAGAAGAATTTGTTTTTAAAAATCACGAAAACATTAATTTCTATTCAGCTAGAGCAGGTATGAATAACGAATATGCTTTTGGGTTAAAAAATGTGTGGCATCAAAACATTGGTATTGAACATAGAGTTGCTAGTTGGTTTTCAGTATCAGCAGAATTCAATATTCAAGAATGGCAAGACAAAACACCATTAATTAATGGTAATCAAAAATTTGGTTTGGGTGTTGGTTTAATGACTTATTATCGTTGGTACTTATTTGGAAAGAAAAAAATAAGTCCATTTATTGAATACGGAACAGGAATTTTTACAGGATTTAAGAAATTTCCATACAATGGAACAAATTTTACATTTAACAATTCTACACTACTAGGTTTAGAATATACTTTAATAAACAATAGTAAAATAAGGTTGAGTTATGGTAATTTTAACCAAACTAATTACAATCTTTCAGGGTCAAATCCAGCTTATAATGGAAATGGTTTTAGTATAGGGTATTCACTTAAAATGAAATAAAACTTCCGCCAACAAATGCGTAACCAAAATTGTTTCTTTCTGCTAAATAGAATATTTATTAATTTTAAATCTGAAAAATTTCGATAACCAAAACACAACTTTGGTTACTCTAAATCGTTAGTATTAATTTATGAAAACCGAATTTCCTTTAAAATTTACAACTGAATATTAAACCTGTTTATCTAAACATGAACTAATTGAAAAACTAAATACTCGCTGATTTATTATTCGGTTTGTATTTATTAACTTTATTGTTTAAGCCAAATAATAAGCTACATAGCTACATATAAACACTTTGTGTGCTATTTGAACTCACTCAAAACTACCTACTATTAGGTATTGAATAATATTTATAATTTAATTAATATTAACTTCTTAAACTTTGAATTATGAAAAAAGTAACAGGAATTATTATCTTAATGTTTATTGGTATAAATTTAAATGCACAATCGTGTAAACAATACGGTAATAATTATTTCGGTTGCGGAGTTCCAACCAATGAATTTGAATATATGCGAGCAACTTCTGTTAATGGAGGTTCTCAAATGCAATCTAATTGGTGTTGGGCTGCTTGTATTCAAATGACATTAAATTATCATGGATTATATGTTTCACAAGTTGATGTTGTTAGAAAAATATATGGTTTTTCTAACTCAAACAGACCTGCTAACGAACGACAAATTTTAAATGCTTTGTCTGGTTGGGCTGCTGATAATAGAGGTAGATTTTCTTCAATAAATGCTTATGGAGGCTATACAAGTGTCCAAGAAATTATAAGCGGACTATCGAAAAAGTGGCCATTAATTGTGGGACTTTCAAATTCCAACGGAGGAATTGGACACGCATATGTTATGACAGGAATATATTATTCTAACAGGTATGATAATTTTGGAAATGTTATTGGTATAATACCAGACAAAGTAGTTTTAAGAGATCCTTGGCCTTTAAATGATTCAAGACAAGAAATGAGTTGGAATGAATTTCAAAGAAGAGCATTTATGGGAGTTAAGGTTTGGGTTAATCGAATGTAAAAAACTACCTACAACACCGCATATAATTTATTACTAGTTCTAACCTACTAAGAAAAATACTCTCGGGCTTTCTTTTCGTTTTTTATTTATTAAATTAGGTGCTTAAACACGCAACTACTCATAAACAAACACTTTTTAGGCTATATTATAAAAATAGCTGTCGTCATAAAAATTATATTAGTGAATCTTAAAGAACATTATAGTAAATTATATAAAGAATCAATAAAAAATATCTGTGTTGGAAAATACAGAATTGATAATTTAATTGACTCAAAGGGCGACAAAAGATTTGGAATTACTCTTCTTGTTAGACCGTCTAATGATGTAAAAGAAAAAATCGAAAAACTTATACTCGAATTAAAGAAAACTGAACCAAATCAATATTATTATCCTAATTCTGATATCCACATTACAGTTATGTCAATAATATCGTGTTATGATGGATTTAATATCGAAAACATTGAATTATCTAAATATATTGAATTAATCAAAAAATGTTTACCTACTAAAAAAAACATTGAAGTTAATTTTAAAGGTTTAACTGCATCAACTTCTTGTATAATGGTACAAGGATTTTTGAATAACAACTTATTAAATGAAATTAGAGATAATTTAAGATTTGAATTTAAAAAATCTGAATTGGAACAAAGTTTAGACAAAAGATATTCAATTGAAACAGCACACTCAACAATAGTTCGATTTAGAAATCAATTAAATAAAAAAGAGAGTTTTTTAAAAATAATTGAAGACTATGTTGACTTCGATTTTGGAACTTTTGAGATTACAAAAATTGAACTTGTTTATAACGATTGGTATCAAAGAAAAAAACTTGTAAAGAAATTATACGAATTCGAAATATAAAATTGTTGCCTAACGGCGTAGATAATTTATTGGTTTTAAGAGCCTACTTACAAAAATACTCGCGTTTTTTCTATATGGTTTTTATTTGCTAAATTACATTCTTAAAATACGCTACTAACCTTGTACAAACACATTGGAAGTAAGCTTGATAAAAATTATTATTAATGAAAAAATATTTTTAATAATAACAGTTTTGGTTTGTCTGCATAAAGAGAAACCTAGTACAGCCAAGTTGGCATCAAATATGAAGAAAATCCTGATAATTATATTACTATTCATTTCAGTACTGACTTTTTGCCAAGAAAAGTTTAATAATGAAAAAGAAATTGAGAATATTCAAAACTATAAAGTTGAGGAAATATCGAAAATAATCGATAATAATATTACAATTTCCGGAACTTTATTAACACCAAAATTTAAATTTGATAACGTTATTGTAATAATTTCTGGAACAGGAAAAATATCTCAAAAAGCACACAATTACTTGACTGAATATATGTTAAAAAATAATATTGGAGTTTTTAGATTTGATAAAAGAGGCGTAGGAAAATCGACTGGAGAATATAATGATCAAGCAAAAGTTTATACAAATGATTTTCTTGAAATATTTAGCGAACTTAAAAAATCACAAACTTTAGAAAACAAAAAAATTGGCTTTTTAGGTCATAGTTTAGGCGGTATTGTTTCCCTTAAAGTAATAGAAAAACAAATATTACCAAACTTTTTAATTCAATGGTCTGCACCGATAGGAAAACCGAGAGATTTACTCAAATATCAGATAAATAACGGAATCAGAAATTATGATAATTTAATAATTGGAAAAACAGCTAATGACAAAATAAAAACATTAGACTACATCTTTGATTTAATAGATAAAAATCCAAATAAAACAGCTTGGGAAATATGGAAAACAGCAAAGAAAGAATCAAAAAAACACGGAATTAATAAAAAATCATTCAGTAATTACCTTATGCCTCATAAATTAGAAGAAGCCAGAATAGATAATACAAAAACTTTAGAGAATATTAATTTTCCGACTTTAGTAATTATTGGAAAAGAAGATATTTTAGTTAACCCAAAACAGAGCAAAACAAAATTAGATGAAATTGGAAATTCAAATATTGAATTTAAAGAAATGGATAAATTAAATCACTTTATGACTAAAAAAGGAACTAACGAAAGAACAAATGAAATTTATAATGTAAATTTAAATTTTAAAGAGTATTTAGTGAATTGGATAAACAATCTGAAAAAATAAATATTACCAAAACCAAATATAAATAAAATCGTTACTCATAATTTCAAAGCATTTGTTACAACTCTATTTTTAATCTTATAAACGCTATACTAAATTACAATTAAAAAATATACTGGGTTACTTTAGGTAGAGATAGCTATATACTTTTAAAAATTACTTTTATAGCTTTTAAAAAGTGATTACATTGGTACAAAGTTTTAAATATTTTATTACATAATAAATATACACTGTTAAAAAGCATTGATATTACTTGTTTTTTGATGTTATAGTGTGTTTAAGTAATTATATAATGGGTTATATAAATTTGAATTAAAAAAACTATGAAGTTAACATTAATTTTATTTTTTTCTTTTTTAACAGCAGTTGGACAAAATGTAAAAGGTGTTGTTCTAGATAAAGAAAACCTAAAACCATTAAAGAATGTAAATATCTATTTAAATAAAGATAAAACAGGAACAGTGTCTAATGAAAAAGGAGAATTTAATTTAAAAATAATATCTAAAATAAATCCAATAGATTCAATAAGATTTTCAATTATTGGTTATGAACCTAAAAAATATACTTTATCAAAACTAAAAGAACTTAATAATATAGTTCATTTATCAAAAAAAACAGAAAATCTTAACGAAATTACAATAGTAAATAAGCGAAAACTAAAACGAACAATATCTTATAAAAAATTATCTCCTTTAAAAAACGGAGTTTACAATTTTGGTGCAACATTAGTTGATAATAAACTTTATATAATTGGTGGAGATGAAACTTATTTTGATGATAATGCAAGAAAAGCTTTAAGCGAATCTTCTTCTTTAGAAGAGTTTATTAAAAACACTAAATATAATTCCATTTGGGAAAATTACAGTGATAAATTACAAGTATATGATATAGAAAATGATACTTGGCAAATGTTAGAGTTAAAATTTAGAAAGCGTGCTTATCATAATATAGTATTCGTTAATAACTACATCTATATATTAGGAGGCAAAACACTTTCTACAAATAGAAAACGTGAATATTTAGATGACAAAATAGAAGTTTTAAACCTAGAAACAAAACAAATTATTTTAGATAACACTAATCCGCACCAAGCAGTTAATTTTACCGCATTTCCATATCAAGATAATATTATTGTTATGGGAGGTTCTATTAAACAAAATAGGAACGGACAAAAAACATATACAGACCAATCGCATATCTATAATACAACAAATGGTTATTGGTACAAATTACCAAAGATGACCAAACCAAAAGAAGTGAAAGGTATTATAATAAACAACAAAATATATCTTATTGGTGGGTTTAATAAAGTTCCTCTTTCCTTAATTGAATCGTATAATATTATTACAGGAAAATGGAATAATGAAGGGAATTTATTTTACGGAATAGAAAATCCTGCTTTAACCCATTATGGAAGTATTATATATATCTATAATGATAATAAAATAATTACTTATAATATAAACACTAAAATATTAAATGAATTTAGAATTGACTTAAATTTAAAAAATTCTGAAATTTATTATTATAAAGACAAACTTTATATATTAGGAGGTTTAATAGAAGAAGAATTTGAGAAATCTCCATCTTCAAAGTTATATTCAATCGATTTAAACGAGTTTACAAATACGAGAATTATAAATACTAAAAATAATTAAAAACTATTTCAATAGTAAATAAAAAAATAAAAACGTATTGTAACATTGTCTATAAATAATTACTATGAAATATAGATATATTCTAATTTTAATAACATTTATAAGTTGTAAAACAGAAATTAATAAAAAACAGTCACAGTCTAATAAAAATATACAAAATCAAACTATTTTTATTAATGGAATATCTAAATAATATAAAAGGACAAATTACTAAGGTTTCTAAAATTAGAATTATTAAAGCACCTCAAACTAGTTTTGATATTTAAAATCTACCATTTAAAGAACCGTTTTTGAACCAAATTAATAATAACAAATTTATCAAAATGGTACAAATTTTTGGTCTCATAATATTACTCAAAATGCTAAGAATAAAAATATAAAGTAAAAAAGCAATTTTTACAAAAATGTAACTCTTACTTTTTTCTTTTTTAAACGGGTATTATTAAGTTTTTCTACTAAAGAATCAGCAAATTCTAACGGAATTGCCACAAAAGCACAATCTGGTTTTAATTCTATAGTACCCAGTTGATCTTTGGTTAAACCTCCTTGTTTTATAAATAAACCAGCAATATCTCCTTTTGAAATTTTATCTTTTCTCCCTCCAGAAATAAATAAAGTTTCCCAATATTGAGGCTCTAATTTTGCTTTTTTAGCAATATTTTCTCCTTTAGTATTTTTAATAAAATCTGGCGTTGTTTCTTTTTCCCACTTTAAAATATATGCAGTTCCTTTTTCATTTACTCTTGCCGTTCTTCCGTTTCTATGGATGAATTCTTCTTCATGTTTTGGTAATTCAAAATGAATAATATATTTCATTTCTACAATGTCAATTCCTCTAGCTGCTAAATCTGTAGCGATTAATAATTGACACGTTCCGTTTCTAAATTTTATTAAAGAACGTTCTCTGTCTTTTTGCTCCATTCCGCCAGAAAAACAAGCATGACTAATTTTATGTTTATCTAAAAAAGCACTTACTTTTTCTATACTATCTTTTAAATTACAAAACACAATTCCTGGTTCATTACCAATATGCTTAATTAAATCTAATAAGGTATTAAGTTTATTATGATTTGGAGATATTACAGTTTTAATAGCTAATTGAGAAGTTCTTTTTTCCTTTAAATAATTAATGATAGTTGGTTTGTCTAATTTTACAAAATCAGGAACATCAACACCTTGTGTAGCAGAAGTTAAAACTCGTTTACTTAAAGTAGGCAATTGATTAATAATTCCTCTCATTTCATACTCAAAACCTACTTCTAAAGACTTATCAAACTCATCTAAAACTAAAGTTTTAATGTAATCTTTAGAAAAACGATCGTTGGCAAAATGATCTGAAATTCTTCCTGGAGTTCCTATTAAAATAGCAGGAATATGTTTTAGTTCTATTTTATCTTTTGCCATAGATCTACCACCATAAACAGCATTTACTTTGTATCCAGATCCCATAGTTCTAATTACTTGCTCAATTTGTATTGCTAATTCTCTTGATGGCACTAAAATTAATGCTTGTACTTCATGTATATCTGGATCTAAAGAAGCAATTAAAGGAAGTAAGAATGCAACCGTTTTTCCTGTTCCAGTTGGCGATAATAAAATAGTATTAATAGTAGATTCTATTACAAAAACAGCTTCTTTTTGCATTTTATTTAATGCAGTAATATTTAATTTAGCTAAAATTTCTTCTTGATTTTTTATTTCGTTTGCCATAATTTATTTAATTCTTTTTAACATAAAAAAGGTATTTAAAAGTTAAATTGTTCTCAACTAAGCTCAAATAGACAATCATAACTTTAAAATAAAATATTTAATTACGTTATTTCTTTTTTCTTCTTTTAGATACTTCTGGTTTTATTTTTGCAGATGCAGTTTGTACTAAATAATTTGCCAATATTTTATCAACCAATTCTTCTTTAGTTAAATGATGAAATATTGTTTTTATTTGTGATTTAAAGTCTTGAGAAACATCGTGATTTGGTTTAGTTTTAAATATCTTTTTAGCCCACAACAACCCATTATTTTCTTCGATACTTTGTGAATCTGCTTTTTTATATGCTTTAAAAATAAGTCCCAAATCTTCTTCAAATTCAGGAATTTCTTCTAGTTCTTCTTTTTGAATAATACTTAAAGAAAGCCCCTTTGCTCCTGCTCTTGCCGTACGACCACTTCTATGAACATAAGCTTCATAAGTATCTGGCAAATGATAATTTACAACATATTCAATTTCTTTTACATCAATTCCACGTGCTGCTAAATCTGTAGCTACTAAAATATTAATATTTCCATCTCTAAATTGCCCCATAATTCGATCACGAATTCCTTGAGTTAAACTTCCATGAATTGCACCAGAAGAGAATTTATTAATCGCTAAGTTTTTTGCTAATTTATTTACAGCAGCTTTTGTTTTACAGAATATAATTCCACGTTTCCCTTCTTTTGAACTTAAAAAATGCATTAAAACCTCTAATTTTTCAATAGGTTCTACAACTACATATTGATGGTCAATTCCTTGATGACCCAAAGTTTTCATATCTGCTTCAATATGAACAACATGTTTAGCCATATAATTTTGAACCAATTGTTTAATTGTTCCTGGCATTGTTGCTGTAAACAATAATGTCCTTCTCGATTTCGGAATTTCTTTAATAATAGCATCTACTTCTTCTTTTAAAATAGTTACCATTTCATCAGCTTCATCTAAAACAAAATACTTAATTTCTTTAATATTAATAACACCTCGTTTAACCAAATCTACCAAACGACCTGGCGTTGCAACAATAATATGTGTAGTTGATTTTAAGCGTTCTATTTGAGGTTTTATAGGAATTCCACCACAAATTGATGCGATTGATATTTCTGGAATTTCAGTTGCATAAGAAACCAAATTATCATAAATCTGATGTCCTAACTCTCTCGTTGGCGCTAGTATTAACGACTGAATCTGAGGGTTTTCTAAATCAACTAATTGCAATAAAGGCAATCCGAAAGCAGCTGTTTTACCTGTTCCTGTTTTTGCTAAAACAACCAAATCTTCTTTTTGATTTAATACAACCGGAATGGTTTTAGCTTGAATATCCGTAGGAATAGAAATGTCTAATTTAGCTAAACTATCTTGCAATTTTTTATGAACACCTAACTCTGAAAACGATTTTGACATCAAATAATTTTTTGGCAAAGGTACTAATAAGGTTCTTGAAAATTAGACAAATGATACTTGTGAATTTAAAATGTTAATTTTACGTCTAAAAATGCAATTATATATTTGCACTTACAGTAAAAAACAGTTTTCTATATTTGTATCTTTGCACAAATAAATTAGTAGAATTAGATTTGCAACAAATAAAAGCTCACTTAGATCAAATAGCAACAATTTCTAATGTAGATTGGGATTTTTTTAATTCTAAACTACAACGTAGAGTGATAAAAAAGAAAGCTGTTTTTTTAAAATTAAATGAAATAGAGAATCATATTTCGTTTATAGAATCGGGTGTTGTTCGCTTATTTATTCCTAAAGAAGATCCTGAAAAAGAAATTACTTTTGGATTTAGTTTTAAAAATCAATTTATAAGTGCATATGATTCTTTTTTAACTCAAAAACCATCTGCATATCAATTACAAGCGCTTACAGAAACTACTATTTTAAGTATTACATATGCTGATTTACAAGAAGTTTACAAAAAAACACAAATAGGTAATTTAATTGGTCGGTTAACAGCAGAACGATTATTTCTAATCAAATCTAAACGCGAACAAAATCTTCTAAATCTATCCGCAGAAGAACGTTATCTAAAATTATTTAAAGAACGCCCAGAGCTTTTAAAGATAATTCCGTTAAAATATATTAGCTCTTATATTGGTGTAACCGCACAAGCATTGAGCAGAATTAGAAAACGAATTTAATAAAATACATATATTTTAGAACTCTTTTAGAATGTTCTTTTGTTAAAAAGATTAGTCTTGACTCTAAAAGTTCAGCGGTCTATTTCCTTATATCTTTTTTTAATTGATTTAGGTTCATTGTTTAAAGACTTACATCAAATTATCTTTGCAAAAAAAACTTTATGACAGTTGTTATTTTTGTAATTATTCTTTGGTATGGAGGTTTGTTTTTTCAGTCTTTCTTTTTACACCGTTATGCAGCGCATCAAGTGTTTACAATGTCTAAAACCATGGAAAAAATTACATTTATTTTAACTTGGATTTTTCAAGGATCGAGTTATTTAAGTGCTTATGGTTACGGAATTATGCACAGAATGCATCATGCATATACAGATACTGAAAAAGATCCACACTCGCCTTCTCATGATCCAAATATGTTTGCAATGATGTGGAAAACAAAAAATATTTATCAAGATATTAATACACAAAGGATTGAAATTGACGAACGGTTTACTAAAAATGTTCCGCAATGGAAAACATTTGATGCGTTTGCTGGTTCTCGATTTTCTCGTATCCTTTTTATTGCAGGTTACATTGCTTTTTTCGCTTTCTTTACTACTGCTTGGTGGCAATGGCTTTTATTACCAATCACTTTTTTAATGGCGCCAATTCATGGTGTAATTATCAATTGGTTTGGACATATTTATGGATATGTGAATTTTAAAATGAAAAATACCAGTAAAAACTTGTTCCGATTTGATTTTTTAATGATGGGAGAAGGCTATCACAACAATCACCATAAACACGCAAGTAACGCTAACTTTGGTGTTAAATGGCACGAAATAGATATTACCTATTTAATTATAAGAATTTTAGACTTTTTAGGACTAATTAACTTAAAACCAATTAAAGTTAAAAGTTAGTAAATTTGTAAAAAACAATATAAAAACTAAGTAGATTTATTCTTTATTTTGATTGTAACTATTTTAGATTTCTATAAAAAATAGACTCAATTTAAATTAAAAAAACGATTTAAAAACACCCTTTCTTTAGTGGTGTTTTTTTTCATAATTAGTATCTTTGTTAGTATTAAAATCCCCAATATTAACTTAGCTTTCTATCACTAAAATGAAAAATTACAAACCTAAAAACAGATTAACTTCACAAGCTTATATAGACGGTATTTTAAGTGGAAATAGAGTTATTTTATCTAGAGCAATTACAATTATAGAAAGTAATTTAGAGAGCGATAAAATACTCGCTAAAGAAATAGTTCAGGAAATTTTACCAAATTCTGGAAACTCAATTCGTATTGGTATTACAGGAGTTCCTGGTGTTGGTAAAAGTACATTTATTGAGGTTTTTGGTATGTATCTAGTTAAAAAAGGTCATAAAGTTGCTATTTTATCAATAGATCCTAGTAGTCAACGCTCTAGAGGAAGTATTTTAGGTGATAAAACGCGAATGGAAGATTTAGCTAATTTACAAGAAGCGTATATTAGACCATCTGCTTCTGGAGATACTTTAGGTGGAGTTTCTAATAAAACAGGAGAAACCATGTTGCTTTGTGAAGCTGCAGGTTATGATGTTATTTTAATTGAAACTGTTGGTGTTGGACAATCTGAAACGGCTGTACATGGTATGACAGATTTCTTTTTATTACTGATGTTAGCTGGAGCAGGTGATGAATTGCAAGGAATAAAAAAAGGAATTATGGAAATGGCCGATATGGTAGTCATAAACAAAGCTGACGGAGAAAATATAACAATGAGCAAAATGGCAAAAATACAATACCAAAATGCACTTCATATTTTCCCACAATCAGAATCTGGTTGGAGTCCTGTTGTTAGTACTGCATCCGCAATAAAAAACATTGGAATTTCTAATGTTTGGAACGAAATTCTAAAATTTAAAACACTGGTTGATGAAAATGGTTACTTCTTAAAAAACAGAAACCATCAGCAAATAAAATGGATGTACAATAATATTAATGAAGAATTAAAACAATTATTTTACGGTTCTAAAAATATTAAAAGTGAACTTACTAATTTAGAAAAAGATATTGTTGGTGCTAAGATTTCGCCAGTTAAAGCATCACAACAAATTATAGAACAATTCAAAAGATCATTTGAATAAATAGGATATTCAATTCCTTAAAAAATACTTATAATGACGTTTGATAATTATTTTGATAAGCAATTTGAATTACGTTATTTTGAAATGAATAAATTAGGATTTGCAACACCTACAATTATTTTAGGTTTGTTAGAAGAAACAGCTGCAGAACACTGTTTTTCTATAAATTATAGTTTGTTTGATTTATTCAAAAAAAATATAGGTTGGATTTTAGTATCAGGTGTTTTTCAAATGGATCGTTATCCAAATTATAAAGAAATAATTACCATTAGAACCTGGTTATCAAAATATACTTCTATAACAGGTTATAGAGAAAATATTATTTATGATGAAAACCAGAATATTATAGGAAAAGCTAAAGGTTTATGGGTTTTCTTTGATATTGAAAAAAGGAAACCAATACCTATTTTTAATCAAATTAAAGAAAAATGGTCTTGTTTTATTAACGAATCTATTTCTAGTGATATAAAGAAAAAAATAAATTCTATCGATTTTGCTGATTATCTTAAACAATTTAGAGTAAATCGATATGATACAGACATGAACAAACACGTTAATAATATTAGATATTTACAATGGGTAATTGAATCTATCCCCGAAAATATTTCAGAAAATTATTATTTACATAAAATAGATGGTCGTTTTATTGCTGAAGCTCAATACGGAGACACCGTTTTATCTTTAACAAAAAAACTAGAAACAGAGAACTCTTTTGCGCATACAATAAAAATCGAAGGCAATAATAAAGTTTGTGCTACTGCCAAGACTTTATGGAAAAAATATTAAGAGTGTATCTATGATGTGTTTTTATGTATTTTAATTAGTTCGTTTTTTTGTATATTCTAGCAGAATAACAAACTTTAAAAACCTCTCGACTGCACTCGAGGAGATATCTTTTTTTGACAAACCTATAAGAATAACAAAAATTAAAAAAGCCCAAACAAATTAATGTTTGGACTTTTTATTTATTTTTATCTAGAACTAGAACTTATTCTTGCTCTAAATATTTCTCCATAATTGTAATAGCAGATTCTGAAATTACAGTACCAGGACCAAATACAGCAGCTACTTTTCTTTCAAATAAGTAATCGTAATCTTGCGCTGGTATAACTCCACCTGCAAAAACCATAATATCTGGTCTTCCTAATTTCTCTAATTCACCAATTAATTGCGGAATTAAAGTTTTATGACCAGCAGCCAAACTAGATGCTCCAACAAAATGCACATCATTTTCAACAGCTTGTTTTGCAACCTCTTCTGGGGTTTGAAATAAACCTCCCATATCTACATCAAAACCTAAATCAGCAAAACTAGATGCAACCACTTTTGCACCTCTATCATGCCCATCTTGACCCATTTTTGCAATCATTACTCTTGGACGACGACCTTCTATTTCTGCAAATTTATCAGTCATTTTTTGCGCTTTTGCAAACGTATCATCATTATTTACTTCTTTACCGTACACACCACTTATTAATTTAGTATCAGCTTTATGTCTTCCAAAATGAACTTCTAAAGCATCTGAAATTTCACCCAATGTAGCAAAATTTTCAGCAGCTTCAACAGCCAATTCTAATAAATTACCTTTTCCAGTTCCAGCGCAATCTTCTAATGCTTTTAAATTAGAAGCAACAAGATCTGAGTCACGTTCAGCTTTCATTTTATTTAAACGAGCAATTTGAGAATCTCTTACAACTGTATTATCAACTTCTAAAATTTCTATATTCGATTTTTCTTCAGTTTGGAATTTGTTTACCCCAACTAAAATATCTTGTCCAGAATCTAAACGTGCTTGTTTACGTGCAGAAGCTTCTTCAATACGTAATTTAGGAACTCCAGTTTCAATAGCTTTTGCCATTCCTCCTAGTTCTTCAACTTCTTCAATAAGTTTCCAAGCTTTTTTCGCAATTTCTTGCGTTAAATACTCCACATAATAAGAACCAGCCCAAGGATCAACAGATTTTGTCATCTGAGTTTCATCCTGAATAAAAATTTGCGTGTTACGTGCAATTCTTGCAGAAAAATCTGTAGGTAAAGCTATTGCTTCATCCAAAGCATTTGTATGTAAAGATTGTGTACCTCCTAAAGTAGCAGCCATTGCTTCAATACAAGTTCTAGCTACGTTGTTAAAAGGATCTTGCTCACTTAAACTCCATCCTGAAGTTTGACTATGTGTACGCAATGCCATTGACTTTGGATTTTTTGGATTGAAAGATTTTATAATTTTTGCCCAAAGCATACGTGCAGCACGCATTTTTGCAATTTCCATAAAATGATTCATACCAACTGCCCAGAAGAAAGATAAACGAGGCGCAAATTCATCAATTTTTAAACCTGATTTTAATCCAGTTCTAATGTATTCCATTCCATCAGCTAAAGTATATGCCAACTCAATATCTGCAGTTGCACCTGCTTCTTGCATGTGATAACCAGAAATAGAAATGGAATTAAACTTCGGCATATTCTTCGTAGTGTAATCAAAAATATCACCAATAATTTTCATCGAAGGAGCAGGTGGATAAATGTACGTATTACGTACCATAAACTCCTTTAAAATATCATTCTGAATAGTTCCAGAAAGTTGATTTAAAGGAACTCCTTGTTTTCTTGCAGCGGCTATATAAAAAGCCATAATTGGTAAAACTGCTCCGTTCATTGTCATAGAAACAGACATTTTATCTAACGGAATTTGATCGAACAAAATTTCCATATCTAAAATAGAATCTATGGCAACACCGGCTTTACCAACATCACCAGTTACACGTGGGTGATCTGAATCGTATCCACGGTGCGTTGCTAAATCAAAAGCAACTGAAAGTCCTTTTTGACCTGCCGCTAAATTTCTTCTGTAAAAAGCATTTGATTCTTCGGCTGTAGAAAAACCTGCATATTGTCTAATTGTCCAAGGACGCATAGCATACATTGCGCTATATGGTCCTCTTAAAAATGGAGGCACACCAGCAGCGTAACCTAAATGTTCTGCTTCGGAAATATCTTCTTTTACAAATTGTTTTTTTACAGGGATTCCCTCAGGAGTATTCCAAACTTCTTTATTTTCTGAAGTTGCAACTGTTTGCTTAACAGCTGAATTTATTTTTATATCTGAAAAATCTGGTTTCATACTTCTTAAGATTTTAAGGTTTTTTGAACTTTTTTCTGAATGTTAGAAAGTGTTACCAGAACATCTATTCTCATATTTACAACACCATCTAAACCAGCTTCAGTAAGTTCGTCCATATTTTTTGGAGCACCGGCTAATAATAATACTTTATCTGTATTTATAGCTCTAAATACTTTTATAAAGTCAAGAGCAGTTTCGTCATAATCTTGATCTGAACTACAAATAACAACAATATGTGAATCTGATTTTGCACTTACTTCAGCAGCATTTTGTGCACTTGTGAAACTTTCTTCTTGATGAACATCAAAACCACTTACACCAATAAAATCGTATGCAAAAGCTGCTCTTGCTTTACGCATATTTAAATTACCATAACTAGCTAATTGTACAATTGGTCGTACATTTGTTTCAGCAACTAATTCTTCGGTAACTCTTCGCATTGCCTCAATTTCTAATGAAGCTCTTCTTGGAGTTAATACTTTTAAATTATCAGAAGCACCTTTAGAAAGTAAATTTGCATCAACAGATTCCATAAGGTTAGGATATTTGTTAATACCTACCATTGGAGTTCTACGTTGACTAATTAATTTTAATTTTTTAAGACGGATTTCTGCAATTTGTTTTTGAATTGTTTCGTTTTCAAAATTAGCATAGAAACCACCATCAGCTTCAATCGCTTTAAATAATTCTAACGCTTTGTTAGCTATTTTAGAACTAACTTCTTCAATATAATAAGAGCCATCAACAGGATTTGAAACTTTACCAAAGTAAGATTCTTCTCTTAAAATTGTAGTAATGTTACCAGCTATTCTGCTTGAAAAATCAGAAGGATTTTTAAACTCTTTGTCGTAAGCATCAATTAAAATACCATCTACATTACCTAATATTGCAGACATTGCTTCTGTTGTACAACGTAATAAGTTAGTTTCTGCATCAGTTATAGATTTGCTCCAAATTGAAGTTTTTGCAGTAATCGTATTAGAAAATTCTATAACCCCGTATTTAGCAGCTACTTCTGCTAACAAATTATTGAAAGCTCTAAATTTACCAATTTCAACAAAATACTCTAAACCAATTGCAAGTTTAAAATTTAAATTGTCAAAAATAGCTTGAACTTCAACTCCTTTTTCTTTTAATTTTTCAGTTAAGAAAACTAATGAATTTAATGTGTATGCAATTTCTTGCACTTGGTTTGCACCAGAATCTAAATATTCAGTTCCTGAAATTGTAATTACTTTAAAGTTAGGGAAACTTGAAGTTAATTTAACCAATTCTGCAGTAACTTCTACTTGATTTTCATCAAAAGAACCACTAGTTAAATAGTTAGAAATAATTCCTGTGTTAATAAACCCTTTTAAATTACTATCTTTTGCATAAGAAACTAAATCTTTAGTAAAAGCTACAGCATCAGCTTCTATTTCAAAAGAAACAGTTGTAGTATTTAAATCAATTCCACTTAAAAGTGATGCAACAGATACATTCTCTTTTAATTGAAAAATAATTCCGTTAATTCCTTCTTCAACTGCTTTTACAGCTAATTGATTTCCATTTTCTGCTGTTGTAACTATAATACTTCGGTAATTTACTAATGATTGTGAATTTTCTCCAGTATTTTTAAGCTTTGTAATTTTATTTTCAATCGTATAGCAAGGTTGAAAATTGATACCAGTAAGGTTGTTCCAAACTAGTTTTTTATCAAAATCAGCTCCTTTTAAATCTGCGGTCACTCTTTCCATCCACTGCTCGGTAGAAACCGGAGGGAAATCAGAAAAAAGTGCTTTATTTTTATTGCTCATTATGTGTAAATTTATTTAATATTAAGAGTTAAAATTCTAAAATTACAAATTTTAAGAATACTAACTTCAATAAGTTTATTTTGTCATTAAACTACTTCCAAATCTTTCAAAAATAGCTTTATCTAATTCTTCTCTATGATCTGGATGTGCAACATTTCTTAAAGCTTGTGCTCGTTGTTTTAAATTTTTACCAAACAATTCTGCAATACCATATTCTGTAGCAACAAACCTAGCATGTGCACGAGTTGTTACTACACCAGCTCCTAATTTTAACATAGGCGTTATTTTAGAAACACCTTTAGCGGTTGTAGAAGTAATAGCACAAATTGGTTTTCCTCCTTCGGATAAAGCTGCACCACGCATAAAGTCCATTTGACCACCAACACCAGAGAACATTCTTGTACCGATGGAATCAGCACAAATTTGACCTGTTAAATCTACTTCAATAGCAGAATTAATTGCAGTAACTTTTGGGTTTTTACGAATTACAGATGTATCATTAACATACGCTATATCTAACATTTCAATTTCAGGATTATCATCCATAAAATCATATAAACGCCTGGTTCCCATAGCAAAACCAGAAACAATTTTATAAGGATTCACTTTTTTTTGTGAACCATTAACAATACCTTTTTCTACTAAATCTACAACACCTTCAGAGAACATTTCTGTATGAACACCTAAATTTTTATGATTATGTAAAAATGTTAATACTGCATTAGGAATACCACCAATACCCATTTGTAAAGTAGATCCATCATCAATAATTCCTGCAATATTTTTACCAATTGCTTTTTCAATTTCAGAAGGTTCTACAAATTTCATTTCGTATATTTCTTCAGAAATTTCTACACAAGCATCAAAATGTTTTATATGAATTTGTGCATCACCAAAAGTACGAGGCATTTGTGGGTTAATTTGCGCAATTACTTTTTTACCTTGCTCTATTCCAGAAATAATGATATCAACGGAAACTCCTAAAGAACAAAAACCATGTTTATCTGGTGGAGATACATTTACCATAACTACATCTAAATCCATATAGCCTTCACGAAATAAACTAGGAATATCACTTAAAAAAATTGGAATATAATCTGCTGTATCTCCAATCATTTTACGAATATTTCCACCAATAAAAAAAGCATTGGTATGAAAACTTTCTCTTAATTCTGGGGCTGTATATCCACAAGCTCCTTCTGTATGTAAATGTACAAGTTCAACATTTTTTAACTCTGGCGCTCTTGCTACCATTGCATTTATTAATGCTTGTGGTGTTGCAGAACCACCTTGTATTAAAACTCTATCGTTAGATTTGATTAATTTAACAGCTTCTTGAGCCGTCATTTTATTTGGTATTTTCATTTTAACAAAATTTAAAAATTGTTATTTTATTCATTTAAAAAAATTAAATGCTTCTTTTTATCCTAAAAAACTTAATATAATACCCGCAGCAATAGCAGATCCTATTACACCTGCTACATTTGGTGCCATAGCGTGCATTAATAAGTAATTATGAGGATCGGCTTTTATACCTTCTGCGTGTACTACTCTTGCACTATCTGGTACTGCAGATACACCAGCTGCACCAATTAATGGGTTTATTTTATCATTTCCTTTTAAGAATAAGTTCATAAATTTAGCAAATAATAACCCCCCTATGGTAGCAATCACAAAAGAGATAGCTCCTAAACCAAATATCAACATAGAATCTTTTGTAATAAAAATATCTGCTTGTGTAGACGCTCCAACAGTTACACCTAAAAGAATAGTAACAATATCAATTAATTTAGTACGTGCAGTATCTGCTAACCTTTCTGTTCTACCAGACTCTTTTAATAAGTTTCCAAAAAATAACATACCTAATAATGGTAAAGAACTAGGAGAAATAAAAGTAGTTAATAGTAAAGCTACAATTGGAAAAATCATTTTTTCCTTTTGAGTAACCGCTCTTGGTGGTTTCATTCTAATAATTCGCTCTTTCTTAGATGTAAGTAATCTCATAATTGGCGGCTGAATTACAGGAACTAATGCCATATAAGAATAGGCTGCGATTGCAATTGGACCAATTAAGTTTTT
Source organism: Polaribacter sp. KT25b (assembly GCF_900105145.1). Classification (NCBI taxonomy): domain Bacteria; kingdom Pseudomonadati; phylum Bacteroidota; class Flavobacteriia; order Flavobacteriales; family Flavobacteriaceae; genus Polaribacter; species Polaribacter sp. KT25b. The sequence continues at coordinate 1,652,158 of NZ_LT629752.1, read as the reverse complement.
TACTGTTGTACCATCTGGTAATATATTTATTCCATTTGCTAATTTTGATGAAAGGAAAATAGCTGTTGGACCATCTGCTCCACCAATAATACCTATTGCACCTGCTTCCGGAAGGCTAAATCCTAAATATAATGCCCCTAAAAACGTTGCAAATACTCCTATTTGAGCTGCTGCGCCTAAAAGCATTAATTTAGGGTTTGCAATTAAAGATGAAAAGTCTGTCATTGCCCCAATACCTAAGAAAATTAATGGCGGATAAATACCTTTGACTACCCCAAAATAAAGGTAATTTAATACAGATCCGGCTTCATAAATACCTGTCTGATTTCCAGCTACAAAAGGAATATTTCCTAATATAACACCCGTACCAATAGGAATTAATAAAAGTGGTTCATAATCGAATTTAATTCCTAAATAAATAAAAATTATACCGATTAAAATCATTAATAAATTACCACTTGTTGCATTTGCAAAACCGGTGTAGTTATAAAATTGTTTTATTCCATTAAATGCTTCATGTACAAAACCTTCACCCTCTACCTCTTCAGTTTGCACAATAGATGAGATTGTAGCTGTATTTGCTGATGCCGTATTTAATCCAAATACAGGTCTCATAAAAATTAAGAGAGACAGTACTCCAAATATTAATAATAATTTCTTCATTTTTTTTATTTTTACAAGCCTTTGTTTTAAACAATAGCTTTTAAATATTAACCTAACTCTATCAATAGTTCACTTTGTAAAACTTGTTGCCCTACATTAACATGAACAGCTTTTACAGTACCTGCTTTTTCAGATGCAATATTGTTTTCCATTTTCATTGCTTCTAAAACAAGTAATCTATCTCCTAATTTAACTTCATCTCCAACTTTTACATCTATAGATAAAACAGTACCTGGAATTGGTGCAATAACTTTAATGTTTGATGAACTAGAAGAAGAACTAGGGCTAACTTTTAAAGGCTCGGCTGGTCTTTTAGAAGCAGATCTAACTAATGTAGGAGTTTTAGCCTTCTTAATTTCTTCTTTCATTTTTACAGCATAAGAGGTACCATTTACTTCAATATCAATAGTATCAGATTCATGCGAAACTATCTTTACGCTGTAACTATTTTCGTTTATTTTAAATTTAAAATTTTTCATATTTTATATTTTGTTATTGTGAGGCTTTTTTAAAAAATAAATACTCACAAATAATCCTTAATAAGTTTAAAGTCTATTTTGTATACCGTAAATTTTAGAACTCCAAGGAGAATATAATTTTCTCGCTTGCTTAATAGTTAACACAGCATTTTCATTGTCATGTTGTTCATGAAGATATAAGTGTACTGCTACAGAAATTGCTGCTGCAATTTCTCCTGTAAATTTTTCATCATTTTTTACAGAAATATCTTTAATTTTTTTATCTGATCCTTTTGTAATTATTTTATAGACATAAAGCATTACTGGTAATCCAAACTTAAAGAAAAGAGATAAGGTAAGTAATGCACTAAAAACGATAATTAAACCTGTTAACAAAATAACGTATCCTTCGCTAATTTGATCTATTGCTAGCATTGTATGTATCATTATAATGGAATATTTGAGTGTTTTTTAGGTGGATTTACTTCTTTTTTATTTGATAATAACTCTAAGCCTCTAATAATTCTAAAACGTGTATTTCTAGGCTCGATTACATCATCAATAAAACCATATTTTGCAGCCACATAAGGGTTAGCAAATTTAGTTGTATATTCTTCTTCTTTTTTATCGATGTAATCTTGTTTTTCTTCTGCTCCTTCAATTTTTCTAATATTAGAACCTTCTAAAACCTCAACTGCACCTTTAGCTCCCATAACTGCAATTTCTGCAGTTGGCCAAGCATAATTTAAATCCCCTCGTAATTGTTTACAACTCATCACATCATGTGCACCTCCGTAAGATTTACGTAATGTAATAGTTACTTTAGGCACTGTAGCTTCACCATAAGCAAATAATAATTTAGCACCGTGTAAAATAATACCAGCATATTCTTGTCCTGTTCCAGGTAAGAAACCAGGTACATCAACTAAAGTTACAATTGGAATGTTGAATGCATCACAAAAACGTACAAATCTTGCTGCTTTTCTTGATGCTTCACTATCTAAAACACCAGCATAATATTTTGGCTGATTGGCAACAATACCAACAGAACGACCATTAAAACGAGCAAAACCAACAACAATGTTTCTTGCATAATTTCTATGAACTTCTGTAAATTCTGCATTATCTACAATTGTTGAAATAACATCAACAATATCATAAGGTTGATTAGGGTTTTCTGGAATAATTTCATTTAAAATATCATCTAAACGATCAATAGGATCAGAAGTAGAAATTGTTGGTGGTTCTTCTAAATTGTTTGAAGGTAAGTAACTTATTAATTTTCTAACTAAAAGTAAGTTTTCTTCATCATTTTCTGCTAAGAAATGCGAAACACCAGATTTTGTTGAGTGAATATTAGCTCCTCCTAATTGTTCTGTTGTTACAACTTCACCAGTTACAGATTGTACTACTTTAGGACCTGTTACAAACATATAACTTGTTTGGTCTGTCATAATTGTAAAATCTGTTAATGCAGGCGAATAAACTGCTCCTCCAGCACAAGGTCCTAAAATTGATGAAATCTGAGGAATTACACCAGAAGCCATAATATTACGTTGAAATATCTCCGCATAACCCGCTAAAGATCTCACTCCTTCTTGAATACGTGCTCCTCCAGAATCATTTAATCCGATAACTGGAACACCAATTTTCATTGCCATATCCATTATCTTACATATTTTTAATGCATATGTCTCAGACAATGAACCACCAAATACTGTAAAATCTTGTGCAAATACATACACAATTCTTCCGTCTATAGTTCCGTGTCCAGTAACAACTCCATCAGAAAGGTAAACTTGTTTATCTAATCCAAAAGACTTTGTTCTATGTGTTACAAACATGTCAAATTCCTCAAAACTATCTTCGTCTAAAAGAATATCTATACGTTCTCGTGCTGTTAATTTCCCTTTAGCGTGCTGAGAATCGATACGTTTTTCTCCTCCCCCCATCTTAGCTTGCGCTCTTTTCTCGATGAGTTCGTTAATTTTATCTTGATTTGCCATAAATTTATATATTTGCTTATGTATGCTATTATTTTAAATTATTCTTGTTTTGAACAAAGTTCTGTAAGAACACCTAATGTTGATTTTGGATGTAGAAAGCCAATATTTAAACCTTCTGCCCCTTTTCTAGAAACCTTATCAATTAAAGTAACACCTCTTTCTTCTGCCTGTTTTAAAGCTTTTGTTGCACTATCTACTGCAAATGCAATGTGGTGAATTCCTTGTCCTTTTTTGGCAATAAATTTACCAATAGGTCCATCTGGATAAGTACTTTCTAATAATTCAATTTTTGTGCTACCAACCATAAAAAAAGCAGTTTTTACTTTTTGATCTGCAACTTCTTCAACAGAATAACATTTTAACCCTAAAACTTCTTCATAATATTTTATGGATTCTTCTAAGTTTTCAACTGCTATGCCTAAATGTTCAATATGTGAAATATTCATAATTATTTATATAAATTTTATTGTTATTTTTCTAATATGATAATGTTGGGTAACAAAATTAAAAGAAATCATATTTTAAAGATATGATGAATGTCATATAATTATTTAAACTACTAAAACGATTTAGCTATCATAAAAACCAGCAAATCAAATACTTAAACAATAAAAAAACACTTTTACATTCTTGTTTATTTTAATTAAAGGAAATAAAATCCATTAAAAGTTAGTTTTTTATAAAGTAAAATAGTAAGACAGTTTTTACAGAATTCAATTTTACAAACGATACTTTTTTATAGTTTTTTTTACATAAAAAAATGCCATTTCTTTTCAGAAATGGCACCGTACTTTAATTAAAGTTATTTTCTTTTTTTACATAAAATTTAAACCGGTATTTACTTACTTAAACAATGTAAAGTTCCAAAGCCCCAAATTAAATCGATATATTTATACCTAAAATTTCTCTTTTAGGAAAACAATCAACTATAATATTTAAAGCAACTCTATCATTACCGTCATTAAAAGCAGTCACTAAAGCACAATTTACTAGCCTCAAAAAAAATAATTATAAAATAAAAAACGTTGTAATTATACTTTTAAAAGTAAAATTACAACGTGTATATTTAATCTAAAAATTAGAAAACCTTAACAAGTATAATGGAATTTCTTTTTCTTTTTTGTGTAACTTTTTAAAATACCCATATCTTCAAGTTCGTCCATAACATTATATAGCACTAATATTAAAGAAATATTTTCAACTTTTTGTAAAATTTGAAAACTAGTTAAGTGTTGATTTTCTAAAGCTTTTAAAACTGTAATTTGATTGTTTGTTAAGTGTGTCTGATTCATGATAATTTAATTTTTACACTATAAATTTAGAGATTCTATTACCTTAAATTAAAAGAATTAGACAAATAAGCATTATAATAATATCAATTGCTTTTTATTATAGTTGAATGGTAATTTCTTATATATTTTTAATAATGTCTGATAAGTTCTTTTTTAGGTTGAGCTTACATCTTTTTAATTAGGTATTTATTGATTTAACACAATACTCCTAAAATTATTATCTATTCTACAATAAAGCATTAAATTATATTCTAAATAACAAATATTTTTCATTAAATTATTAGTAAATTTATAAAAATTAAAAATTATTTATTTTATTTGTTTCAAACAATATAATAAATATTTGATAAGAGTCTCATAAATCATTTTTTATCAATTTTATACATGAATTTAGCATATAATTTAACTAAATTTGTCGGCATTTTTAAAATTTGATTTTATTCACAAAAAAATCAAAAACTTACTTTGCAAATTGCAAAACAACACAATAATATATGGCTTTAAAAATTGTAATATCGCACAAAACTACCTATAAATATGATCGTAAAGTATCTTTATCTCCTCATATTTTTAGATTAAGACCTGCACCACATTCACGTACACCAATAGAATCTTACTCTATAAAGATTACTCCAGAAAATCAGTTTTTTAACTGGCAACAAGATCCATTTGGTAACTATGTGGCAAGATTAGTTTTTCCTGATAAAACTGATGAAATGTCTATTGATGTTGAGATTATTGCAGATTTAAAAACCATAAATCCTTTTGATTTCTTTATTGAAGAATATGCAGAAGAATATCCTTTTAAATATACAGAAACAACAAAGAAAGAGCTTCAACCTTATTTAGAAATTACAGATAAAGGTAAGTTATTAGAAGCTTTTTTAAAGACTTTAGATTATACACCTAGAAAAACTATTTATTTTTTAATTGACATCAATCAGAAAATTTATGAGTTTTTAAATTATAATATTAGAATGGATCCAGGTGTACAAACCTGTGAAGAAACGCTAAGTCAAAAAAATGGCTCTTGTAGAGATTATGCTTGGTTATTTGTGCAAACTTTGCGTCATTTAGGATTTGGTGCTCGTTTTGTCTCTGGATATTTAGTGCAATTAAAATCTGATGAAAAATCATTAGACGGTCCTTCTGGTCCAGAAGAAGATTTTACAGATTTACATGCTTGGGCAGAAGTTTATTTGCCAGGTGCAGGTTGGATTGGTTTTGATGCAACATCAGGCCTTTTAGCTGGTGAAGGTCATATTCCGTTAGCTTGTACGCCTTCTTTTGAAAGTGCAGCACCAGTATCTGGAATGACAGATAAATGTGAAACTGAGTTTTTCTTTGAAAATAAAGTAACCAGAATTTTTGAATCTCCAAGAGTTACAAAACCTTATGTAGAAGAGCAATGGAATGAAATTTATAAACTAGGAAATAAAGTAGAAAAGCAACTACAAAAACGTGATGTTCGTTTAACAATGGGTGGCGAACCAACTTTTGTTTCTATTGATGATTTAGAATCTCCAGAATGGAATACAGCTGCAGATGGACCTCATAAAAGAAAATTAGGAGCTGATTTAGCAAAGCGATTATACGATAAATTTGGTAATGGAGCAGTTTTACATCATGCGCAAGGAAAATGGTATCCTGGAGAACCTTTACCTAGATGGCAGATAGAAATTTGTTGGCGTAAAGATGGAAGACCTATTTGGTATGACAGAAAATATTTATCTTCTTATGCAGAAAATACTTTTGTTCCACAAAATACAGACAAGCTTTTTTTAGAAACTCTTTCTAAATATTTAAGAGTTTCTACAGAACATATTATGCCTGCTTTTGAAGATCCTTTTTATTATTTATGGGAACAAGGAAATTTACCTATAGATATTAATCCAGAAACGGATAAAGACAGTTCTTTAGCTCGTAAAAAATTACATGATATTTATGAAAATGGAACTTCAAATCCTGTTGGATATCTTCTTCCTTTAAATAAAACTGAAGGAAAATGGTTTACCAGTGAATGGACTTTTAGAAGACAACATATATTTTTAACGGCAGGAAATTCACCAATGGGATTAAGATTACCATTAAACTCTTTGATGTCTAAACCAGAGCATGAAATATTTCCTGTTTATGAGCCAGATATGTTCTCTAAAAAGAAACGTTTGCCTAGCTTTAAAAACATTGTTAAAGAAAGACATCAACAGTTTCTAGATCACGGATTGGAGCATAATATGCCAAATTATTTTGTACGTACGGCAATTTGTGCAGAAATTAGAGAAGATAAATTATATTTATTTTTACCACCATTAGAATCAGCAGAAACATTTTTAGATTTAATTGCTGCAATAGAACTTACAGCAAGAGAATTAAATATTCCTGTTATTATGGAAGGTTATGACCCACCAAAAGATAACAGATTAGAATCACTTAAAATTACTCCAGATCCTGGTGTAATTGAAGTAAATGTGCATCCTGTTACAAACTGGGAAGATTTATGTAAAAACACTTTTACCTTTTATGAGCAGGCAAAACTATCTCGTTTAGGTACAGAGAAGTTTATGTTAGATGGTAAACATACAGGAACTGGTGGAGGAAATCACGTTACTTTAGGAGGTACAAGTCCTAAAGATAGCCCACTTTTACGTAAACCAAGTTTACTAAGAAGTTTATTAACTTTTTGGCAACATCACCCCGGATTAACCTATTTATTTTCGGGTTCGTTTGTTGGGCCAACAAGTCAAGCGCCAAGAATTGATGAAGCTCGTTTAGAAAATTTATACGAATTAGAAATTGCTTTTAGTCAAATTCCTAAAGGTGAAGAAGTTCCTTTTTGGTTAACAGATAGATTGTTTAGACATTTATTAACCGATTTAACTGGTAATACACACAGAGCAGAATTTTGTATTGATAAATTATATTCTCCAGATTCTTCTACCGGAAGATTAGGAATTTTAGAATTACGTGGTTTTGACATGCCTCCTCATCCACAGATGAGTTTAGTGCAAATGTTATTGGTTAGAACTTTAGTAGCTTGGTTCTGGAAAAAACCTTACGAACATAATTTAGTAAGATGGGGAACAGAATTACATGATAAATTTTTAATTGAACATTATGTAAGAGAAGATATTAAAGATATTGTAGAGCAACTAAATAGAGCTGGTTATGCATTTAAAGAAGATTGGTTTAATCCATTTTTTGAGTTTAGATTTCCGCTTCACGGAATGGTAGAAATTAATAATATTCATTTAGAATTAAGAGCTGGCATAGAGCCTTGGAATGTTTTAGGAGAAGAAATGACTGGTGGAGGAACTGCTAGATATGTTGATTCTTCTTTAGAAAGATTACAAGTAAAAGTTACCGATTTTAATGAAGATCGTTTTGTATTAAGTTGTAATGGCGTAAAAGTACAATTAAAAAGTACCGGAGTAAAAGGACAATATGTTGCAGGTGTTAGATATAAAGCTTGGGATCCGTATTCTGCTTTACATCCAACAATTCCTGTTGATACGCCACTTGTTTTTGATATTGTTGATACCTGGAATAAACGATCAATTGGAGGTTGTACTTATTTTGTAGCACATCCAGGAGGAAGAAGTTATGAAGAATATCCTGTTAATAGCTATGAAGCAGAATCAAGAAGAATTAATCGTTTCTGGGAATTTGGACATACACAAGGAGAAATAGACCCTGTAGAAAACATAAACCCAAATACAGAAAGCACCAACAGAACTGTAGAAGAAAATACCAGTTCTAAACGATTTAAATTTAAGGAATTACCAGTTAATTTTGAATTTCCTTACACCTTAGATTTAAGAAAAAAATAAGGACTAAACATCCTACATTTTATGGAGATAGATACAAAGTCAATGATTCATGATTACTTTAAAAATAAAAGTAAATATGATGAATTATTAACATCCAAGATGGATATTAAATCTGATTGGAATGAATTGTTAGATAATTTATTAAAAATTGGTCCTAAAAAACTAGCTTCTAAACAAGCTGACATTAATTGGCTTTTAGCAGAAAATGGTGTTACATATAATGTTTACAATGATCCTAAAGGATTAAATAGACCTTGGTCTTTAAATGTTGTACCTTTTTTAATTCATCAAAAAGAATGGAATTTAGTTGAGAAAGGAATTCAACAAAGATCAGAAATTTTAAATCTTATTTTAAAAGATTTATATGGTAAACGTGAGTTACTTAAAAACGGAATTATTCCGCCAGAAGTAATTTATGCACATCGTGGTTTTTTGCGTTCTTGCGATCAAATAGAATATAAAACAGAAAAACAACTTTTAATTCATGCCGTAGATTTGGCTAGAGGTCCAGATGGTAGAATGTGGGTTGTAAACGACAGAACACAAGCGCCTTCTGGAATGGGTTATGCGTTAGAAAACAGATTTTCTATCAGTAAAACTATTCCAGAAATATTTGAAAATATAAACGTAAAACAACCTTCTACTTTTTTTAATGATTTTAATCAATTATTATTAAATGTTGCGCCATCGAATGTAGAAAATCCTAAGGTTGTTATTTTAACTCCTGGACCTTTAAATGAAACCTATTTTGAGCATTCTTATTTGTCATCATTTTTAGGATATCCTTTAGTTAAAGGAAATGATTTAGTAGTAAGACATGGTAAAGTTTGGTTAAAGTCTTTAAAAGGATTAAAGCAAGTTGACGTTATTTTAAGACGTGTAGATGATAGTTTTATGGATCCTTTAGAGTTAAGAGAAGATTCATATTTGGGAGTTGCTGGTTTATTAGAAGCAGTTCGCTTACAAAATGTAGCTATTGTAAACCCTATAGGAAGTGGTGTTTTAGAAAACCCTGCGTTAATTCCGTTTATGGAAAATATTTGTAAGTATTTTTTAAACGAAAAATTAATTTTACCTCAAATTGCTTCTTGGTGGTGTGGACAAGAAAAAGAGAGAAAACATGTGTTAGAAAATTTAGCATCTTATGTTGTAAAAAGAATTGATAGATCTCATAGAGAAAGTATCTATTTCTGTGAATTTTTAAATAAAGAAGAGCTTAAAGAATTAACTGATGAAATTTTAGAAAACCCAACTAATTTTGTTGCTCAAGAAAAAATATCTTTTTCTACTGCACCTAACTTTGTGAACGAACAACTAGAACCACGTAAAATTTTATGTCGCTCTTTTTCTATTGCTAAGAAAGATACTTATAGTGTAATGCCTGGTGGTTTAGTTAGGGTTGCAGCAGAACGCGAAGAATTATTTGTTTCAAATCAACGAGGCGGAACAAGTAAAGATCTTTGGGTTATTAGTGATGATAGTCAAAATTATTTACAAAATTATTCTTGGAATAAAATGAATACTAATCAATCATTAAGTATAAATGATGTGCCAAGTTATACAGCAGAAAATTTATTTTGGTCTGGTAGATATTTAGGTAGAACCTTATTTACTGCAAGATATTTACGAATGGTTTTAAACCAAATGACACATGTACAATATAATACAGACAGAAAATCTGAATCTGAAAGTTTAAAAATACTATTTCAATCAATTACAAATATAACTTCTACATTTCCTGGTTTTACAGGTGAAAACGAAGAAGAAGCTTTAAAAAATCCTTTAAAAGAAATTATAGCAGTTGCTTTAGATGAACAAAAAATAGGAAGTTTTGCACAATCTTTACAAAGCTTTAATTTCTCTTATTATTCATTAAGAAATTTATGGTCTAGAGATATGTGGCGCGTTTTTGATGGAATTCAAAAACAACTAAAAAAAGTAAAAGAAGAAAAGAATTATTCTATGAATTCTTTATCGGTTTTCTTTGATAAAATGATTACCAGATTAATTGCTTTTATGGCACTTACCGAAGAAAGTATTTTGGTAAGACATGGATTGTTACTCTATTTTCTTGGTTTACAAATAGAACAAGCTTCTATGACTATAGAGAAATTTAGATCGCTAATTATTGTAAATTATGATGAAGAATTAGAGTACGAAATTTTAGAATCACTTTTAACAAGTCATGAAAGTTTAAATATTTACAGATACAGTTATAGTTCTTATTTAAGTATAAAAAATGTAATTAAATTATTACTTTTAGATACAGAATATTCGAGATCTTTAATGTATCAAATTAAAAGAATTAAAAAAGATATCTATAAATTACCAAACACAAATTCTAAAACGGAATTAACTCAATGTCAAGAAAACATAGAGGCAGTTCTTTTAAAAATACAAAGTTTAAATATTGAAGAAATGTTAGAAATTGATACAAATTCTAATATGCGCAAAAAACTAGACACTTTACTGTCTGATTTAAGTGATTTATTGCACACAACTTCTTTATCTATTTCAGATACATATTTTAACCATTCTCAACAACAAAAGCAGTTGGTGGATAGAAAAATTTCTAATTAATATGATTTTTGATCTTTGGCATAAAACAAAATATAGTTATGAAAATGGAGCTTCATTTTGTCATAACATTACAACCTTAAAACCTAGAAGTTTTAAAGGTCAAGAGCTTTTAGAATACAAATTAGAAATTAGCCCTACTCCTACTGATATTTCTGAAAGACTCGATTTTTTTGGAAACACAGTTACTCGTTTTTCAATTCAGCAAAATCATAAAGAACTTATTGTAATTGCAAGAAGTAAAGTTTCAAGAGATTATAATTTGCAAATAGAAAATGATAATGCTTTAGAAGGAAAAAAAATAACTATAGAAAAAGCTTTACAACTTTTAAAAGAAGTTAATACAGAAACTATAGAAGCCAGACAATTTGTATTGTTTTCTCCTTTAATTTCTGATTTTAGTGAAGATATTAAAGAATATGCCGCAAAATCTTTTAAACCAGAAAGATCTCTATTTGAAGCTTCTCACGAATTAATGGAACGTATTTTTACTGATTTTGATTTTGATCCAGAATTTACAACCATTGCTACTCCGTTAAAAGAAGTACTGAAAGAGAAAAAAGGAGTTTGTCAAGATTTTGCGCAAATAGCAATTGCTTGTGTTAGATCTATGGGATTACCTGCTAGATATGTAAGTGGATATATAGAAACATTGCCACCTCCAGGAAAAGAAAAGTTAATAGGAACTGATGCTTCTCATGCTTGGTTTTCTGTATTTATTCCAACTTATGGTTGGATAGATTTCGACCCAACAAATAATCAAATTCCTAAAAATCAACACATTGTTGTTGCTTATGGTAGAGATTATTATGATGTACCACCTTTAAAAGGTGTTATTTATAGTACTGGAAAAAGTGAAATGGATGTTGCTGTAGATTTAAGACCAGCAAAATCATATCAAACTCAAAATTCAGGTCAATCACAAAGTCAAACTTAATCTAAGATAAAAAAAATGTGCATTTTGAATTAATTTTCAAAATGCACAATATATATTTTCTATAATTTTATCTTTGTACTTGTTTTTGCAATTGTTTTGTAGATGCTACAACATCAGAAATATTAAAATAATTACTTTCTAGTTTATCTGCAATTAATATTAGATGATCAATTAAATCGCCCGTAAAAACCTCTAAACTTTCATCGATATCCTCTATTAGTTTATAATCAAATTCTGCTTTCATTTTACCAATTAAAAATGCTGCGGAATCATTTTCAACATATTTATTAATAGAAATAATATTAATGTATTTATCAATTTGAATTAAACAGTTTTTTATAGATCTTGGACATTTTGAACTTAGTATTAAAAACTCTAAAGTTGATGTTCTTACCGGAGTTTTTTTGTAAGATCTACGCATCATATCATAAGTAGAAACACATTTTAATAATGTTGCCCATTGGTAACTTCCATCAATTTCATCGCCATGAATAACTTTTGCAGCGGCTGCATCACTTAATTTAGAATTTATAATTCTAGAAACTTGTAAAGCTCTTTCAATATAAACCCCTAGCATAATAATTGCATAAACTTCATCATGTAAAAGTGTACTTTCAATTTTACTTCTAACTTCGGATGCAGATTGTATTGCTAAAGATGTAAAATCATGTAAACCACTTTTTACAAATTTATCAGCCGGATATCCTTTAATTGTATGGCTAATTTTATTAATACATTCAAATAACTCTGTAGAAATTAAATCTCTAGAACTCCTTGCGTTTTCGTGTGCATTTGTAAATGCATTTAAAATTGAATACGGTTTATCTGGGTTTAACCCCACATTATATAAAACCTCTTCTTCATCTAAAATCATATCAGAATCCATGATTTCATTGGCAGACATATACATTGTAGATCTTAAAACAAATTGTCTAGATCTAGATAATTCGTCTGGTGCATCTAAAGATGTAAAGTAATTAACGCTTAAAAAACGGGCTAAATGTTCTGTGCGTTCTATATATCTTCCCATCCAAAAAAGATTATTGGCTACTCTTGCTAACATATAATTTTATTTTTTTAAAACCCAAGTATCTTTTGAGCCTCCACCTTGTGATGAATTTACTATTAAATTTCCTTTTTTAAGTGCAACTCTCGTAAGACCTCCTTTTAATACAAAGTCTATATCTTTTCCTAATAAAGTAAACGTTCTTAAATCTACGTGCCTAGACTCAAAAGATTCATTTTCTTCTATATAAGTTGGATGTGTAGATAAAGACAAAATAGGTTGTGCAATATATTTTCTTGGTTCTTCTAAAATTGTTTTTTTAACAGTTTCAATTTCTTCTTTTGTAAGTTTATTACCTATAGAAATTCCATATCCACCAGATTCATCAACGGGTTTTATAACTAATTTATCTATATTTTCTAATACATATTTTAAATCATCTTTTCTGCTACAATGATAAGTATGTACATTATTTAAAATAGGTTCTTCATCTAAATAATACTTAATAATTTGTGGCATATATGTATAAACCGCTTTGTCATCTGCAACACCAGTTCCGGGAGCATTTATCAAAGTAACATTTCCTTTAGTATATGCAGCAAATAAACCAGGAACTCCTAACATAGAATCTTTTTTAAATACTAAAGGATCTATAAATAAATCATCTACTCTTCTATAAATTACGTCTACTTTTTCTGGACCATAAATGGTTCTCATATACACAAAATCGTTTTCTACAAAAAGATCTCTTCCTTCTACCAAAACAACACCCATTTGTTTTGCTAAAAAAGAATGCTCATAATAAGCAGAATTATAAACTCCGGGAGTTATAATAACACAAACTGGTGCATCTACACCTTTTGGTTTTACAGACTCCATAGTTTCTAATAATTTAGAGCCATAGTCTACAACTGTATGTGCATTATATTGATTAAAAACACCAAAAAGTGTGTGTTTTACAGCATTTCTGTTTCCAACAACATAACTTACACCAGAAGGACATCTAATATTATCTTCTAAAACATAATAATTACCATCAGAATGTTTTATTAAATCTGTACCAGAAATATGATTATAAATTCCTTCAGGAGGATTTACACCAACCATTTGTGGTAAAAAATTAACAGATGATTTAATTAAATCTGCAGGAACAATACCTTGTTTAATTATTTTTTGATCGTGATATAAATCCCAAAGAAAAAGATTTAATGCTTTACTTCTTTGTAAAACTCCTTTTTCTATAGTTCTCCATTCTTTATTATTTATAATTCTTGGAAATAAATCAAAAGGAAAAATCTGTTCTTTTACTTCTTTTTCACCATACACTTGAAAAGTAATTCCTAAGTTAAAAAATGATGCTTTTGCTTGTGCATTTAAACGATCATATTCTTCTACAGAATAACTACTAAATAAATCATAAAGAGTTTTATAAATTTCTCTTACCTCATTATTTTGACTAAATAACTCGTCGTATAGTTTAGGGTTAAACTCATAGGTAGAAAATAGCGGTAGTTTATTAGTGTCTTTCAAATTTTAAATTTTAGTAAATATAAAATACTTCTGTTAAAATAATAATTATTTTTAAAATATATAATGATTTTTATATAAATAGTTTTATGATAATTCATTTTTTACACTTATCGTAAAAATTGGCACTCATTTTTTTAAATATATAATTCAACTTTTAAAAGGAAACTTATTTAGCTAGTTTTATCCATTAAATTTACTATAATAAAGTAACTAATACCATCTATCATTAGATGTTTTTAAATTAATTATAAAAACATTATACTATACTTAAAAAATAATGTGTTAGATTTATAGAAGAAAACTATAAGTGCATTGTATTTTTAAAAGAGTTAATTTAAATTGTTAGAGAATATTTACTAAACACCTTTATTATTTCTATTGTCTTTTTCTTGAAGTAATAAAATAAACACCAGTTAATAACACTACAGAAGCTACAATAGATTGGGTTGTAAATTCTTCATCTAAAAAATACCATCCTAAAAACAGCGCTATTACAGGATTTACATATGCTGAAGTTGACACTTTCTCTGGTGATACAATTTTTAGTAAATAATTGAAAGATGTAAAGGCAAAAATACCACCAAAAACAATCAAAAAAAGCAAAGAAGCTTGAACTTTAAAACTCCAAAGTGTTGGTTTAATCCATTCTTCATCAAACCCTAAACTGGCAATTATTAATAAAAATCCAGCCATAATCATCTGATAACCTGTACTTACAAAAAAGTTTTTTGGCAAATCTGCTTTTGACACAAAAACGCTTCCATAACTCCAACTTAAAACACAAGAAAACATCATAAAAATACCTAAAAGACTTTCTTCAGAAATAGTAATTTCTGATTGACTTACCAATAAATACATACCAAAAAAACCTAATACAATACCAATAACAGATTTTTTTTGCATTTTCTTCTGATCTATTAATCGCATTAGCAACAACACAAAAAGTGGCTGTGTTGCTGCTAAAAGTGCAGCAAATCCAGAATCTACATATTTTAAAGCCCAAACAAAAACCCCATTTCCATAAACCAAAAATAAAAAACCAGATATAACAGTATTTAACAATTGTTTTTTAGTAATTATTAAAGATTTTTTAAGTGATTTAGCAATAAGCATAATTAAAAATCCAGCCGTTAAAAAACGAATGGAGGCCAAAAAAAATGGAGGTAATTCGGTAACTGCAATTTTATTAAATAGATAGGTAGACCCCCAAATAACATAAATGGCTACAAAGGCTATAACAACTAACGCTTTAGAGTTTTTCAAATATTTCTTTTTAAAGAACAAACTTACTGTTTATATTTTCTTTTTATTATAAAAATTATAAATGTTTTATATTTGAAATTATTTACTTTAATAAAAACAATTGAATAAAAAATATCCTTTTGATCCTTTAGTAAAACATCATTTAATTATTGCTTTTGGTTTAGCTCTATGGATTTTTGTTTTCCTTTATTTTACAAACCCTTTAGATGTTTCTGAATTTAATGAATCAGAAAAACTAATCTATTTACCTTTATATGGTTTATTAGGTGCTTTTTGCTACTCATTATTTTTACCAATTCAGCATTTTATATATCAGAAAAACAACAAAAATTGGTTTGTAAAATCTGAAATATTATTCTTTTTGATATTCATTTTAATAAGTACAATAATAGCAAGAGCATTTTATTTATATGTAATTGTTCTTGGTGAACCAAATCCATATACTTTATGGTATTATTTAAAAACGGTTTTATTTCCGGCCTTTACAACTATTTTACCCATTATAATTTTTGGGCGATTTGCTTTAGGCAAATATCATAATAAACAAACTAAAGCTAAAAAAATTGAAATTAAAGGAGAAGGCAATTATGAAGGTCTACGATTATTTTTTAATGATATTATTTGTATACAATCTTCAGATAATTATATCGAAGTATTTTATCTATCAGGAAATGAATTAAAGAAAAACTTAATCAGAAATAAATTATCTGTTATTGCTGATGAATTTCCAGAATTATTAAGAACACATCGTTCTTATTTAATCAACCCTTATCACTTTTTACAATGGAAAACTGAAAAAAGTAAACTCTTTGTTCTTTTATTTCACCACGTAGAAGTACCAGTTTCTAGAACCTATCAAAATAATGTAAAAACCATTTTAAATTCTACCACAGAATAGGTGTATTTCGCCCCAAACACTTATTAATATTGATTTTATTCTGATTTACTTTCTAGTTTTGTCTCAGAAAGTTTAACCACAAAATCTATTATTATGAAGAATCTAATCAAATTTTTAACAGTATTATTAGTATCAGTCTTTACTTTATCAGCACAAAACAAACCACAAGAAATTGTAATTATTGGCACAATGCATACAGTTCCTAAAATTGTAAAAAACAGCTACAAACCAATGTTGAAGTTTGCAAAAAAATACAAACCAGAAGCTATTTATGTAGAATCGCCAATGGCAAATGATTCTATTTCTTGGCAATATTTAAAAAATGGTTGGTCTAAAGGATATCAAAAATTTTACAAATTATCAGATTCTTTACAAAAGAATTTCGATTATAATGATTCGAAATTTAACGCAACAATTAACAAAGATTTCTCTAAAATGACGAATAATGATTTAGATTATTTAATAAAATCTTTTATTTACAAACGAGATAATGGTAATTATGAATTGTATTCTTACCTAAAAAAATATGGTGTAAATGGCGCAAAAAAACCTACAAGACATGAAGACGGAGATTTAACCTATAAGTTAGCCTTATTTATGAATCATAAAAAAGTAATTAATATTGATGATCAACAAACCAATAAAGAATATCATAATGCTTGGAATAAATGTAGTAAAGAAGGTGTTAAAAATGGGAATAACTCTGCAAATTCTAAATTGTACAAAAAGAATTATAACAATGCTATTTTTCCTGCAATTTTTAGAGGTTTAGGTAAACACACTAATAAAAGAAAATCATTACAACAATTACATGACATGGCTTCATTTTCTTATGTTGTAAAAGATACTAAAGGCTGTAAAGAAGGCAGAAAATATTTTGATGAAAGAAATATGAGAATTGCAAAAAATATTTCAAAAGAAGTAATCAAATCAAAAAAAGACAGAAATATTGTTATTATTGGTGCAGCTCATATAATTGGTTTAGAAAAAGAGTTTAAAGAAAACTACCCTAATTTTAAAGTAATTTTAATGAAAGATTATTAAACTTTCTTAAAAAATTAAAAACCCTCACAGTATAAATTGTGAGGGTTTTTAATTTTTAAGTATCAACTAAAATTATTTATGTCTTCCTTTTAATTCTGCTTCAATATCTTTTAAAGTAAAACCTTTTGCTTGTAATAACATCAAATAATGGAACATTAAATCAGCAGATTCGTACAAGAAAAGTTCATCATTATTATCCATTGCCTCAATAACCGTTTCTACAGCTTCCTCTCCTACTTTCTGCGCAACTTTATTAATTCCTTTAGCAAATAAACTTGCTACATAAGATTTCTTAGTATCCTTGTTTGCAACTCTTTCTGTAATTACATCTTCTAATGTAGAAAAGAAACCATAGTTTTGTTTGTTAACTTCTCCCCAACACGTATCTGTTCCTTTATGGCAAGTTGGTCCATTTGGATTTACAGAAACCAACAAAGTGTCATTATCACAATCTAGTTTAATATCTATTAAATTTAACACATTTCCACTTTCCTCACCTTTAGTCCATAAACGATTTTTAGTTCTAGAAAAGAAAGTAACTAATTTAGTTTCTTGTGTTTTTTTGAACGCTTCTTCATTCATATAACCCAACATCAAAACATTTTTTGTTGTTGCATCTTGAATGATTGCTGGTACTAATCCGTCGTTATTTTTATTGAAATCTATATTCATAATTTTCGTTGTTGGTTCTTCGTTTTTGGTCCAATAACTATAAACCAAAAACTATTTTTTATATTCTAACTGGTATATGTTGTTTTTTCAACTCTTGTTTTAATTCTAAAATAGGGATTTCTCCAAAGTGAAAAACACTTGCTGCTAAAGCTGCATCTGCTTTTCCTTTTGTAAACGTATCTGCAAAATGCTGAATTGTTCCTGCACCTCCAGAAGCGATAATTGGTATATTTAAAATTTCTGATAAATGTGCCAAAGCTTCGTTTGCAAAACCTGCTTTTGTGCCATCATGATTCATAGAAGTAAACAAAATTTCACCTGCTCCACGTTCTTCAACTTCTTTTGCCCATTCAAATAATTTAATATCTGTAGGAATCGTTCCTCCAGCCAAATGCACAAACCATTCTCTATCAATTTGTTTTGCATCAATTGCAACAACAACACACTGACTTCCGAATTTTTCTGCCAATTCGTTTACTAAATCTGGTCTTTTTACTGCAGATGAATTGATTGAAACTTTATCTGCACCCCATTTTAACAACTCATTTACATTATCTACGGATGAAATTCCGCCACCAACTGTAAATGGTATATTAACTTGTTCTGCAACTTGGTGCACCATTTCTATCATGGTTTTTCTACCTTCTAACGTTGCAGAAATATCTAAAAAAACCAATTCATCTGCACCTAATTCTGCATATTGTTTTGCTAAAACCACAGGATCTCCTGCATCAATTAAATTTACGAAATTAACACCTTTTACAGTTCTTCCGTTTTTAATATCTAAACAAGGTATTATTCTTTTTGTTAACATATACGTTATTCGTCATTGCGAATGTAATGAAGCAATCTGTCAATTATTCAGGAGATTACTTCGTCATTCTTCCTCGTAATGACCTTTATTTTGTTAATATAAATTGCTCCAACTGTTTTAAACTGATTTTATTCTCATAAATCGCTTTTCCTATAATTACACCTTCACAACCATTTTCTGCTAATTTTGGGATTTCATCAAAAGCTGAAATTCCTCCTGAAGCAATTAGTTTTAAAGATTTTACATCTGATAAAATTTGATTGTAAATATCAAAACTTGGTCCTTGTAACATACCGTCTTTAGAAATATCTGTACAAATTACATACTGAATTCCTTTTTGCTGATAATCTGCAATAAACGGAATTAATTCTAAAGAACTTTCTTCTTGCCAACCATTTGTTGCTATTTTTCCACCATTATTATCAGGATAAAAATCAGCCCCTAAGATAATTTTTTCTGAACCATATTTAGCAATCCAATTTTCAAAAATTTTTGGATTTTTTACAGCAATACTTCCTCCGGTAATTTGATTAGCTCCAGAATTAAAAGCAATTTCTAAATCATTATCAGACTTTAATCCGCCACCAAAATCAATTTTTAAATTTGTTTTAGAAGCAATTTGTTCTAATACTTTATAATTGATAATCTCGCTAGCTTTTGCTCCATCTAAATCTACAACATGTAAATACTCGATTCCGGCAGCTTCGAATTCTTTAGCAACTTCTAACGGATTTACGTTATAAATTTTCTTAGTATCGTAATCTCCTTTTGTTAAACGAACACATTTTCCGTCTATAATATCTATGGCTGGTATTATTCTCATTTTTTTTAGCTTTTGGCTTTTGGCTTTTGGCTTTTGGCTTTTGGCTTTTAGCAAACTGCTAAAGGCGAATTGATAAAAGCAATATTTCTATAAATTTAAAAAGTTTTGTAAAATTTTTGCGCCTTCTACTCCACTTTTCTCCGGATGAAATTGTACTCCGTAAAAATTATCTTTTTTTAATGCGGATGCATATTCAAATTCATAATCTGTTGTTGCAATAGCGTCTTCACAAGATTCTGCATAAAAACTATGTACTAAATACATAAATTCTTTTTCTTTAATTCCTGTAAATAAATCTGATTTTAAATTATAAATCACATTCCATCCCATTTGAGGAACTTTTACAGCATTTGAAAACTTTTTTACAGCTACATCAAAAATCCCTAATCCTTTTGTATTTCCTTCTTCGGATGAATTACACATTAACTGCATTCCTAAACAAATACCTAAAACAGGTTGTGTTAAAGTAGGAATTACTTTATCTAAGCCACTTTCTTGTAACATTTTCATAGCAGAACTTGCTTCTCCAACTCCTGGAAAAATCACTTTATCAGCAGCTTTTATTTCATAAATATTATTTGATAAAACGGCATCTACACCTAAACGTTTAAAAGCAAATTGAATACTTTTTATATTTCCGGCTCCGTAATCTATAATGACAACTGAAGCCCCTTCTAACTTCCCCGAAGGGGAAGAACTCTCACTGTTATATTTTAAAATCTCTTTATCTAAACTCATATTATCTTTTATACTTTTTAACAACCAATTTTTGCTAGAGTGTTTCTTCCCTTCGGGAAGATTAAGATGGGCTTTTAAAGTACTCCTTTTGTTGATGGTAAAAACATTTTATTTGCATCTCTTTTAACAGCCATTTTCATTGCTTTTGCAAAGGCTTTAAAAATTCCTTCTATTTTATGATGCTCATTATCTCCTTCTGCTTTAATGTTTAAATTACATTTTGCGCCATCTGTAAAAGATTTAAACAAGTGTAAAAACATTTCTGTTGGCATATCTCCAATCATTTCACGTTTAAAATCTGCATCCCAAACTAACCAAGGTCTTCCTCCAAAATCTACTGCAGCTTGTGCCAAACAATCATCCATTGGCAAACAAAATCCGTATCGTTCAATCCCTAATTTATTTCCTAATGCTTTGTGGAACAATTCTCCTAAAGCAATCATGGTATCTTCTATTGTGTGATGCTCATCAACCTCTAAATCTCCATCAACTTTTACAGTTAAATCCATCGCTCCATGACGACCAATTTGATCTAACATATGATCGAAAAACTTAACTCCGGTAGAAATATCATTTTTACCAGAACCATCTAAATTTAATTTGATGTAAATCTTAGTTTCATTGGTGTTTCTAGTAATTTCTGACACTCTATCTTCTAGCTTTAAAAATTCATAAATAGCCTTCCAATCTGTAGAAGTTAAAGCAATACAATTTAGAATTTCTTGTTTAGAAGTTTCTATTTCATCGGCTCCTAATTCTGGATCTTCCGATAAAAAGATTCCTTTTGCTCCCAAGTTTTTTGCCAATTCCATGTCTGTAATTCTATCACCTAAAACAAAAGAATTTTCTAAATCATAATCTTCAGAAAAATATTTGGTTAATAAACCTGTTCTAGGTTTACGAGTTTCTGCATTTTCATGAGGAAACGTCTTATCTATATAAACATCAGAAAAAACAACACCTTCTTTCTCAAAGGCAGAAATTACTTTGTTTTGAGCTGGCCAAAAAGTATCTTCTGGAAAAGAATCGGTTCCCAAACCATCTTGGTTGGTTACCATTACCAATTCGTAATCTAGTTCTTCGGCAATTCTTGCCATATATCTAAATACTTTTGGGTAATATTCTAACTTTTCTAGACTATCTAATTGATAATCTACTGGCGGTTCTAGTACTAAAGTTCCGTCTCTATCTATAAATAATACTTTTTTCATATGGTAAATTTTTGCTTTTAGTAAAACACTAAAGACCAATAACTTTCTGCTATATTTATTGTATCTTTTTTAAAGCTCTTAATAATTTTTGATTTTCTTCACAAATACCAACACTAATTCGTAAGCAATTATTACACAAAGGCTCATTTGTTCTATTTCTTATAACAACGCCGTATTCAATTAATTGTTTGTAACGTTTTGTTGCATCGTCAACTTTAATCAATAAGAAATTAGCATCAGAATTGTATACTTTTTCTATATAATTAACACAACATTCAAGCTCTTTTTTTAGTCGATTTCTCTCACTAATTAATTGACTAATTTCATTTTTAACTTCGCCTATTTTTTGCAATCTAACAATTGCTCTTTGCTGTGTTAACTCGTTGATGTTATAAGGTGGTTTTATATTGTTTAAAACCTTAATTATTTCTTTAGATGCATAACAAATTCCTAAACGGATTCCTGCTAAACCAAAGGCTTTTGATAATGTTTGAGTGATAACTAAATTAGGAAATTTTTCTATTTTTTTTAACCAACTTTCTTTATCAGAAAAATCGATATACGCTTCGTCTAAAACAACCAAACCATTAAATTTAATTAATAATTCTTCAACAATATCATTTGTAAAACTATTTCCTGAAGGATTATTAGGCGAGCATAAAAATAAGATTTTACTGTTTACATCTACAGTTTCTAAAATCTTATTTACATTTGGTTGAAAGTTATTATTTAATAATATCTTTCTATTTTCAATAGCATTTAAATTTGCTAAAACTCCATACATTCCGTATGTTGGTGGTAATGTAATTACGTTATCTTTATTTGGCTCGCAAAAAGCTCTATAAATTAAATCTAAAATTTCATCACTTCCGTTTCCTAAAAGAATGTTTTCTTTACTTACGCCTTTAATTTCTGACAACAAATCTTTTACATTATTTTGTTGCGGATCTGGATATCTGTTAACACCATTTTCAAAAGGATTTTCGTTAGCGTCTAAGAAAATCATTTCTGTAATAGTTACATCTTTATACTCATCTCTTGCTGATGAATATGGTTTTAGAGATTTAATATTTTCTCTAAGCAAGTTTTCTAGGTTAAAGTTAGTTTTCATCATAAAACCTCTCGACTGCGCTCGAGGAGACATTTAGTATATTATTTTAAATCTTTTAAACGAATTGAAACTGCATTTTTATGTGCATCCAATCCTTCTGCTGCTGCCATTAATTCAATTGCATTTCCTATTGTTTGTATTCCTTCTTTTGTTATTTTCTGAAAAGTAATACTTTTTGTAAAACTATCTAAATTTACACCAGAATATGATTTAGAAAATCCGTTGGTTGGTAATGTATGGTTGGTTCCTGACGCATAATCTCCCGCACTTTCTGGCGTATAATTACCAATAAAAACAGAACCTGCATTTTCTATATTATCAACATAAAAATCATTATTTTTTGTACAAACAATAAAATGTTCTGGGCCATATTCATTAATCAATTCTAATGCAATTTCATCATTTTCAACAAAAATAGATTTTGAATTTACTATTGCTTTTTCTGCAATTTCTACTCTTGGTAATACAGCTAATTGCATTTTAATTTCTTTTTCAACTTCGTTAATTAATTCTTTGGATGTTGAAACCAAAATTACTTGACTATCTGCGCCATGCTCTGCCTGACTTAATAAATCTGACGCTACATAACTTGCGTTTGCAGAATCGTCTGCAACCACTAATAATTCACTTGGGCCAGCAGGCATATCTATTGCAACTCCATGTTTTGTAGACAATTGTTTTGCTACGGTTACAAACTGATTTCCTGGACCAAATATTTTATAAACTTGCGGAATAATTTCTGTACCAAATGTATAACCCGCAATTGCTTGAATTCCACCAACTTTTATAATTTTTGTTACTCCGCAAAGATTTGCCGCATACAAAATAGCTGGATGAATTTTCCCTTCTTTATTTGGTGGAGAACATAAAACAATTTCTTTACAACCTGCAATTTGAGCCGGAATTGCCAACATTAAAACTGTTGAAAATAAAGGTGCTGTTCCTCCAGGAATATACAAACCTACTTTTTGAATCGGTCTTTTTTCTTGCCAACATTCAACTCCGTTTGTTGTTTCTACAAAGACTTTATTGGTTTTTTGTGCTTTATGAAACTGGGTAATATTTTCTTTTGCAAGATTTATAGCATTTTTTAAATCATTAGAAATTAGAGCAATTGCTTCTTGAATTTCATCTGAAGAAACCAATTTATTTTCTAAAGAAACTCCATCAAATAATGCTGTATATTTATCTACTGCTTTATCACCATTTTTTTGAACATCATCAAAAATCTGATTAACAGTGTTTTCAATATCATCTACTGTTTTTGTTGGTCTTTGTAAAATTTGAATCCAATCTTTTTTTAATGGATTATTTATAATTTTCATAATAATTATTCTTTATAACCTTGCATTTGCGTTAGGGATTGTAGCATTTGTTTGAGCTCTTTTTTCTTTTTCTGAAAAAAAGCGAGTGCGAAAAGCCCGTTAAAACGCCCAAATAAAAATATTTCAATTTTTAGATACTGAAACAAGTTCAACATTTTATAGTTAAAAAAAAACTATAAAACCATTTTTTCAATTGGACAAACTAAAATACCTTCTGCTCCTTTTGCTTTTAGATCTTCTATAATTTCCCAGAATTCGTTTTTGCTAATTACTGTGTGTACTGAGCTCCAACCTTTTTCTGCCAAAGGTAAAACCGTAGGACTTCTCATACCTGGCAATACTTTTAAGATAGCTTCTAACTTTTCGTTTGGTGCATTTAACAATACATATTTAGAGTTTCTGCCTTTTAAAACCGACTGAATTCTAAATTGAATTTTCTGTAAAATAGCTCTTCTTTCTTCTGTTATTTTAGAAGAAACAGCTAAAACAGCTTCTGATTTAAGTAAAACTTCAATCTCTTTTAATCCATTTTTAAATAATGTAGAACCACTAGAAACGATATCACAAATTCCGTCTGCTAAACCAATATTTGGTGCAATTTCTACAGAACCATTAATAATATGCAAATCTGCATTGATATTTTGTTCTTTTAAAAACTTTTTAACCGTTTCTGGATACGAAGTTGCAATTCTTTTACCATCTAAATCTTTTAGAGAATTTGCTTCAGAATCTTTAGGAACGGCAATAGAAACTTTACATTTAGAAAACCCTAAACGTTCTACAAACTCAATATCTGATCCTTTTTCTATTAAAACATTCTCTCCAATAATGGCTGCATCTACAACTCCATCTTTTAAATATTGAGGAATGTCTCCATTTCTTAAATAGAAAACCTCAACAGGAAAATCTCTAGCTGCTGCTTTTAATTGATCTTTTCCATTATCAATAGAGATACCAATGTCTTTTAAAAGCTTCATTGAATCTTCATTTAATCTTCCTGATTTTTGTACTGCAATTCTTAAATTACTCATTTTTTGATTTGTTTTATGCCTGAGCAAATAGGGTTTAAAATTGAAAAAACCCGTTTGATTTGCTCAAACGGGTTTATAAATATGTTGATTTTATTCAATACACTTTTAAATCGCTTGATTGCAATTGTAAAAATGATGATGATGAAATTGAATAAAAGTCATGTCTTTTTTAATTATATGCAAATATCTGAATTTTATTTTAAAAAAAACAATTGAACTTTATAAAAATTAAAATAAATAAGAATATTTATCAAAATAATAAAATTTGTTAAAAATTTATATTTTCTATTTGTTAAAAAATAACTTTTTGGCTTAGTAACAATCTACTATTTTTGCAGCCATGGAAAACGTAAAACAGGTTACAAAAAAATTACAGCGTTCTGTAGCAGAAGCAATCCAGCAATATCGTATGATTGCAGAAGGAGATAAAATTATGGTGTGTCTTTCTGGCGGAAAAGATAGTTATGCCTTATTAAATATGATGTTATATTTCAAAAAAGTTGCACCAATTTCTTTTGATATTATTGCTGTTAATTTAGATCAAAAACAACCTGGTTTTCCTGAAGAAGTTTTACCAACCTATTTAACTAATTTGGGAGTTGATTTTAAAATTATAGAAAAAAACACCTATAAAATTGTGATGGACAAAACGCCAGAAGGCAAAACTACTTGCAGTTTATGTTCGCGTTTGCGCAGAGGCACCTTGTATGAAGCCGCCAAAGATTTAGGTTGTAATAAATTGGCTTTAGGACATCATAAAAATGATATTTTAGAAACCTTTTTCTTAAACTTCTTTTTCTCTGGAAAACTAGAAACCATGCCTCCTAAATTTAAAAATGATGCTGGCGATTTAGTAGTTTTAAGACCACTCGCTTTGTGTAATGAAAGTGATATTGAAACTTATGCTAGTTTTATGAATTTTCCTATTATTCCTTGTAATCTATGTGGCTCTCAAGAAAATTTACAACGCAAAAAGGTAAAACAAATGATTACTGATTGGGAAACAGAATTTCCCAATAGAAATGCCATTATGATGAATGCTTTGCAAAATGTATTTCCTTCTCACCTTTTGGATAAAAATCTCTATGATTTTGAAAATTTAGAATCTAAAATTAGCTAATCTTTGTATCTATTTTTTGTATTTAATTCCTTTTTAACCTAATTCTATTTTTTATATTCATTTATAAACTTTATGCTTTACTATTAACGCCAATTAATTATCAGATTACAAGAATTTCAACTAAAGAATAAGAGTCTTATAATCAATATAATTAACAATTTAAAACTAAAACTGTTCGTTTACAAAAGTTAATTAATTATTAAAAAACAAAATAAACAGTATTATATTTTTCTATTTCTAACCATTCGTTTAGTTTTGTAATGTAATTAGAATTAATGGCGCGTAAAAAAAAGTATAACGAAGATGAAGTAATAGAAAAAGCAATGTTGCTTTTTTGGAAAAATGGATATGAAACCACTTCTATGCAAATGTTAGAGCAAGAAATGGGTATAAACAAGTTTTCTATATATGCAAGTTTTGGTAACAAACACGGGGTATTTCTTGAAAGTTTAAAACACTATAAATTAAAAGTTAATACTGTTTTAGAAAAATTTAAAAAAGGAACCAATGGTATAGCAGATATTAAGCAGTTTTTTTACGATTCTGTAAGTTCTAATTTTAAAAGCGACCATATTAAAGGTTGTTTTGTAACCAATACCTATAATGAGTTTTCTGAAAAAGAAGATAAATGCATTAAAGAACAAATGAATTTATTTATGGATAATTTAAAATCCATCATCATAGAAAAGTTACAAATGGACACTACTAAAGATAAGCAAACTATTACAAAACAAGCTAATTATTTATTGTTAGCAAAAAATGGTTTAGCAGCAGCAGCTAGGGTAAATACAAAAGAAGAAATTGAAGATTATATTGAATTGATTTTTAAAAATCTATAAAAAAATTTAAACTAAAACTAAACGAACGTTTAGAAACTAAAAAGAAAGTAATAATAAAACAAAAATTATGACAACATTAAAAATTCATAACATAGAAAGTGCTCCAGAAGAGAGTAAATCATTATTAGAAAACTCTCAAAAGGCATACGGTATGATTCCTGGTTTACACGGTGTTTTAGCAGGATCGCCACAAATTTTACAAGCATACCAAACATTACACGAGTTATTTACACAATCTTCTTTTAACGAAGAAGAATTAACGGTAGTTTGGCAAGCAATTAATGTAGAACACGCTTGTCATTACTGTGTACCGGCACATACAGGTATTGCACATATGATGAAAGTAGATGCAGCTATTACAGAAGCTTTACGTAACGAAACACCTTTGACAGATTCTAAACTAGAAGCTTTACGCACTATGACATTATCTGTAGTTAGAAATCGTGGTAATGTTTCTCAAGAAGATTTAAATGCTTTTTATGCAGCTGGATACGAAGAAAAACACGTTTTAGATATTATCTTAGGTTTGTCTCAAAAAACTATAAGTAACTACACAAACCACATAGCTAACACACCAGTTGATGCAGCTTTTTCAAAATTTGCATGGACTAAAAAATAATATTGCTTCTTCTCCCCTAGAAACCATAGCATTAATTGATTGCTTTAAGCCTTCCGTTAAATTTACGGAAGGTTTATTAATTTTTAAAAAACATTTCAAAATGATAAAAGTATCTGTAATGTATCCAAACAGTAAAGATATACAGTTTAATACAGATTATTATACAAATAAGCACTTACCAATGGTTTCTAAACTAGTAGGTAACGCTTTAAAAGATTTAGAATTAGATTTGGGTATCGCAAGCAGAATTCATGGAGAAAAGGCTCCTTATGTAGCAATTGCTCATTTAAAATTTGATAGTATTGGAGCTTTTAAAGAATCTTTTAGCCCTCATGCAAAAACCTTTGCTGAAGATCTAAAAAACTACAGTAATGTGCAAGGAGTATTTCAAATTAGTGAACTAAAAACATTTTAAATTATGGCAGATAAATTAAAAATAGATATCGTTTCCGACGTTGTGTGCCCTTGGTGTACCATTGGTTACAAACGTTTAGAAAAAGCAATACATGAATTAGGTGTTGCAGATCAAATTGACATAGAATGGCAACCGTTTGAATTGAATCCGAATATGCCAGCAGCAGGTCAAAATCTAAACGAGCATATTACAGAAAAATACGGTTCTACTGTAGCGCAACAAAAACAATCAAAACAAATAATGACAGAAGCAGGCGCAGAATTAGGCTTTAAATTCGATTATTTTGATGAAATGCGCATCGTTAACACTTTTGATGCGCATATTTTATTAGAATATGCTAAAGATTTTGGAAAACAAACTAAACTAAAAATGACTTTAACAAAAGCCTTTTTTAGCGATAGAAAAGATGTAACTAAAAAAGCTGTTTTAAAAGAAGCTCTTTTAGAAGTTGGTTTAAATGCAGATGAAGCTTTAGCAAAATTAAATAACGACTACGCTCAAATAAAAGTAAGAGAAGAACAAAACTATTGGAAAAATATGGGTGTAAACTCTGTACCAACAATTGTTTTTAACCGTAAAAGCGCAATTACAGGAGCACAACCTGTAGCTACTTTTAAACAAGTTTTATCAGAATTAATTAAAGAACAACAAACAGTTTAATTTTATAATTTTTAAAAATATGAGTTCAAATAATAATGGCGAATTAGATGTCTTATTAGATAAAGTTAGGAAATCAGGAGCTGCAAAATTTACAGACGAAAAGAAGCAAATATATGCAGACGGAATTACAAGTGTTGCAAATTCTGGAGTCTTAGATTCGGCTTTAAAAGTTGGTGACAAAGCAAAGAATTTTACTTTAAAAAATGCATTAAACGAGTCGGTTACTTTATACAATGAATTAAAAAACGGCCCTGTAGTTTTAACATGGTACAGAGGTGGTTGGTGTCCTTATTGTAACATCACTTTACATGCCTTACAAGAAAAATTACAAGAATTTAAACAAGAAGGTGCTACACTCTTAGCATTAACTCCAGAATTGCCAGATAACTCCTTAAATACATCAGAAAAAAACAATTTAGAATTTACTGTTTTAAGCGATTTAGGAAACAATATTGGTAAAGAATATGGTGTCGTTTATTCTTTAACAGATGATGTTGCTTCTATTTACAATGCTGGTTTTGGGCTCAACAAAGTTAATGGAGATGCTAGTAATGAATTACCTTTAGCTGCAACGTATATTATAGACAAAAACGGAATAATTACCTATGCTTTTTTAGACGCAGATTATACACAGCGTGCAGAACCTTTAGAAATTATATCTGCTTTACAACAATTAAAATAACATCTTTTAAATAAAAGAACCTAAAAATATTAACAGAAATCTTCTGCTTTATTATACTTGTTTCTAATTTAGAAAAGTTTATAAATCTTTTAAAACATGTATTTGCAAACATAGAACAGGTATTATTTTTTCGTAAACAACTAACATACAAACTGTTGTAAAAACTCAACAAAATAGGTGTTTATTTAGCGTTGTTTTATTGGCATTTAAAGATAAAAATATAATATTTAGATAATTTATCTATTTTTATAATGATAGTTATTGCGGTTTATACGCATTTTGCATCCTAATGTTCCTGCAGAGATTCTTTCTATGCAATTTAAGCCAACTGTAATGCCAATTTCTTATATTGTATTAGTTTTATATAGCAAAAATCAAATTCATAAATTATGAAAAAAAGCAACTTAACAAGGCCCAAAGTATTATTTTTTGATGTAAACGAAACACTCTTAGATTTAACCTTAATGAAAAAACAGATTGGCGATGCTTTAGGTGGTAAAGAAGATCTATTGTCTTTATGGTTTACAACCATGCTGCAATACTCTTTAGTGGTTTCTGCAAGCGGACAATACAAACCCTTTGGAGATATTGGTGCTGCTTCTTTACAAATGATTGCTGCAAATAATGATATTGTAATTTCTGATGAAGAAGCCAGAAATATTGTTGTAAAATCAATGCAAAATTTACCACCGCATCCAGAGGTTAAAGACGCTTTAACTTTATTAAAAAAGAAAGGTTATATTTTAGTAGCTTTAACAAATTCTAACAAAGAAAGTTTAAAAAACAAATTTAAAAACGTTGGTTTAACCAATTATTTTGATGATTTACTAAGTATTGAATCTGTTGGCAAGTTTAAACCTTTTACCGATGTTTATAATTGGGCTGCAAATAGAATGAACGTAAAACCAGAAGATTGTATGTTAATTGCTGCGCATGGTTGGGATGTTGCTGGCGCACTTTGGGCTGGTTGGCGAGCTGCTTTTGTTAGTAGAACCAAACAACAAACTTTTCCGTTGGCTCCAAAAACCGAAATAAACGAAACTGATTTACTAAGAGTAGCAGAGATATTAATAAACTACTCATAAAAAATAAAATCTGTAAAAACTTAGCCTTTTAAATTGAAATACCTATTTTGTTGGTAAGATTTGAAGTGAATAAATTAACTTAGCAATATTGGTAAAATAGTTTATCATCAAAGTTTTAAAAAGACCTTAATAGAATTATTAAATTCGGGTAAATCTGTAAAAGATCTCACATAAGAGTTTGTAGTTAGTCAAGCTTTCATTCATAGATAGAATAAAGAATTTTACACTATATCTCTATTAAAATCAAAGTTTAGAGTTTGTAAAACAGATTCAAATCATACTTTTGCATTGGTTGATAATATGCTAAATAGAAACTTTACAAGTAAGCAATTAGGTGAAAAAAGGGTATCTGATATTACATATATAAAAGTTGGTAGTCAATGGAATTATCTTACAACTGTTTTAGATTTAGAAGACAGAAAATCGATAGAACCGGAAAACTAATTGATAATAAAGAGAAAATAGAATATGACTATAGATATTTTATTTAAAATTGTAATCTCGGAAATAAGTACTAGAGGTAACACCCTGTTTAATTAATTGCTCGTTTTAGCCAATTTACAAAATTCCAAACGAACTTTCTTGATTCTGTTTTTAATAGCTAACTTAATCTCTTATTCACTTAACAAACCATATACTAAACAAATTAAAAAATCAAAAACCACACAAAAAATGCCAACAAAAATTATAGACATTAACGAAGCTACTATAAAAAATTATGTAGAAAAATTACGTCCAGAAGATTTAGAAATTAGAAAACAAGTAGATATTGGGTATGCTTATAGAGCAAATGTTGTAAGTTTATATGAAATAAGACCCAATTGGCAAGATTCAAAGAAAATAGAAAAAATAGAGTTTGCAAGAATTAAACATTTTAAAACTAAAAAAATATGGAAACTTTATTGGATGCAAGCCAACGGAAAATGGATTCTATACAAACCCTTCTCAGAATCTACACATTTAAGTAAAATTATAGAAGCTATAAAAAATGATAAACATGGTAGCTTTTTTGGGTAATTTAAAATACCACATTAGCTATTAGCAAATAAAAACTTTATTTTAACACATTTTTTTAGTAGCGATTATTAAATTTACTATTGTTATTTAGAACACTATTAAACTGCTAAAATAGATTTTACGTTATTAACTGCAGAAGTTTGTACGACGTAATTAAAAAGTATCAGCAAAAAAACAGTAAAAGCTACACAAGTTTTTTGAATAAAAAACATCTAAATAGCTAATCATTTTAATTTTAAAAAAAGGATCAATACTTTAAAAGCACATATGTTTCATAAAAAAAAGTATAACAATTTTTATTTTATATTTCTATTGATGAGCAATACGTTATTTGCACATCAACCAGATGCATCTAATATCATAATTTCTAAAACAGATAACGGACAAGTTATTTTACAAATAACCAGCTCTTTAACAGCTTTTCAGCAAGAGGTTAATTTTATAAACGGAGAAGGTTATTATAAAACTCCAGAAGAATTTAGAAATCTAGTAATAAAACATTTTAAAAACCGTTTTTCTTTGATTATTAATAAGAACGACACCATAAAATTTAAAAATCCGAAAGTATTTTTAGGGCATGAAACAAAATTGGTTGCAGAAATTATAGGACTTCCAGAAGCTATAAAAAACATTCAAATAAAAAATACTATATTTAAAGACATTTACCTAAGTCAATCTATGGTTATCTTTTTATTATCACAATTTCCAACAAGCAAATACTCTTTAAATGTTGATAATAAATATCAAATAAATTTATCTCTAAAAGATGGCAATTGGGAAAAGGTAATAGCAAAAAAAACAAGTTCTTATTTAAAATATGCTGGATACTTTGCTTCTTTATTAGTACTTTTAGCAATGTTTTTTGTATTTAGAAAAAAAAATAAACTAAATTAAACATATAATTATTACGGTTATATAACAACATGTTATTAATATTGACACATAAAATATTATGAAAAAACATTCATTAAAAATCTTAACAATAAGCTTATTTCTTGTCGGATTTTCGGCCTGTAAAAGTAATACTACTTCTAAAAAAAACATTGTTCAAGATAAAGTAACAATTGCGGTTAACAGTGATAATTTCTTAACAGGAGGTTTAGCAGAACCCATTACAATTGTAAGCAGAACTTTGTCTGATGGTTCTACCGCAGATTGCTATAAAATAGTTGCAACAAGCACACCTACAGATCATAATATGGGACCTTGGTGTCCTACAAATATTGCAGATGATGCTTCTGCAGGAGGTATTTGGTTAGAAGACGGAAAAGTTTATGATGTTGATGGAGAATTTGTAAAAAACTTATCCACTTTTTATAAAGATGAAAGTTGGATGCTTTACGATAGCGAAACAGGAGAAATTACAAAAACTACCACTAAACAAGAATGTGAAGAAGCTGCAAATCCAAATGTTGGCGAAGAATATAAAAACTACTGTGTAGAATGTTTGCCTTCTTATGTTGCAGATGTTACACATACATACTACATTCCTGTTACTCCAAAAAAAGCCGCAACTCCGTATTCATTTTCAAGAGGTGGTAGAGGAGGCAGACCTGGTGGACCGCCACCAACAGGACACGAAAGACCAGAAGGTGGAGAAAGACCTCCAAGACCAGAAGGAGGAGGACGACCAGAAAACAGTTCTGCAATGCCATCTAGCAGAGGATTGGCTTTTAACGGTGTTGTTTTTGACGCTCCTGCTCCAACAGATAATATTTTAAGTGCATATACCTTAGCTCCTTTTGATGATGCTGGCGGACATATTAATTTAGCTGCCGGATATCATTATCATGCAGCAACAGGTGTTTCAAAAAAAATTACTCAAACAGATAATCATGCAGCTATGATTGGTTATGCTTTTGACGGATACGGAATCTTTGAAAATGCCGATGCCAACGGAAATGAGTATACAGATTTAGATACTTCTAGAGGTCATTATGATGACATTAGAGGTTATCATTATCATGTAGATAAAGCAGGAAACAATAATTTCATCAACGGTTTACGTGGAGAATATGCTCAATAAAAAATAATCAAATCTTATAACACAAAGCTCAAGTTAATAACTTGAGCTTTATTATTTTATAGAAACCCCTCTCCTATTTTATAAATTCTTCTTCCTGATAATTACAAAAAGGTGTTTGCAATTACCAATTCTTTTAGTCAAAAAAAAGTACTTTAGCTCTTTAATTTCGTAGATGATATCAACGGTTAATTTCCTCTTAAAAATCGGATTTTATACTTATATTATCGACATAAAAAAAGGAAAAGAACATGAAAGTACTACATACTGCCGATTGGCATTTGGGGCATCGATTGCATGAACAATCTCAATTTGAAGAACAATCTTTATTTTTATCTTGGACTGAAACCTATATTGTAGACCAAAAAATTGATGTACTTTTAATTTCTGGTGATGTTTTTGACACTGGTTCTCCGTCTAACCAAAGTTTAGAAATGTATTACAGTTTTTTAGTAAAACTAATCGGAACCACTTGTAAATCGATTATTATTACTGGTGGAAATCATGATTCTCCAGGAACTTTAAATGCTCCAAAACACATTTTAGGTGCTTTGAATATAAAAGTAGTTGGTAAAGCAACAGAAGATATTAAAGATGAAGTTTTTGAAATTGAAATAAACAACGAAAAAATAATTATTGCTGCGGTTCCTTATTTACGTGATGGAGATATTAGACGTGCCGTTGCAGGGGAAACTTTTGATGAGCTAACCGATAAATACAAAACTGCCTTAATAAACCATTATGTATCTGCTGCTGAACATTGTAAATTAAAAAACACAAGTAATGCACCTGTAGTTGCTATGGGACATTTATTTGCTACTGGCGGAACCATTTCTGACAGTGAGCAAAATATTTATGTGGGAACTTTAGGACATATTGGCGCAGAAGATTTTCCTTCGTATTTCGATTATATTGCTTTAGGACATTTACATAGACCACAAATAATTGGCGAAAACAACAAAGTACGTTATTCTGGTTCGCCTAATATTTTAAGTTTTAGTGAAATTAACTACGATAAAAAAGTGATTGTTTTATCCGTAGAAAACAATAAAATTACAGCTATAAATGATGCTATAATTCCGAAGTTTAGAGAATTTTACAAACTAACAGGAAATTTACAAGAATGTATAAATGCTTTTCCTAACATTACTTCTAATGCTTATAATCTAAAACCTTGGGTAGAAATTGCTTTAAAAGAAGATCATACAGTAAATACAGACAATTTAAAGTCTGAAGCAGCAAAATATCCTTTTGAAATCTTAAAAATAGGATTGAAAAATCAGCGTAAAATAAAAGGAATTGAAGAGTTATTAGAAAATACAAAATCAATAAAAGAATTATTGCCTACAGAAGTTTTTAAACTGAAATGTGAAGAAATGGATTATGATTTAGAAAAAAGACCCGAAGTTTGGGATGCTTTTAATGAAATATTACAATCCGTTAAAAACCAATAAAGCTGCTTTTCTATGAAAATTTTAAAGATAGAATTACAAAATATAAATTCCTTAAAATCAGACACTCCTGTTGTTATTAATTTTGAAAACGAACAATTTAGAGATGTTGGTTTGTATGCAATTACTGGATCTACAGGCGCAGGAAAAACAACAATTTTAGACGCCATAACCATTGCGCTATATCATAACGTTCCGAGGTTTAATGGTACAAAGGGAACTTTGTTAGACGTTATAAGTCATGGAGCACATGAGGCTTTTAGTAGAATAACTTTTAAAAACAACACCACTGTTTACGAGGCTTTTTGGGGAATTAGAATTGCAGATAAAAAAGGAAAAACATATAAAAACCCGAAAGAAGAAGTCAGTTTAAAAAATTTAACTACAGATACTATTTTAGCAGCTCAAAAACGGAATTTGATTAACGAAATAATTAGCGTTACTCAATTAGACTACAATCAATTTTTAAGATCTGTACTATTGGCACAAGGAGAATTTGCTTCTTTTTTAACAGCTAAAGGTCCTGAAAAAGGAAAATTACTAGAGCAAATTACAGGCGAACAGATTTATAAAAAAATTGGTCAAGGAATTTTAGATCGAAAATCTGAAGAAGAAAAAAAACTTAGGGAAATTGAAGCTAAAATTAATGCCGATGATATTTTAACTGAAGACGCTAAAACAGATTTAAAAAAACAAGATTTAACATTAGATACAGACATTCTTAAAACGGAAAAAGAAATAAAAAGAACACAACTTATTACAGATTGGTATGTACAATATAAAGATTTAGCAACCGCTTCTGAAACGTTAAATGAAAACACAAAAAAGTTAGATGCTTTTATAGAGAAACATAAACCAGAATTAGATTTATTAATCTTAAACGAAAAAGCAGAACCTTTTAAAGAGTTAATTCAGAATTTTAATAGAACCGAAAAAGAAACTTTTGTTAAAAAAAAGCAATTAATAGAAATTGAAAAGGAACTAAATATCCTAAAACCACAGATTGAAAACCTAGAAGAAATCAATAAAAAAGAAACGAATGAAATTGCGAATTCTGAAAAAGAATTTTCTTCTTGGTTACCCAAATTTGATGCCGTTACAAAATTAGATAGTGAGTTAAAAAGTGAAGTTTCTAGCCAGCAAAAATCAAAAGAAAAAGTAGCCGAATTAAAACAACAATTAGATGCTTTAAAAGTTGAAAAACAAAAATTACTTAAAGCATTAAGCGCTACAGAAACTAAAATTAAAATTGATAACACTTATGTTTCTGAAAATAAATTTTTAAATGATGTAGCTTTAGAAATTTCTGATTGGACCACCGGATTAACCACATTAAAAGGACATAAAGAAGCTTTAAATACTACTACTTCCTCTTTCGTTG
This sequence comes from Polaribacter sp. KT25b, assembly GCF_900105145.1. NCBI lineage: Bacteria > Pseudomonadati > Bacteroidota > Flavobacteriia > Flavobacteriales > Flavobacteriaceae > Polaribacter > Polaribacter sp. KT25b. The sequence continues at coordinate 1,615,640 of NZ_LT629752.1, read as the reverse complement.
AAAAAAAATCAATTCTTAACCAAACTGCAGAAAGTTTAAAAACAAATACCGATTTACTACTCAAAAAAACAACAGATGTCACTAAAATTGAAAAAGAAATTTCAAAGATTAATAGTGCAATCGAAAAAAATAATTTAGCTGATTTATTAATTAAAAAAGACAGGCTTCTTGTTTTAGAAACTAATTGGAAGCAATATAAAACACTAGCAGAACAATATAAAAAAACTACAGAAATTAGAACAAATCTAATAGAAAACAAAAAGTCTCACACATTAGATTTAGAAGTAATTAACAAACAATTAGCCACCTTAAAAAAGGATATTGAAGCGCAAGAAAAGGCCGTTTCTGATGCAAATAAAATTTTAGATTTAGAAAAAAGTGTTGCAAAATACGAAACCGATCGTAAGTATTTAGTAAAAGGAAAACCTTGTGGTTTATGTGGCTCTAAAGTGCATCCGTTTACGGAACATGTAAAGGAAATTAACATTTCTAAATCTGAATTAGAACTAAATAATAGACGAGAAAAACTGCTTACTTTAATCCATTCTAAAACAACTTTAGATAAAAATGAAGTTCAACTAAACACAAATATTGATAGTCTAACAAAGCAAATTAATACGCTTACTTCTGAGATAAACTCTATTGAAACGAATGCCAAACAATTAAATATTTCTTGTGAATTAAGTACTATTTCTAAAATTGAAGTTGAACTAAATTTACTAAGCAAACAACTACAAGAATTAAATAAAAATGTAGCTTCTGCACAAAAATTACAAGTAGACAAGAACAATTTATCTAAAGATATAGAAGTACAAAAGAAAGAGGTACAAAGTTTGCAAACCACTGTTGCAACTTTAAATGAAAAAAATAAAAATGCCAAAACTGAAATTGAGAAGCATCAAAAAACAATAGAAAATTTGTCTAAAGTTTGTGCAGATTTAGAAACAGATTTTAAAACCAAATTATCTAAACATAACTACAAATTACCCTCAACAGAAAATACCCAAATTTTTATTAGAGAAATAGAAGAACACATATCCATTTTTAATAAAACACAAAAAAATCTAGACACTTTAAAAGCAGAAATAAAAGTAATTGAAACCAAGCTAGAAAATCATAAAAAGCAATTAGAAACACTTTCTAAAACAGAGTCTGATGTTTTAAAAAACCTAACAACCTCTCGTACAAAGTATCTAGAATTAACAACCCAACGAACAGCTATTTTACCTATAGAAATTAGTGTAGAAAGTAAAAGAAATAGTTTACAAAATTTAAAAAATAAAATAGTAGAAAAAGCAAATTTAACCAAAATTAATTTGCAAAAATTACTAGATAAAAAAAACCAACAAGAGACTTTAAAGGTAGACAATATTGCTACTCAAAAAGAGTTAAAAGACAAATTAAACACCTTTACATCTACTCTTAATTTACAATTGATTGATAGTGGTTTTGCATCTAAAGAAGCTGTTGAAAGTGCATTACTATCTGTAGAAGACAAACTTAAATTTACGAATAATAAAAAACGAATAAATGAAAATCAACTTAAAATAAAAACGCTTAAAGAAGAAAATTTAAAAGCAATCGAAAATTTAAAAAAATCTAAAAATTTTGAAACTTCAGAATCTGAAAGCAAACAAATTTTAATCGATTTAAAAACGAAAAAAGATGCGCTACTAACTGCTAAAGGTAAGATTGTAGAAGCTTTTAGAAAAGATAAAGAAATTCAAGATCGTAATCTGGTAGTATATAAAAAAATAGAAGTACAAACAGAAATTTGCACTGTTTGGAAAGAACTCTTTAAAATTATCGGTAATTCTAAAGACGCCTTTAACGTATATGTACAGCGTTTAACTTTAAAACATTTATTAGATCTGGCAAATGTGCATTTGTATCAATTAAACAAACGTTATTCTTTAAAAATGGAAGATAACTACAAACCTAAAGAAGAACTTAATTTTAATTTAATAGATCATTATCAAACAGATCAAGCACGTTTGGTAGATACTTCTAGTGGTGGAGAAAAATTTATAATCAGTTTGGCTTTGGCTTTAGGTTTATCTGATTTGGCAAGTAAAAACGTAAAAATAGAATCGCTATTTATAGATGAAGGTTTTGGTACGTTAGACGGCAACACCTTAGAAACTGTAATTTCTACCTTAGAAACCTTGCAATCTCAAGGAAAAATAATCGGAATTATCTCTCACGTAGAAAACTTAAAAGAACGTATTCCTACTCAAATTCAAATAACAAAGAAAAGCAACGGAATAAGTAGTGTTGCTATTATTTAAGGCCTTTTATTTACTATTAATAACAGGGCTTATAAAATTAGAATATTTTAATTTTTTTTGCGTAATTAAATGAATAAAAATAGTACCAATGCATAAAAAATCCATCAAAACTTCTATTTAAAAAAATTTGATGGATTTTTATGAATAACTATTTATTTAATAACTATTTTTTTTGATATAATTTGATTGTCTGCCTTTACTTTTAAGATATAAACCCCTGTTGATACTTTAGAAATATCTAAATCTATATTTGAAAGATTCTTTATTCTTTTAGAAATTATTTTCTGACCATTTGTACTGTATAATTCTATATTAGACATAGAATTATTACTTTCTATAGAAATAAAATTTGATGATAACGAGGGATTTGGGAATACATTTAAGCCATCTTTATCTATTAAATAATCTTTTGCAGATAAAACACTGGTATCTTCTGCTGTAAAAATAAATGTTCCTGATTCTGACAGGTTTTTTACATTTTTAGGAGAATTAGTTTCTAACCATACTTTTACATAAAGTTTTGTACCAACAATTAAATTTGATAATGATATAGTTTCTCCGCAAGCAACAGGTTGAGTGCTAGTACAACTATTGTAAACTGCAAATTTAAGCAGACCACCAAAACCAGTTCCTTGAAAACTAAGTTTACCACTATCATTAACAATAATAGAGTACCAAACATCTGCTAAAACGGTTCCTTCTGCACATATGGCATCATTATTTGTATTTCCGTTAATAACATCTCCATAAGTTTGTTGCCCAAATATTAAAGGGATTGCATTTACACAATCGTTATTTGCAGGTGCACAATTTGTAGAATAATTTGCTACGGTATCTTTGTCTGTCCAATTTGTATTACTAAAACTAATATCATCTACTTCTATACAGGTTAAATTTAAATTTCCTTTAGCTTTAAAGGTTGTAATTTTTGTATTACTTCCATTTTTTATCGTTAAACTTTCTAATAAATTATTCTCAACATCAATCAAAAATAAATTATCATTTTCTCTAATATCTACAGTTTTTAATTGATTTTCATTAGCAATAAGTACTAATAGTTCTTTGTTTGAAAATAAATTTATAACTGTTAATTGATTTTGATCACAATAAAGTGTTACTAAATCTACTAATAAATGAACATCTAAGTTTGATAAATCATTTTCACCAACATCTATATTTTTGAGTTGTAAATTATTTGATAGATCTATTGTTTGTAGTTGATTGTTAGCTATAAATAAATTTTCTAAAAGTAGATTCTTACTTAAATCAATTGTGCTAATTTGGTTATTCGCAGCATTTAATTCAACCAAATTTATAAAATCTTCTATTCCTGATAAATTTGAAATTCCTTTAGATTTTATATTTAAACTATTAATAGCAGATAAATTTCCTGTAATAACTTTACCATCAATTTCACCAGAATCATACCCTAAATTTATTAAATATTGTTCGAAATTTGCATCGGGTATACTAGTTGTTTCTGTACAATTTAAACTAAAACCTGTATGAGAATCTCTTTGTTGTTCTACTTTAAACTTATCAAAAGCGGCTGCAACATCAGTAACTGTTACACAATACAAATTAGGACAATTTCTAATATTTGACAAAGAAGATATTTCATTGTATTTTAAGTTAGACATATTAAGAGAATACAAATCTTTATTATCATTAGCATATAAATATGTAAGTTTTGTATTTGATGAAACATCTATGCTAGTAAATAAATTTTCACTTAAGGCTAGTCTTTCTAATTTTTTATTATATTCTAAATTAATTGATTTTAATTTATTTGCACTTAGTCCTAATTTTATTAATTCATTATTTTGAGAGATATTAATAGAAGTCAACATATTACCTCCTAAATAAAGTGTTTCTAAATTAATTAATGTACTTACATTTATACTTGTTAACTCATTAGATCCTAAGTCTAAGTATTCTAATTTTGTGTTTTTAGAAACATCAATAGTTTTAATTTTATTATGATCTAAAACTAATTTTTCTAAAGCAATAAAATCTTCAATTCCTGTTGGATCTACAATGTCTCCTCCAAGGTTTAATGTTTTTATTTGATTAATTGCGTTCGTTGATACATAATCGTCTAAAACATTATCATACCCTAAACGAATCATGTGTGCTTCAAAAACATCATCAGGCATATAAGTTCTCTGAGAATAGGTAAAACTTGTAATTAAAAAGAGTGTATATAATAATTTAATTTTCATAATAATTTAATTTAAGATTTCTATGTCTTTAACTATTGTTAATGCTATTTTTTTATAATCTCTATTAAGTGCTTTCTCTTGTTTATTAAAAGCGGCACCAGGTACATTTAAAGCCATTGTATAGTCTTTAAACTTTATTCTTAATTCTCTCTTTTTGGCAATCCAAAGCGCTGCTTTACCAAGATTTGGTATCCATTCGCCACTTTTAGAAATTCCTTTTTGTAATTGCCAACTTTCTACCCAAGAAGATCCATCTTCTAAATTATCTTTCTCTTCGTAAAAACGAATACTCCCTACTAAATAGTTATATTCATCATCCGACAATTTTACTCTTATTGTACAAATTTTGTTTTGCGAATTGCCTTCCATCATTAAAACCTCTTCTACAGAAACATTGTATTGTTGGGCTAAATCTTTTTTTACTACATAACTACAAGGTTGGGCTAAGTCTGCATAAACCACTTTTGTTTTAAATTTTTTATTTTCAAAAGAAGTATCATTAAAATTGGTACCAACAGCACTTTTTTTATCACCTAAACAACTGGTAAACAAGCTTATTATTAACGTAAATATTAGTATTTTTCTCATAACAATTTTATTTTAAAATCCCATTTTTTTGTACTCGTTAGTATTAATTTTCACAGATTTATCAGAAATATTTACAATTTCCATTTTAAAATTTTCATCTTTATTTGTGGTATTTATTTCTAAAACAAAACCAGATAAATTTGGGTTATTCATTTTCATGCCCAACATAGGCAAGGATTTATTCTGAATAGGAAAATCTTTAGAAACCCAAAAAGAAGTGCTTCCTATTTGATTTGTATACTCATAATCTACCTTAAATTCTTCGCATAAATAACCAATAATCATTTTTGTTTCTCCTGTTTTTCTATAATCAAAATCTCCATCCTCTGGTAACTTATCTTCTACTCCTATTTGACTGCCTATTTGCTCTAAAGAAGTAGTTTTCTTTATTTTCATGCCAGCCATACTCATAAAAATTGTAGATGATTTAGGTGTATTTACAACTAACATTTCCTGACCTTGCATTTCTTTAGTCTTTACAGATATTCCGTATATATCCGGATAACTTCCAATTAAAAAGCTTAAATTTTGTGTTTCTCCCCTTTCATCTGTCATTTTAACTTCTATACGTTTATTAAAATTAAATGTTGATGGAATATCTACTGTTGGCAATGCTTCTTTAAAGCGCTGTGTTTTTTCTTCATCAGAAAAATCATTAGTATTTGATTTTTTTACCTTCGTTGGTTTTGTAATTGTATATTCTGGAGATGTTGTAGTTACCGTTCCTTTTAATATTGAAGGTATATTTTGTTCTAAAGAGTTTGTATTCTTATAATCATGCAGTTTTACATTTCCTGAAAAATTGATAGCAAAATTTTTATCTTTATTAAAAGTAACTGAAACCGTACCATTAATTACATTCATATTTTGATGCGCTCTAACTTCATCTCTTTCATAACTATATGTACCTTGTAACAAAGCGTTATATGCCAATTTTAAAGTAGCTTCTTCTGGAATTTTAAAGGTCTTATTCTTAAGGTTATCTATATTTTCTACTTTATTTATGATTAATTTATAGCCATCAAAAACATCGACATCAGAAGTTCTCCAATACCCAATAATACTTACCTTTTCTCCTTCTTTATTTACCTTTGTTTTTGTAACATCATCTACTCTAAAAGTACCATATAATGTAGAATGATTTATAGAAGCTGTTCCATACGATTTAATAGAATTATCAATATTACTAGTTTGCGTAATGTCTTCTTTTTCTTTCTTTCCTTCTAAAGTTTTATCAATCACTTTATCGGTTTCCTTATCTACTTTTTTTTCGATGTTTTGTTCAATTTTTGTTTGCACTTTCTTTTTAAGTTTTTTCCAAAGTTGTCCATTAACCGGAGTAGTAAATCCTGCGGATAAAACAAAAAAAGTAATTAGAATTTTGAGGTTGGTTTTTAAAATCATTTTATAGTATTTTTTTACTTTAATGATTCTAAAGCCAAAAGGTTAACATATTTTTATTTATTTTTAATTTTTTGTTTACTTTTCTATTTTTAAATCATTAATGAGAGAACAACAGACACTTCTACTTTTAAAACAAGCTGATAAAAATGCTTTAAAAATGGTATATACAGAGAACAGAACTCCATTTATAAATTTTGCTAGAACTTTAGGTATTTCTGATGATGATATTCTTGATGTCTATCAAGATGCAATTATAGTTCTACAAGAAAAAGCTTTAAAAGGAGAAATAGACCATTTAAAATGTACTATAAAAACATATTTATTTGGAATTGGCAAGTACATGTTGTATGAAAAAACTAGGAAAAACAATAAGAAAATTAAAGATTTTTCTTTAGAGAAAGAAGATTATAATTATAAAGAAATTAGTAATAAATTTTTAGATGATGAACCTAATCAATTTCAATTATTATTACAAAAAGCATTTACAACACTAGGTAAAAAATGCAAAGAAGTATTAACACTATTTTATTATAGAGGATATACTATTGACGAAATTACTGATGCCTTAAATTATGATAATAAAAATGTTGTAAAAAGTCAGAAGTCAAGGTGTTTAAAACAACTAAAAGAAAAGATTAAAACAGAAACTCATGGAAAATAAAGAGTTTGATAAAAATCTAAAAAAAGCAATTACTTTACAAAAACGAAAAGAACTTAAAAGTTATATACAATCGGTTGAAAATTCAATTGCAAAACCTAAAAAGTACAATTGGTTACTAGTAGCTTCTATAGCTCTATTAATTGGTTTGTCTAGTTTTTATCTTTTTAACTCTAAATCTCTTTCTAATAATGAATTATATAATTTACATTTTACCCCTTATGAAAATGTAATTGAACCCATTGTAAGAGATAAAGTAAATAAATCTAAAAAGGCATTTGCTTTTAGTTTGTATGAACAAGGGAAATATCTAAAAGCTATAGAAAGTTTTAATAAATTAACAGAAAAAGATTCTATAGAAGCCAATACCCTACTTTTTTTTAAAGCAAATGCATATTTACAATTAGAAGAGTTTAAAAAATCAGAAATTCTTTTTCATAAAATTTTAATTAACGACAATAAAGAATGGAAAAATGAAAGTCTTTGGTACTTAGCTTTAATCTCATTAAAACAAGACAAAAAAGATGCTGCTATAACTTTTTTAGACAAATTACAAAGGCAACAAAAATTAAACTTTAAGACCGAAGAAATCAAAATAATATTAAATAATATTAAATAGTTATTTTATATAAATATTAAATAATGAACTACAAAACTAAAATACTTTCTTACTTTTTTTTAGTTTGTTTTCTCTCTTATTTTAAAGTTATATCTGCCCAAAAAAGAAAAGTTAAAGACATTAATGTTCAATTAAAAGAGTTACAAAGTAAAAAAACACTTAACGCAAAAGATAGTCTTAAATATGCCCATTTTTACCTCTATCAATTTATTGACTTACATAAAAAGAAAATAAGCCATCAAAATATTTCTTCTTTAGATAAAGGAATTTCCTTCTGTCCAAAATCTCAACAAGGAGACAGTCTTAAAGCCGTTTTTTATAATAAAAAAGCGTATTTAAAAAATGAATTAGGATATGCTATGAAAAGCTATAAAAGTATCTTAAATTCTCTTAACTTATTAGAAAATATAGACAATCCTAATGCTGGTTCTATAATGGGAGCTTACCTTTTATTATCTAACCAAAATGCATACTTCGGTAATTTTGAAAAAGCAAAACAATATATGCGTTTGGCCGAAAATATTTATAATAAAAATAAAAACTACATAGATAGCAATACTTTTCTACTAAATAATAATTATCACCGGCTTAAAGTTATTGCAAAATATCGAAAAATATATATGCTCTGGAAATTGTCTGAAAATTCTAAAGACAGTATATCTATTATTAAGGCTATGGAGTCTCTTGAATCTATGCATAAACAACCTGACTTTCATAAAGAAGAGAGAATTTATTATAGTACAGCATTAAATCATATTGGAGATTGGTTTATATCCCATACCCCAGACTCTTTAGTTAGTTCTAAAAATATATCAACAGGTTTAAACTACCTTTTTAAAGCACTTTACTTAACAGAAGAAAAAAACTACCCAGGATTACCATGGGCTATAAAATATAATATTGCTAAAGGATTTACTAAAGGAAATCAATTAAATAAAGCAGATAGCACTATGTCTGTTTTATTTAGAGGAATTACAAAAAATGATGACAGGATTCCTTTTTTTCTTGCTCAAAAAGCACTGATAAAAGCAAAGAAAAAACAAAAAGATAGTGCTTTATTTTATTTTGATAAATCGATACAAAACATTCATAGCGGAAAAAATAGTCTTGCCAATAATTACAAAAATTTTATACCTAGCAAAAGCTATAATCATACCCGCTTACTTCTTAGAATTAATGAAGAACTCACTAATTATTACCCTAAAGACACCGTTGTTCAGAAAAAAAATGTAATAATTTATTATTTAGCCCTGAAACAATTTGAAAATAGCTATTTAGATATTCATTTTAATGAGCAACAAAACAAACAGCTTCGTAAAATTATTTATGGTGTTTTAAAAAACAAAAAAACTGGTTATTTTAATACTAATTTAAACCAAAAATTAATTTTAAACAAATTTGAAATTTTTAGAAATAAGCTAGAATGGAAAAAGTTTTACCAAAATCGTTACACAAATACATTGCCAAAATTAGATTCTTTAAAACAAAGAAATATACAATTGGCATCTTTGTATAACAAGGCAAAAACTTCTAATAATCTTTTTAAAAGAGATTCTATTCAACTACTAATTGCTAAACATGAATCTTATAAGAAAAAACAATTTCCTCAATTAGAATTACTAAGTGATTTTAATTTTTCAGTTAAAGAACTTCAAAAAAAACTTACTAAAAATGATTTAATTTTAAAATATATTTATCTAGAAAATGAAATGGCTATTTATCAAATTTCAAAATCTAATTTTAAAGTTAATTTAGTACCATGGACAGATACTGAGGAAAATATTTTGGTTTCTTTCATAAGTAAAATTAAAAAAAAAAAATTAAAAGATAAACTAGGTAATGAATTATCTGCTATTTTAATTCCCAATATAAATGCTAACATTACACGTTTAATTATAAACCCAGATGGAGTTTTATTTAATTTGCCTTTCGAAATTTTAAAGGTAAATGATAAATTTATAACCGAATTATATAGTACATATTATACTTCTAATTTAGGATTGATCAACTATAAATTAGAAAATAAATCTGCTTCAGAAAACATACATATTTATGTACCTAATTATTCTAATTCTAAAACAAAATCTAAAGTTAGAAACAAACCAAACATCTTAAAAGGAGCAAGTATTGAAGCTAAAAATATTAGCAAATTATTTCCTTCTAAACTCTTTAATGATGATGATTTAACAAAAGTAGAATTTATAAAAACGGCCAGTAGTGCTAAAATTTTACATTTGGCTATGCATGCAGATATTAATAAAACTTACCCAGAACTTAGTCGTTTGTTGTTTAGTAATAATTTAGACAATGAAGAAGATCATTTATATTTAGAAGAATTATATGGCTTAAGTTTAAACGCTGAATTAGCTATTTTAAGTGCTTGTAACACGGGTAATGGTAAAATAAAAAATGGAAATTTAGAATCTTTTCAAAGAGCATTTACTTTTGCAGGTGTCCCTGCAACAGTTGTTAGTTTGTGGGAAGTACCAGATTCTTCGACCGAAAAAATTATGGTACTCTTTTATAAAAACCTTAAAAAGGGTCAAACAAAATCTGAAGCTTTAAAAAATGCAAAATTAAGTTTTAGAACCAAGAACGCTTCTAATAAATTATCAGCTCCTTATTTTTGGGCTGGTTTTGTAGTTTATGGCAATGACAATGCAATTATAAGCTCATTTCCTATTTTTACTACAATCATTTTAACTACCGTTTTAATTATTTTTATTATAATTTTGATAAAAATTAGAAAAAAGCATACAACAATAATTTCGAAAAAATTATAAATATTTTATACCTTAATTATTTCGTTTGTTTAAAAATTCTCTGAATATAAATTATGAAAGTATTCCTATTAAAAAATAAGAAATACCAATTTCTCTAAAAAAAAGCTCAAATTAAATATTTTGAGCTTTTTAGAATATAAGAATACTTCTTCTTTCTTTGTGCGTAAATATATTTTACAATCTATTTAACAAGTCTATTTTTTTATTTTCAAATTCTTCTGTAGAAAGAATTCCTTTGTCTTTTAAACCTGCTAATTTTTCAATTTTACCAAAAATATCCTCTTCAAAAGCAGAATTATTAACGTTGTTATTACTTTCTGCTGGTTGTATTGGATCTTGAGCAATTGGTGCAACAGGAGTTTCTACAACGTTATTTTGTATTTCATTATTTTGAACAGGAGCTGGTTGTTGTGGCTCATTTCCTCCAGAAACAATAGGTAGAGAACCTAAATCTACATTACCATATTGGCTAGTAAAAGAAACCGAGTAATTGCCTCCTTGTTGTTGTCCTACTCCACCAATGTTATGATCTAAAGTATCAAAAATAGTTACTTTTCCGTTTTGTTGTATTGCCAAACGATGTATGCCATTAAAAATAGCATAACTTGTATCATTTTGGCTACCGGTAGAATTAGGAAAACCTAAGTTTCCCCACCAATTACCTGCAAAACCGCCTTGCCCGTTTGCCGTTTTTGGTAAAGGTTTGTACTGTATGGCTCCTTGCTGAATTAAATTAGACAAATCTGTACAAAGTCCGTCTACCAAATATTTAAGATTATTGTTAAACATATCTCCAACCATGGTCATACCACCTTGCATCCATTGTCCGCCACCACCTAATTCCGGAATATTAAATTGTGCCATAGTACCATTACTATTCATAAGGCAATACGTTAAATCTGTAACAGCATTTGTACTAATTCCGTATTTATTAGCTACGTTTACTATATTTTGAAAACTAGCATCTGTAAATATTGCATTCATTATTTTATATGGTGTATTTCTTTATTAAATTAAAAATAGTTATCTAACAATTTTAATACAAAGGTAAACTATAGAAGTATTAATAAAGACCTTTTAACTTGAAGATTTTGTAAATTATCAATACTATTTAAATGATAATAAACACGTTAACTTTTTTAATTAAAATGATTTTAAGAACCGAAAAGTATTGATAAAATTACAATTTAAGAGTATTCTACTTATTTATTGGTAAAATAACACACAAAATAAATTATACAAATATTGTTTTTTTGATGAGAAAAAAAATTACAATTTTAATTTTTAAGATAATTTAACCATATCTAGAATTCTAGACACCATTTTCATCTATAAACCTGCCAAAAAATCTTTTTTAAATTATGATTGCATTGGAATTTCTGGAAGCTTATTTTTAAAACTAGGGGCATTATCTCTGTAAGAAACCAATTTCTTTTTAGAAACTAGCACTATTAAATCTTGACTTAACGTAAATAAAGTAGCTGTTCTAAAAGTTTCTAGAAGTAATTTTTCTAATTCAACAGTTAGAGCATCCAAAGAAAATTGTTTAAATGTATTCTCTTCAGAATGGCGATATTTTAATTCAAAAACCTCTTTTCCTTCCACTTTAAATAAACGCACATATACATTTAACAAACCTTCACTTTTTCTCATGGGTTTGCTTAATGTTAGTTTTACAAATTCATCATTTAGTAAATTCTCTTGTAATATATCAAAAAAAACTTTAAAATCGCTCATAGTACAAAGGTAAAAAAGCCCAAGTTTAAAACTTGAGCTTTTATAAAATATATTAATTAAAAACTGAAACAAGTTCAGTGTTTTAAATTATCCTTTAAAAACAATTTTACGCATACGTAAGCTTTCTGGAGTTACCTCTAAATACTCATCTGCTTTAATGTATTCCATATTTTCCTCTAAAGAAAAATCTACTTTTGGAGCAATTTTCATAGCATCATCTGTACCAGATTTACGCATGTTTGTTAATTGCTTTCCTTTAATTAAGTTTACAGCCATATCATCAGATTTACTGTTTTCTCCAATTACTTGACCAACATAAATCTCTTGATTAATATCGATAAAGAAAACACCTCTATCTTGTAAACGGTTTAATGCATATGCAGTTGCTTTACCAGCAGCAGAAGAAACAATAGCTCCTTTTACCTCTTCAGTAAAATCTCCTTTATAAGGTCCATATTCAGAAAAACGGTGATTAATAATAGCTGTACCACCAGTTGCAGTTAAAATCTTATTTCTTAAACCAATTAAACCTCTAGAAGGAATAGAAAATTCTAAGTGTTGTAAATCTCCTTTTGGTTCCATAACTAACATATCTCCTTTTCTAAGAGATACTAAGTTAATTGCTTTAGAAGCCATATCTTCTGGTACATCAATAGACAATGTTTCCATTGGTTCATGTTTCTTACCATCAATTTCTTTAATAATTACTTGTGGTCTTCCCACTTGTAATTCATATCCTTCTCTACGCATTGTTTCTATTAAAACAGATAAGTGTAAAACTCCACGTCCGAAAACGTTAAATTTATCTTCACTATCAGTAGTTTCAACTTTTAATGCCAAGTTTTTTTCTAATTCTTTAAATAAACGATCTCTTAAGTGACGAGAGGTTACAAATTTACCTTCTTTACCAAAGAAAGGAGAGTTGTTAATTGTAAATAACATACTCATTGTAGGTTGATCTATTTCTGTTCTAGGTAACGCTTCTGGGTTTTCTAAATCTGCAACAGTATCACCAATTTCAAATCCTTCTAAACCAGTTATAGCACAAATGTCTCCACAAGGAACTTTTTCTACTTGTACTTTACCCATTCCTTCGAATACGTGTAATTCTTTAATTCTTACTTTTTTAGTAGAACCATCTGCTTTACATAGCATGTAGTCTTTACCAACTTCTAAATCTCCTCTAAATACACGTCCAATTGCTATTCTTCCTGTAAACTTAGAAAAATCTAAAGAAGTAATTTGCATTTGTGGTGTACCTTCATTATACTTTGTTTCTGGAATAGATTCTAAAACAGCATCTAATAAAGGAACGATGTCTTCTGTTTGATTTTTCCAATCTGTAGACATCCAATTGTTCTTTGCAGAACCATAAACTGTAGTAAAATCTAATTGTTCTTCTGTAGCTTCTAATGCAAACATTAAATCGAACACTTTTTCATGAACGATATCTGGAGTACAGTTTTCTTTATCAACTTTATTTACAACTACAATAGGAGTTAATCCTAATTCTAACGCTTTACCCAATACAAAACGAGTTTGAGGCATTGGCCCTTCAAATGCATCAACCAATAATAAAACACCATCCGCCATTTTTAAGACACGCTCTACTTCTCCACCAAAATCGGCGTGACCAGGAGTATCAATAACGTTAATTTTTGTATTCTTATAGTTTACAGAAACGTTTTTAGAAAGAATTGTAATTCCTCTTTCACGCTCTAAGTCGTTATTATCTAACAATAAATCTGTACGTTCTTTACGCTCGTCTAAGATTTTAGCTTGATCTATAATTTTGTCTACTAACGTTGTTTTACCGTGATCGACATGGGCTATAATAGCGATATTTCTAATTGGTTGCATTTATGTATTCTTAAATTTCGTGCAAAAGTAGTTGTTTAGAAGTGAATTACCCTAATTATAATTAAAATATTTTACTTCTAATAAATTCAGAACCTTAATAGAACGTTATATTATCTATAAAAAAAACAAATTTCGTGGTGCTTTTTACAAAATTCTATCAATTTAAGTAACTGCAGAAATTGAAAAAAAGAAACTATTTTTTATTGAAAATGAACTTATTTATTTTTATTATAATTGATTTTACTTAAACAATTTTTCTATAAAATAATAAACCAATAGCCATTAAAAGTTAATTTAACAGCTAATCGGTTTACTTCACTGGGGGATCATTAAAACTTTACCTATTATGCCTTTTTACTTTTTCTAATTTTAGAAAAAAATATCTTTCCTGCAAACATTATAACACGAACTAAATTAATTGTTTACAAAGCATAATAAAGTTTAAATATACTAACTCTTCTTTTTGAAATTAAGCATATAAAAACAGTTTCTAATTCTTAAATATTAAGAAAGTAACAAGTTCTATAATTAAACTATAAGTTACAATACCTATTTGTAGGTATATTTAAGACAACCTTTATATTTTTAAAAAAATTCTCTATTTATAGTAAAAATTTGTAATAAATTGAAGTAATTACAACTTAAAAGGATTCAAAAAATAAATAATATAAAACACTTTAAAACAGCATCTTATTTTTTATCTACTGGTACATCATCTCTAAATGCCGATGGTAAAATATCAGGAATTAATTTTATCAAAATAGGTAACAAAAAAGTACCTCCTGGCAATAAAAAAACAGCTAATGCTGGTATTGTTTTGCAAATATCTAACAGGTGAATTTTAATTTTTGTTTTTTCTTCACTAGTTAATTTAGTGTGCGTAGATTTTTTTATCAAACTCATCGCTTCTTTACTTTGCCTTAATTCTAGTAACAAGCTATTTTTGTTTTTTATTAATAAAATTTTAATCTCTTCGACACTAGTCATTATAACTTTCTACGTTTGCGTTCAGTTTTTAACAGATTTAATTCTCTGCTTGTTTGTCCTGCAACAGAAGTATTTTCTTCTGCTCTTCTAATTAAATAAGGCATAACATCTCTTACAGGCCCAAATGGTAGATATTTAGCCACATTATAACCTTTACTTGCTAAATTGTAACTAATATGATCGCTCATACCAAATAATTGACCAAACCAAAGTCGATTGTCGTTTTCTTTTATATTGTATTTCTTAGCTAAGTCCATCACTAAATAAGAGCTATCCTCATTATGAGTACCTGCAAATAAAGCCATTTTTGGATGTTCCATTAAGTATCTAATAGCCGCATCATAATTGATATCTGTGGCATTTTTATTTTCACAAATTGGCGATGGATATCCTTTTTCTTCTGCTCTTTCACGCTCTTTTTCCATGTAAGCACCACGAACAACTTTTATACCAATATAAAAACCTTTTTCTTTTGCTTTTAGATGTAAAGATTTTAGATAATCCATTCTGTCATGTCTATACATTTGTAACGTATTAAAGACAATGGCTTTTTCTTTATTATAAGTTTCCATTAACTCGTCAATTAATTCATCTGCAGCTTTTTGCATCCAACTTTCTTCGGCATCAATTAATAATGGAACATCTTTTTGTAATGCCACTTTACAAACTTTATGAAAACGACCTACTACTCTATTCCATTCTTCTTGCTCATCAGAATTTAATTTTTTCCCTTCTGATATTTTTTGATATAATGCAAAACGTCCAAATCCTGATGGTTTAAAAACTGCAAAAGGTATTCCTTTTTTTTCTTCGCAAAAATTAATAATTTTTAAAATTTTTTCTAAAGCACCATCAAAGCTTATTTCTTTATCCTTACCTTCTACCGAATAATCTAAAACACTATGCACACTACCATTGTTATACATATTATCTATAATTGGCAAACAATCTTCTTCTGTAACTCCGCCACAAAAATGATCAAAAACTGTAGAACGAATTAAACCTTCTATTGGCAAATGGGCCTTTAATGCAAAATTAGTTACAGCACTACCAATTCTTACCATTGGTTGATTTTGAATCATTCTAAACAAAAAATAAGCGCGTTCTAATTGTGAATCTGATTTTAAAGCGAAAGCAACTTCTGTGTTATCAAAAAGTTTCATTGAATATCATTTTATCTTAAACAAATATAACTATTGAATGGTAATAATTGAATATTTTATTTTTAATTTGCACTCTCAATAATTTTACAAATGAAAACCATACAAGCAGTTACATATCCTGTTCATTTTCAAAAAGATAGTTACCAAGAATTATCTAAATTGATTGATGCAAAAAACTATTCTACTATTTTTATTTTAGTTGATGAGAATACTTTTGAGCATTGTTATCCTAAATTTATTCCTAATTTAACTACGGATAAAAGAATTGAAGTTATAGAAATTGAATCTGGAGAAATCAATAAAAATCTAGAAACTTGTATTGGCGTTTGGAATGCAATTACAGAATTAGGCGGCGATAGAAAAAGCATTTTAATTACTTTGGGCGGTGGCGTTATTACGGATTTAGGTGGTTTTGTGGCTTCTTGTTTTAAACGCGGAATTGATTTTGTAAACATACCAACAACATTATTATCAATGGTTGATGCTTCTGTTGGAGGAAAAACAGGTGTTGATTTAGGCGTGTTAAAAAACCAAATTGGTTTGTTTACGAATCCACAAATGGTGATTGTAGATACAGACTATTTAACGACAGTTACAGATAGAGAAATTAAGTCTGGAACCGCAGAAATTATAAAATATGGCATCACTTATGATGTTAAACTATTTAACGAGATAAAGAATAATAAAAATTTAAATATCAATGATTTAATATTTAGATCTGTAGAGATAAAAAACGAAGTTGTTCTGCAAGATCCCAAAGAAAAAAATCTGCGTAAAATTCTAAATTTCGGACATACTTTAGGGCACGCAATTGAGTCTTTTTACCTAGAATCTGAAGACAAAGAAACCTTAACGCATGGAGAAGCTATTGCAATTGGGATGGTTTGTGAATGTTATATATCATCAAAATTATTAGGTTTTCCTTCAGACAAAGTTTCTGATGTTAAAGAAGTAATTTTATCAATCTATAATAAAACAACTCTTTTAAAAGAAGATTTTACTGCTATTATGGATTTATTAAAACACGATAAGAAAAACGTAAACGGACAAGTTAACTTTGTTTTACTAAATGATTTTGAAGACTATAAATTAGACTGTAAAGTTTCTGAAGAATTGATTATTGAAAGTATGGAGTTTTACAATTTGTAGAAATAATAAATCAGAAACAAAAAAAAAAGAAACAAAACTAAAATTCATAAAAAAATCCTTCAAATTAAGACTTGAAGGATTTTTTATTTTAAATAAACACTAACTTAAAACTCTCTCTTCCCAAATTCACTATCAATAAATTTCGATTTATTTTTAGCTGCATTAAACGTATAAGAAAGGTTTAACGAAACCATATCTACTTCATACACATAGTTTGTTGTGGTATAAAATTGATCTGGTCTTGATGTTGAAATACGTTGCTCATTGGTATTTAATAAACCCATATCTATATTTTGCCATTGTAATGTTGCTGTTAATTTGTCATCCATAAACTTTTTTATAAATGTTAAGTTTGGTGAATAAAAACGAGAATCTTCTCCCATAGCTGTATTTCTATCAGATAAATAATTAAAGGTAAATTGCAAAGAAGCATTTTTCCAAAAATTATAAGTAGAATTTACATTAAAAGAATAAATAGTAGATTTAGAATCAATATCATAATTTCTTTCTACTCCATCTCTATGTTTAAAATTTAAAATACCATCAATTACATAATTATACACATTTGCACCAATAGAATTAGACCAATTACTTGTTGGTTTAATTGTTGCACCAACTTCTAAACCAATAGATTTACTTTTACCAACATTAGAATAGACTCTATTAATAATACTGTCTATTACAGCGCCATTTGCTTCATAAGCCAACGTATTTACACGATTTATAACATTATTTACATGTCTAAAATATGCGGTTGCATATATCGAATTTCCTCCTTTTAGCTTTTTAGTAATTCCTAACTCTACTAAATCTATAAATTCTGGCAACAAGGTATTATCTCCTTGTTCAAAAACTTCTGAATGTTCACGTTCTGCAAAACTATTCATCATAAAAGTAGTTGTGCGCTCTACTCTTTTACTATAAGCCGTTTTTATATTTGTTTTATCATCAATTTTATATTGTAAAGACGCTGAAGGAAATAATTTTACAAAATCATAATCATAAACGTTTTCTGTAGTTTCGCTTTGTAAAGCTTCTTTATAGGTTCTATCCATAGCTTCTAAACGTAAACCTGCTGCATAATCCCATTTACTTTTAGAACCTGTAATTTGCGCGTAACCAGCATGAATACTTCTTTTTAAGCTAACATCACTAGAAAATTCATCAACTTGAACACCATCTCTTTCATACACAAATTTACCTGTATGATCTAAATCTCTATATTGATAACCTGTTTCTAAAGTTCCAAAAGAAAAAGGTTTCCACAGATAATCTAAATTAAAACGAGCACCATATAAAGGATTATCATTTGTATTGTATTCTTTTTGATATACAATATTGTTATCAGGATGTCCTAAATTATCATTTTCTGTTGGACCTCCTAAAAAAGTATATTCATATAAAACTGATGTTGATATTTTAGATTCATTATTAAACTTATGCGCATAATCGAAACTACCTAAAGCAAAATCTCCTTTTCTGATTCTTAAATTATGATTGTAATATGCAAAAGTATAATCTCTTGTAGAACCACCAATTGGAGAAATTGAATGATTATCATAATAAACAATATCCGCCAAACGTTCTTTTGTACGTTTCCCAGCAAAAAGACCTAAAGAATAAGAATCTGATTTATTTGGCGTATAATCTACATTAAATCTACCATTATAAGTAACTTCATCAAAACTACGCTCACCATCCGAAGGCAAAAAAGTAGTTTTATTTTCTGCTTGATTTACAATAAACATATCTCCTTCTCTTCTCCCAGACTTGTCATTTCTTTGATAGCTTGCGCCAAAAGAAAGATTCCAATTATCTGTTCTTTTATTAATAGTAGCGTCAATTCCGTATCTTTTTGATGCTACTTTTGTATCATAATCTTCAATTGCAGGAAAACCTCCTCTAACATTAACTTGCGCAAAAGTTCCGTTAATTGCTCCTTTTTTGGTGATGATATTTAAGATTCCACCTTTTCCTTCTGGATCATATTTTGCAGAAGGCGCAGTTATTAACTCTATACTTTCTATAGCATTTGCCGGTAATTGCGCTAAAATTGCACTTGCATCTCCTTGCGTTGGTTTGCCATTAATTAAAACTGAAAAACCTTTACTACCACGAACGCTAATTTCTCCTAAACCATCAACAGTTACAGAAGGTAAATTTTTTACAACATCTACAGCATTTCCTCCAACAGTACTTTGGTATTTTTTTGTATCAAAAACTTGACGGTCAATTTTATGTATAACAGCACTTTTTTCTGATTTTACAACAACTTCATTCAACTGATTTCCAGAGCCTAAAACTAATGTTAATGTTCCTATATCTTTTTTCTCTCCCTTTTTATTGATAACAATTGATGTAATTGTTTTTACTTGATAACCAATAAAAGAAGCTTCTATATAATAGTTTCCTGGTTTTACATCAGTAAAAGAAAATAAACCCTCAAAATTAGTTACAACACCTGTTACAAGTGCTTTGTTATTTGTTTGATACAAAGCTACAGATGCATATTCTAACGGATAATTGTCTCCTGAATCTACAATTTTACCGCTAATTTGAGCTACAGTAAACTGACTTACAATAAATGCCAGTAATAAAAATACATTTTTTTTTAAATTCATTGAAATACGTTTTAATTAGTTTTAAGTTAATTACATTATAATGTGGTTAGATTAAATAAATGTAAAAGTTTAATTGGTTGTTTTATTATTGATTTCACAAAAAGATAAAGCATCCTAAAAAAACTTTTAAATAATTCCTTACAAAAGTAATTTAGAGTTTACTATTAAAATGGTTTATTTGAAAATTTTACGGTTTAAGATGTTTTGTTTTTTATTTTAAATTGTTTTGGAGTTTCTCCTGTATAACGTTTAAAATATTTTGTAAAATTAGAAGCATCATTAAACTCTAAACTGTAAGCAATATCGCTAATTGTTTCATTAGTATACAATAAGCGTCTTTTAATCTCTTTAATAATATGATCTGCTATAATATCTGATGCCGATTTATTATATTCTTTTCTACAAATTACATTTAAATTTTGAGGTGTAGTATTTAATTTATCCGCATAAAATTGTACATTATTTTTTAGTGCTTGTGATAAACAGTCTGCAAATTGTAATACTAAATTTGTAGTTTCTACTTTTTCAATATTTGCATAATCTACTAATTTAGAAAGTAAAGCTTTTAATCCGCCTTCAATGGCTTCTTTATTTATTACTTGTTGTTGTTTTTCCCAAGTTAATGCTTTAAAGAGTGCTTTTAATGAAACATCATTTTTAGTAGCCTTAATTTTTGATTTTTGTTGTAGTTTTAATAACTGATAATTAATAAATTTATCTAAGGTTTTTTCTAAAAAAACCTCTTTTATAATAATAACATATCCTTTGGGTTTGGTTGTTATTTCCCAATGATGAACTTCATCTCTTTTAATAAAAAAAATAGTTGAAGGTTTTATTTTATAACTTTTTAAATCTACATGATGATAACCAGAACCTTTAATAAAATATACAATTTCTAAATATTTATTGTGCTTATGAGGTTTTGTGTACCTCTTATTTACATCAAACTTTTCAATTTTAACATCTTTATAATCGGCAATTTTATTATAAGTATCAATTTTATTATCCATAAAAATATTTCTTAATAGGTTGTAAAAAAATTCATAAAAAAAATCCTTCTATAGAGAAGGATTTTTTTTATAATATGTAAATAAGTGATTAAATTTTCTTAACTTTTACTGCATTTAAACCACGCATTCCTTTTTCTAATTCAAAAGAAACTTTATCGTTTTCTGTAATTTCATCAATGATACCACTAATGTGTGTAAAATATTTTTCGTTGTTTTCTGTATCAATAATAAACCCAAATCCTTTAGAAGAATCAAAGAAAGAAACTTTACCTTTTCTCACTGGGTCTTCTTCTGGTAAATCTTCTTTTTTAGTAACAGAAATTTGAATATCTTCTAATTCATATTCTACTTTTAAATCTGGATCTGGTGGAGTATCGGTTAAATTTCCGTTATGATCTACATAAGCAAACTGAATTCCAGAAGTTCCATTTTCTTCTTTTTCAGCTTTTCTAGCTTCCATTTTCTTTTGTTTATCCAAACGTTTTTTTAAACGTTTTTTTTCTTTTTCACTCTTACTAAATGTTTGTTGCGATTTTGCCATTAATATCTACTACTGTTTTTAAATTAATATTCTGGTAAGATAAAATACTTAACCGAAATTCAAAATCAAACTTATTTAACTTGTTTAATGTGTGAAGTGTATTCTGTCTTATTGACTACAAATATAATATTTTAAAAAGATATTTTAATTAATTTAATATAATTTATGTTAAATAATCATTAAATAAAAGTATTAATACTAATACTTAATAGTAATACTATTATATTTGCAACTTAAATGATTTTAAAATGAAAGATTTATTATCCGTACTTAAAATTTCTGTGCCTGATAAAATATTTATCAAGGATCCAGAAACTTCAAATTTAGGACAGAGAATTATAGAACAAAGCATTATATTGATAAATGAAATTGGATTCGAAAATTTTACTTTTAAAAAATTAGGAACTAAAATTGGCTCTAACGAAAGCTCTATTTATAGATATTTTGAGAGTAAACATAAATTGCTTTTATATTTGTCTTCTTGGTATTGGGCTTGGATAGAATATCAATTAGTTATTGAAACATTTAGCATTTCTAATGATTTAGAAAAGTTAAAAACAGCAATTTTAATTGTTACAAGAACCATAAAAGTTGATAGTAAATTCTCACATATTAACGAACCTTTACTATACAGAATTATTGTTAATGAAAGTTTTAAATCTTATTTAACTAAAGAAGTTGATATAGAAAATAAAGAAGGATATTTTGAAATCTACAAACGTTTAATTGCTAGATTAGAGCAAATGATAATTGCTGTAAAACCAGATTATAAATATGGTTTAAGTTTAGCAAGTACTATTCTAGAAGGAAGTTTACATCAACATTTTTTGTTCGAACATTTTCCTTCAATAACAAGTTGTAAAAATGAAGAAACTCCAACAAATTTTTTCATACATTTAGTTACTAAAATATTAAAATAATTATGGCTAAAAATCAATTAACTCCTTGGCAACGATTTATAGAGTTGTTAAAATTAGAGAAAAGAGATATTTTTCAAATTTTTTATTATGCTATTTTTGGCGGAATTGTAGCTTTATCTTTACCTCTTGGAATTCAATCAATTATAAACCTAATACAAGGTGCACAAATTTCTACATCTTGGATCATTTTAGTAATTATTGTAACAATTGGGGTTCTTTTTTCTGGAGCTTTACAATTAATGCAGTTAAGAATTATAGAATCCATACAACAAAGAATTTTTACAAGAGCTTCTTTTGAATTTAGTTATCGTTTTCCTAAAATTAAAATGAACGAATTGCGCGATTATTATCCACCAGAATTAGCAAATCGTTTTTTTGATACATTAACAATTCAGAAAGGTTTATCTAAACTCTTAATTGATGTACCAACAGCTTTATTACAAATTATTTTTGCATTGATTTTATTATCATTTTATCATCCTTTTTTTATCATTTTTGGCATTCTTTTACTGATGTTAATTTATATTGTTTTTAAATTTACTGCACAAAGAGGTTTAGAAACCAGCTTAATGGAATCTAAAATAAAATACAAAGTTGCCCATTGGATTCAAGAAGTTGCAAGAACTGTTGTTAGTTTTAAAATTTCTGGAAACACTAATTTGGCAATGTCTAAAAATGATAATTTAGTTAATAAATACTTAGAAGCTAGAGAAAATCATTTTAGAATTTTGATTTTACAATTCATGCAAATGATTAGTTTTAAAGTAATTGTAACTGCAAGTCTGTTATTAATTGGTGGCGCTTTGGTATTAAATCAAGAAATGAATATTGGGCAATTTGTTGCTGCAGAAATCATTATTCTTTTGGTAATTCAATCTGTAGAAAAATTAATAATTGGGTTAGAATCTTTTTATGATGTGCTAACATCCATAGAAAAATTAGGACAAGTTGTTGATAAAAAATTAGAATCTCAAAAAGGAGAAAGACCTATTTTTAAAAATGGATTAACAGTAGAATTAGATGCGGTTTCTTATGGTGTTGAAAATAAAGAAAAACATATTATCAAGAATTTATCTTTAACTATTAAACCCCAAAGTAGGATTTTAATTATGGGAGAAAGTGGTGCTGGTAAATCTAGTTTATTACGCTTAATTTCTGGAGTTATAGAACCTATTTCTGGAAACATTTATGTAAATAATTTATCATTAAAAAGCTTACATTTAAATCATTACAGATCACAACTTGGTTTATCACTTTCAGAAGAATCACCTTTTGAAGGTTCTATTAGAGATAACCTTGTTTTTGGAAACAAATCTATAAAAGACGAAATTATATTTAATGCTTTAGAAGTTGTTGGATTAACTCAATTTTTAAAAGAACAGTCTAAAGGTTTAGAAACAATTTTATATCCAGAAGGTAAACAAATGTCATATACAATAGCTAAAAAAATAATTTTAGCTAGAGCTATCATAAAGCAACCAAAAATTATGATTTTAGAAGATCCTTTAGATCAATTTAATTTAGAGGAAACTGTAAAAATAATTGGCTATTTAACAGATCCTAAACAACCTTGGGCTTTAATTGTAGTAAGCAGTAAAAAAAGTTGGAGAACAAAATGTAATCAAATAATTACCTTAGAAAAAGGTGAAATTAAATCTATAAACTAAAAAAAGATGTTAAATATATCTAACAATCGAGTAAATAAAAAAGTAGATTTAAAACAATTTAAATCTGGTCAAAAAATCTTTGATAAAGAATATTATAAATCATTTAATAAGTTTCTATTAGCTTTTGCTATTTTAGGTTTTATTGTACTCTTTTTACCTTGGACACAAAATATTACAGGAAAAGGTTTGGTAACTACCTTAACGCCAGAACAAAGACCACAAACAATTCAATCTCAAATTCCTGGCAGAATTGAGCAATGGTTTGTAAAAGAAGGAGATCATGTAAAAAAAGGAGATACAATTCTAAGAATTTCTGAAATTAAAAGCGATTATTTTGATACTAAATTAATTGAAAGAACTACAGATCAAATTAATGCAAAAACATCATCTGTAGATTCTTATCAATTAAAAGTAGCTGCTTTAAATAGACAAATTTCTGCTTTATCTGATGAAAGAAAATTAAAACTAGAACAATCAGAAAATAAATTATTACAGTCTAAACTAAAAGTAAAAAGCGACAGCATCGATTATGAAGCTGCAAAAACCAATATTTTAATTGCAGAAAAACAATTTAAAAGAACCAAAACTTTACAAGATGAAGGTTTAAAAGCTGTAAAAGATGTTGAAGAAAAACGATTGAAATTACAAGAAACTCAAGCGAAATTAATATCACAAGAAAATAAATTATTGGCTTCAAAAAATGAAGTTTTAAATGCTAAAATTGCTATTTCTAGTGTAAAAGCTAATTATACAGATAAAATTTCAAAAGCAGAAAGCGATAAGTTTACTGCAGAATCTAGTGGTTTTGATGCGAAAGCACAAGTATCTAAATTAGAAAATAGTAACAGTAATTATAAGGTTAGAAATAGTTTATTATACATAACTGCGCCGCAAAATGGGTATATTAACAAAGCGATAAAAGGCGGAATTGGAGGAACTTTTAAAGAAGGCGAGGATTTAGTTGGTATTATGCCAGAAAAATACGATTTAGCTGTAGAAACTTTTGTACGTCCAATAGATTTACCGCTTTTACATATTAATGAAAAAGTACGTGTACAATTTGATGGTTGGCCTGCAATTGTATTTTCTGGTTGGCCAAATGCTTCTTACGGAACTTATGGCGCAAAAGTAATTGCAATTGAACGTTTTATTAGTGATAATGGTAAATACAGAATATTATTAGCACCAGATGACGATGGTATAACTTGGCCAGAAGTTAGAGTTGGTTCTGGCGCAAAAACAATTGCATTGTTAGAAGATGTACCAATTTGGTTCGAATTATGGAGACAAATTAACAGTTTCCCTCCTAACTATTATCAGCCAGAAAATAATAAATCTGTCAAATCTGATTCAAAAAAGAAATAAAAAATAATCAATATTTATATGATTAAACTTATGAAAAAAAGTGTTTTATTCTTGCTTTTACTGATGTCTTTTCAACTATTTTCTCAAGAAAAAGCAAACTCTGTATTAACTTTGTCAGAATTTTTAGGCTATGTAAAAACCTATCATCCAATTGTAAAACAAGCAAATCTTATTATCAATAATAGCGAGGCAAAATTATTAAAAGCTAGAGGTGCTTTTGATCCAAAAATTGAAATAGATTTTGACAAAAAACAGTTTAAAGAAAAAGAATATTACAATAAATTAAATGGCGCTTTTAAAATACCAACATATTATGGTTTAGAGTTTAAAGCCAATTTTGAAAATAATGACGGATATTATCTAAACCCAGAATCTACAGTGCCTACAGATGGTTTATATGCTGCTGGTGTTTCTGCATCTATTTTAAAAGGTTTATTAATTAACGAAAGAATGGCTTCTTTAAAACAAGCAAAATTGTTTTTAAATCAGGCAAAAGAAGATCAACAAATATTGGTAAATGAAATTTTATACAATGCTTCTTTATCTTATTTTAAGTGGTTAAAAACATATAATGAAAAAGTAGTTTACCAAGATTTTTTAGAGAATGCAGAAATCCGTTTTAAAGGAACAAAAAAAGCTTTTTTAGAAGGTGATAAAGCAGCAATTGACACTATTGAAGCAGGAATTACTCTTAATGAAAGAATGTTAAATTTAGAAAAATCTCGTATAAAATTAGTAAAATCTTCTTTAGAATTGTCTACCTTTTTATGGCTAAATAACAATACTCCAATTGAGTTACAAGAACATATAATTCCTGATGAAAACACCTTAAACTCTATTGATACAACTTTTAATATTGCGTTGTTTAACAATGCCGATTTTGACATTAATAATCATCCAAAGGTAAAATCTTTAAGGTATAAAATAGAAAGTTTACAGGTTGATAAAAACCTAAAAACAAACAATTTATTACCTAAACTAGATGTTCAGTATAATTTTTTAACTCAAAAACCTAGAGAATTAAATTCTTTAAATGTTGATAATTATAAAGCCGGAATTAATTTTAAATTACCTTTATTTTTAAGAAAAGAAAGAGGTGATTTAAAGTTATCAAAAATTAAATTACAAGAGACAAAATATGAAAATGAAGTTGCAAAAATTTCTATCAAAAATAAGATTGATGCTTTGCAACAAGAATTATCTTCTTTTGTAACTCAAAGTAATTATTTAGCGAACATTGTTAAAGATTATAACACCTTGTTAAATGCAGAAGAACGTAAGTTTTTCTTAGGTGAAAGTTCTTTATTTTTAGTGAATTATCGTGAATCTAAATTGATAGAAACAAAACTAAAAGCAATTGTTTTAGAAAATTCGTTCTTTGAGGCAAAAGCAAATTTATTTAAAGCAGCTGTAATTTCTATTTCTGAAGAATAATTTTTAAATTACTTTAATCAGTTTCTTCTAAAACAAAAAAATCGTTTATAGGAATTTTAAAAACTGTTGATAATTTTAACGCCAAAACTGTTGAAGGAACATACCTGTTTTTTTCTATAGAATTAATAGTTTGTCTAGAAACTCCTATTTTTTTTGCTAAATCGTCTTGCGTTAAATCTAAAATTGCACGTTGAACTTTTAAAGTATTTTTCATCTTATTTATTCATTCGTTTTAATTGCCAAAAAAATAACAATTGTACAATTAGCATAAAAAATAATACCTGAAAATAATCAAAAGATTTCATTTCTTCATTTTGATTAAATAAAAAAGCTACTGCATAATTAATTAAAGGTTGTGTTAAAGAATATACAATTGCCATAATAAAAGCAAGTCTATAAGATTGAGAGCGTAAACTATCAATAAATTCATCTTCTAATTTTTCTTTTGATAAAGAAATTATTAGTAAACCAATTAATAAAACTCCATGTAAAATTGGTCTAATCCATTCAGAATCTTCAAAATATTTTCTTGCAATCATAATAACAAATGTGCCAATAGCAATACTATATCCTACTTTTTTATACTGATGCCCCAATTGAAATTTATTCATTTTTTCTAAATGGTTTCTTTCTCTTTCACAAATTGATTCTTTTGACATGGTTTTATATTTTACAATTAGACAAATTAATTATACATAATGACAAATATACTTTACATTTTGTAATTTAACAACTTTTTTTGATTACTTTTAAATATTCAATAAACTAATCAAAAAATTTATAGCATGACATCAAACACAAACAAACCAAATAGATTATTCTGGATCATAGGCGTTATTGCATTAATATGGAACTCGATGGGAATAGATGGCTATATAAATCAGGTTTATCAAACGAAACGTTTTAAAACGATGTACACAGAAGAGCAATTAGAAATTATTTTTAATTTACCATCTTATGTTACAGCTGCTTTTGCAATTGCCGTTTTTTCTTCTGTTATTGCATCTATATTATTTTTGTTAAGAAAAAAATTAGCAAAAACATTTTTTCTGATTGGTTTAATAGCCGTTTCAGTACAGACATTTTATAATGTTTTTTTAAATCCTGGAAAAGAAATGTATAGAACTGTAGAATATTCTATGCTTATTTTAATTCCTTTATTTGCTCTTTTTCTTTATTGGTATACAAAAAAATGTGCAGATGATGGTATTTTAAATTAGAAATACTGATATAGAAAAGATCTAGACAACGCTCGAATTGACGACTTAACAACTTTTTTTATTCGTATAAAGCAGCTAAAAATTCTGCAACACAAGCTGGTTTTTCTTGTCCTTTAATTTCTATAGTACAAGAGAATGTAACTTTAATTCCGTTGTTTGCTAAATCTTCAATTTCTTTAACAACTGTATGCATTCTTAACTCACTATTTACAGGAACAGGATTTGGAAAACGAACTTTATTTAAGCCATAATTTAAGCCCATTTTTACACTTTTAATAGAAAATGATTCTTCTAAAAGTTTAGAAATCATAGAAACAGACATAAATCCGTGAGCAACTGTACTTTTAAAAGGAGATTCTTTTGCTGCTCTTTTTTCATCAACATGAATCCATTGTTTGTCTAAAGTTGCGTTAGCAAAATCGTTAATCATTTGCTGATTAACAATATACCAATTTCCTGATGGTAATTGTTTGCCTAACATCAACCTAAATTCTTTGAAATTTTCAAAAACTAATGGTTTCATACTACTATGTTTTTGTAAATAAATCGTCTTTAATTTTTGGTAATTGTAATTGAAATCGAACAGCAATAACTCTAAT
The DNA here is from genome assembly GCF_900105145.1 of Polaribacter sp. KT25b. Classification (NCBI taxonomy): domain Bacteria; kingdom Pseudomonadati; phylum Bacteroidota; class Flavobacteriia; order Flavobacteriales; family Flavobacteriaceae; genus Polaribacter; species Polaribacter sp. KT25b. The sequence goes on along the minus strand of NZ_LT629752.1, from coordinate 1,586,805 downwards.
TATTACAATTACAAAAGCTGCAATTACAAAAATGATGTTTTCTTTAACTCCAAAACTATTTAAAATTAAATAGGTAATTCCGCCAGCTAAACAAGCTGATGCATAAATTTCTTTCTGAAAAATTAAAGGAATTTTATTTGTTAAAACATCTCTTAAAACACCACCAAAAACAGCAGAAATCATTCCCATAATTAAAGCAACAACAGGATGTAAATTAAACAATAACCCCTTTTTTAAACCTAATAAAGTAAAAACACCAATGCCAATGGTATCAAACAAAAACATGGTTTTACTTAAGGGTGCAATTTTACTTTTAAATAAGAAAGTTAAAATAACAGCAGCTAAAATTGTCCATAAATAATTTAAATCACCAATCCAATTTATTGGGTGTGCATTCATTAAAACATCACGTAACATTCCACCACCAACTGCGGTAACAAAGGCAATAATTAAGACTCCAAATAAATCAAACTTTTTATCAGAAGCAACCAAAGCACCACTAATTGCAAAAGCAAACGTTCCAAGAATATCTAAAACGTAAATAAGCTCCATTTTACACAGTTACTTCAGTAAATTTAATATTTAATTCTTTTTGAATTTCATGAATACGTTCTAATTCATAGGGTAAAATAAAAACCAAAGAAGTTCCGGTTTTTCCTGCTCTTGCAGTTCTACCACTTCTGTGCGTATAATATTCTAATTGTTCTGGTAATTGATGATGAATTACAAATTCTAATCCGCTCACATCAATTCCACGTGCAGAAACATCCGTAGAAATTAAATACTGTAAACTTTCATTTTTAAAAGCACGCATTACTTTATCGCGTTCTTTTTGTTGCATATCACCTTCTAAAGCAGCCGCAGAAAAACCTTCTTCAACTAAATGATGTGCTAAATTTTGTGCACCAGCTTTTGTTCTACAAAAAATAATGCCTCTACTTGCTTCTCTTTTTAATAAATAAGTAATAATATCTGCAGGTTTATCTTTAATCGTAGTTTTTACAAATTGATGTCTGATGTTTGCATTTACCAAAGAATTTCTATTAATTTCAACTCTTGGTGCATTTGCATCCATATAAGTTTTTATAATTTTTTTAATTTCTTCTGGCATTGTAGCAGAAAATAACCAAGTTTTTCTGTTAGATTCTGTTGTGAATTTTAAAATTCTATTTAAATCTTGTTTAAAACCCATGCTTAACATTTCATCAGCCTCATCTAAAATAACCGTTTTTACATGACTGATATCAATACTGCCACGTTCAATTAAATCGATTAATCTTCCTGGAGTTGCCACAACAACATGTGTTGTTCTTTTTAAATTACCTATTTGACGATCAATTTTTTCTCCACCAAAAACAGCTTCAATAAAAATTTTCTCTTCATTATATTTTGTAAACTTAAAAAGTTGTTTCTTAATTTGTTGTACCAATTCTCTTGTTGGTGATAAAATTAATGCTTGAATATTGCCTTCGTTTGCATTAATTTTATGTAAAACTGGCAAACCAAAAGCAGCTGTTTTTCCTGTTCCTGTTTGTGCTAAACCAATAAAATCAGTTTCTGATTGTAATAAAATTGGAATGGTTTTTTCTTGAATTTCCGAAGGTGTAGAAATTCCTAATTCTTTTAATGATTGTATATATTCTTTACGAATTCCTAATGCAGAAAATGTTGACATTTATAGTATAGTTTAATTTTGCAAAGATACTTTTATTTGTTTGGCTGTAGCACTTTTAAAACGTTTTCTCTAATTCTTGTTGGCTTATAAGTTTTAGCATCTAACATTGCCCAAACTGTTTTCGATTTTGCAACTAAAATAGAATCCTTATAAAACTCAATTAATCGTTCTGATGTAAATCCTTTTGTTTCTCCCACCCAAGTTTTTGCAATAATTTCATCACCTAAAACTGCTTGACCTTTATAATCAATTTCATGTCTTGCAACAACCCAAATATATTCTGGCAAAGGATAGTTTTTCGTTAAAAATGCCCAATGATGAAATGCAACTTCATCCATCCATTTTACGTAAACCACATTATTTACATGATTTAAATCATCAATATCTTCTGATGAAACTGTGAATTTAACTTCAAAAATATTTTTCATTTTATCAATTTTAACAAACATAAAAAATTTAATATTTCTATAACAATTATTGATGCTTCATTTTATGTTATCTCTTTTTTAATGATGATCTTTGTAATAGATTTATGGCACAAATAGTAAGTGAATTAGGTACAGAAAAAATTAGTAAATTACTAATAAAACAAGCAGTTCCTGCAACTATAGGAATTCTTGTAATGTCATTAAACATGATTGTTGACACTATTTTTGTAGGTCAATGGGTTGGTGTTTTGGCAATTGCTGCAATTACTGTGGTTTTGCCAATTGCATTTTTAATTTCTTCTATAGGAATGGGAATTGGAATTGGTGGAAGCTCTATTATATCAAGAGCTTTAGGAGCAAAAGATACAGAAAAAGCTTTTCTAACTTTTGGAAATCAAGTTTCTTTAACCGTAATTTTAGCAATTCTTTTTGTAATTCTCGGTAGTGTTTTTAGTGTGCCTATTTTAAATTTATTTGGCGCTAAAGGAGACATTTTACCAATAGCATCAAAGTATTTTAGTGTGGTTATTTATGGCGTTCCTTTTTTAGCTTTTGCAATGATGGGAAACCCAACAATTAGAGCAGAAGGAAAACCAAAATTTGCCATGTACGCAATGATGATTCCTGCCGTTTTAAATGTTGTTTTAGATGTTGTTTTTATAAAATTTTTTAATTGGGGAATGTGGGGAGCAGGATTAGCAACTTCTATTTCTTTTGCAAGTTCTGGCTTATATATTTTATATTTCTTTTTATCATCTAAAAGTCAATTAAAAATTATTCCAAAAAACTTTAAATTAGATCCAAAAATACTTAGAGAAATTGTTGAATTAGGTGGTGTTTCTATTGTTAGACAAGGTGCAATTAGCATTTTAATGATCGTTTTAAACTACTCTCTTTTTACTTACGGAGGAGAAATTTCGATTTCTATTTTCGGAATTATAAATAGAGTTATGATGTTTTCTCTTTCTCCTGTTTTAGGAGTTTCTCAAGGATTTTTGCCTGTTGCTGGTTTTAATATTGGTGCAGAAAAAAATGAAAGAGTAAAAGAAACTATTAAAAAAGCAATTTGGTTTGGCTCAATTCTAGGAACTATTATTTTTATAGGAATTGTAATTTTAAAAGAAGAAATTATTTGGATTTTTACAGATGATATTACTTTGTTAGATAAAACACCAAACGCTATGTTGGTTGTGTTTTTAGTAACACCAATTGTTACGATGCAATTAATTGGTTCTGCGTATTTTCAAGCAGCAGGAAAAGCTTTGCCTGCTTTATTTTTAACACTTTTAAAACAAGGTATTTTCTTAATTCCGTTAGCGTATATTTTACCTAAATTTTATGGTATTAATGGTATTTGGTGGTCTTTTCCTATTGCTGATATACTTTCTACAATTATTACTGTTTGGATTTTAAAACGTGAAGTTGATAAGAATTTGAATTAATAAGCCCCTTTAATTCCCCAAAGGGGAAAACTCTAACTCTTAAAATCTGTGTGATTTTTTTTCATTTTCTTTATAATTAAACTAAAGATTCCCCATTTAAATTAGTCGTTAAAATATCGCTAAACAAATTAAAAAACGGACGTAATGCTTTAAAGCTTTTGTCTAATTCTTCTAAAAAGTTTTCTGATAAAACCTCTTGATCTGTAAAATTCCTGATGGCAATAAATCCTTTTTTACGCAATAAATCGATGTCTGCATGTTCTTTATCAAAACCTCTTGGTGCAGATTTTAATTCTTCTCCGTCAAATTTGCCTCCAAAGTATTTTAGATAATTTTTATCTGATAAAATTTCACGAATTTCAGTAGCATCTTGTTCAATTTCTTTTCTAATTCTGAATAAATCTTCTTTTTCTGGCTGCCAAAATCCGCCACCTAAAAAAGTTTCTCCTGATTTTATTTGTAAAAAATAACCACCTCGTAATTCTTTTCCCAATCTAGAAAAAGAAACTGCAAACCTAGGATTATAAGGAGTTTTATCTTTAGAAAAACGAACATCTCTATAGATTCTATAGATTTTCATTTTTTCAATTTCATCATGCTTTTCTAAATTCACTTGAATTTCTGCAAATACTTCTTTTACATGATTTTGAATTTCTGTAAAAGTAGGTTTGTGTTCTGTAAACCAATCTCTATTATTGTTTTTTTCTAAATCTTTTAAAAAATTAAAAGTGCTTTTCTGAAATTGCATTTTGATGATTTTTTGGGAGTTCAATTTACAAAGAATATTATAAAACAAACACTACTAATTCAAGAATAAAAATGATAGGATAGCATTTTTAATTGTGTAAATTCGTGCAATTAGTGTCTTATTATAAATGCATCAAAAAACAAAAATTATTCAGAAAAGATATGAAGGTTTTTTACAAACAAATTGTTTGTGGAAAGGCAACTCAATTTATAAATTAAATCAGTTTGAAATTGAACAGGTTTCATCAAAAATAAATATAGAGATTGATGAAAAATTACGCCTAGGAAAGTATATTGAACGTTTTGTTTCTTATCAATTAGAACAAGAAAAATCAATAAAAATTATTTCTGAGAATATTCAAATTCAGAAAGAAAAAATAACTTTAGGAGAATTAGATTGCATTATTTTAAAAGATAATAAACCAATTCATTTAGAAATTATTTATAAGTTTTATCTACATGATAATGCTGTTGGAGAAACAGAAATTGAGCATTTTATTGGTCCAAATAGAAAAGATTCTTTAGTTGAAAAATTAACAAAACTCAGCGAAAAACAGTTGCCTCTTCTCTACTCTAATGAATGTGTTCATTATTTAAAATCAATCAATTTAAATGTTGATGAAATAGAACAAGAAGTTTATTTTAAAGCTCAATTATTTGTTCCGTTTTTAGAAGAAAACATCATTTTAGAAGAACTAAATCAAGATTGTATTGTTGGGTTTTACATCAACAAAAAGGAATTAGAACAATTTAAAGATTCTAAGTTTTTTATCCCAAATAAAAAAGATTGGTTAATTATTCCTCATCAAAATGTAGATTGGCTCAATTTTAATCAGTTTAAAGAAAAATCAACGGAGTATTTAGAAAGAGAATTTTCTCCTTTCTGTTGGATGAAGTTTTTTAACGGAGAAATTAAAAAATTCTTTCTTGTTTGGTGGTAAAAAACACAAGAATACTATTTACTCTTGTGTTCATTTTTTTTAAGTTATTTAATATTAATTTATGCTCCAATCAATTTTTCTAGAGATTAACATTATTGCTGCTAAAATTATAAAAAGACCAATACTACCTACTAATAAAGCATAACTTTCTAATTGAATAATGATAAATATAAAAGTATACAAAATTGTTAATGACAAAAAGATTAAAATCATAAACTTAATATTTTTTAAAATACTTTTAGAATAAAAAGTTATTAAACCTATTACAGATATACTAGCAATAGTGTACGCTTTTAAGAAATTACTGTGTTCTGATATTGAAACAAGTAACGTATAAAACATTAAAAGTGCTAAGCCTATCATTAAATATTGAAAAGGATGCATATTAATTTTACTTATAGTTTGTATTAAAAAGAAAATTAAAAATGTTAAACTTATTACCAAAAAACCATATTTTGCTGAACGTAAACTCTTTTGATATTCATCCACAGGAATTTTAAAATTAACACCAAAATCAAATTCATTTAAATGAGGTAAACCATCAAAATGTTCTTGAGAAAAAGGTCTATTAATATCTAAAACTTTCCATTTTGCATTAAATCCATTTTTATTAATTTTATCTGGATTATAAGGTAAAAACTCTCCCATAAAATTTGCGGTTTTCCAACTAGAAACTATTTGTGCTTTTGTTTCTTTTCCTATGGGGATAAAACGGACATCCTTACTTCCTTTAACTTTAAAACCTAAGGAAAACAACACTTTTTCTTCAGTTTTTTTAAGCTCTTTAAAAGATAAAAAATTAGTCTCTAAAGTATAAAAATCTTTATTTCTTGCTTTTTTAAAATCTGCAGATGATAAGCTATAATCTTTGTTATTTATTTTAATTGAAAGATTAGTGCTTATCCCCTTTACATTTGTTGTTTTAAATATAATTTTACATTTATTCCATAAAATATTTTCTCTATTAACTTCTATTTTACTAAAGTCTATCGTTTTAAATTCTCCACTAATTGATATATTACTATTAAATACCGCAGTTGAATAAATACCCCTTTTTTTTTGCTCTGGATTAATATTAGAATTAATATCTAATTTATCAGGAAAAAAATAACCATACTTTATGTTTTCAATTAATTCTGTAGTTACTTGTTTAGTTTTTTCATTAGTTATAACTTTTTCTTTATAAATCTTATATGGAATTTTTAAGATTGGCCCATAAACTGCTACTTCATTTCCCCACTGTTTACTTATTTCATTTACTACATTCTTTTGATGATAGGATCTTTCTTCAATTAATCCTTCTATATACATTAAAGGTATCATTAAAATAAAACTTAAAACCCCAATCATTACCATTCTAGATGTTATTGAAGTTTTAATTTTTTGTAAAAATTTGTTTGGTTGTTGTTGCTCCATAATTTATAGTTTAAAAAGTTATTAAATACTTCAAAACTATAATTATTCTTTCCTCTTTTTATTAGTAAATGAGTAACTGTAGGTAAATAGTTAGAATTCGTTTTTATTTCTTAAAAAACTATTTTAAATAAAAAAAGGAACTCAAAATGAGTTCCTTTTTTTATAAAATCAAGCTAAATACTAATCAACTTTTTTATCATCATCATTAGAAGCTTTGTTCCAAATTTTGATTTTATCATCTTTTGTAACTCCTTCTAAAACTTCTACATTTACACCATCAGAAGTACCTAATTTTAATGTTTTATTTTCAAAAACACCTTCAGAAACTAATACTTCTACATAAGGCTCTTCTGTTTTTTTATCAAACTTTAATAATGCTTCTTTAATAGATAAAACACTATCTTTTTTCTCTAAAACAATATCTGCATTTGCACTATAACCAGCTCTAATAAAATATTTAGCATCTAAAGAAACATCAGCTTTAATTTTAAACTGTACAGCACCACCTTCTTCGGTTCCTTTTGGAGCAATAAAGTTTAGTTTTGCAGGAAACTTAACACCTTCAATTGCACCAATTGATACGTCAATATCTGAGCCACTTATTAATTTACCAACTTCTGATTCATCTACTTTTCCTTCAAAAATCATTTTACTCATATCTGCAATTGAAGCAATAGTTGTACCAGCGTTAAAGTTGTTAGATTGTATAACTTGATCTCCTTCTTTAACAGGAATTTCTAAAATTGTTCCAGACATTTGTGCTATAATATTTGTGTTTGCAGACGCACCTGAACCAGAAGATCCTTTTTTAATGATTTGATAATCATTTTGAGCATTCTTTAAATCTTGAATAGCTTGTTTATAAGTTACTTCAATAGTTTCAAATTCTGCTCTAGAAATAACACCTTTTTCAAATAAGTTTTTATTTCTATCATAAGAAACTTTAGCATTATTTAAACTAATTTTAATATTATCTACTCTACCTTTTGCGCTAATTAAAGATTGTTCATTAGGTACAACTCTTACCGTTGCAATTAAATCTCCTTTTTTAACTTTTGCACCTTCAAGTAGCATAATTTTATCAATTATACCTGTAATTTGAGGTTTAATTTCAATTTCTTCTAAAGGTGTAACTTTACCTGTTGCAACTGTTTTTTTTACAATTGTTGTTCTAAAAGGTGTTTCGGTTTCGTATTCTACAATATTTTTACTATTTTTCTTACCGAACCAAATTAAAGCAGCTATAAATAATACTGCTATAATAATTAAAATAATTTTTGATCTCTTACTCATGATTTCCTGTTAATTGATTTTATTCTTCTCTTAATGCTTCTATTGGTTTTACTACTGTTGCCATATGTGCAGGAATTAATCCAATTAAGGTTCCTAACACAATTAATGTGGCAAATGCTATCAATATAATTGGTATATTTACTGTAGGGTTAATTAATGCTGCATCTGGTCCTTGACCAAAAGCTGTATCTATAATATAGAGTACTAAACCTCCAAAAATAATACCTAACATACCAGCTATTGTTGTTAAAAAAACAGATTCTAATATAATTTGCTGACGAATATTTTTTGGTGTTGCCCCTAAGGCTCTTCTAATTCCTATTTCTTTTGTACGTTCTTTTACGGTAATAAGTAAAATATTACCAATAGCAAAAACTCCAGCAATTAAGGTTGCAATACCAACAAACCAAGTTAAAAATTGCATCCCTACTAAAAAACCTGTAATTTTTCCTATTTCTTTTCCTAAGTTTACGCTTCCAAATGCTCTTTCATCTTCTGGATGTACTTTATGAAGACCTTTTAAAGTTAGCAAAACATCTCTTTCCATTTGCTCAATATTTGTTCCTTCATTTGCTGTAATCATCATCCAATCTACTTTATTTGCAGTATTGTATACTTTTCTAAAAGTAGTAAAAGGAATATAAGCACAATCTCCGTCAAAATTTATGGTATTTGATGGTTTATAAACACCAATAACATTATAATTAATACTATTTATTTTAATTAATTGTCCTATCGGAAATTCACCTATATCAAACAACTGCTTATACATATCTTCTGATATAACTGCAACTTTTGCTATAGATAAAATATCATTCTGATTTAAAAAACGACCGTATAATAATTGTTTTTTCTGAATTTGATCTAAAATTGGATAATCTCCACTTACTTGAAAATCACCAGATTTAAAATCTTTTATAATTAAATTATTGGTTTGATTTCTTGGTGCTAATAATTTTATTTCATCAGAATATTCAGATTTTAAAACATCAATATCATTCATTGTTAATGTAAACCTTCTTCCTTCTTGAAAACCTTTAAAAGGTTTGTCTGTAGATTGGGTCCAAACAAAAACACTATTTGTTGCAAAATTTCCAAATAGCTTATTAAAACCATTTTCCATTCCTCTTGCAGCACCTAATAAAACAACTAACAAGAAAATACCCCATAACACACCAATTATAGTAATTGCTGTTCTCATTTTATTTTTACGAATGCTGCCGTAAATTTCTTGCCAAGTATCTGCTTCAAATAAAAAATTCATAGTTAGTCTGCTCTTAATGCTTCAATTGGTTTAATATTTGCTGCTCTTTTTGCTGGAACATAACCCGCAATTAATCCTGATAGAATTAAAACTATTGTTGCTCCTATTACAATTCCAGGACTTACACTTGGATCTTTAATAAAATATTTTTCTTCTAAACTATTACCTATTAAACTTAAAATATAAGTTCCTAAGGATAAACCTAAATAACCAGCAATTGTTGTTATTAAAACAGATTCTTGTACAACCATACCAACAATAGATGCTGGTGTTGCTCCTAAAGCCTTTCTAATTCCAAATTCTTTAGTTCTTTCTTTAATTACAAAAATCATAATATTAGAAATACCTATAATTCCTGCTACTAAAGTTCCTGACCCCACTAAAATTACAATAGCGTATAATACCCCCATAAACATACCAATACCTTTGTTTGCTTCTGCCATATTTCTAACAGAAAGCGCACTTTGATCATCTGGGTGAATATTTAATTTTTCTCGTAAATCACGTTCCATTTTATTTCCAAAAGCAATAGCTGCATCTAAACTTAAATTTGGATTGTATCCTAAATTAATCTGACTTATATAATCGTTATTACCATACATCATTTGTGATGTGGAAACAGGCATATATGCCATTCTTTCTTCATTATCTCCTCCTTCATCAGAAAAAATACCAATTACTAAAAAAGAACTTCCATTTACATTTACTCTTTTTCCTAAAGCTGGTCTTTCTCCAAATAAATCCTTTTTAATAAGTCTACCAATTACTAAAACTTTAGATTTTTCTTTAAGATCTCTTTCATTTAAATATCTACCTTCATCTATAATCGTTTTTTCTAAAAACTGATGATCTGGGTTTACAGCTCTTACACTGTAAGTACTAGCTTCATTTTTATATTTTATTGTAAAGTTTTTATAAATTCTTGCAGATTGATATTGAATTTTATTTTCATATGTTTCTTTAACATAATTGTAATCTGCATTTTTTAATTGAATTCTTCTACCTGTTTGTAACCCTTTATAGGGTTTAGAAGTTTTCCAAACACGCACAAACATTGAGTTTTGAGCATCATCAGCAAAAGCACTTGTAAATGAATTACTTAAACCACTTACAACACCAAATAAAAGAGTAAAAAGCAAAATGGCAAAAGAGACTGTAAAACCAGACATTACAGAACGTAACCTGTTTTTATTAATGCTTTGAAATATTTCTCTCCAACGATCTAAATCAAACATATTTAAACAGTTTTACCAACATTAGTTAATTCATCACTAATAATAAGACCGTCTTTTAAACGTACAATTCTTTTGGTTTGTTCTGCAACTTCTTCTTCGTGTGTTATTACAAAAACCGTCATTCCTTCATCATTAATATCTTGTAATAAATCCATAACAGAATCTGTAGTTGTAGAATCTAATGCTCCTGTTGGTTCATCTGCCAAAACAACTTTTGGTTTTGTAACCAAAGCTCTAGCAATTGCAACACGCTGTTTTTGCCCCCCAGAAAGTTCATTTGGTAAATGATTTGCCCATTCTTTTAAACCTACTTTATCTAAATAATCTAAAGCAATATCTAATCTTTCTTTTCTACTTATTCCTTTATAATATAAAGGTAATGCTACATTTTCTAGAGCAGTTTTATAAGAAATTAAGTTAAATGACTGAAAAACAAAACCTAAAAATTTATTACGTAAAATTGCCGCTTTTTTCTCATTTAAATCCTTAATAAGCTCACCATTTAAATAATAGTTTCCTTCATCATGAATATCTAATAAACCAACTATATTTAAAAGAGTAGATTTTCCTGACCCAGAAGACCCCATAATAGAGACAAATTCGCCTTCTTTTATATGTAAATCAATACCTTTTAATACATGAAGAGAATCTTTTCCGATAGGATAAGATTTGTGCATTTTTTCTATTCTAATCATTGGTTTGGTTATTTTTACGCTAAATTACTTATTGCAATGTTTATCAGTTATTAATTTTATGTTAAAAGCTACTAATAATGCAATATAAAGGTAAGACGCATCAAATAAAAAAATGTTACAAAGATTTTTAAAAAAGATGAGTACTTTTACATTTATATTCTACAATTACACCTAAATGGTTGATATACCTAAAAATAAAAAAATAATTCTTTTTGATGGTGTTTGCAATTTGTGCAATAATTCTGTACTTAAAGTAATTAAACACGATAAAAAAAATCTATTTGTTTTTGCCGCTTTACAATCTAAAAGCGGACAAGAAATTATTAGTTATTTAAAAATTGATATTTCTAAAATGGACTCTATTATTTTGTACGAACCTGGTGTTGCATATTACATTAAATCTACAGCAGCGTTAAAAATTATGAAATACTTTGGAGGATTTTGGTTTTTAACTCAAATTTTCGGACTTTTACCAGAGAAAATAAGAGATTATTTTTACGATTATATTGCCAAAAACAGATACAATTGGTTTGGCAAAAAAGAAAGTTGTATGATTCCAACGCCTGAATTGAAAGCTAAATTTATAAACTAATCCCCCATTCCCCCATGAAAAAAATTAGATTCGACAAAGATTTTAAGATTAAATTACCAATTATTGTATTATCAATTTTTATTTTTATTGGAATTTTAAGTTATCAAATTACAACTTCAAATTTTTATATTATATCTACAATCATTGGGTTTTTAACTATTATTATAGCTGTATTTTCTATAATTGGTTTATATAATGCAATTAAGAAAATAAGAAACCCAACAACGGTAAAAAAAGTTTTTTATGTTTTAATAATGGCTATATTTATTTGTACAATTCTCTATATAATTGTAGAAAATATTATGGCAGTAATGAAAATAACAATTTAAATGAAATTACCCAAAGAAATAAAATGTGTCATTTTTGATATGGATGGCGTTATTATAGATTCTGAAGAAATTCATAAAAAAGCGTATTATGAAACCTTTGTTTCTATTGGCGTTCATGTTTCTGATGAATTATACAAAACCCTTACAGGTTCATCTACAATTAATGCTTTTCAGAAATTAGTGACACATTTTAACTTAGATTTAATACCAGAAGAATTGGTTATAGATAAAAGAAAACGATACGTAAACTTCTTTGAAAACGACCCAACTTTACATTTAGTTAAAGGTGTTGAAGATTTAATAAAACATTGTTACAACAAAGGATTAACCCTAGTTTTAGCTTCTTCTTCTGCAATGGTAAATATTAATAGAGTTTTTAACAGATTTAATTTAAACCAATATTTTACAGCAAAAATTAGTGGCGCAGATTTAACGAAATCTAAACCAAATCCAGAAATTTTTGAAAAAGCGGCAATTTTAGGAAAAACAGCAAAAGAAAATTGTATTGTTATTGAAGATTCTGATAATGGTGTTAAAGCTGCAAATGATGCTCATATTTTTGTTGTTGGTTTTAAAAACCCAATGGCAGATAATCAAACTTTAGAAAATGCAGATTTTATTATCAATAATTTTAAAAGATTAAGAAAATTAATATAAACTGGTTTATTAGAAAGTATTAATTAATAATTTTCTTTAAAATACTAAATACGTTTTTTTCTATAACATCTACAGAACCATCTGCAAAAAAGACATTTTTAATGTCTCTTATTAATGCTTCTTTTTCTTCTTGATGTAAATTATTTTCTGATAAATATTGCTGAATTTTATCCAAATTAGTTTCATCAGAATCTACAACAACTTCTGTGTGAATTCTATGAAACGTTTTTTTATCTACTTTAGAAAATATATAATCTTGCTCTTCTTTTGATTCAAAAAAATTGCAATGTGCAGCATATAAAAGTACATATGCTTCAAATTCTTTTCTTGTCCAATCTAATTTTCCCATCTTATTTTTCTATTGGTAAACCTTTTGTACTTCCCCATTCTGTCCAAGATCCATCATAAACTGCATGATTTTTTACACCTGCTATTTCTGCTCCTAAAGCTAAAACGGAAGCTGTAATTCCTGATCCGCAAGAAAAAATAAGATCTTTATTTTTAGGATTTAAACTATTAAAAACTGTTTTTAAATCTTCTTCAGATTTCAGTAAATTATATTCTACAATTTCAGAATACGGTAAACTTACAGAATTCGGAATTCTACCACCTTTTATATCACTTCTAGGTTCTGGCTCTGTTGCTAAAAAGCGTCCTTTAGATCGAGCATCTGCAATTAAAATTGATTCACTTTCAATAGCATAAAGTACATCCGCAGTAAATTTTATTTTTTCTGATTGATAATTAGCTATAAAATTTCCCTTTTTAATTTGACGTCTTACAGTTTTTTCTGTTGGATATTTTTTTAACTCCCAAGCTGGAAATCCGCCATTTAAAACAGCAATATTTGTAAAACCCATAAGTTGAAACATCCACCAAACTCTTGGAGAGGAATAAATGCCTAAATCGTCATACACAACAATACAGCTGTTTACATTAACACCTAATTCTTGTACTTTTTCTTCAAACTTTTTTGCTGATAAAACTGTATTTGGAAATGGTGCATTTTTCTCTGAAAATGATTTTTGAATATCAAAAAATAACCCACCTTTTAATTGTAACTTTTTATCCGAAGAAACAGCTTCTTTTTTAGCAGTAACTTTAGCAATTGTGGCATCAAAAATAATTAGATTTTCATTGTTTAAGTTTTTAAACAACCAGTCTACAGAAACAATGGGATTTTTTATTTTTAAAATCATAATTTATAAAAATACATCAACAAAACTAAGGCTAACAAAAGTTATTTATACTAAATTTATTTACTTCAAAACAACTCTTAAAACCTATTGATTATTTAACTTCATCATAATTATCATCCCAATTTTTTGGAATAGGATTATCGTGTAATTTACCTACAGATTTTGCTACTAAAGTAGATACAGTTGCATCACCAGTAATATTAATTACGGTTCTGCACATATCTAAAGGTCTATCAACAGCAAAAATTAAAGCCAAACCAATTGCTAATTTATCAGCCGGAAATCCTATAGATTCTAACACAATTACCAACATTACCATTCCTGCTCCAGGAACTGCTGCAGAACCAATTGAAGCTAATAAAGCTGTTAAAACAATAGTTAATTGATCTGCAAATGTTAAATCGAAATTTAAAGCTTGTGCAATAAATACTGCTGCAACTGCCTGATATAAAGAAGTTCCATCCATATTTATTGTTGCTCCAACTGGTAATACAAAACTAGCAACTTCTGGATCTACACCAATATGTTCTTCAACTCTCTCCATAGTTACAGGTAAAGTTGCAGCACTTGAACTTGTAGAAAATGCTAATAATTGCGCTGGACTTAATTGTTTTAAAAACCAAAGCGGATTCTTTTTAGTAAATATACTTACTAAAAACATGTAAAAAGCAACTAAAATTAATAAACCTCCAACAACTGTTAAAGCATATTTAAACAACGCAACTAATAAATCTGGATCATCTGAAGAAACCACTACATTAGATAATAATGCAAAAACTGCATATGGAGCAAAAAGCATAATTAAATCAACCATTTTTAAAACTACTTCGTTTAAAGAGTCAAAAAATTCTTTTAAAGGTTTTGATTTTTTTTCACCAATTAATAACATAGAAATTCCTAAAAAGATAGTAAAGAAAATTACTTGTAACATAGAAGTATTTTCGCTCATAGCTTTTAAAGCATTATCTGGCACCATATCTTCTAAAAACTGTAAAGGACCGCTATTTATTTGTTTAGAAGCCTCTTGTATTTTAGCTTGTACGCCTCCACTTGTTGCATATGTATCTGTAAGTTTATTAATAGTTTCTTCGGATATTCCGTCTCCAGGTTGCACTATATTTACTAATAATAACCCTATTGTAATTGCAATTACAGTAGTACCTATATAAATACTAATAGTTCTTAAACCAATATTTTTAAACTTAGAAATATCTTTTAAATCTGATATTCCTTTTACTAAAGATGCAATTATTAAAGGAACTGCAATTAATTTTAAAAGTTTTACAAAAATATTACCAAAAGGATTTATCCAATTAGAAACAAAAACGGCACCTCCATCAATATTTAACATTCCTAACCCAAAAAGGATTCCTGTTACCATTCCTATTAATATTTTCCAATGTAATGCCAAATTTCTCATGTAATCGTTTTAAATTTTAAGAATTTGAAAGGTAAAAAAAAATTAAAATTAATGTGACTTTATTCATATATTGTGTCATAAAATTAGAAATCTTTTATATTAATTATTAAAAGCATAAAATGGCAGGAATATTAGACATATTAAGTAGTGATTTAGGAAAATCAATTATATCAGGAGTAGCAGGTTCTACAGGTAATGATTCAAGTAAAACAAGTAGTGTTTTAACAATGGCTTTACCAGTATTAATGAAAGCTATGGAAAGAAATTCTTCAACTCAAGAAGGAGCAGAAGGATTAATGGGTGCTTTATCTAGCAAACATGATGGAAGTATTTTAGATAACCTTGGTGGTTTATTTAGTGGTGGAGTTGATGAATCTGTAAAAGAAGATGGCGCAGGAATTTTAAATCATATTTTAGGAAGTAAACAAAAAGGTGTTGAACAAGTTATTGGTCAAAAATCTGGTTTAGACGCTGGGTCTGTTGCAAATATTTTAAAAGTTGCTGCACCTTTATTAATGGGTGTTTTAGGTAAACAAAAAAAAGAACAAAACATTAGTAATTCTGGAGATCTAACAGGGTTATTAGGTGGTTTATTAGGTGGAAGTGAGAGTAAAAACGAACAAAACTTTTTAGAACAAATGTTAGATTCTGATGGTGACGGAAGTGTTATTGATGATGTTGCTGGAATGTTTTTAGGAGGAGATAAAAAAGAAACTGATGGAATTGGTGGAATGTTAGGTGGATTTTTTGGAAAATAAATTTCAAATTTTTACATATAAAAAAAAGCTCAAATTTTAAATTTGAGCTTTTTTTTATACTTTACTTTTATAACAAGATTTGTAGATATCTTCATAAACAGGTAATATATTTTGAATAGAAAATTTCTTAGCATGCTCTTTAGCATTTTGTTTAAAAAATTCTAATGAAGCACCATCTTTAAGAATTTGAATTGCATTTTTAGCCATATCTTCTGTATCACCTAAATTACTTAAAAAACCTGTTTTACCATGAATATTTACTTCTGGTAAGCCACCTGTATTTGTAGAAATAATTGCTGTTTTAGCGGCCATTGCTTCCAAAGCTGCAAAACCAAAACTTTCTGTTTGTGATGGTAATAAAAAAACATCTGTGTAGCATAATATTTTAGCAACTTCGGTACTATTTCCTAAAAAGAAAACTTTATCTTTTATTTTTAACTGTTTTGCTAACGTAGAAGCTTTAATTCGTTCAGGACCTTCTCCAATCATCAATAATTTAGAAGGTATTTCTTTTTGAACTTCATAAAAAACCTTAACAACATCTTCAACTCTTTTTACGGGTCTAAAATTACTAATGTGAGTTAAAATTCTCTCATGAGGTTCTGCTAAAGCACTTCTTTTACATTCTTGATGTTCTTCTTTATCATATTTATCAACATCAATAAAATTATAAATAACTTCAATATTTTTTTTTATATTAAATAACTGATTTGTAGTTTCCTTTAAATTATTAGAAACAGCTGTCACAACATCAGAATTATTAATACTAAATTCAACAGCAGTTTTATAAGTTGGATGACTACCAACAAGTGTAATATCTGTACCATGTAAAGTGGTTACTACTTTAACATCAATTCCTTTTTCTAAAAGCATTTGTTTAGCCATGTATGCAGCATACGCATGCGGAATTGCATAATGAACATGTAAAACTTCTAACTGATGTTTCTCTACAACTTCCACCATTTTACTAGACAAAGCCAACTCATAAGGTTGATATTGAAACAATGGATATTCTTCTATTAAAACTCTATGAAAGTGTAATTTATGCGATAAATAATCTAATCGAACTGGTTGATTGTAAGTTATAAAATGTACTTCATGACCTTTATCTGCCAAAGCCATTCCTAATTCTGTTGCTACTACTCCACTTCCTCCAAATGTTGGATAACAAACAATTCCGATCTTCATATTTTAATTGAAAAATTAATTTTAAAAACTTTATCTCTTAGTTGTAAAGATAAACGGATTCTTACAGAATTTCTCTAAAAAAAAGCATAAAAAAAAGCTTTTCAATGAATTTGAAAAGCTTTTTTTAATAAAAATTTAATTTTTAAATCTTTTACTGATTTTTAGTAATCTCCTAAAGTTGCAGGGTTTTGAGCTAAAGCATTTTCTAACTGCTCATCGCTTGGTGCTTTACCATGCCAAGCATGCGTATGCATCATAAAATCTACACCGTTACCCATTTCTGTATGTAATAAAATACAAACAGGTTTTCCTTTTCCTGTTAAAGATTTAGCTTTTGCCAAACCAGCTAAAATTACATCAATATCATTTCCTTTTTCAACATCTAAAACATCCCAACCAAAAGCTTCAAATTTAGCTCTTATGCTTCCCATTGGTAAAACTTGGTCTGTAGAACCATCAATTTGTTTTCCATTTAAATCAATAGTAGCAATTATATTATCAACTTTTTTTGCTGATGCATACATAATTGCTTCCCAGTTTTGACCTTCTTGCAACTCACCATCACCAAGTAAAGTGTATACTATTTTATCATCACCATTTAATTTTTTAGCTTGTGCAGCTCCTAAACTAACAGATAAACCTTGACCTAAAGAACCAGAAGCAATTCTTACACCTGGCAAACCTTCATGTGTTGTTGGATGACCTTGTAAACGAGAATCTAACAATCTAAAAGAAGCTAATTCTGAAACAGGAAAAAATCCACTATGAGCCAAAACACTATAAAATACTGGAGAAATATGTCCATTAGAAAGAAAAAATAAATCTTCATTTTTTCCATCCATATCAAAATCGGTAGAATATTCCATTACTTCTTGATACAAACAAGTAATAAATTCTGCACATCCTAAAGATCCTCCTGGATGACCAGAACTTACTGCATGTACCATTCTTAAAATATCTCTTCTTACTTGTTGTGTAAAATCTTGTAATTTTTGTGTTGTTGGCATTTTATTGTTTTAATTTGAAGGCAAAAGTAATTTTTTTAACAGCAACTAACAAGATTATTTATCAGCAAAACAAAGGTTTATTAACAATTAATGAAAAAAACTTGTAAATAATAGATTTGAAAGATAAAAAACTATGTTTTTTGTTTCTTTTTCTTAGCTGCAGGAAACAAAACATTATTTAAAATTAATCTGTAACCTGGCGAAGTTGGATGCAAATCTAACTCCGTTTTTGGATCGCCAACTCTGTGCGTATAATCTTCTGGATCATGACCGCCATAAAAAGTAAACATTCCTTTTCCTTTTGTTCCATGAATATAACGTGCTTCTCTATTGGTTTTGTTTTCTCCTAAAACCAACACATTTGTTTTTACCGTATTTCTATCAAAAGAAGTAGTTTGGCCCATAAAACCTTTTACCAAAGTTGTATGATTTTGAGTTAACATTGTTGGAACAGGATCCCATTTTGCAGAAAATTCTAACAATGAAAAATAATCTGAAGTTTTTGGAATTTTACGTTTACGTGTCATATCAATAGTAGAAAATTCGTACGTTATTGGACTTCTTACTAACTCAAAATCTTTAAAAGCAAACGTCTTATTGTAATTAATTTTTGATTGATAATTAGGTTCTGATGCATCTCCATCAAACATTGCTTCTGCAATATCAACACCTTCTGCAGATAATGCAATATCAAAACTATCTGTTGCAGAACACATTGCAAACATAAAGCCGCCACCAATTACATAATCTCTAATTTTTTTTGCTACTGCTAATTTTTCTTCGGATACTTTTGCAAAACCTAATTCTTTGGCTTTTTTTTCTGATGCTAATTTTGCTTCAATATACCAAGGAGTCGTTCTGTAAGCGCCATAAAACTTACCATATTGTCCTGTAAAATCTTCGTGATGTAAATGCAACCATTCATAAATAAGTAATTTATCTTCTAAAACTTCTTTATCGTAAATTACATCAAACGGAATTTCGGCATAGGTTAAAACCATTGTAACAGCATCATCCCAAGGCATTTTATCTTTTGGAGAATACACCGCAATTTTTGGAGCTTTCTCTAAAGTAACTGCATCTTGATTTGATGAAGGCGAAGAAATTTCTTCTAAAATTAATTGCGATTTTGCATCAGAAATTATTTGATAAGAAACACCTCTAATTTTACATTCGTTTTCTACAGCTTTATTGTTTTCAATTAAAAAAGCACCTCCATCATAATTTAGTAACCATTTAGATTTTAAACCCGCTTCTAAAGAAAAATAAACAATTCCGTATGCTTTTAAATGATTTTTCTGATTATCATGACTCATAGGTACATAAATAAATGATGCCCAAATTGAGTTTGAAATGAATAAAAATAGATTTAAAATAAATAATTTTCTTAACATTAGTATTACTTTTTAGTCCATTTTTTTATTTTTTTATCTAAAAAATTGCCACCAAAAAGACTTAAAATAAAGGAAACTGGCATACCTATTATTGTTTTTAAAAACTCTTTAGGATTTCTTTGATAATCTTTCTTATATCCAAATAAAAAAATAGACAAATAAATTAGTAAAACAATTGTACCAAAAAATATTTCCATTTTATATATCTAAATTTTTAAAAAAACTAAAATACACAATTACTTTGATGCAATTGTGTATTTCTATAATTTTATAAATTCTTTAGTATTTAAAACGGCATATCATCTATATCATCATCACCAAAAGCATCACCTGGTTCAATTCTATGATCTTGAGAAATATCTGCGTTCATAGAAGATTGAAACTCTGAACTAAAACTTTCTTCTAAATCTGAGAATTTAGCTAAATGCCCAGTAAATTTCAAACGAATATTATCTAAACCACCATTTCTATGTTTTGCAACAATAAATTCACCTTGTCCTTCACATGGTGTGTGTTCATCATCATCCCATTCTGTCATTCCGTAATATTCTGGACGAAAAATAAAAGATACAATATCTGCATCCTGCTCAATTGCTCCAGATTCACGTAAATCTGAAAGCAAAGGTCTTTTAGATCCTCCACGCGTTTCTACGGCACGCGATAACTGAGAAAGTGCTATTACTGGCACAGACAATTCTTTTGCTAAAGCTTTTAAGTTTCTAGAAATCATCGAAATTTCTTGCTCACGATTTCCTCCTGCTTTCCCTCCAGCTGTCATCAATTGCAAATAATCAATCACTAAAATTCTAACATTGTGTTGTGATACTAAACGTCTTGCTTTTGCACGTAAATCAAATACAGAAAGAGAAGGCGTATCATCAATAAAAATAGGCGCATCAGATAAACGTTTTACTTTAACATTTAATTGTTCCCATTCGTGAGGTTCTAAATTTCCTTTTCTTAATTTTTCTGATGTTAATCCGGTTTCCGAAGAAATCATACGAGTAATTAATTGCACAGAAGACATCTCTAAAGAAAATACGGCAACTCCATGATTAAAATCGATTGCCATATTTTTTGCCATCGAGATTACAAATGCTGTTTTTCCCATACCAGGACGCGCAGCAATAATTACTAAATCCGACGGTTGCCAACCAGAAGTTAATGCATCTAATTTTGTAAAACCAGTTTGCAAACCAGACATTCCTTCTTGGTTTCCAATTTCTTGTATTTTAGCCAAAGCTTGTTTTACAAGAGAACCTGCGTCTTCTGAACTCTTTTTTAAGTTTCCTTGTGTAACTTCAAAAAGTTTTGCTTCTGCATCATCTAATAATTCAAAAACATCTGAACTTTCGTCGTACGCATTTTCTATTATTTCTGATGAGATTGATATTAATTTACGCTGTATGAATTTTTGTAAAATAATTCTAGCATGAAACTCGATATGTGCAGAAGAAGCAACTTTTTGAGTTAAACGAATTAAAAAGAAATCGCCACCAACAAAATCTAATTTACCATTCTTTTTTAACAAATTTGATACTGTTAAAAGGTCAATTGGTTCAGAATTTTGAAATAATTCATAAATTGCAGCATAAATTTCTTGGTGTTTTTGATCATAAAAAGCATCTGCACTTAATACATCAATAACATCATCAATTCCTTTTTTATCAATCATCATTGCACCCAATACAGCTTCTTCTAACTCTACTGCTTGCGGCGGAATTTTACCTTTTTCAAGGCTAATAATTCTTGCTTTATCTATTTTTGTACCTGCTATAGGATTCGTTTTTTCCATGGCTACAAATGTACTTTTTTAGGTTGAATGTAATTTCTAATATTTAACTTTAATTTGTAAACATTTATTGTAAACAAAAATGTTATTATCATGTTAATAACCAGTCAACTTCTAATTTGATTTGCTATTTTTACACCAATGAAATGGAATAAAACACATATAATTTTAGCAATACTATTGCCAATTCAAGTTTTTTTAATGCAAATTGTTGCCAACAATCCTGCATTTATAGAACGTTATTATTCAAACGGAATTTACCCAATAATTTCTTCCTTTTTTAGAATTATTTTAGGTTGGATTCCTTTTTCTTTTGGAGATTTATTAATTGCTTTTGGGATATTTTTTTTAATTAGGTTTTTATATAGATTGATAAAAACTAGATTCAGAAACTTTATTCCTAAAACACTTCATTTTACGGCAATTTTATCTGTTATTTATTTTTGTTTTTATCTATTTTGGGGATTAAATTATTACAGAGAACCGTTATCTAAAAACTTAAAGTATCATCAGAAAAAATACACCACAGAACAACTTCTAAAAGTTACAGAACATATTATTGTTAAGCTAAATTATTATCAACAAAAAATTACAAAAAATGACACTTTACTTGTAAAAAACCCTTATTCACAAAAGGAAATGTATAAAATGGCTGTTAGTGGTTATGATAATTTATCTGAAGATTTTCCGCAATTAAAATATCAATTTCCATCAGTAAAAAGTTCATTAATGAGTTTAATACAAACCTATAACGGTACAGCTGGTTATTTAAATCCATTAACGGGTGAAGCACAAGTAAATGATAGAATTCCTAAAACGGGTTACCCAACCACAACCTGTCATGAAATGGCGCATCAAATAGGTTTTGCTGCAGAAAACGAAGCCAATTTTGTTGGTTTTTTAGCAGCCAATTATAATGATGATGTTTACTTTAAATATGCAAGTTATAGAATGGCATTTGGGTATTGTTTATCAGAAATAAAAAAACGCGATCAAGAAGTTTACACAGCAATCTTAAAAAAGGTAAACAAAGGAATTTTAAAAGATTTTAATGCAAGTTATCAGTTTTGGTTACAATATAAAAATCCGTTTGAACCTCTTGTAAAAAAAGGATATAATGCGTATTTAAAAGCCAATAAACAAGCCAAAGGTGTACAATCTTACAACTATGTTGTAGACTTAATAATTTCATATTTCGAAGCCTCTAATGAGGTTTAAATTTCTTAAATTTTTGTTAAATTAAAAATATTTAGTATTTATCAAAAAGGGTATCAATATTTTTAACGTTAATTCAAAACAAATCAAACTACATGAAAAGACTATTATTCTTGCTCTTTTTCTTGTCGCTTTCTGTCTCGAATGCACAAGATTATTTTCCTACGGATGAAGGAGTCAAAACAACTGAAAGTACAACTTTTGCTTTTACTAATGCAAAAATTTACGTAACGCCAACCGAAGTTATTAAAAATGGATCTTTATTAATTAAAGACGGTAAAGTTATTAGTATTGGTAAATCTGTAAAGATTCCTAAAGGAACAAAAACTACAGATTTAGAAGGAAAAACTATTTATCCATCATTTATTGATATTTTTTCTGATTTTGGAATTGCAAAGCCACAAAGACAATCTAGAAGTTCTAGAAGTGCTCAATATGAGCCGGAAAGAGAAGGTTATTATTGGAATGATCATATTAGACCAGAAACAAATTCTTTAGATGATTTTAAATTTGATGCTAAAAAAGCAAAAAGTTTTATTGATGCCGGTTTTGGTGTTGTAAACACACATGTACAAGACGGAATTATTCGTGGAAGTGGTTTATTAGTTGCTTTAAATCCTAACTCTACAAATGCTTATAGAGTTTTAGACACAAAATCTGCACAGTATTTATCTTTTTCTAAAAGCAATAAATCTAGACAAGCTTACCCAAGTTCTTTAATGGGTGCAATGGCTTTACTGCGCCAAGTTTATAATGATGCAGATTGGTATGCTAAAGGAAATATGAAAAATAAAGATTTAGCATTAGAGGCTTTAAATAGCAATAAAGATTTAATTCAGATTTTTGAAACCAACAATCTTTTAGATGCTTTAAGAGCTGATAAAGTGGGTGATGAATTTGGAATTCAATACACAATTCTTGGAAGTGGAGAAGAATTTGAAAGAATTAACGACATAAAAGCTACGAATGCTAATTTTATAATTCCTATTAATTTTAGTAATGCTTACGATGTTTCAGATCCTTTATTAACGCAACATATTTCTTTAAGAGATATGCGTAAATGGAATCAAGAACCTTCTAATTTAAGTGTACTTTCTAAAAATAATGTAAATTTTGCATTAACAACTTACAAATTAAAAGATATAAAATCTTTTCATAAAAACTTGCAAAAAGCTATTAAATATGGTTTTGATAAAGAAAAAGCGTTGGCTGCTTTAACTACAATTCCTGCAGAAATTATTGGAAACAATTCAATAGGAAATTTAAAAACAGGAAGTTATGCTAATTTTATAATTACTTCTGGTGATGTTTTTGATGCTAAAACAACCATTTTTGAAAACTGGGTTCAAGGTGACAAAAACATTATTAACGACATGAATATTAAAGATATAACAGGCGAATACATGTTATATGTTAATAATACAAATTACGATTTATCAATTACCGGAAAAGGTTCTAAACAAACAGGATCTATTAAATTAGGAGATAAAAAATTAAAATCTAAATTTTCTTTTAAAGATGAATGGGTTTCTATTACATTAAATAATGACGATAATTTTACAAGATTACTTGGTAAAGTTATAAATGATGCTAATTTAATACAAGGTGATGCTTTTGATGCAGAAGGTAAAAAATCTACTTGGTCTGCAAGTAAGAAAGTAAAGGGAAAGGATGATAAAAAATCAAAGGGAAAATCTGACAAAAATGCTGATGAAAAAGAAATTTTAGTTTTGCCGGTAAGTTATCCTAATATTGGCTTCGGAAACTTTTCTCAACCAAAAACAACAACACTTTTAATTAAAAATGTTACTGTTTGGACCAGTGAAAATGAAGGAATTTTAGAAAATACAGACGTTTTATTAAAAGATGGTAAAATTTATAAAATTGGTAAAGGTTTAAGTTCTAGAGGCGCAACAGAAATTGATGGAACAGGAAAACATTTAACTGCAGGAATTATTGATGAACACTCGCATATTGCAGCATCATCGATTAATGAAGGTGCACAAAACTCATCTGCAGAAGTTACTATTGAAGATGTTATAGACCCTAATGATATTAATATTTATAGAAATATTTCTGGAGGAACAACAACTTCTCAAATTTTACACGGTTCTGCAAATCCAATTGGTGGGCGTTCTGCAATTATCAAACTAAAATGGGGAGAAAATGCAGAAAATATGATTTATGATAATTCGCCTAAGTTTATAAAATTTGCTTTGGGGGAAAATGTAAAACAATCTAGAAGCTCTAACGGAACACGTTTTCCACAAACAAGAATGGGAGTTGAACAAATGTTTACAGACTATTTTACAAGAGCTCAAGAATATGAAGTTCTTAAAAAAAGTGGAAAACCTTATAGAAAAGATGCAGAAATGGAAACATTGGTAGAAATTATAAATGGCGAACGTTTTATTTCTTGTCATTCTTATGTACAATCAGAAATTAATATGTTAATGAAAGTTGCAGAAAAATTTAATTTTAATATCAACACTTTTACGCATATTTTAGAAGGATATAAATTAGCAGATAAAATGGTAGAACATGGTGTTGGTGGTTCTACTTTTTCTGATTGGTGGGCTTATAAATACGAAGTAAATGACGCAATACCTTATAATGCTGCCATTATGCACAATGCTGGAGTTACTGTTGCAATTAATTCTGATGACAGAGAAATGTCTAGAAGATTAAATCAAGAAGCTGCAAAAACTGTAAAATATGGTGGCGTTTCTGAATTAGAAGCTTGGAAAATGGTTACTATAAACCCTGCAAAATTATTGCATATCGACGAAAGAGTTGGTAGTATTAAAGTTGGTAAAGATGCAGATGTAGTTTTATGGAGCAATCACCCAATGTCTATTTATACTAAAGTAGAAAAAACAATTATTGATGGTAAAGTATATTTTGATATTAATGAAGATCATAAAAAACGTGAAGCTATCAGTCAAGAAAGAAGTAAACTTATTACAATGATGTTGAAAGAAAAATTAGGCGGTGGTAAAACTCAAGCTCCTAAAAAAAGAGTTGATAGAAATTTTCACTGTGATACTTTAGAAGAACT
The DNA here is from genome assembly GCF_900105145.1 of Polaribacter sp. KT25b. Taxonomy (NCBI): domain Bacteria; kingdom Pseudomonadati; phylum Bacteroidota; class Flavobacteriia; order Flavobacteriales; family Flavobacteriaceae; genus Polaribacter; species Polaribacter sp. KT25b. The sequence goes on along the minus strand of NZ_LT629752.1, from coordinate 1,561,060 downwards.
TAAAAACTAAAAATAATGAAAAAAATAATATATAGTTTGATGTTTTTCTTTTTAGTAGGAAACATCTTAGCACAACAAACTCCCGCAGATAAACAAACCACAGATTATTCTATTGAAGGTGCAACTGCACACTTAGGAAACGGACAAGTCATTGAAAATTCTTTGATTATGTTTAGCCAAGGAAAAATCGTTTTTGTTGGAAATGCAAATGTAAAAATTGCAAGAAGAGGAACCATAATAAACGCAAAAGGAAAACATGTATATCCTGGCTTTATTGCTGCAAATTCAACTTTAGGTTTAGTAGAAATTGATGCTGTAAAAGCTAGTGATGACGAAGATGAAATAGGTACAAATAATCCTCATATTAGAAGTTTAATTGCCTATAATGCAGAAAGTAAAATTGTAGAATCGATGAGACCAAATGGAGTTTTAATGGCACAAATTACACCAAGAGGAGGTATAATTTCTGGAACTTCATCTATTGTACAGTTAGATGCTTGGAATTGGGAAGATGCAGCCATAAAAACTGATGACGCAATTCATATGGAATGGCCAGGAAGTTTTACTCGAGGAAGATGGTGGTTAGGAGAAGATCCTGCTTTAAAAGTTGATGGAAATTACAGTAAAAAAATTGAGAACATTAAAACTTATTTTACAAAAGCTAAAAATTACTTAGCTGGCGAAAAAATGAAGAAAAATTTACCTTATGAAGCTACGAAAGGTTTATTTAATGGTTCGCAAAAACTTTTTATTCATGTAAACGGGCAAAGAGAAATTACAGATGCTATTACTATTTCTAAAGAATTAGGGATTGATAATATTGTAATTGTTCATGGTAATGAAGCTGATAAAATTTCAGATTTATTAGTAAAAAATAATGTTCCTGTAATTTTAGACAGACCTCACAGAAATCCTAACAGAGAAGATAACGCGTATGATTATACCTATACAATAGCAAAGGTTTTAACTGATAAAGGTGTTTTAGTAAGTTTAGGAATGGAAGGGCAAATGGAACGTATGAACACTAGAAATTTACCTTTTTATGCTGGTACATTTGCTGCTTATGGTTTAGATAAAGAAGTTGCTTTAAAGTTATTAACATCAAACACAGCAAAAATTCTAGGAATAGATGATTTTGTAGGAACTTTAGAAGTAGGTAAAGATGCAACCTTATTTATTTCTGAAGGAGATGCATTAGATATGAGAACAAACATTTTATCAGAAGCTTTTATTCAAGGTAGAAAAATTAGCTTAGAAACGCATCAAACAGAACTTTGGAAACGATATTCTAACAAATACAAAACCAAATAAATATTAATTCTTATTAAAAAAGGCTCGCAATTGCGAGCCTTTTTAATCAAAAATAGTCTACAATAATAATGTAAACATAATCCCCCCTCTTTTTCAATATTACTTCTTCGTTTTCAAACAATTAATTATAAAAAAATCGAATTCTTAATATTCTTATGCAAATATTAATATTAAATATTTATAAAACAATACCTAACGTTAGGTATATTTTAATTATCACAATCAGAATACCCTTTTCCATAATCATTACTAAATCGAACTTTATTTACATGAACATAAACAGTATTTGCTTCCCTTAAATATTTATAATGAGTAGATTTTTCTGTAGTATTTCCTTTTAAATCAACTCTATTGGTAGTTCTTTGTGAGTTTCTAATATTCTGTTTTTCAGAATAAGGAACAATTTCGTAACTAAAATAAATTTTGTTATTATATCTATTTCTAAACTGCACTAACCATTCATGTTTTTCTGAATAATTGCTTTTAGGTTTTTTCTTAACTCTTAAGTCTAAACCTCTAAAACAATCTGTCGTTTTCCAAGTGCTCCACCCATTTTGGTAACTGTTAGAATTTACATCTATTTTAATTAATTCTTCTTTTTTTAATATTTCTGTTGTATTAATTTTAAAAGACATCATAACCGCTGCAATTGTAAAAACCAATAACCTATAACCATTTTTTTTCATTTTATTTTATTTAAAGATTAATAATAAACAAATATTCACATTTAATAGAGATCATAAAATACCTATAAATAAGTATATTTGCATCAATGAAAGAAATTACCAGCATACAAAATGCTTATATAAAAAATTTGCTTAAAGTTCAAGAAAAGGCTCGTGAGAGAAGAAAACAGAGTTTATTTATTATTGAAGGAAAGCGAGAAATATCACTAGCAATTACAGCTAATTATAAATTTGATACTGTTTTATTTTTTCCTGATTTAATTTCTGAAAATGAAATTTTAAATCTTTTTAACGAAAATATTAATAGAATAGAAATATCTAAAGATGTCTATCAAAAATTAGCGTATAGAGATTCTACTGAAGGAATTATTGCTGTTACAAAAACAAAAGATTTTTCATTAAAAAACATACATTTTAAAAATGAAAAACCTTTAATTTTAATTACCGAAAGCATTGAAAAACCTGGTAATATTGGCGCAATTTTAAGAACTGCTGATGCTGCAAATGTAGATGCCGTTTTTATAGCTGATGCAAAAAGCGATTTATACAACTCAAATATTATTCGCTCTAGTATAGGTTGCGTTTTTACCAATCAAATTGCGGTTGGTTCATCAGAAGAAATAATTACTTTTTTACAAGAAAAGAACATTAATATATTTGCTGCAACTTTACAGAATTCTAACGAATATCATAAAGAAAATTACACAAATGCTACCGCAATTGTTGTTGGAACAGAAGCAACTGGATTGTCAGAAATTTGGCGAGAAAATGCCACTCAAAATATAAACATCCCAATGCAAGGAAAAATAGATTCTATGAATGTTTCTGTGGCTGCTGCAATTGTTGTTTTTGAAGCAAAAAGACAACGAAATTTTAAAATATAAAAATGAAAGTACTAGGTATTGATATTGGAGGAACAGGAATAAAAGCTGCAGTTGTAGACACTAAAACAGGAGAATTACTCTCTGAAAGACACAGAATTGAAACTCCAAAACCTGCAACTCCAGAAGCTGTAGCTAAAGTTGTAAAAGAAATGGTAAGGCATTTTAAATGGAAAAAAGCCGTTGGTTGCAGTTTTCCTACAACTATTGTTAAAGGAAAATGTATTCACACTGGAAATTTAAGCGAAAAATGGCTAAATGTAAAAGTGGATAAATTATTTAGAAAAGAATGTAAATTGCCATTTTATGTAAGTAATGATGCCGATTTAGCTGGTCTAGCAGAAGTAAGTTTAGGTGCAGGTAAAAAAGAAAAAGGTGTTGTTATTGTAATTACAATAGGAACCGGAATTGGTTCTGGTTTATTTTATGATGGCAAGTTAATTCCTAATTTAGAAATTGGTAAAATGTTACATTCTGACGGAAACATTATTGAACGTTTTACTGCCGATTCTGTTAGAAAAAAAGAAGGTTTAACGCTAAAAAATTGGGCATTACGTTTCGATCTTTTACTAGAATACGCAAGAATTGTATTCTCGCCAAGTTTAATTATTTTAGGTGGTGGAATTAGTAAAAGATTCGATGGATTTAAAGAATATTTAACTACAGATGTAAAAGTAAAAGTTGCAGAATTTAGAAATAATGCTGGTATTATAGGCGCTGCAATGTATGCTAGTAAAAAAGTAAAAAAATAAAAAAATTTCAATTAATTTAGTTTTTACCAAACTTTAAAAAAATCTCCCAAACTTTTTTTTAAGTTATTTTAATAATAAAAAATACTAGTACAAAATAATGAGGAGATATATTGAAAATTTTACTTCTAATTTAAATGGAATTGATTTTAAAACATTAGAAAATAGTAAACATTCAGTTTATGGGCTATCAGAAGATTTAAACTTAACCTATGTAAACCCAGAATGGATGAATTTTGCAAAAGAAAACGGAATAAATAATAATATTTTAAAAAAATTTCCTTTAGGCGAACCTATAGTAAATGCTTTTCTTGGTGAATGGGTTAAGAATTTTTATACTGAAAAATTTATGGAAGTTTTAAAAACTGGTAAACCTTGGCATCACGAATATGAATGTTCTAGTGTAGATCATTTTAGAGAGTTTCATCAAGATACTTATCCTTTAAAAAACGGTAAAGGACTTATTATCTCAAATTCTTTAACTATACATTTACCAATGAGTAAAACTGGTCGTAAAGCCTTTAAAGCCCAAGACAAACGTTATGTAGACGCAACTGGTTTTGTTACACAATGTAGTAATTGCAGATGTACACAGCGAGTAATGGAACCTGAAATTTGGGATTGGGTGCCAGAATGGGTAAACAAAATTCCTAAAAATTGTAGCCATTCTATTTGCCCTATTTGTTTTGATTATTTTTGGAAAATATAATTTTAAAACAAGTACAAGAAAATAAATATTAGATTGTAATTCTACAATGAAATTTTTCAATAAAAATAATTTTCTAAAAACCGAATTAGAAACTGTTTAAGCTAAATTCTCTTATAAACAATGCACCCCACTACTCTATTCTATATATTAATTGCAATTATTGTCATCAGTTTTATTGTTGATAAAATTTTAGACACTTTAAATGCTAAACATTTTGATGATAAAATTCCTGAGAAATTAGCAGATGTTTACAATGAAACAGAATACAAGAAATCGCAAACTTATAAAAAAACAAATGCCAAATTTTCTAACTTAACATCTACATTTTCAATAATTTCAACCTTAGTTTTCTTCTTTATTGATGGGTTTAAATACGTTGATAATTTTGCTAGAAGCTTTACAGACAATCCTATTTTAGTGGCTTTGATTTTTTTTGGTGTAATTATGTTTGGGTCAGATATTTTAACAACTCCGTTTTCTTATTATAAAACTTTTGTAATTGAAGAAAAATTTGGTTTTAACAAATCTTCAAAAAAAACATTTTGGCTAGATAAACTAAAAGGTGGTATTATGAGTATAATTTTAGGTGGTGGAATTTTAGCATTAATTATCTGGTTTTATCAGATTGCAGGAGATTTTTTTTGGATCTATGCTTGGGCTTTAGTAGCTATTTTTTCTTTATTTATGAACATGTTTTACGCAAAACTAATTGTTCCTTTATTTAATAAACAAAAACCTTTGGAAGATGGTGAATTAAAATCAGCAATAGAAAAATATGCACAAAAAGTAGGTTTTACATTAAATAATATTTTTGTTATAGATGGTTCTAAAAGATCTACAAAAGCAAATGCTTATTTCTCTGGTTTTGGTTCTCAAAAAAGAATTACACTTTTTGATACTTTGATTAACAACTTAGAAACTGATGAAATTGTAGCAGTTTTAGCACATGAAGTTGGTCATTATAAAAGAAAACATATCATTTTTAATTTAGTTTCTACCATTTTGCTCACTGGTTTTACCTTGTTTATTTTATCACTTTTTATCAACTCTTCAATTTTATCAGAAGCATTAGCAGTTTCTATCCCTAGTTTTCATATTGGCTTAATTGCCTTCGGAATTTTATATTCGCCAATATCAGAAATTACAGGTTTATTTATGAATTATTTTTCTAGAGTTTTTGAATATCAAGCAGATAATTTTGCGAAAGAAACTTTTGCTGCAAAACCTTTAATTACATCACTAAAAAAATTATCAAAAAATAGTTTAAGTAATTTAACGCCACATAAAGCATATGTTTTTATGCATTATTCACATCCAACTTTGTTGGAAAGAATTGAGAATTTAGAGAAATAATTAACCAATAATTATTGTTTTTTTCTTACATAAAGTTTATTCGATTTAAGATTTATGGAAATCTTTAAAAATTCACTTCCTTTTTTTCATCAAATTTAAATCTTTATTTTTTGGTTGTTTAATTTCTTATTCCTAACTTCCCTTAAGATATTATAGAAATCTTGACCCCTAAATTTATGGACTATACAGCAACCGTAGAAGAAGAAAATAAAGAAATAGCAAATCGATACAAAGATTTACTAAAAGGTACTTACGAAGTTTTATCAAAAGAAGATAAAGAATTGATAAGAAAGGCTTTTGATCTTGCTGTAGAAGCACATTCTTCTCAGCGAAGAAAAACGGGTGAACCTTATATTTATCATCCAATTGCTGTGGCTAAAATTGTGGCTATGGAAATTGGTTTAGGTGCAACTTCAATTGCATCTGCATTATTGCATGACGTTGTTGAAGATACAAAATATACGGTTGAAGATATTGAGCAAATGTTTGGTACAACCATTGCAAGAATTGTATCTGGATTAACTAAAATTTCACGTCTTAATAAAGAGAAAAACGCATCAATTCAGGCAGAAAACTTTAGAAAAATGCTCTTAACGTTATATGATGATGTTAGAGTTATTTTAATAAAAATTGCTGACAGATTGCATAATATGCAAACTATGGATGCAATGCCAGATGATAAACAGGTTAAAATTGCATCAGAAACATTGTATATTTATGCTCCTTTGGCGCACAGATTAGGTTTGTATAACATTAAAACAGAATTAGAAGACTTAGGTTTAAAATACACAGAACCTGATGTTTATAATGAAATTGAAAATAAAATAAAAGAAAGTAAACAAGATCAACAAAAATATTTACAACGTTTTACAGATACTCTTAAAAGTGGTTTAGATAAAGAGAATTTTTCTTATGAAATTAAAGGTAGATTTAAATCTATTTATTCCATCAGAAAAAAAATGAGAACTCAAAACGTAACTTTTGATGAAGTTTACGATAAATATGCAATTCGTATTATTTATTATCCTTCTTCTAATGATGATAAATTTGATGCTTGGAAAATTTACACCATTGTTACAGATTATTTTAAACCAAATCCTACGCGTTTACGAGATTGGATTTCTCAACCAAAATCTACTGGTTACGAAGCACTTCATATTACCGTTGTTGGCCCAGATGCAGAATGGGTAGAAGTGCAAATTCGTTCTGAAAGGATGAATGAAATTGCAGAAAAAGGATATGCTGCACATTTTAAATACAAACAGGGTGATCAAAAAGAGAGTGGTTTAGAAAATTGGTTAAATAAATTAAAAGAAACTTTAGAAAGTCAAAGTTTAAACGCGGTTGATTTTGTTGAAGATTTTAAACTGAATTTATACTCAAAAGAAATCTACGTTTTTACACCAAAAGGTGATTTAAAATCGTTACCTAAAGATGCATCTGCATTAGATTTTGCTTTTTCAATCCATACAGATGTTGGTTTAAAATGTAGAGGCGCAAAAGTAAACGGTAAATTAGTGCCTTTAAGTCATATTTTAAAAAGTGGCGATCAAATAGAAGTTATTACAAGCTCTGCAAATAAACCAAATTCTAGATGGTTAGATTTTGTAATTACAGCAAGAGCAAAAACAAAAATTAGAGCGGCTTTAAAAGACGACGAAAAGCAAGTTGCAGAAGAAGGAAAAGCTGTTTTAATGCGCAAATTACGTCATTTAAAAATTAATTTTGATGACAAAGTAATAAACGAATTAGTTGCTTATTTTAAATTAAGAACAAGTTTCGATTTATTTTATAGATTTGGTAATGGAGCTATTGATAATACTCAATTAAAAGCTTTTGTTGCACAAAGAAATGGAGCTATTGTAAACTTTTTTAAATCAAAATTAAGAAGAAGCAATTCTGCTAAAGATATACCAGAAGCTACTGACGAAGTTTCTCCTAAATATGATGCTTTAGTATTTGGTAAAGAAGAAGAAAAACTAGATTATAAATTATCTAAATGTTGTAACCCTATTGCTGGTGATAAAGTTTTTGGTTTTGTAACTATTAATGATGGAATTAAAGTTCATAAAAAAAACTGTCCAAATGCAATTTCTTTACAGTCTAATTATGCATACAGAATTATGTCTGCAAAATGGATTGATTCTACAAAACAAGATTTTAAAGCAATTTTACACATTGCAGGTTTAGATAACCAAGGTATTGTTAATAACGTTACTAGAATAATTTCTAATAATATGAGTGTTTTTATTAACAGTATAAATATTACCGGTGATGAAGGCTTTTTTGACGGAAAAATCTCTCTAAGTGTAAAAAATAGTGCACAATTAAACAAACTAATTAAAAAAATTCAGAAAGTAGAAGGTGTTAAAAAAGTAGAGCGTGTTAATACTTTGTAAATATCATTTATAAAAAAGGGTATTTTTATTAAGAAATAACTGTAAATTTGTTTTTTCGTAAAATTTAAACCATGATCAATCCTCTTGATAATCAAGAAGTAGTTAAAAAAGTTTTTACCGCCTATTTACAAGAGCACAAGCATAGAAAAACTCCAGAACGTTACGCTATACTTCAAGAAATATATGATGCAAAAGAGCATTTTGATATAGAATCTTTGTACATAAAAATGAAAAACAAAAATTATAGAGTTAGTAGAGCAACGCTTTACAATACTATAGATTTATTGTTAGACTGTAATTTAGTTAGAAAACATCAATTTGATGGGCAATCAATGGCGCGTTATGAAAAAAGTTATTTTGATAAAAACCACGATCACGTAATTTTTACAGATACAGGAGAAGTAAAAGAATTCTGTGATCCAAGAATTCAAATAATAAAAAAAACAATTGAAGAAATTTTTGATATAGATATTCATAATCATTCATTGTATTTTTACGGAACAAAAAAGAATAAAGAATAAACAGGTTAACTTAAAGTAAGTGATCTTACTCACTTACTATCATAAAAACAACAAAAAACAAACAACAAATTAACACAACTAATGGCTGTAGATTTATTACTAGGATTGCAATGGGGAGATGAAGGTAAAGGTAAAATTGTAGATGTTCTTACCAGAAATTACGATATCATTGCACGTTTTCAAGGAGGACCAAATGCTGGGCATACTTTAATTTTTGATGGATTTAAACATGTTTTACATACAATTCCTTCTGGAATTTTTCATAAAACAGCTTTAAATGTTGTTGGTAATGGAGTTGTTATAGATCCAGTAATTTTTAAAAAAGAACTTGAAAATTTAGACAAACACAATATCGATTATACTTCTAAATTATTAATTTCTAGAAAAGCACATTTAATTTTACCAACACACAGGTTGTTAGACGCAGCTTCAGAAACTTCTAAAGGAAAAGCTAAAATTGGTTCTACTTTAAAAGGTATTGGTCCAACTTATATGGACAAAACCGGTAGAAACGGAATGAGAGTTGGAGATTTAGAATTAGAAAACTGGAAAGAAAAATATGATGCTTTAACAGCAAAACATATTAAAATGTTAGAGTTTTTTGATGTTCAGGTTGAATATGATCTAAAAGAATTAGAAGCTGAATTTATTAAAGGAATTGATAAATTAAAAACGCTTCCTTTTATTGATAGCGAAGAGTTTTTAAACCAAGCAATTAAAGATAAAAAAACAATTTTAGCAGAAGGCGCTCAAGGTTCTTTATTAGATATCGATTTTGGAACATATCCTTTTGTAACTTCATCAAACACAACAGCAGCAGGTGCTTGTACAGGTTTAGGTGTTGCTCCTAACAAAATTGGTGATGTTTTTGGAATCTTTAAAGCGTACACAACAAGAGTTGGTTCTGGTCCTTTTCCTACAGAATTATTTGATAATGACGGAGAAACAATGGCTAGTGTTGGTCATGAATTTGGAGCAACAACTGGAAGACCAAGAAGATGTGGTTGGTTAGATTTAGTCGCTTTAAAATATGCTGTTGATGTAAACGGAGTTACTCAATTAATGATGATGAAAGGTGATGTTCTCTCTGGTTTTGATACTTTAAAAGTTTGTACTTCTTACAACTACAAAGGCAAAGAAATTAGCCATTTTCCATACAATATTGAACCAGAAAATGTTTCTGTAAATTATACAGAATTTAAGGGGTGGGATGAAGATTTAACAGAAATGACTTCTGCAGATCAATTACCAAAAAATTTACTAGACTATGTTGCTTTTATCGAAAAAGAAACTGGAGTTCCTGTAAAAATAGTTTCTGTTGGTCCAGATAGAAAACAAACAATTAATAGGTAAGACTATTTTATTATAAATTTAAAAAGCATCTTTCTTTATTAGAAAGATGCTTTTTTTTATTCTAAAATTTCAATTTTATAGATTTTCTATTTCTATACTAATCAAATTTAATTTATTTTGTTCTAATTGTAATGCACTTAAAAGCGCTTCTTTATGAGTTATAAAAGCTTGTTTCTGATTTAAAAATAATTCATTATAATAATTAATTCCTGCTTCTAAATTCTTTTTAAACTTCGTTAAAGACCTTAATTGTTTTTTATCAAAATTAGACTTTAATTCTTCTACTTTATCATGTAAATGAGTTATATAAAGAGACAATTCTTTAATAAAAACATTTGGTCTATCTATTCTTGATATCATATTATCTCTTCCATAAATATGATCTGTAATGTTTTGCAAACTCATTACTTTATCATAATACGCCATATTTGGTCCAGGACAAACAGAAACTCCATCGCCAGTTTTCTTTGTACTTACCTTATTTAAAATTAAGGTAGAAGTACCTAAACCAACACAAATACAAGATTTTTCTGTAACTTTATCTACTTGTTTTTGTTTTTCTTCAGAAGAGATTTCTAACGAATCTATTTCTTTTAATTTTAAGTGTTGATATTCTCTTGATGCAGTACACAATCCAGATTCTTTAAACTCATTATTTAAAGCAATAAATTTATTAGGGCAAGAAGTACCTGGTCTTCCTTTATCAATTAGCTCTTGTCTGTGAATATCTTTTGTATTTCCTCTAAGTGTATTAAAAGGAACTCCTAAAGGAGAACTGTTACTCAAATACAAATCTTTCTCTTTAGAATTTGATAATAATTCCATTGTTTTATCATCAACACTTGTAGCTTCTGGCACCAATAAAAAAGGACTTCCCCAACCTACAGAATCTAATTGATAATGATCTAATAAAAAAGAATGTTCTTCTTCTGTACCTACGCCACCTTGTGTTGTTATTTTTAATACTAAATTATTTTTTGGTACAATTTTATTTGTTTCTTTAAGAGCATCAATCAAAATAGATTGAATTTCATTTTGTAAAACCGCTTTATTTTCTTTGAATTCATTTAAAACAGGACCTAATAAAAAACCATCTGTCGCAAATGCATGTCCACCACAATTTAAACCCGATTCTATTCTATATTCTGAAACCCATAAACCCTTTTTAGCTAAAAATTTTCCTTGAATTAAAGCAGATCTATAATCACTAACTTTTAAAATAATCTTCTTTTTAATGTATCCATTTTCATCAGGAAAAAAATCATTAAAATTACTGATATATGAATATAATCTTGGATTCATTCCTGCAGAAAGTACTAAAGATGATGCTAATTTACTATTTGCATATCCTCTTAAAGCAGCATGTGCATCATTATATTCTATAGGTAATAATTCTTTATTTAGATAATTACCTTTATCAATTTTCGTCATTATATTTACATCAATACTACCAGATGTTAAATTTTTATGAGCCCAATCTTTTAGCTTCGTAAAATCGATACCTTCTTCTGTTAGTTTTACAAAATCTTTTTTTAAGGTAGAATATTCTGGTAACAAATGAATATATTCTTTTAAAGCTTTGCTTTTTTCTGATGTTATATTCTTAAGTTGATGAAATTTTTCTTCGGTTTGTTCTTGTAATAAATTTAAATATGAAGTAATTCTTTTTGCTCTAAAATCTTCAGCTTTATCTGTTATTTCTTTATAAGGAATTTCAAATTTTTCGCTGTAAACTTTTCGCATTTTTTCTATTAGAATATCATCAACTAAAGAAATTACAGAGTCAATACCATATTGTGCAACTTTTAAAGGAGAATCAATTGTAAATCCAATTCCCATAACAGGAATATGAAAGGAATGTGCGTTTTTCATCTATTTAATTTAAAGGTGTAATTAATTTAAAATAAGCTTGCAATGTATTATTATTTAACACTATAAAACATGACTATTATCATTTAAAGAAGAAGAAAAAAGTTTAAAATAAAGCTGTGTAATTATCAAAATAAAAATGAGTGTTAAAACTATTTTTAACACTCATTTTTTTACTTTGGGGAAAGAATTTTGTACTATATTAAAGATTATTTTTTTTCTCTAAAGCAATAGCTTTTGGAAACAAAATATTATTTTCTAAATGTATATGTTGATGTAAATCTTGTTCAAATTCATCTAACTTAGCATATAACGCTTTAAATGTATTACAAGCTCCATTTGGCGGAGTATAATTATCAGAAAGTTTCTTAATTTCTTTTAAAATATCGCCAGCACTTTCGTGCTCTTCTTCCATCATTGCAATAGGATTATTTACAGTTCCAAAATGTGGTGTTTTTACTTTTATACCTTCTTTATCAGCTTTAACTAATTGCTTGATAAACGGAAATAAAATTAATTCTTCTTTTTTTAAATGCGCTGCTAATTCTTGCGCTACTTCATTAAAAAGTTTATTAATTTCTATAACTTCTGTATAATGATGTCCATGAACTTTGGCCACTTTTGCAGCATATTGCAAAACTATTGGTGTATTTTCTGTAACATAATTATGATGAATGTTTTCGATATGATCTACTAAAAAATCTAGTTTCCAGCTATCATAATTATAAGCATTAGACGTTGGATTATTAACATTTAACAATTCTTTTTCCATTTCTTCAAAAGAAACATTATGCTTTTTACAAGCTTTTTCTATTGAAATTCCTCCTCCACAGCAAAAATCTATTCCGTGTTTTTTAAACACATCTGCTGTTTTTATATTATAGGTAACTACTTCTGCTACTGTATTTTCTTTAGTTATATTCATTTTAATCTTTATTAATTGTTTCTATAATTTTTGTAATTGTTTCTTTATTATCAACACCTAAACCTTCTTGCTGATGCACTATTTCTCCCTGTGGATTAAAAACACTTATAATATTTGAGTGCGAAAAATCTATAGGTGATATTTCTTTGTATTTAACAGCTAAAACATTTGCAAATTCTCTAACGCCACTTTCTGTTCCTTGTAAAAAAGTCCATTGATCTTCATCCATATAATTTTCGATGGCAAACTTTTTCAATTTTTCTGGAGTATCCGTTTTAGGATCTATACTTACTAAAATATAGTTCACATCATTTTTATAATCTTCAGAAATTTTAGCTTCAATATTTCTCATATCTGCTGCTAATCTTGGACAAGCAGCTTTACAAGTTGTATAAATCATTACCACAACTAAGGTTTTACCTTTTAAATCTTTTAAAGTGATTGTTTTACCTTCTTCTGTATTCCATTTTGATGTTAAGTTAAAAATAGATTCATCAGAAATTTTATCACTTTTAACTTTTGTTGATTTAGAAACGAGTCTTAAATCCATTTTGCAAACAGGACAAGAGCCTTTTTCTACATAAACTTTATCGCCTTCACATTTCATTGGGCATTGATAAGAAACTGTACTCATTTCTGTTTCTTTAGCTGTAGATTTATTGCAAGAACTTAATAAAGTAGTTGTTACAGTTAGTAATAATAGATATTTAATTAATTTCATTTTTCTTTCTTTTTTAATTATCCTTTACACATCTAAACCCAAGGTTTTTCATAGTGTATTTTGCTTTTAAACTTCCTCTAATTGCATAACGCATAAAGGCTGCATAATTCATTAAATCTGTGGCATTAATTGCTGCACTTCCGCAGAATAAATTTGCATCAGCATCTACATCTTTTCTAGATTCACCAGAAATTAAAACCGAATTAAAATCTGAAGTCCATTCCCAAACCAAACCGTGCAAGTCATAAACATTCCAATAATTTTTAAATGTAGAACCTATTGTTTGATTAAAGCTTTTTGGTTTTTCATACCAACCTAGAATAAATTCGTTATAGGTTTTTAGTTTTCTTGCATCTGGCATTTTTTTATCTGCCATTGCAACATATTCCCATTCATCAACAGTTGGCAATCTTTTGCCCATACATTCACAATAATCTTTTGCCGCAAACCATGAAATATTTGTAATTGGTGAATTCAATTTTTGATTTACATTTAGTAAAGTATCAGATTTCCAATCACGTAAATAGCTTTCATCAGCAAATAATTTTATGGTTTTTGATTTTTGCCATTTTGGATTTTTCTTTACAAACGCTAAATATTCTTTATTTGTAACAGGAAATACATCCATAGAAAAATCATTTATAGACACTTTCATAGAATCTCTACCGTATAAAGGAATGTATTTTCCTCCTTTAATTTTAACCATTTTAGATTGACAACTTGCATTAGTTGAATAAAAAAATAGTATACAAATTATCAATCTTAAAATAGTTTTCATCTTTTTAAATTTTAGTGTTTACTTACCGTTTTTAACTTCTTTAACAGTACTTATACTAACATTTGTTTTGTTGTTTCCCCAAGAATTATAAACATACGTTAATACATCTGCAACTTCTTCTTCAGATAAAGTTTGCTTGGTCATAACGCTGTTATATTTATTTCCATTTACTGTAATTTCTCCTGTTTTTCCGTTTAAAACAATACCAACAGCTCTTTTTACATCCGCATTTAAATAATCTGATTTCGCTAAAGGAGGAAATGCATTCGGAATTCCTTGTCCTTCTGCTTGATGACAAGCAAAACAAGTAGTCATATATAATTGTTTACCGTCAGCTATTTTTTGTGCTAAAGGTTTCTCTTTAGTGTTTACAACAACTTCTTTTTGATCATTTTCTGGCATTGTTTGAATTGTACCTCCTTCTGGATGATAAATTCCTTCTTGTTTTACACCAGAATATAATTTTTTATTTTCTTCTCCAGAAACTTTTAACATTCCTAAAGCACCTTTATTAAATGCTCTAAAAATTGCGTGATCTACAATAATAAAAGTTCCAGGAACTTCTACTTTAAATTCTACAATTGCAGCGCCACCAGAAGGAATTGAAGTTGTTTGTACATTTTCATTAATTAAATCTCCTCCTTCTACATGAACTTTATCAAAAATTTCTCCAATAACATGAAAAGAAGACGTTAAGTTAGGACCACCATTACCAACAAATAAACGAACAGTTTCGCCCACATTTGCAGTAATTGCATTGTCGCCAGTTAAAGCACCAACTTTACCATTAAAAACAACATAATCTGCATCTTCTTTTATTGCTTTTGTCATATCAAAAGCTTGCAATCCTTTTTCATCAGTAGCTCCTTTTGTATAAAAATCTCCTTGCATTATGTAGTATTCTTTATCTACTTTAGGTAAACCTCCTGCTGGTTCAACTAAAATTAAACCATACATTCCGTTTGCAATATGCATTCCAACTGGCGCTGTTGCACAATGGTACACATATAAACCTGGGTTTAAAGCTTTAAAAGAGAAGGTTTTTTCATGACCTGGCGCCACAAAAGAAGATTCTGCACCACCACCAGGACCCGTAACAGCATGCATATCTATATTATGAGGCAATTTATTATCTGGATGATTAGACAATGTGAATTCTACTTCATCACCAACTCTTGTTCTAATAAAACTACCAGGAACAGAACCTCCAAAAGTCCAATAAACATATTTAACACCATCTGTCATCTCTCCTTCTTTTTCAAGAATTTCCATTTTTACTAGTAACTTTTTAGCTGTTCTATCTCCCACAGGTGCTGGTACAAAAGGAGGTGAAGTTAATTCTGCTTCCATGGTTCCTTTAATATAAATGGTTGCACTATCTTTAATTGCTATTTCTTTTTTTTCATCCTTTTTACAACTATAAAATAGTATGCTAGCAACACATAATACACATATTGTTTTTAATAATTTCATTGTTAATTTGTTTTTAGTTAAAAGCTTAATAAAAAAAGACTTTTTCATCTTTTATTGTGACAAATTTATTATTGTTTTTGAGTTTAAAACATGACGAATATCATATAAAAGGATATTTTTATCTTTTTATATTTGTAAAGTATAATTTATGCTGAAAAAAGTAAGTTTAAATCTTATAAATACAGTATTGGAAGGGAAAAGAGGAAATAAGATTTAAATATTTTGATACATTTTTAGTATATAACTCTGTAAGAATTAACAATAAAAAGAATAATTTAGTCAAAAAAATCCTCAGGTTGTTTTTTATCAGAAGAAAATAAACTTTTAAAAAATTGAAAAGAAAACAATATTAATCTATTTCAAATAGCATCATAAAAATTTTGATAAAAAATAAAATATATAGTTTTATAAGTCTCTTCTATTTTTTAATAGCTGCATCTTTAGGTATTTTACTAAGATTATTTCCTGTTACAAATGTTGAGGCAACCTATAAATATATAGTTCATACACATTCGCATATTGCGCTTTTAGGTTGGGTTTATATCGCTTTAACTACTTTAATTTTTCATTTATTTATACAAAAAGAAGCTCGTAAAAAATACTTGATTTTATTTTTAGCTACACAAATTACCATTTTAGGAATGTTGTTAAGTTTCCCTATAACTGGATATGCACTCTATTCTATCATTTTTTCTACACTTTTTTTAATTTGTACATATTGGTTTTATGCTTTTTTTAGAAAGCATACTACTTTTGTAAAAAATACTTTTTCTTATAAATTTGTAAATGTTTCCCTCCTATTTTTAGTGATTTCTAGTATTGGGCCTTGGGCTTTGGGAATTATTATGAATACACTTGGCAATACGACTCATCTATATAAAAATGCTATCTACTTCTATTTACATTTTCAATATAATGGATGGTTAATTTTTTGTCTTTTAGGATTGTTTATTTTCTTTTTAGAAAAGCATGAGATTTCTATCAACAAAAAAGCATTTTCTTTATTTTATAAGTTGATGATTTTAAGCTGTTGCTTTACTTTATTCTTATCTTTTCTTTGGATAAAACCTTCGATATTCATTTATATTTTAGCATTCTTAGGCGCTGTTTTACAATTGATTGCATTAATAAAACTTCAACAGATTATAAATAATTTAAAGGCTGATTTATCAAAAAGAATAAATCCTTTTATATATCGATTATTACAATTTATTTATATACTTTTTGTCTTTAAAATTGTGTTACAATTATTAACTTCTATTCCGTTTTTTGCTGAATTGGTATCACAAATTATCGACTTTGTAATTGGTTATTTACACCTTACTTTTTTAGGAATTGTAAGTTTAAGTTTGTTCGTTTTTTTTAAAGAATTTGGCTTACTAAAACTCTCAAAATTTTGGCTACGGATGTATCTTACAGGATTTATTTTATCAGAAATTCTTATTTTTTACAAAGGATTTTGCAATTGGCAACAATTCTCTATCATCAATAATTATTATACAATTTTAGTGTCTGTAAGTGCTTTAATTCCAGTTGCTATTTTAGGAATATGTATTCAAAACATGAAAACTATTTTTTCCACTCAGCAAGAACTTCATTAGCAAATTGATCACACTGATCTAGTGTATCTTTAATATGATCTAAAGTAGTATTAGGGTTAATTAAACACATTCTTATTACAATTTGATTTTGTAAAATGGTAGTTACCAAAAATGCTTCTTTTGATGCAACTACTCTAGAAGAAATTTCTTGATTTAATTTGTCTAATTTTTTATCATATAAATTTAAATCTAAAGGATTGTATCTAAAATTAATAATAGCTAAAGTTGCAGGAGAAACTACTTCCCAGTTTTTACTTTGTCTTAAAATATCTTCGGTTTTTTCTGCTAAATCAATATTATAAGAAATGGCTTCTTTAAATGTTTCTAAACCATAGGTTTTTATAGACATATAAAATTTTAAAGCCCTAAATCTTCTTGTTAATTGAATACCATAATCATAAAAATTAATTTCCGATTCATTACCTTCTATATCTCTTAAATATTCTGGTTTTTCGCTAAAAGTATTGCTTAACCAAGAAGCGTCTTTTACCAATAAACAACCAATTTCATAAGGCTGAAAAAACCATTTATGAGGATCTACAGTTAAAGAATCTGCACGTTCTATTCCTTGTAAAACTTTACTTCCTTTTTCTGATAAAATTGCAGCTCCACCATAAGCACCATCAATATGAAACCATAAATCTTCTTTTTCGCAAATATCTGCCAACACATCTAGAGGATCAACAGTTCCTGTATTAGTGGTTCCTGCAGAAGCAATAATACAAAATGGTTTTTTACCTTTTAATCTGTCTTTTGCAATTTCATTTTTAAGTTTATTAATACTTAACTTAAATTCTAAATCTGTAGGAATAATTCTTATTTGCTCTTTTTTAAAGCCTAAAACTCTAATTGCTTTTATGTTTGATGAATGTGCTTGATCTGATAAATAAATAATTGCATCAGAAAAATCGTCGCCACATTTAATTCTTCTTGCAGTAACTAAAGCTGTTAAATTAGCCATAGAACCGCCACTTGTAAAAATTCCGCCACCTTTTGTAACTGGAAAATTAAACATTTTTAACAACCAATTTAAAGTAACAATTTCTAATTCTGCTGCCGAAGGAGAAACAATCCATCCACCAGAAAAAATATTAAATCCCGTTGCTAATGAATCTGACATTGCACTAATAAAATTACTTGGTCCTGGCACAAAAGAAAACGCTTTTGGATGACTAGAAATATTACTATTTGGTATTACATTTTCCATTACAAAGTTTAAAACTTCATCTGCTGGCATTCCTTTTTCTGGCGCTTCTTGTAAAAAAATGGTATCCATTTCTTTTCTAGACGCTTTAGTAACAGGCTTTTTACTTTCTATGTTTTCAAAATGAGTTACAATTATATCAACAATATTATAACCGTAAGATTTCATTTCTTCTACTGATAAATCAAAAAAAGGTTTCATTATTTTAATTTTTTACAAAATTACAAGATGTTATTAACCTTTTGGTGATAAAAACGTATTATTTAAATATATTTTTTGAAATAAAGTTTATGACCTTTATCATTTTATTTAGAAATATAATTTTTGAAATTTGTTGATGTTAAAATAAAGTGAGATGGAAAACATAAAGAACAATACTGTTGCAGGTTTTGTAGTAAATAACATCCATACCGCAAACATTTTTAAAAAATATGGCATTGATTTTTGTTTTGATGGAAAAATATCTATTGAAGAAGCGTGTATTAAAAATGATGTTAATTATAAACAGTTAGAAAACGAATTAAATGATTTAGATATTAAAACTAATTTTTTAAATGATTTTAATAAATGGGGATTAGATTTTTTAATGATTTTTATTATTCATATTCATCATAGATATGTAAAAATGAACATTCCTATCTTAAAAAAATATGGAGAAAAAGCTGTAAAAAATCAAGGTAAAGATTATACAGAATTATCAGAAATTAATAAGCTTATTATAAAGTTTTCTAACGAATTAATAATACACATGGAAAAAGAAGAAACTATTGTTTTTCCATTTATTAAAAGACTTTTTAAAGCAAACAAAGAACATTCTACTATTAGTTTATCAAACTTTAATTCTTTAAACCATCCTATTAAAATGATGGAAGAATATCATGATAAAGCAGGCGATATTTTAAAAAAAATATCAAAATTATCTAACAAATATAAAATACCAGAAGATGCTAGTTTAGCCTATAAAGAGTTATATAAAAAACTTCAAGAATTTGAAGACAACCTAAAAAATCATGTGCATTTAGAAAATAATATATTATTTCCTAAAGCAAAAAAATTGGTTTTAGAAGTTGTTAAATAATAAATTACTTTAACTTTCACTTTTCTTTAGTAATCAACAATATTCTTTTCATTATTTTTGCGGAAAAACTAATATCTTGAAAAGATTCTTTTTCTTACTACTATTAATTATTACTTCAATTTCTTATTCTCAAGAGAAAAGAAAAATTGTTTATAAAGCAGAAATTCAAGAAGCTGACGAAGAAAAATTTCCAGGAGCAAGTATCCTTATTGGTAATGTAAAAATGAACCATGAAGGCATCGATTTAACTTGCCAAAAAGCATTGTATTATAAAAAAGAAAACTTTTTTAAAGCAATTGGAAACGTTTTTATAAAACAAGGAGATACAATTACACAAACTAGCGATTATGCAGATTATGATGCAAATTCTAAACAAGCACTTTCTTGGGGAAATGTAGTTTTAAAAGACCCAACAATGACTTTAACTACTGATACTCTTCACTTTGACAGAATAAATCAGAAACTGTATTACCAAAGTTTTGCAACTATAAAAGATACTACAAATACATTAAAAAGTAAAAGAGGAAATTACTATTTAGAAAACAAAAAATTTATTGCAACAACAAGGGTTACCATTGAAAATCCTGAGCACTTTTTAGAATCAGATCATTTAGATTATTATACAGAAAGTGGTTATACATATTTATGGGGACCATCAACTATAACAAATACCAAAAATCAGAATAAAATTTATAGCGAAAAAGGATTTTATGATACAAAAACAGATATTTCTCACTTTGTAAAAAACGCAAAATTATACCTAAAAGAAAGAACTGTAGAAGGAGATAGTTTGTATTATGATAAAAGAAAAGGTTTTGCTTCTGCAACCAAAAACATTAAAGTAATTGATACAGTTCAAAATTTTATTACAAAAGGTAATTATGCAGAAATTTTTGAGCAAAAAGATTCTCTCTTTATCATTAAAAAAGCAGTTGCAATTTCTATTATAGAAAAAGATTCTATGTTTATTCATGGAGATACTTTGTTGGTTACAGGTAAACCAGAAAAACGTATTATTAGAACGTATCATAATGTAAAAATATTTAAATCAGATTTACAAGGTAAGTGCGATTCTATTCATACAAATCAAGAAACTGGACTTACTAAAATGTATAGAAATCCAGTTATTTGGTCTGATAAAAATCAAATTACTGGAGATACTATTTATCTAAAATCTAATGTAGATACAGAAAAACTAGACTCTTTAAAAGTATTTAATAATTCTTTTATAATTTCTAAAGATTCTTTATCTGTAGACGATTTTAATCAGATTAAAGGTAGAAATATGTTTGGTAAATTTGAAGAAAACAAGTTGAAAACTCTGTTAGTAAAAGGAAACGCCGAATCTGTTTATTATAACAGAAATGAAGAAACAGATATTATTGAAACAATTACAAAAGAAATTTCTAGCAATATTGAGTTTACTTTTGAAGACGGAATTGTAGCGTCTATAAAATACTTAAAAGCTACGGAAGGCAAAACCTATCCGCCATCAATGTTGCCAGAAGACGTAAAAAAACTAAAAGATTTTATTTGGCGAGAAAGTGAGCAACCCAAGAAAATGGAAGATATTTTTATTATTGATTCTGATGAAAAGAAAGCTCCTATTAAAAAAGAAAGCTTAAAAAAATCGAAAGCAATTCTTGATGAAAGAACTTTTCTAAAAGAAAAACTTAAAAAAGGAAAAAATTTACGGTCTTCTATTAAAAAGCAATAACATGAAATCAGATTTTTTTAAATATCAAGCACAAACTTCTCCTTATCCACTTGCTATTGAAATTTCTCATGCAAAAGGGAGTTATATTTATGATATTCATGGAAAAAAATATTTAGATTTCGTTGCCGGAGTTTCTGCAAATAGTTTAGGTCATAATCATCCAAAAGTTTCTGAAGCTATTAAAAATCAAGTTGATACCTATACACATGTTATGGTTTATGGTGAATTTATTCAGCAACCACAAGTAGATTTATGCAAGGTTTTAGCATCAACATTACCAGAAAATTTATCATCAGTATATATTACAAACTCAGGAACAGAAGCTACAGAAGGCGCTTTAAAATTAGCAAAAAGAGTTACAAATAGATCAGAAATTATTGCTGCAAAAAACTCTTATCATGGAAATACACAAGGATCTATGAGTGTTTCTGGAGTTGAAAAACAAAACTCAGCTTTTAGACCTTTAGTTCCGGGAATCAAATTTATTGAATTTAATAATGAAATTGATATTGCAAAAATAACTCACAAAACTGCGGCTGTAATTTTAGAAACTATTCAAGGAGGTGCAGGTTTTATAGAACCAAAAAATGGTTATTTAACAAAAGTAAAACAACGTTGTATAGAAGTTGGTGCTTTATTAATTTTAGATGAAATTCAAACTGGAATTGGAAGAACTGGTACATTTTGGGGGTTTGAAAATTATAATGTTACTCCAGATATTATCATTACTGGAAAAGGTTTAGGTGGCGGAATGCCAATTGGTACTTTTATTGCTTCTTATGAACATATGAGTTTATTGCAGGATAATCCTAAATTAGGACATATTTCTACTTTTGCTGGTCACCCTGTAATTGCTGCTGCTGCAAATGCAACAGTAAAAGAAATTCTAGAAAAAAACTTAGTTTCAGAAAGTTTACGAAAAGAAAAAATCATCAGAAAACACTTACAACATCCAGCAATAAAAGAAATTAGAGGAAAAGGATTAATGTTAGCTGCAATGGTAGATTCTGCTGAATTAGCTTCAAAAATCATCTTAAAATGTTTAGACAAAGGTTTAATTTTATTCTTTCTTTTATTTGAAGGAAAAGCTATGAGAATAACTCCTCCTTTAACAATTTCTGATGAAGAATTGGCAAAAGGCTGTGCTATTATCATAGAAACTATTGAAGAATTCGTTTAATTCTTCATAGCATCAACCAAACTCACTGAATATCAATAAGTAATATAGTTTTTTGTTTTTAAAAACTTTGTATATTTATATTTTTAAAATACATTAAGTTTAAAAACGGGATTGCTAAAAACCGAAAAAGTAGGCACTAAAAAAATTATATCTTATAAAAAGCAATTATTATGTACAAAAAACAATTTCCAACAGGTTCTTGGTTTGGAGTTAAAGAATTAGCTTTACCAGCATTTATGATAGAAATTGAACTCGAAGTTTATAAACCAGAATAATTACAAATAACTATATTTTATATAAAAAACCCAAGCATAATTGCTTGGGTTTTTAGTTACTTTCATATAAAATAATCAGCACATCTAAAAATAACTAATTGTAATACAATACTTAAAATTATTCTTCAAGTTATATCAACTTAAATGCTTTGCTAGTATTAATTTAAACTCTATTTTAGTTTTTTATATCCTTTAAATGAAAAAAAATAATCTAGATCTTTTTACCGAAATATTTGACACTCATAAAGAATATTGTGGAACCGTAGTGGAAACTCATGTGCAAAAGTTAAAAGAACTAGATGCCTATTTACCTAGAATGCAATCTTTTTTTATCGTAACAAATACAAGTACGAAAATGTATCCTTTTGTTAGTAAAAATTTTGAATACACACTTGGTTTAGATAGAAAAAAAATGGCTAAACTTGGCGCTACGTATTGGTTTTCTCATTTTCATCCAGATGATTTACCAATTTGGATGCGTGTTTTAGAAGATTTAATGCTTTTTACAATGACAGAAATTTCAAAAAAAGATAGACCAAAACTTTGTTATTCTTGGAACTTTAGAATCAAAAATAAAAACGGAGAATATTTAAATACTTTTGAACATCTTACACCTGTATTTTTCGATGATTCTGGCAAACCAATAATTGGAGTTGCCCATTTATGTATTGTTGGCGGTGGAGAACAACGACCAATAATTGCAACCGTTAAAAAATTGAATGACAAAAATGAATATGAAACCCTTTTTTATAAAAACTATTCTCAGAAATTATTATCTGTTTCATTAACAAATAGAGAAAAAGATGTAGTTCGTTTATTGGCTTTAAATAAAACAAGTGCAGAAATTGCTAAAAAACTTTTTATTAGTACACATACCGTAAACGTACATCGAAAAAATATTTTAGGAAAATTAAATTTTGATTCTACCATACAATTAGTACAATATTGTTTAGTAAATCAATTATTTTAAATCTTTTTCTTATTAAAAAAGAGGCTATCTTACTCTATCACTAAACAACAGCTAAAATAAAAGTGTAAATATTTTTGCTCAAAAAATGCTAGAAACCCAATAAAATAAAGGATTATTACATATTTTATTGAAAAATAGTAGTTTATTAAATTTTTAGTTTTTCATTAAATTTAAAATTTTAATAAACTTATTTTCATTTAAAGGTTTGCCTATAAAGTCTAAAACATAAGGATGTGTTTTTCCTTTTGTTTCATCTAAAGGATTGATAGAAGCAGTTACCATAATTATTTTACTTGTTTCTGAATCTCTTAATTTTGAGTATTCTTCAAGAAAAACCCATCCATTTATAATTGGCATATTAATATCTAATATAATTAAATCTGGAATTAATAGTTTTCCTGAAAAAAGTAAATCTAAAGCTTGTTTACCATTATGTACTTTTAGAATATTACCTGCAACATTTAAATTATTTAAATGAATTTCATGTAAATAGTTTGTTGCATCATCATCATCAACTAATAAAATTGTTTTTAGTTTATGCATTAATCTAATTTTTTAGAAATTGAAAAATTAAAACTACTTCCTAAATTTGGGGTAGAAATTACGTTTATAGTTCCATTATGAATCTCAATAATTTTTTTACAATGTGCTAAACCAATTCCTGTTCCATTATAATCTTTATTTGAGTGTAATCTTTTAAAAATTTCAAAAATTTCTATTGTATGTTTTTCTTCAATTCCTATACCAGAATCTTTTATTGAAAAATTATAAGAATCTTTAGTTTCTTCTCCTGTAATATTAATATTTGGCGCTTTGCCTTCTTCTACAAATTTTAATCCATTAGAGATTAAGTTTTGAAGTAATATTCTAATTTCTGTTTTATAGCCCTTAATTTGTTTTGGTAAGCTTCCAATATTTATAACTGCTTTTTTTTCTTTTATTAAATTATCTAAATCTATTAAAACTTCTTGTATAATATCTCTTGTATCAATTTTTGAAACAACTTTATCTTTACCTATTCTAGAATATTCTAAAACACCTTTAATTAAAGACTTCATCCTTTCTGTAGCTTCTAGCGCAATGTTAATGTATTGACTAGCTTTTTTATTTTCTGCTTCGTTAAATTCTTTATGAAGTAATGATATAAAACCTATAATTGTATTTAAAGGTTCTTGCAAATCATGTGAAGCTACATATGCAAACTGAGATAATTCATTATTAGATATTTTTAATTTTTCTAAGGTTAATAAAAGTTCGTCTTGATTTTTTCTTAACAAAGTTATATCTGATGAAACACCTAAAATAAAGTTTTTATTATTATTTTTTATTAGAATTTTATTGGTTGATAGATATTGTTTTTTATTATTATTTATTATTGATTGAAATATGTTAAATTTAGATTTTCCACTTTTAATGATTTCTAAATCTTCTTCCCAATACTCTATAGCTTCTTCTGCTGGTAATAAGTCTGATAGATTTTTACCAACTAAATCTTTACTTGTACTATCATGTATTTCTGATAATGCATTGTTTACTCTAACGTAATTATTTTTATCATCTTTATAAAAAACTAAAGCAGGTATATTATTAATTATTAGCTCTAATTCTGATGATAAATTTTTATAATCGTTACTTATTTGTAGTAATTCGTCTTCTGCTTTTGTTAAATTAGTAATATCTACATAATTAATAACTACACCGTCTACTTTATTATTAGAATTTATATAAGGAATTATACTTTTTAAATATGTATTACCTTCAATATCTTTAACTTTTGCTTCTGTTTTTTTATTATTTTTAATAGCATTTTTTAATTCTTCAATAAAATTTTGTTCATCATAAGTTGGTAGTATATGTTTAAAACTGCCAATATATCGTCCTATATCTGAACTTTCTAAAGCAAAATGTTTTTTAATATGTGGCGTTATTTTTCTAATTTTAAGTTTATCATCTAAAAATAGTGTTCCAATTTCTGTGCTTTTTAACAAGTTATTTATATCATCACTTGCAATTGTAAGTTCTTTATTTTTAAATTGTAATTCTGTATTTACAGTATATAACTCTTCATTTACAGATTGTAATTCTTCATTTGTGCCTTGCAGTTCTTCATTACTTGCCATTAATTCTTCATTTGAGGCTTGTAACTCTTCATTACTAGTTTCTAATTCTTCTACAATAAATTGTAACTCTGCATTTTTAGTTTTTAGCTCATATTCTAAATCTTCAATTCTTTGTTTAGAAAATTCATCTAATTCAAATTGATTATATTTTACTGCATCATTTGTAAAGTTTTCTACATTTTCTGCTTCATTTAAAACTATTAAATAAATTTCTGAATTATTTGTTGTTTCAACTTTAGAAAAAACTAGATTTAATGCTTTGGTTTTATCATCTAATAAATTTTTAATATCAGAAAACATTACTTTTTTGTTTTCTTCATTAATTCTTCTTACTCCGTTTCTAACCATTGCAGCCAATTTATCATCTAACATTTTCATTAAATTAAGTTGAGCTACACCTTGTGAAATATGTAATATTTCTTTTAGATCTCCTTTAACATATAAAATATTATAATCTTTATCAATAAAAATACATTTTGGAGAAAAAACATTAACTAAATGTTGGTTATAAAAATTTTCATTATCTTCTACCCTTTTAGAACTAACTAAAGATGATATATGAAGCCTAGATCTTTTAGATTCTATTTTTCTCATGTTATTATCAAAAGTAAAATCGGTAATTGTTCTAGATTTATTTACAATATTATAAACTTTATATTTTGCACTTATTGTAGCAAAATCTGTTTGAATTTCTCCAAGAGTTTCGCTACTACCAAGAAATAAGTAACCGTCTAAATTTAAAGAAAATTTAAAATGTTGTAAACTTTTTTGTTGTGCTTTAGTAGAAAAATAAATAAGCAAGTTTCTACAAGAAATTAAATCCATTTTAATAAAAGGCGGATCTGCAATTAAATTATGTTTAGAAAACACAATTTTTTCTCTAATTTTTTTATTAATTAAATAATTATCTCCATTTCTAAAAAAATATTTTTCAATATAATTTGAAGGTATATCATTTGCAGAATTTAAAATAAACTCACCAATACTTGCTATTTCTATTGCACGCATATCTGCATCTGTAGCAAATATTTTATAATCATTTTGTAATTTATTTTTTGTTATATATTCGTCCATTAAAATGGCTAATGAGTATGCTTCTTCTCCTGTAGAACAAGCTGCAGACCATACTCGTATTGTTTCATGAGGCTCTTTATTTTTAAAAATTTTAGGAATAATTTCTGTTTTAATTAGGTTAAAAGCTTCTTTATCTCTAAAAAAACTTGTTACACCTATAAAAAAATCATTAATTAATAATTGCTTTTCTTTATCATCTTTTTGTAGAAAACTATAATATTCAGAAATTTTAGAAAAATTTAAAATTCCCATTCTTTTTTCTAAACGTCTTACTAAAGTGTTGTTTTTGTAATCTTTAAATCTTTGTCCAGAAAATTTAAAAAGTAAATCTAGTATATCATTAAATATAGTTTCTACTTCTGTTACAGAACCACCATCTACTTCGCGTATAAAAGAGGGTTTGTTAGGAAACTTTGTTAATTCTACAGCCAATTCTGAAGGTGTACCAATATATTCTGCTAAACCTGTAGAAATTGCGGTATTTGGCATTCCATCAAATTGAGCAGATAAAGGACTTTGCACCATAATTGTACCACCAACTTCTTTTAATGTTCTAATTCCTCTAGAACCATCTGTACCAGTTCCTGATAAAATAACTCCTATTGCTTTATCTTGATATTCTTTAGCCAATGAATGAAAAAACATATCTATTGGTAAATTTAAAGCTGTTCTAGACTCTTTTGGAACATATTTAAATGAATTATTTTCTACTTTTAAACTTGCATTATTTGGATTTAAATAAATATGATTTGGTTTTATTTTTTCACCATCTTCTACTGTAGAAATTGTCATTCTAGAATATTTACTTAACAATTCGTTCATTAAGCTTTTAAAGTTTGGTGATAAATGTTGAACAACGCAAAAAGACATTCCGGTATTTACCGGAATGTGTTCAAAAAATTCTTGCAAAGCATCTAAACCTCCGGCAGAAGCACCAATACCAACAACAAACATTTCTTTATTTACTACAGTATCTAAGTTTTTTTTTGTTTTATTTGGTGCTGATAATTCTTTTTTTTCTTTTTTCATGTACAATTATTAAGAAGTTAGTTTTTACAGTAAGTTATAGCTTTAAACAACTTATTATTATCTAATTAATTAAATCATTAGCTATTTTAAAATAGAAGATTTTAATATTATTCATTAAAATTATTAAGATCTATAAATTATTTAATCCTTTTTAAAAGTTTAAATTATTTTTTAAAAAAAAGTAACGTAAATAATTATTAAATCTTAATTGTAAATATATAAAAAATTCAATAAGATTTAATTGGATAAAAAAATCAATTTTTATAAATTAAATAAAGTTCTTATACTAATAACGTTTAACTATTTAGCTTCTTTTACTAATTAGAAATGAGTATTTGATAAAATACAACAATTAAGTTAATTATAAGTTAATATTTTACTGATATTTATAAAGTTAACAACTTTTAAAAAATATCTTTAATAAGATATTTAAACAAATTTATAGTATTTTACTTCAAAATTAATTATTATTGTAGTAGGTGAGAAATTTGTTCTAAAAATAAAAAAACAGACAACCATTTTATAATAAAAAATAAGAATCTCTAATTTTTAATGAGCAATAAAACACATATAATAAATTCAATTAAAAACTTACATAATCTATTTGGTTTTAAGAAACCAATACACCCTTTATTAAGCATTATAAGTGAAAATGATTTGCATGCATTTAAAAATAGATTAGGAGAAAAATTTATTCTTAACTTTTATTCAATCAGTTTAAAAGATCAAAATTGTGAAGCACATTTTGGAAGAAAAAATTATAATTTTGATAAGGGAGAAATAATATTTTCTGCACCAAATCAAACATTAACACTATCAAAAACAACAAATCTAAATAATAATCAAGGTTGGATTTTATTTTTTCATCCAGATTTAGTTAGAAATACTTCTTTGGATAAAAAAATAGAAAACTATAAATTTTTTACTTACGATATTGATAAAGCTTTACTTTTATCAGATACTGAAAAATTAATTATTACTAATTGTATTGAACTTATAAAAAATGAGATTGCAGGTTCTACCGATAATTATAGCAAACCTGTTGTTGTTTCTACTTTAGATTTATTATTAAATTTTTGTGCCAGATTTTACGAAAGACAATACAAAACAAAATCTATACATACAAACAATATAGTAACTCAAGTTTCTAGTATTTTAAAAGATAATTATGATTCTGGCCTTTTTATAAAACAAGGCATACCAACTGTAGAAAATATTGCAGAAATAATAGGTATAACTCCTAACTATTTAGGCGATGTTTTAAAGAAAGAAACAGGTAAAAACGCCAAAGATTTTATTAACTCTTATATTATAGACAAAGCAAAAACCTTACTTTTAAATGATAATATTACAATAAGCAAATTAGCTTTTGATCTTGGTTTTAATTACCCACACTATTTTAGTAGATTATTTAAAGCTAAAACAGGATTAACACCTAATCAATATAGACAAAATCATTAATAATTTTATAAAAACGACCTATTTACTAATAGTAAAATGAAATTCAACACCTAAATCTAGTGTAGATTTTACCCAAATAGTACCTTTATGTATTTCTATTATTTTTTTACAAAAAGCTAAACCAGTTCCATTACTTTTTTCTGAATTAGTTATATCTAACTTATTAAACATTTGAAAAATTTCAAAATGTTCATTATCATTAATACCTATACCATTATCTTTTACACAAAACTCCCAAAAAGAAGGTTTACTAATACAACTAATTTCAATTAATAAAGAATTTTTGGGTTGCTTAAATTTTATACTATTTAAAATTAAATTTAATAAAACTTGTTTAATTTCCGATGAATAACAGTTAACTATTGGTAAATCTGAATAAACAATACTGGCATTATTTTTTTTAATTAAATCAGACAATTCTATTTTTATAGAATCTATAGTTTCATTTATATCAGTTAATTCTAATGTTTGATTTTTTCCTAATCTAGAAAAATCTAACAAACTTTTCATTTTAGTATTTAACCTTTTTATAGCATCTTCAATAAAATAAAAATAAGTACCTAATTTTTTATCATTAGAATCATGATATTCTTCTTTAATTATTTCAACAAAACTATTAATTGTTCTAATTGGTTCATTTAAATCATGAGAAATTATGTAAACAAAATCATCAAACTCAGCATTTTTTATATCAATTTGCTTCTCATTTTCATTTTCAATATTTCTTAATTTTTCTTCTATAAAAGCTAATTTAGCTTTAAGAATTTTATTTTCTTTTAAAAGTTCTTTCTTTTCCATAGATAGTTTTTCATAACTAATTATAACCTATCTCCTTTCATTTTTTTTAAAGATTGATTGCTTATCATTAATAAATTATTCTAATTGATATTTTTTTTTATAAATTTACAAAAATATCTGTTAAATGATTAAAAGTACAATTAAAATTTTATTAATAGAAGATAATGCTGCAGATGCGGTGTTAATTGAACGTCAAATAAAAAAAATTGTAACATCTCCTCAAATAAAATGTATAGATTTATATAATGATTTTATAACTACTTTAAAAAACTTTAAACCAGATATTATTTTATGTGATTATAGATTAAAAGGTTATTCTGGTAGTGACGTATTAGAATATATGAATACTAATTTATCTTTTTATATTCCTTTAGTTTTTGTTACAGGTGCTATAAAAGACGAAGAATTAGCGGCAAACTCTATACTATCTGGTGCTTCTGGTTACATACTTAAAAATAACATGAATTCTCTTCATGAAAAATTACTTCCACATTTTAAAAAAATAGAAAGCTTAAAAAATAATCATTTAATTGATCAAGATTTAAAACTGAAAATAGAACAACTTCAAAATTATATAAATGGAGTTAAAAATGACAATACAATAAATATTGAATCTTTTAATGAAATGAAAAAAGCTTTTGACAAATTAAAATATCTAATTAATTAAGAATTCAGCAAAAAAAGATCAAATTTTATTAAAATAAGTAATTAGTGTTCTATTTAGATTTTTTAGTGTTAACTAATATCTCAAATATTTAAGACATTTGTATATGCATAATACAAAGCTCTTTTTTAAAAGAACTATAAATTATAGCTAAAAAAAACACCTATAAATATAGATGTTTTTAAATCACACTGTTTAGAATTTCCCCAAGATAATTCTATTATTGTAAAATAAATTAAAACAAACGTAACCTCCCCCGAAGTTAAAAGTTTGTAATTATTTTTACAATTAAGTGTACTGCAATATAAGAAAATAATCAAAAACATTAACATAAATAATAAAATACTTTCAACAAGTATTCTGTGTTATAATTAATGCTTATTGTGTTAAAATTATCACAAAATATTAATTAATTTTGAATTAATTAATATTTTTTTGATTTAAATTTAAATAATTACTCCCCAGCTTAATAAAATTAAACTATTATTTAAGACACTTTTTAATAATAAGGTGTTTTTTTATATTTTTATTATGCCGAAAAGAAATAAAATACTTCTTATTGATGATAATTATGCTACTAATTTTTATCATAACATTATTATTAATAATTTAGACACTTCTAATGAAGTAGATTATTGTACCGATGGTATAGATGCCTTAAATTATCTATCAAATAAAGGTAAATACAAAGCAAATGATAGTTATCCTCGCCCAGATATAATATTTCTAGACTTAAACATGCCAAAAATGAATGGCATAGAATTTTTAGAAGTATATAAAAATTTATCAAAAGAACAAAAAGGAGAAAAATTAATTGTTATGCTTACAATTTCTTTAAATGAAAAGGAAAAAACTAAAATAAAATTATTTCAAGACGTTATAGACATTGAAAATAAGCCTATAACAGAAGAATATTTAAGCAAAATTATAACTACTTAGTAATTTTATTTCATGAAAACAGATGAATTAGTAAGTAATTTCTCTGTAATTGAAAGTAATTAATATGCTGATAAAAATTCTTATATAGGCATACTTTTTTTAGCTTTAGATGAAAATGAAAAAATTATTTCTAAATGAATTATCAACAAAACGGCTCAAGACAAAAAGTTGTGGAGTAAAATAAAAAATAAGAACTTTAACTTTTAAATTACTTCTATTTTAGACGCATCAATTGAACTTGCTAAATTTACTATTACCAGAAATACTTATAGACTATTTTAAACTCACTAAACATGCAGTTAAAAAAAGTGAATTGCATTTCTATTTTATAGAATTAAACACGATTACATAAGAATTTAAAAGATTAAAACTAAGTTCTAAAGGTTTTTTCCCTAAAGTAACTGTTCAAAATTTTCCTATTCTAAGCAAAAACTATTTTCTGCATATTGTAAGCAGACGTTGGCTTAAAGAAAATTCCAAAAAAAAATTTTACTAGGAATTGGCAATTAGTAGCAAAATGAACTTGAATGACTAGTGAATTTGCTGCTTTTTTTAAACAAATCAATATTTAATTACAGTACAAACACAAGTGTTGTAGCAAACTTTTTTGGTGGTAAATCCAAGAAATTTACAAAAGCGTTGGAAAAGTAAAGAAAACGACGATATTGTAAACACTATAAATAACTCTTAAAAATACACACCAGAACTACGAACTACTGGCTAATGGAGATACTTAAAAACAGTTGTTAGCTAGAAGTAGATATTTATTATATAAATCTAGTAGTCATTGGACTGAGAATTAACAAAAAAGAGCTAAAATACTTTTTAAGTATTATCCTCAAATAGAAAAAGCATATGAGCTATGTCAATAATTATCTTGGATTTATAATCAAACAAAACTCAAAAATTATTATCTGTTTCATTAACAAATAGAGAAAAAGATGTAGTTCGATTATTGACTTTAAATAAAACAAGTGCAGAAATTGCTGAAAAAATTTTTATTAGTACACATACCGTAAACGTGCATCGAAAAAATATTTTAGGAAAATTAAATTTTGATTCCACAATACAATTAGTACAATATTGTTTAGTAAATCAGTTGTTTTAAATCTTATTCTAATTAAGAAAATTTCTACCTCAATTAAAAATCACTTTTTAATTATCTTAAAAAAATAAAAAACTATCTAAAAGTAACTATTTATTAAAATGTCGATTAGAGCGCAGTTAAAAAAAATTAAAATCTATCTACTGCACTCTAACTAACAATCCTTTTAAAATAACAAAACATTTACCTATTTTACAAAAGAAAAAGGTTTCCCAATAGAATCTGTCCTTATTTCAATATCTAAAATTTTTGCTACAGAAGCTGCAACTTGATTTGTAAATATTTGTTCTTCGGATACAATTTCTCCTTGTGGTTCTACATGCTGCCCAAAAGCTATTACCCAAACTTGATCTGTATTTTTTATAGAATTTCCATGATGTTTCCAACTTTTTAATGGCTCTGTACCTCTACCATGATCTGTAGTAATTATAAAAGTAGTTTTTCCTTTATAAAAGGAATCTTGTTGGGTAAAATACCACAGTTTTTTAATATACTCGTCTGTTCTGTTTGCAGATTTTAAATACGCATCATATTCGCCATCATGTGCAAAATCATCGGTTTCACCATAAGAAATAAACACCAATTTTGGATGTTTCTTTTTGATAGTTTCTAAAGCATAATGATGTGTAAAAACATCTAAACGAACGCCTCCCCAAGGACTCGGCGTTTCTGCTTGTAATTCATTTAAGAAAAGTTCTTTGTCTGACAAATTAGCTCCTTTTGCTTCTCTAAATCCTGCATTTACATACAAACCACTTCTTTCTTCATTAATAATAGACGGAAAAACATCCCAACTACCAAAAGCAGCAACTTTACCTTTATAGGCGTCATTTTTTTCTGCAATTTCTAAAATTGTAATATTCGGATTCGGAATTTTACTATTGCTATTAATTCTTTTATCATCGGCTTTTCCTGTTAAAATTTCATTATAACCCGGGTACGAAAAATGCATTCCGTTAGTTAAATTCATTTTACTTCCTTGCCAACGGTTACCATGAATTTGCCCCATTACTGCAACTTCACTCCATATGAAAGGAAATAATATTTCTCTTCTTTCTGTTGCTTTATATTTCCAAAACAGATTTTTTAATGCTAATGTGTCATTCACATATTCTTTGTTTGCAATCAATAAAGAATCTGCACCAGAAAATAATTCTTGCCAGCGCAAACCATCTAAAGTAATTACAAAAACTTTAGAGGCAGCATGTTCAATTTCTTGTTTCTTTTTTTCTTCGGATGAACACGCGGAGATTATCAATAAAAATAAAACCGATATTAATTTTATATTTTTCATTATTTTATTGTTTTAAATGCTCTAACAACAGACCAATTACTCCAATTTAAAAACTGATCTCGGTAACGAACACGAACATAATAAGTAGTATAATTATTTAGCTTTCTATCTAAAATTTCATCAGATAAATCATCATCCTTTTGTCTATTTTCTTTGTAATACCAATTTTCATGTTGTTTCCAAGAATTGTATATAATTTTAGAAAAATCTTTAGTTGTTGAAACTTGCCAATTAGAAGCCCCATGAAATGCATCTTTTTTATCACTTTTAAAAGAGTTCGCTTTTAAAACCACTTTATAAATAGGTTGTGGCTCTTTACCAAAATCAACTAAAACAGGTGTATTTGGTTGAATTGTTTTCTTAAAAACGGTAATACTGTCTCTTAATTCGTTGTTTCTAAATTCAATATTATTACCTCTACTAATTCTTTTTAATGTAAAAGAAGGGTTTTCTTTATCTGGATTAATTGTTGCCAAAACAAAACCATATTCGTCTTGCGTTACCGTAAACTCATCATAATCTCTCCCTTCAAATTCACCCCAATTATCAATAGCCCCTCCAGCGGATGCTACATTTACCCAAAGATGTTTGTGTTCTTTAGATTGTCCTCTAGAATATCCATGCGTATGACCGAAAAAGTGCAAACTTGGTTTGTTAGATTCTTTTGTAAAATTCTCTAATAATTTTACAACTTTTCCAGAAAAATCTTCTTCTCCAGGAATCCATAATTCTGATTTATGTGGATGATGTAATTGTGCAAACACAAAATCTATCGTATCGTTTTTGGCTGTTTTAGCCAATAATTCTTTTAACCAAATTAATTGCTGTTTTATATCTCGATATCCATCATTAGAATCTAAACCAATAATTCTTGTATTTGCATAATCTTTAAACCACCAATGTTCTGCATATTCTGGACTTCCGTTTTTTGGTAAACTAAAATACTTAAAGAAATAATCTGAATTTCGTTCATGATTTCCAGGAACTGGATAAACAGGCACTTGAGAAAACAATTTTTCTGATTGTTTAAAAAAATGTTCTTCCCATTGATTAAAAGTAGTTCCGGTAACCACCAAATCTCCAGGAATTACTACCATTGCTAAATTGTCTGAAATATTACCTTCAAAATTTTTATCAAAATAAGGTAAAATACCTTCTTCTACTACTTCTTTAAATTTAGTTGGGTATTGCCAATCGTTTTGCATATCGCTCATAGCAACTAAGTTTATCTTTTTAGATTCGCCTGCAAAAGGAGGAGTTTTAAATTGATATACTTTAGAAACAGCTTTGCCCGTTTGTACTTTGTAAAAATAGGTTGTAAATCTTGTTAAACCAGTTATAGCAACTTCATGCACTCTTTTTTCTGTAAAATTGATATCAAAAGAAGTTCCTATTACTTTATTTTTTAATCTGTTCTTTTTTGTTCCCCAATAGACTATTGATTCTTCATCAAAATCTGTTTGCCACATAATTTTGATAGAAGTTGGTTCTGCATCTTGCAAGTAGGGTTTTATTTCTATTTTTTGCGCCAATAAAATCTGAGTACAAAAAAGTATCAAAAATGTGATGAATATCTTATTTTTCATAATTATTAAATTAAAAATAAGGCCGTAATTAAATTACGACCTTATTTAGTTTATTTTTATGTTATTTTAACCACCAAGTTAATTCTCTAATGCCGTCGTTAGAACCGCCAAATTGTCTTGCTATTGCTTCTGTAACATTAACTGAATTGTTATTGTATTCATCTAAAGGATAAATCCATCTTGTTGGAGCTGTGCCAACACCTAAAGGAAAAACAGGATAACCAGTTCTTAAATGATCAAAATACATTCTCCATCCACCTTGTAAAAAAGACGTCAAATATTTCTGAGTTAAAATTAACTCTAATTTTTCTGCATCTGTAGTTGCATTTAAGAAGTTTACTTTTGATCCTGCAATATAATTTACAGCTTCAGCTTGCGTATAATATGCTTCATAACCTTTTGCATACGTATTATAAAATTGGAAGTTCGCTTTAATTCCGTTTTCGTAAAAAATTTGGGCATTTGTAGCAGGAATCCAACCTTTAACACTTGCTTCTGCTAAGATAAATTGTAGTTCAGAAAAACTTAAAAGATTGTGTGCTTCTGCTGTTGGATCTGCTGTATATCTTTCATTTACTTTAGATACTTTTCCGGCTGCTGCTAATAAATTAACATCATTATAAGGTATTACTGGGTTACCACCAGCATAAGAAGAAAAATCATTAATAGCCAAACCTGCTTCTTTTGCATTTTTAGTTTGACCTGCAATAGCAAATAATCGTTTATCTTCTCTTTCTACTAACATATCTATAAAAGTAGAAGCCATGTATAAACCAGAACCATAACCACTAGAATTGAATTCTGTATATCTAGAATCAACCACATCAACAAACTCTAAACGAGCACCTTCTTCTGGAGTAGCAATTATTGGTTGAGAATTATAAATAGCTGCAAATTCATTTTTAATATTTAAAGAAGAACTTCCTTCCTTTTTAGATAAAGTTAATAACACTTTTAAACGAAAAGAATTTACTAACTTTTTCCATTTGCTAACATCTCCATTAAAAATAGGATCTCCTGTAATAATATCTGTTCCGTCTAACAAAGAGTTTGCCATTTCTAACTCTTTTAAAATTCCTGTAAAGACTTCTTCTTGAGTACTATATTTTGGTTGATATAAATCTTCCGTTTCTCCTTTTAATGCATCGATATAAGGCACATCTCCAAAAGTTAAGGCTAAATCATAGAAATAATATGCTCTAAAAAAGTAACCAATTCCTTTGTAAGAATCATCTTTTATTCTATCTGCTTCTTCCATCATTTTTGTTACTTGTCTTAAACTATTATAAGCATCAAAACTAGCTCTATCCCATTTGTAAAACTGAGAAGTACTCTCACCATCTGTTTGAACAATCATTCTAGAAGCATACATTGCACCTGTTCCTTTTACCTGAAAAGCAGATGTTGTAATATTTGTAAGTAATAAACTTGGGTGCGTTTCACTTACTTTATTTGGATTTTCATTGATGTCTAAATCTTCACAAGAAAAGACAACAATTACCATCATTAAAAATAATATTATTTTAAAATTTTTCATTTTTATTAAAATTTAAAAGTTAAACCTAAACCTAAATATCTTGTCGATGGATCTTGTAAATTATCATCATCCCCAAAATCTGGATCAATAATATCTGCTTTTTTCAAAATGAATAAGTTGTATCCATTAAAGCTAGCATTTAATTGTTTTACTCCTTTTATATTTGCAATTTTTGTTAAATCATAACTTAAAGAAACAGTTCTTAATTTAAGATAAGATCTATCGAATACATTGGCAAAAATTTCGCTTTCTTCTTCTGTTACTTGCGCTCTATAAGGATAGTTTTGAGACCAAGCTTGCCAACTTACTGGTGAAGTGTGGGTTGCATAAGTTCTTGTATCAGAAGTTACATTTCCGTTTAAATCTCTTTGCACAGAACCTCCTATAACGTTTACACCTGTTGGCACATAAACAGTTCCAATTCCGTTAGCATATTCAGCATCTCTGTAAAGTGTAGAATTTGGGTGCTTACCACCCCACCACATTTTTTCTACAGTTAAAGATCTCATTAGACCTCCCCAAACACCATCAATACCTACTTTTAAAGAAAAGCCTTTGTACTTGAAATTGTTTTCTAATCCAAATCTAAAATCAGGATTTTTGTTACCAATATTTTGCTTATAAGGGTTTTTAGTTGGCATTCCTGTATTTGCATCTAAAATTAATTTTCCATCAGCAGATTTCTCCCAAACGGTTGCGTAATATGCATCTGTTCTATCGTTTAATCGCAAACTATTATATTGTTCTGCATCTTCATCTAATCTTGTTAAACGTTGTACTTTTTTAGACCAGTTTGCTAAAACATCCCATCTAAAATCTGTATTTTTAATAGGTGTTGCTCTTACAGAAACTTCAAAACCATTTGTTGTAAATTGGTGTGCATTTTCTTTTCTTGATGAAAATCCTGATCCTAAAGAAATTGGTAAATCAATAATTGAGTTTTCATCAACTGCATTATAATAGGCAAAATCTAAACCTATTCGATTGTTTAAAAAACCTGCACTTAAACCTAATTCTACATTGGTTGTTAAAGAACCTTCGATATCTGGATTTACAAGACTACCTGAATATGAAAGTTCTGGACTACCATCATAAGTACCTGCATTGTCATAATAAGAATTAATTTGATATGCACTTAAAGATCTTTTTACTTGTGCCCAAGAACCAAAAGCTTTTAAATAATTTATAGATTCTGGCAATTGAAACCAATCAGAAATCATACTACTTAAAGAAACAGAAGGATAAAATAATGAGTTATTATCTGTTGGTAATGTAGAATGTTTGTCTGTTCTACCTGTAAATGTTAAGAATAATTTACTATCAAAATCTAACTCTAACATTCCGTATAAGCTATTTACAGATCTTTCAGAAAAATTTGTACTTCCTTTTATATTTCCTTTAGTATTATTTAAACTATACAATTCTGGAACTATAATTCCGTCTGTAGCATTATATTCTTGTTGATATTTATGATATTCTGATGATGCTCCAACATTGGCGCTAAATGAAAGTTTATTTGAAATTTCCTTATTGTAAGTAGCTAATAAATTATAATCTACATCCACAGAATTAGTATTCCAAGTTTTGTAATCTCCATCTCTTGGATCTCCATAGTTTAAATAAGATTTAGGGCTTTCTCTATCTTCAAATCTATCTTTCATTACCGCAGATCCCATTGCCTGAATGCTAAAATCATCTGTTACTTTATAGTTTAATTTTAACTGTCCGTTTAACACATTAGAATCATACTTTTGATTCAATTCATTAGCAGCAAAGTATACATTGTTATACCAAGCATAATTAAAATTTGCTTGCCTATAGCCTTCTTGACCCGGAATATATCTGTGCTCATTTAACTCTTTTCCGTTCACATCATCTCCCATCCAAATTAAAATTGTATACATATGATTTTTAGGACCATAACCATGCCTTGGATAATTTGGCGAGTACACTTTATTATAAGCCAACTTGCTATCTAACGTTAATTTATCTGATAATTTTGTTGATGAGTTAAATGTTAACCCCGCAGTTTTTAGACTAGCATTTGGTACTCTATCGGTATGAGATTTATAGTTACCAGACAATCTATAAGATCCATTTTTTGAAGAATTCGCTACAGAAAATGAAGTTGTATTTATAACACCTGTTCTTAAAAAATCTTTTAAGTTATTGTGATATTCCCATGCAATTGGTACTCTAGAATAACGAGATTTATCATCATATTTTGTACCACTTACATCTCCCCACCAAGGAGTAACTTCTCCTGTAACATTATCTTTTATAGGACTATTCCATTGTGCTATTTCTACTCCAGGTTCAAATTTTGGACCCCAAATCATATCGCCATCAGAAATACCACCATCTTGTCCGTCCCAAAATTCATACTGCCCGTTAGAACCATTTCCATATTCTGTTTGAGTTTCTGGAAAAACAGTAAAACCAGCACTTACCATTGTATTATGAGATACAGTAATTTCTAATCCATTAGATTTTTGACCTCTAGAAGTTGTAATTTGTATTGCTCCATTACCCCCTCTATAACCGTATAATGCAGATGCAGAAGTTCCTTTTAAAACCGTAATATCTACAATATCATCAGGAGAAATATCATAAAAATCTGTACTAACCGGAATTCCATCAACAACAACTAAAGGTGTTTTTCCTCTTAATGTAAAAGAAGGAGCCTGAAACAAACCTGTTGGATTGCTAACTGTTAAACCAGCAACTTTACCTGTTATTAATCCTGCTGCATTTGGAGCAACAATTTCTTTAATTGTAGAAGCCTCTACTTTTTGAGTAGCATAGCCTACCTTTTTTTGTGACCTCTTAATGCCTAAAGCAGTTACAATAACTTCACTTAAAGAATTTACTTCTGGTAACATTGTTATGGTTATATTATTTTTGTTTCCAATAACAATATCTTTACTTTGATACCCCAAAAACTCTACTCTAATTATATTTTTTTCTTCTTTAAATTCTATTTTAAAATTTCCATCAAAATCTGATGTAGCCCATTTATCACTGTTTTTAACATTAACAGTTGCTCCTGGTAAAGGACTACCTGTTTCATCAATTATTTTTCCTGATAATACTTGCTGCGAAAAAGCAATCGTACTCAAAAAAAAGGACATTAAAATTAAAAATTTACTTAAAAATTTGTGTTTCATTTTGTAGTTTATTTAGTTTAATATTGAGCTACAAAGCAAAAAATATTAAGTTAAACTAACGTTTAATGAACATTAGTATATTGAATCTAAAAACTAAAAAGAGTTTACTATTTTGTTATGTCAAAGTATTTTTTTAAGCTAATAGTAACATTAATTTAAAAGTAAAGCGCATAAAAAAACCTTGAGTAAATACTCAAGGTTTTTAAAAATCTATTTTATAAGAAAAACTACTTCGCTACATTTACAGCTCTTGTTTCTCTAATTACAGTAACTTTTACTTGGCCAGGATACGTCATATCATTTTGTATTTTTTGAGAAATACTAAAAGATAATTCAGAAGCTTTTGTATCACTTACTTTACCACTTTCTACCATTACACGTAATTCACGACCAGCTTGAATTGCATATGCTTTTTGAACTCCAGAAAAACCAAAAGCAATTTCTTCTAAATCTTTTAAACGCTGTATATAAGAGTCTAAAACTTGACGTCTTGCTCCAGGTCTTGCTCCAGAAATTGCATCACAAACTTGTACAATTGGCGATAATAAACTCTTCATTTCTATTTCATCATGGTGAGCACCAATAGCGTTACAAACTTCATCTTTTTCACCATATTTCTCTGCCCATTGCATTCCTAAAAGTGCGTGAGGAAGTTCACTTTCTGTTTCTGGAACTTTACCAATATCATGCAATAAACCAGCTCTTTTAGCTAATTTTGCATTTAACCCCATTTCTGATGCCATAATGCCACAAAGGTTGGCAACTTCACGTGAGTGCTGTAATAAGTTCTGACCATAAGAAGAACGGTATTTCATGCGTCCAACTGTCTTTATTAACTCTGGATGTAAACCATGAATTCCTAATTCTATAACCGTTCTTTTACCAACTTCTATAATTTCTTGCGTAATTTGATTTTCTGTTTTCTTAACTATTTCTTCTATTCTAGCAGGGTGAATTCTACCATCAGTTACCAATTTATGCATCGATAAACGTGCTATTTCCCTACGAACAGGATCAAAACAAGAAAGAATAATTGCTTCTGGTGTATCATCAACAATAATTTCTACACCTGTTGCAGCTTCTAAAGCTCTAATATTACGTCCTTCTCTACCTATTATTCTACCTTTTACATCATCAGATTCTAAGTTAAAAACAGAAACACAATTTTCTACAGCTTGCTCTACACCTACTCTTTGTATAGTACCTAAAATAATTTTTCTAGCTTCTTGTTCTGCTGTTAATTTTGCTTCTTCTACAGAAGTTTGTATAAAGGCCATAGCTTCAGATTTTGCAACTTCTTTTAAAGAGGCAACAAGTTCTACTTTAGCTTCTGCAGCAGATAAGCCCGAAATTTGCTCTAACATATCTACATGACGCTTGTGCATTTTATCTAAATCTTCTTCTTTCTTTTCTAAAAAATCTAATTTAAAATCGAAATCTTTTTCTTTGCGCTCTAAAGATTGATTTAAGCGTTTGTTTTTATCAACTTCTGATGCTACTTTAGATTCTCTATCTCTAATTCTTTTTTCAACATCTGAAATCTTTTTTTCTCTTGATAAAATAACTTTTTCATGCTCAGATTTAAGTTCTATAAATTTTTCTTTTGCTTGTAAAATTTTATCTTTCTTAATAGCTTCTGCATCTATTTTAGCTTCTTTTAAAATTGAAGCTGCTTCACTTCTTGTAGCATCAAGTATTTTCTTTCCTTTCGATTTTTCAATCGTTTTAAAGATTAAAAAACCTACAGCTATTCCTATAAAAACTCCCACAATAATGGGAAGTATCATTCCATCCATAATTTAAATTTAAGGTATAAAAAAAGCCTACGATAGTTGGGTTTTTAAACTCCAATATGACATTTATAGGACTAACTAACTGTTCAAGGATCCTTTTAAAGTGCTGAACAAGTTCAAGCTAAAAGGCATGCTTTAGTAGTTAAGACTCATCCTTCATAATAGAATAGTGTTGAGTTTAATAAACAATTACTAACGTAGGCAGTGTGTTGTTAATGTATTTTTAATGAACTTATTTTAAATGCTTACTTACTAAATTAGTAAGCTCATTTAATTTCTTTATTTCTTCTTCATTTGTGTCATTTTTATTTAAAGATATCATTTCTAATTTAGAAGCAAATTGTAATGCAGACATAGCTAAAACATCTTGTTTGTCGCTTACTGCATAATTTTGCTCATACATAGAAATTAAATTATTTATTGCATTTGCAGCTTTACGCATACCTTCTTCTTCTTTAGTGTTGTTAACACTTAAAGGATATGTTCTACCTGCAATTACAATATTAATCTTTAGTTTATCCACAATATAAAGAACTTTATTCTTGTAACTGAATTATACATTTATCAATTTCTCTAATTAATGTATTTATCTTCAGTTTTGTATCTTTTGTATTTGTACTACTGCCTTCAATAGTTTTAGCTATTTTTAATAAATCAAAATCTTTTTTTTGTGCTATTAAATGTTGCTTACTTTCTAAAATTTGATGTTGTAATTCTGTGTTACTTTGAAGCAATATTTCGTTTTCATTTTTTAAAAACTCATAATTTGAAAGTAGTATTTTTAACTTATCTTCCAGTAAATGAATTGCTTCTAGCGTATTACTCATATTCAATTTTAGAATAAACTATAATTACAAAGTTAACAATCTGTTTGAAACTTTACAACATTTTATTACTTTTTTACTAATCAACTGAAATCAAACAAATTATAAAAAGAATGATTTTTACTATTTTTGCATAAAATAATTGAATTTTGAATAAAATATTGCTTTTTTCCTTTTTGCTACTTCCTTTTTTATGTACTTCTCAAGAAAAATATCCACAAAATTATTTTAATAATCCTTTAGAGATTCCTATTCTTTTGTCTGGTTCTTTTGGCGAATTACGTAGCAATCATTTTCATGCAGGTTTAGATATTAAAACCAAAGGTAGAGAAGGTTTAAAAGTGTTAGCTGCTGCAGAAGGATATGTTTCTAGAATAAAAGTGCAACAATTTGGATACGGAAAAGCCATTTATATTACACACCCTAACGGATTTACAACTGTTTACGGGCATTTAAGCAAATTTGCTGATGAAATTGAAGATTATGTGAAATCTATACAATATAAAACAGAGAATTATGAGACTGGAAATTTATATTTTAAAGAAAATGAATTTCCAGTAAAAAAAGGAGAAATCATTGCATTATCTGGTGATACTGGTGGTTCTGGAGGTCCACACTTACACTTCGAAATAAGAGATACAGCATCAGAAAATGTTATAAATCCGTTGTTATTTGGGATAAAAGTTGATGACACAATTGCACCTACTTTTCTAAATTTAAAAGTAGTTGCTTTAAATGCTAATACAAGAATTAATCAACAAAGAAAAAGTTTTCAAATCCCTATTAAAAATATTGGAAAAGGTAAATACGTAGCAAATAGAATTTCTGCAAGTGGAGTAATTGGATTTGGAGTAAATGTTATTGACCGCTTTAATAACTCCTATAACAAAAACGGAATATTTAGTTTAGAAATGTTAGTAAATGGTAAGCGATTTTACTATCATTATGTAGAAACCTTTTCGTTTGCAGAAAGTAAATTCTTAAACTTACTTATTGATTATAAGCATTATAAAAAGTATAAGAAAAAATATCAAAAAACATATAAAGAAACTGCAAGCAAATTATCTACTTATAAAAATTTGATAAATAATGGAAAAATTGACATTAAAGAAGGACTAAATTATAACGTAGAAATTATAGCAAAAGATTTTGAAGGAAATTTAAGTTCTATAAAAATACCTGTTGCTGGTAAAGAAAGTAACGCGCTTTTTACAGAACAAAAAGACACAACTGCTTATAAAATAATTGCAAAAAATTTTAATAAGTTTAAAAATAAAAATGTTACTGTAGCTTTTCCTAAAAAAACATTTTATGAAGATATTTATTTAGATTTTAAAGTTGATAAAGGAATTGCAAAAATACACACGCCAACAATTCCTTTAGATAAAAATTATACATTAACTTTTAATGTATCAGATTATTCTAATGACCAAAAAGAGCACTTATATATTGCCAATGTAGAGTACCC
This sequence comes from Polaribacter sp. KT25b, assembly GCF_900105145.1. NCBI lineage: Bacteria > Pseudomonadati > Bacteroidota > Flavobacteriia > Flavobacteriales > Flavobacteriaceae > Polaribacter > Polaribacter sp. KT25b. The sequence continues at coordinate 1,516,448 of NZ_LT629752.1, read as the reverse complement.
AAAATATCCTAGATATCAATATACAAGAAAAAAAGACAGTACATTTTTTACTACAACAAAAACTTTAGGCAATTACACTTTATTATCTGATAAACAAAAACCTAGAATAAAATTATTATACTTTAAAGACAAACAATGGATTAGTAATTTTAAAACTCTAAAAGTTAAAATTTCTGATGTTGGTTCTGGCATTAAAAACTACAGAGCTACTATTGATGATGAATGGATTTTAATGGAGTTTAATCATAAAAAAAATATATTAACCTATAATTTTAGTGATAAAAAATTGGTTGGTAGCAAACATATCTTTAAAATTGTAGTCTCAGACAATGTAGGAAATACGAATGAGCTTTCTGCAACGTTCTTTAAGAAACAAATAAACTAATTTTTGTGAAAAACATACTATTCTTTTTGCTACTAATACCTAGTTTTTTAGTAGCCCAAAAAACAACTATATTAAAAGGTACTGTTAGAAATAACCTAAACGAACCAATAGAAAAAGTTACTATAAAATATGGAAACACAGGAGATGTTACTGATAAAAATGGTAATTATTCTATTAGAATTCCGTTTAATGAAGAAATTACAATAATTTTTAGTCATGTTTCTTATAGAACTTTTACTAAAATAATTACCGCAAACAGTAGAAATGCAATTCGCTACTCGCCTACTTTATCTTTAAAAACAGAACAGCTAAAAGAAATTATTGTAAAAGATATTAGAAAAAAAGTTGAAGGATTAACAACGATTGATGCTAAAAAAGCAAAAAATATTATTGGCCCAAATGCTGGTGTAGAAAATGTTTTAATGACTTTACCTGGTGTAAGTAACAATAATGAATTAAGCACGCAATATAATGTTAGAGGTGGTAATTTTGATGAAAATTTAGTGTATGTAAACGGAATTGAAATTTACAGACCTTTTTTAATTAGATCTGGTCAGCAAGAAGGTTTAAGTTTTATCAATTCTAATATGGTGCAGAATATTAATTTTTCTGCCGGAGGTTTTCAAGCAAAATATGGCGATAAATTATCATCGGTTTTAGATATTACTTATAGAAAACCAACTGAAACTGCCACAACAATTGATGCTAGTTTATTAGGTGCAAGTGTTACTTTTGAAGGTAACTTTTTAAATAAAAAATTAAGTACAATAACCGGCGTTAGATATAGAGACAATAGTTTGTTTGTTAACAGTAAGCAAATTGAAACTAACTTTAGACCAAAATTTACAGACATTCAAACGTTTTTATCTTATGAATTTTCAGAAAAGCTTTCTTTAAATTTCTTAGGAAATTTTTCTTTGAACAATTACAATTATCAACCAATATCAAGAAGTACACGTTTTGGAACAGTTGCAGAACCTTTAGAGCTAAATGTTTTTTATTCTGGTCAAGAACAAGATAAGTATTTAACTTTATTTGGTGCTTTATCTGCAGAATATGAAGTAAATGATAATTTTACGTTAACAACAACTGCTTCTCGATACAACACGCAAGAGGAAGAACATTTTGATATTGCTGCTGCTTATAGTTTAGGTGAAGTTGATGCAAATATTGGATCTGAAAGTTTTGGTGAAGTTGATTTTTCTCAAGGAATTGGATCTCAATTAAATCATGCTCGTAATGATTTAGATGCTTTAATATCTAATATTCAAGTAAGAGGAACCATTAAAAACGGAGAAACTCAATGGAATTTTGGCGCAAAATATCAGAAAGAAGATATTAAAGACAGAATTAGAGAATGGGAAATTATAGATTCTTTAGGTTTTTCTATAAGACCGCCATATCATTCATCTAACAATCAACCTTACGAACCTTTTGAAGGTGAAATTACTCCTTATCAAAACATCAGAAAAGATAATTCTGTTGCTATTAATAGAGTTTCTGGTTTTGTACAATTTAATCAGCGTTCTTTTTGGAATGATCATGAAGTTTTCTATAATGTAGGAATTAGAGCTCAAAATTGGTCGGTTACAGGAAACGGAATACAATCTAAAAATCAAACTATTATCAGTCCGAGAGCACAATTTGCAATCAAACCAAATTGGGAAAAAGATATGTTGTTTAGAATTTCTGGCGGATTGTATGCACAACCTCCTTCTTACAGAGAATTAAGAAATTTTGATGGTGATATAAATGTTGATGTTAAAGCGCAGAAATCGATTCATTATGTGGCAGGAATGGATTATAGTTTCCAGATGTGGGAAAGACCTTTTAAGCTAACAACAGAGCTGTATTATAAAGATTTATCTGATGTAAATGCGTATTCTGTAGATAATGTTAGAATACGTTATAGAGCAGATAATGTTACAACTGCTTATGCAACTGGAATAGATATTCGCTTAAATGGTGAGTTTGTTCCTGGTAGTGACAGTTGGGTTAGTTTAGGGTATTTAAAAACCGAAGAAAACATTGATAATCAAGGATATATTGCAAGACCTTCTGACCAACGAATTAAATTCGGAATTTTATTTCAAGATTACGTTCCTAATTTACCAGATTTAAAAGCATATTTAAACTTAGTTTATAATACAGGAGTTCCTGGAGGAGCTCCATCTTACGCAGATGTGTATCAATTTCAACAACGTTTAAGAGATTACAAACGTGCAGATTTAGGTGTTTCTTATATTTTTGTGGATGCTAACAAACAATTTTCTACAGGTTGGTTATCAAAATTTAAAGAATTAACAGCTGGCTTAGAACTTTTTAATATGTTTGATATTCAAAATTCAATTACCAATACTTGGGTTAGAGATGTGTATTCTAAAACCCAATTCGGAATTCCGAACTACATGACTGGAAGAGTTTTAAACTTTAAAGTTGGAATGTCGTTTTAAGAAATAAGACGTCTCAATATTAATATTGAGACGCCTATTTAAAAACATTTTAAAAACAATCTGTCTTTTTAGGATAGTCCTTTTTAGCTGTTAAATCTCTTCTATAAAACAAAGCCGAGTTTATAACAATGTTTGCTTTAGTTGCAGACATTCCTAAAAATAATTCTTTTTCTCCTTTTTTAGCAAAATCATACGTTAAATCTTGATGCAATGCTTTTTTTACACCTTTGTAGGTATAACAAACTAATAAACCATAAACCCCAGATAATTTCGTAGGTTTTGTTGCCGTCATGTCATACGTATTCGGAGTTACTTTTAACCTAGCATTTCCATATTCGTTTTCTATTAAAAGTGTTTTGACGTTTGTTATCGATTGTGCACTTAAAAATTGTGGAGCAACAAATAACATCAGTATAAATAATTTGATTAAATTTTTCATAATTTAAATGGTTTTTAATATTTTCAAATATCATAAATTAAATAAAGAAAATCAATACCTAGCAATAGGTATATAAAAAGAAGAGCTGACTTTCATCAACATCTAAAACCTTATAAATCACTTTTAATAGTAATTATTTGAAAAGTTTTACTGTACATTCGGCGGTTCTACCTTAATTTAAAGAATACTTATCTAAAAGTTCTTCATAAACGAAATTGAAATCTATCAGGTCATTGATTTTTCGCAATAAATTAACTGTGGGAACTGTATTGACTTAGTTGTAAACTCTTTTGTTGTGCTAGCATCATTAAAAATACAAAAAGGATTAGAGTTTTTAAAATTCTAATCCTTTTATTTAGACTTTTTCTGTAGCCTCGATTTGACCAACTCTTTTTTTTATCTGAATATTTTTCTTCTTCTTATTAGTTTTTAATTAATTTTTGATTGATAAATCCCTTATCGGTAATAACTCTTACAAAGTAAATTCCTTGAGATAGAGCTTTAATATCAATTAAATAGTTTTTACTCTTTATTACTTTCTTCCCTATTGCATTATAGATTTCTATAGATTTTAATTCTAAACTATTTGCCAATGAAACTTGAATATTAGTAATTGCAGGGTTTGGATACACTGATATGTTTTCTTTTAAAAATTCATTAATAGACAATGCAGATTTAGAGCAATCTGTACTATAACTTGCTGTTGCATCTTTTTTCCAATTTACGTTTGTATTTGATGCATTTACATCATCAACTTGAATACATGTTAAATCAGAATTTCCTGTTGCATCAAACTTTAAAAGAGTAACATTTGAGTTATTATTAAGGTTTAAACTTTCCAATTTATTGTTAGAAACAATTAACTCTGTTAAGCTAGAAACTTTAGAAATATCAATATCTATAATTAAATTATTTGCGACATTTAATTTTTTAATTCCTTGTGAATTATCTCTTTTAATACTTCTTTTTTCTCCTGTAGATTTAGAGGTAACAACTACACTTGTATTATCTAGTAAACTACTAATATCTGTAATACTATTGCCAGAAATATTGATACTTGCTGCATTAGAAAAAGCTTCTAAACCAGTTACATCTGTAATATTTTTTCCACTTAAATCTAAATCTCCTGTAAATGCTTGCGCTTCTTCGTAAGTAATTACTCCATCATTATTAAAATCTAAACCAGCTGCTGTTAATAAAGCTGTTTCAAAATTTTCATCTTCTGTATATACTTCCCACTCTGCACTACAATCTGTATTAAAGTTTACAGATGTATCTATACTTGTCCAATTATTAGTAGAAAACGTAGCATCATCAACAGCAATACAAGTTAAATTTGCATTGTTAGCAATATCAAACTCAACAATTGCTGTATTATTTCCGTTTTTTAAATAAGCTCTTTCTAGTACGTTGTCATTTAAAAATAACTTTGTAACATTTGTATTTTTAGAAATATCAATATTTTCTAGTTTATTATTATTTAAATAAACTTCTTGTAATAATGTGTTTTTAGAAATATCTACAGTTGTTAAATTGTTTTGCCCTAATAATAGTTGTGTTAAATTTATATTATTAGAAACATCAACATCGCTTACACCTGAGTTTGATAAATCTATTCTATTTAATGCTATATTATTAGAAAAATCATAAGTTGGTATTTCTGGATTATCTGTAGATCTAAAATCATATAGTTTTATATTATTAGAAATATCTATTGTTTTTAAATTGGTTTCAGAAACATACAATCTTTGTAAATCTACTAGTTGCGAAACATCTATGGTAGAAATTGCCGTTTTCCATAAATGAATTCTATACAGTTTTAAATTATTTGAGAAATCTATAGCAGATAAATTATAATTCCAATCTAGTTCTAATTCTTCTAAATCTGAATTTTTAGAAATATCTATAGCACTTATGTTATTTATGTTTAACCATAACCTTTTTAAGAATAAATTATTGGTTACATCTATTTCTGTTATCTGATTACTACCTGCATATAGAAATTCTAAACTTGTTAGAAACGTAATATCTAAAGCCGTTAATTGATTAGTATAAATACTTAAATAAGAAAGTTTAGTATTGTTAGATAAGTCTACCGTTTTTAAGTTGTTTTCGCTAACATTTAAACCCGTAATATTCTTAAAAGCTGCTATACCAGTTAAATTATCTATATCTAAAGCCTCTAAAGTTATAGTACCTGTAACAGCTTCAGCTTCAGAAACCTGTATTTCTGTATCTTCATTGGTATTTATAGTAGTATCTGCCACTAAAGCTGTTTTCATATTATAATCTGGTATACTAACAGTGGCAGGAATATTACAATCTGTATTAAAAGTAGCTGTTGCATCAATTAACTCCCAATTTGCAGTAGAAAAACTCACATCATCTACCTGAATACAAGCTAAATTAGCATTATTATTTGCAGAAAAATAGGTGAAATTAGAGTTATTGCCATTTTTTACATTTAATACATCTAATTGATTATTATCACAACTTAAGTTATAAACACTGCTGTTATTAGAAATATCTAGTTGAGTTAATTGATTAGACCCTACTCTTAAATCTTCTAAATCGGCTAGCATAGAAACATCTATAGTTGTTAGATAATTCCAATAAATATCTATTCTTTTTAATTTTGTATTGTGCGATAAATTAATTGCTGACAATTGATTATTTGAAGTAAATAACCAATTTAATTCTGTGTTATTTGTTACATCTAAACTTGTTATTTGATTTTCATGTACAAATAAATCTACCAAATTAACCAACATAGAAACATCTATAGTTGTAATTTGATTACGCATAACACCAAAACGTTCTAAAGCTGTGTTGTTAGAAACATCAATACTTGTTAATTGATTGTCATTTAAAAATAAGTTAGTCAATACTAAGTTTTGAGATAAATCTACAGAAGTTAGTTCGTTATTTCCTGATTCTAAAGAAACTAAATTGGGCATTGCTTCAATTCCTTGTAAACTTTTAATTTTTGCTGAAACGTTAGGTAACAAAGTATTATTTTCTGGATCTTGGATATTTAAACTATCTATTGCTTGTGCTTCTGATATTAAAATATTTCCATTTAATCCATTCGAATCCCAACCTAAATCTATCAACGCTTGTTCAAAGTTTGTATCTGGAATTGTTACAATTGTATTTTCACCTTCACAATTGGTACTATAAGTTGCAGTATCATCTTTTGCCCAATTTGTTGTATTTTGAGTAGCATCTATTTGTATACAGGCTAAATTTGGGTTATCATATAAGCTAACAACAGAAGTATATTGTGGATCTCCTTGTCCTAATAAAAGATTATTACTTACATCTAAACTTGTTAAATCGTTTCCGTTTAAGTACAAGTTTGTCAAACTGCTATTATTACTAATATCAATAGTAGAAATAGCGTTATTTTCAAAAGATAACCAATATAGTTCTGGGTTGTTCGTTACATCAATAGCAGATAAACTATTAGTATCCATTACTAAATATTGTAATTTAGTATTGTTAGAAACATCAATACTTGCAAAATTATTATTTATAATAGTCAACCATTCTAAGTCTAGATTATTAGAAACATCTATCGAAGTTAAATTACTATTATATCCAGCATAAATTCTTTTCAATTTTGTGTTTTTAGACACATCTATATTCGATAATCCTACTCCATAAAAAGTAATAAATTCTAAGTTAACATTTTTACTTATATCAATTGCATTTATTGGATTATTTGAAAAACGTAAATCTTTTAAGTTGATATTGTTTGATAAATCTAAAGTTGATATTTGATTATTTGGCTGTAATTCATAATTATTCTCTAAACGTAACATTTCTAATAATGTGTTTTGTGTTACATCTAATGAAGTTAATAAATTATCATAAGCATACAGTTTCCAAAGTGCTGTATTGTTTGTTATATCAATGTTTGTTAACTGATTTCCATGTAAAAACAATTCTTGTAAACTTGTTAACATAGAAACATCTATAGTTGTAATTTGATTACGCATAACACCAAAACGTTCTAAAGCTGTATTGTTAGAAACATCAATACTTGTTAATTGATTATCATTTAAAAATAAATTAGTTAACGCTAAGTTTTGAGATAAATCTACAGAAGAAATCTCATTAACTCCTGATTCTAAAGAAACTAAATTAACCATAGCTTCTATTCCTTCTAAGTTTTTAATTTTTTCCGTTACATTTGGTAATAAAGTATTATTTAAAGGGTCTTGAATGTTTAAACTATCTATTGCTTGTGCTTCTGATATTAAAATATTTCCATTTAATCCATTCGAATCCCAACCTAAATCTATCAACGCTTGTTCAAAGTTTGTGTCTGGAATTGTTACAATAGTATTTTCACCTCCACAATTGGTACTATAAGTTGCAGTATCATCTTTTGCCCAATTTGTTGTATTTTGAGTAGCATCTATTTGTATACAGGCTAAATTTGGGTTATCATATAAGCTAACAACAGAAGTATATTGTGGATCTCCTTGTCCTAATAAAAGATTATTACTTACATCTAAACTTGTTAAATCGTTTCCGTTTAAGTACAAGTTTGTCAAACTGCTATTATTACTAATATCAATAGTAGAAATAGCGTTATTTTCAAAAGATAACCAATATAGTTCTGGGTTGTTAGTTACATCAATAGCAGATAAACTATTAGTATCCATTACTAAATATTGTAATTTAGTATTGTTAGAAACATCAATACTTGCAAAATTATTATTTATAATAGTCAACCATTCTAAGTCTAGATTATTAGAAACATCTATCGAAGTTAAATTACTATTATATCCAGCATAAATTCTTTTCAATTTTGTGTTTTTAGACACATCTATATTCGATAATCCTACTCCATAAAAAGTAATAAATTCTAAGTTAACATTATTACTTATATCAATGGCATTGATTGGATTATTTGAAAAACGTAAATCTTTTAAGTTGATATTGTTTGATAAATCTAAAGTTGATATTTGATTATTTGGCTGTAATTCATAATTATTCTCTAAACGTAACATTTCTAATAATGTGTTTTGTGTTACATCTAATGAAGTTAATAAATTATCATAAGCATACAGTTTCCAAAGTGCTGTATTGTTTGTTATATCAATGTTTGTTAACTGATTTCCATGTAAAAACAATTCTTGTAAATTTGTTAACATAGAAACATCTATAGTTGTAAGTTGATTACGCATAACACCAAAACGTTCTAAAGCTGTATTGTTAGAAACATCAATACTTGTTAATTGATTATCATTTAAAAATAAATTAGTTAACGCTAAGTTTTGAGATAAATCTACAGAAGAAATCTCATTAACTCCTGATTCTAAAGAAACTAAATTACCCATAGCTTCTATTCCTTGTAAGCTTTTAATTTTTGCTGAAACGTTAGGTAACAAAGTATTATTTTCCGGATCTTGTATGTTTAAACTATCTATTGCTTGTGCTTCTGATATTAAAATATTTCCATTTAATCCATTCGAATCCCAACCCAAATCTATCAACGCTTGTTCAAAATTTGTATCTGGAATAGCAATTGTTTGAGCCATAAAATTAAAACTCAAAAAAAAGATTCCTAAAAAAAATAGTTTTGTTTTCATTGTAATATAATTTTAGTTAAAATATTTGTTTCGTTTTCAAAAATAGTTTTATCAGTAATTCCTTAAAATACCTACATGTAAGTATTTTAAGTTAGAAAAAACTAAAATTCAATTAATTTAAATGCTTTAGCATATCTATACCAATCAAAAATTGATTCAAGATTTAATTTTTGTTTGATATGTTTCCTATGTGTAGAGATTGTAGTCGTTTCTACAAAAAGTTTTTGTGCTATTTCATTAGATTTCTTACCGTTTACAACAAGTTTAAAAACTTGCTTTTCTTTAAAAGTTAAAGAATCAAATTTTGTTTTATGTTTAAGAATAAACTGTTTTTCTTTTTCTAACTCTTCAGAGAATTGCATTAGTTTTGGAAAATCTTCTAGAGAAATATTAAAGAAAAAAAGGAAATCTTTTACAGAGGTAATTGGAAGTTTTTTTCTTTCAGTTATTTTATTAGAATAAGCTTCTTCAAATTGAAAGTTTTCATATAATTTAATTATCTCCATACTACCTACCTATTTATATTTATAATGAATACTCAAAATTAATTTGAACTCAATCAAAAAAAACCATACTTTAGTACAGTATTTTACAATTTATATTACTAGTGAAACTTAAATTATTTACTTTTTTATTTTTATTCACATCTCTTATTTTCTCTCAAGAAAATTCGTTGTCAGTTTATACTGGGTTAAAAACTTTTTATACTAACGAAAAAGAGCCACACACAATTACAGACATCATAAATAAGTATAAAGAAGGTCAATTTTACAAAGAGGAAAACCAAAAGATCTATAAAAAGTTAAATCATAAGATTTTATGGCACAACTTCTCCATAAAACCCTGTAAAACAAATACTGGCGATAAGTATTTTACCATTTCCAATACATATTTGCCGTATGGAAAAATCTATTTAAAAAAGGGGAATAAGATTGATTCACTTTATAGAGTTTCAAATAACAAGTTTTTTCCACACAAAAATATTTTTTATAGAAATCCTGTTTGGAAAATTCCTCTAGACTCAATATTACCTACAGACGTCTTTTTAAAAGTAAAAAACAGCAGTGGTAGAACTAGAATGGCACTCTATTTAGAAACAGAAAATGAATTCTTAAAACGTATAGAAACAGAATATTTTTACTTTGGGTTATTTATTTCTTTTCTTATTTCAATGACCTTGATATTAATCTTTTTTGCAGTTCTTAAAAAAGAGTATGCTGTCTTGTTTTATGCCTTTTATATAATTACTGTTTTATTTGAGTTTCTTGCAGGTAAAGGTTTAGGTGTTCAATACTTTTGGTCTAACAGTCCTTTTTTTATAAATAATATTAGAAGTTTTAGCCAGACAGTAGGTGTCTTTTGTATTGGTTTCTTTTATATGAAATTCTATAAATTAAAAGCTTCTCAAACTATTTCTAAAGGAATTTTTAAATGGGGTACATTTTTAACAATTCCTATCATTTTATTATATATTTATAAATATTATTTTGGTGGATTGGTTAATTTGTACCTCGTCGTTTGGACCGTTTTAAAAATTATTATATTTATTTGGGTTTTAAACCATTTATATTTAACCATTAAAAAACAACTCCCTATTTATTTAGTGATTGCTTTTATTTTACCAATTCTCGCAGTAATTAACGGCCAAATTATGAACCCTGAAGTTCATCATAAATTAGCTGTAAAATTAAGCGGTCCGAATATATATTACATTACTTTGTCTTTAGAAATTCTATTATTTACTAGATACATATTTGGTTCTGTAATAGATACACAACGAAAATATTTTAAACTAAAAAAAGTAAGTGACGAGTTAAAATATAATTTTCAAAACAAAACATTTAAAATTCAGCAACAAGAACGCAACAAATTAGTAAATAATGTACACGATACTTTTGGTGGTTATTTAGAAGCTTTAAAATTACGTTTACTACAAAAATCAGAAAATACACCAGAAAAAATACAAGAAATTTTAGATGCTTTTTATACAGATTATCGCTATTTATTAAATAGCTTATATGCTCCTAAAATTAATTCAGAAAATTTTATAAGTAATTTAATTGAATTTTGTGAAAAATTAGATAAACTCACTAATCAAAAAATTTACTATGATTTTAATATTCATCATCTAGATTTAGAACAAGAAAAATGTGTTCATTTATATAGAATAATCTCTGAGCTAACCACAAATGCAATTAAATATTCTGAAGCTTCAGAAATAAATATTTTAATGAATCAAAAGACTGATCAATTTGTTATTCTTAAGGTTTTAGATAATGGCATAGGTTTTAACCCAAAAAACCTATTAAAAACTGGTTTTGGTTTAAATAGTGTAAAAGATAGAGTTGAACAAATAAATGGTTCTTTAGAAATAATTTCTAATAAAAATGGAACTATATTTAAAATAGAAATTCCTATAAATGATTAAAAAACCTTTAAAAATTATTATTGCAGACGACAATCATTTTTTTTGTGATGCCTTAAAAGACAGTTTAAATATTCACGTAGAATTAAATGTTACCAATACTTTTACAACATTAAAAGAACTCATAAAATTTACAAACTATAATAATTTAGATGTTTTAATTTTAGATATAAATTTTAATGGAGAAAGTTCTTTAGATTTTATTGATCAAATAAAAAAAGAAAATAAAGGTTTTAAAATTATTGCATTAACTACAATGAATAATAACTTTATAAAAGAAAAAGCAATAAATAATGGCGTTGATTTTTTTGTTGGAAAAGACGGAAACCTCGAAAATTTTAAAGAAATTATTCTAAATTGTTTTGTTAATAAAACTATAAAAAAAAATAAAACCTCATCAAAAATAACTATTGATAATTATACATTTACAAAACGTAAATTAGAAATATTACAAGCTTTGTATATTCATTCTGATAAAAAAGAGAAAGAACTTTCTGCAATATTAAATATCACAGAAAGTTCTTTAAAATCTCATAAAAGAGAGTTGTTTGAAATTACAAACACAAAAAGTACGCCTGAATTAATAAAATTCGGAATTAAGAAATCTTTGATAATTTCTTAATCTAATATTTGCGCAGCATGTGCTTTGGTTTTAACTTTCGAAATTATATCCTTAATAACTCCGTTTTCATCAATAACAAAAGTTGTTCTGTGAATACCGTCATATTCTTTACCCATAAATTTCTTTGGTCCCCAAACATTAAAAGCTTCAATTACCGCTTTGTCTTCATCTGCTAACAACGGAAAAGGTAATTCATTTTTATTGATGAAATTTTGTTGTCTTTTAGCAGAATCTGCACTTACTCCTAAAACATCGTATCCTTTAGCTAAAAAAGATTGATAATTATCGCGCAAATCACACGCTTCATTTGTACAACCTGGCGTACTTGCCTTTGGATAAAAGAATAAAACTAACTTTTTACCTGCATAATCAGCAAGTTTAATTGTATTACCTGCTTGATCTTTTGCTTCAAATTGTGGAGCTTTATCTCCTATTTTTAGTGATGTCATTTTTAAATAGTTTTAAAGTTTAAAAGTACAAAGTTTATAAAGTACTTTCAAACTAATCCTAAAAAATTAATTTAAAATAAGGATTTATACTTTACAACTTTTTAACTTTACAACTTTATAACTCATTTTATGACCAAACAAGAAAAAGTACAATTTGTAATTGATACACTTCAAGAAAAATATCCAGAAATTCCTATTCCTTTAGACCATAAGGATCCGTATACTTTATTAGTTGCTGTTTTATTATCGGCACAATGTACAGATGTTCGTGTAAATAAAATTACGCCTTTATTGTTCGCTAAAGCGGATAATCCTTTTGATATGGTAAAAATGTCTGTAGAAGAAATTAAAGAGATTATTAGACCTTGCGGATTATCGCCAATGAAAAGCAAAGGAATTTATGGTTTATCAAAAATATTAATTGATAAATATAACGGCCAAGTTCCGCAAAGTTTTGAAGGGTTAGAAGAATTGCCAGCAGTTGGTCATAAAACAGCAAGCGTTGTAATGAGTCAGGCTTTTGGTGTTCCTGCTTTTCCTGTGGATACACATATTTTAAGATTAATGTTTCGTTGGAATTTGAGCAACGGAAAAAGTGTTGCGCAAACAGAAAAAGATGCAAAACGTTTGTTTCCTAAAGAATTATGGAACGATTTGCATTTGCAAATTATTTGGTATGGTCGTGAGTATTCGCCTGCTCGTGGTTGGGATTTAGAAAAAGACATCATTACAAAAACAATTGGTAGAAAATCGGTTTTGAGTGATTATAATAAAGCTAAAAAGTAGCCTCTAATTTTAAGGATGCTCTTATTATTTTGATACAGATTTCACAGATTTACACTGATTTTTATAGAAATAGTTACACTGAGATTCACAGAGAAAAATGTTGTTTATACAGCAATTACAGATTATTTTATACAAAACAACCTTAAAATTACAATAGAAATTTTAAGGTTGTTTTGTGTTAAAAGAGGAATATTTTCCCCTTTGGGGAATTAAAGGGGCTGTTATTGAGGTATTGCTTTACCTATTAATGTATCTCCTTTAATAATTTCGAAAGTATCATCTACTTCTGCAGTATCGTGTAAAACTCTTACTAAAGTTTGTGCAACATCGTCTCTACTAATTTCTCCTTGCTTATTTAGTTTATGTTTTAATTCAATTTTTCCAGAACCTTTATCATTTGTTAAAGAACCTGGCCTAACAATTGAATAGGTTAAATTACTTTGTTTTAAAAACTCATCTGCATTATGCTTCGCTTCTAAATACTCTTGTAAATTTTCTGCTTCTTTTGGGTTATCTGCCCCCATAGAGCTTAGCATTACAAATTTTTTGATGTTTTGTTTTTCAGCTGCTGCAATTAATTTCTTTGCGCCATTTTCATCTACCTCTTTTACTTTTTTTGCTCCAGAACTTGCAGCAAATATTACTTTATCAATATTATGAACTGTATGAGAAACATCACCTTCTAAATCTGCTAAAACGGTTTGTATGTTTCTTTCTAAAAATTGCTTTTCTTGTTCTTTTTTACGAACCATTGCCACTGGATTAAAGTATTGAGATGATTCTAATAAGTTTACTATTTTTTTTCCTGTGGTACCATTGGCACCTGCTACTAATATATTTTCCATACCACAAATTTCGATGAAAATAGCAGTATATCTTTGCTGATATAATGTAAATGTTGATGGATATGAAATAAAATCAGCTTTCCATTGGTAGAATATACAAAATTGATTTTAAGTTTTTCTGCATAATCTAAGGCTCGTTGTAAACCTTTTGTTGGATGATCTCCAAGCTTTTTTGCTTCAACGATTGCTAAATTGGTGTTATTGTATTTTAATAAGTAGTCTAAAAATAGTCGCTTACCTCTTTTGTTTCCTAAAAGTTTTCTACCATCTATAAATTAGTATTCACGAACAATATGAATCGATTCCCATTGACTTTCTGATAATTTAGGGTCTATAAAATTGGCACAAGTATCAGATTCTGATATGTTATTCTTGTTCATAAAACAGTTAATCATTTTTAGCAATTTTACCCAAAAAAGATAAAGAAATAAATGTAAGAAAAAGCAGTCTACTAACCAAGGTAAGTCCAAAAAAATAATAGACACCTCTTGTATGTATCGTTTTATATAAACTAGCAGTATAAATTAAAAGTTTGGTGTATATATAAGTAGAATTTAATGCTTTAAAGGTTCTCTTACAACTTACATCAAGAGGCAATACAACATCCATCAAAGCCCAATTATTATTACAACAAGAGGCAATTGTAAAACTTGCTTAACTTTTGGTACAAACTATAGTAACTTTTGGCACAGAGCTACCTTAGTTTTGACACAAACTATATAGGCTTTTTGGTAAATATTGTAGTATTTTTTACGTAAAGTTCTAGTATTTTAGAGCAAACATACTAGTATTTTATTCTCTTTTTTGTAGTATATTTGAGAAATAGCTAATTAACAGCGCATTAGCCTTATATTTCTCAATAACATACAATATACAAAAAAAATGGCATTACAGTACAGAATTACCAAAAGAAATAACAGTATTCAAAATAATACCCCACAATACATTTTACAAGCCATAAGCAAGGGCACCATAGATTTAGACAAATTAAGTGTTGATATTAGTAACGAATGTAGTTTACACCAAGTAGATGTGCAAGCGGTGCTTATTGCATTGGGTATTAAAATGAATTTTTACTTGCAAGATGGTTATGCTATAGATATGGGAGATGTGGGTAAATTTAAAATGGGCTTGCAAGGCGTGGCAGCTTCAACACCAGAAGAATTGTCTCCTAAAAAGAATATTAAAAAATTTAGCATCAATTACCAACCTTCTATTAAGCTAAAACGAATGTTAAAAGCAGGAGTGAAAGTGTTTAAAGAAGGGAGTAGGCATTTGTAAGTTTTTCGTTCTTCGTTGTTGGTTGTTCGTTGTTGGTTGAATCTTGTTAGATTTCTCTATTTCTCTTTCACATCAAATAAAAAAAGCTCCAATATTTAATATTGAAGCTTTCCTCTCTTAATTCAAATTCAATTCAATAAGACCTTTTGATTTGGTTTTTACAAAAGTTAATGATTTGGAAAAATCAATCAAAAATTGAACTGTTTCTTGTTTTGGTTGCATCTGAAAATCAGAAGACTTTTTTGAGTAAATTTGCATCATATAAAGTTATTTAATCTCTTGGTTATAAAATTACTAACGATGCTTTTTTCTTTTTATTATTGGTTTACTAAAATAATTTTATTATTTTCTATTAATTTTCGCATATTTATTAAAGCATAGCGCATTCTACCCAAAGCTGTATTAATGCTAACCCCAGTATTTTCGCTTATTTCTTTAAAACTCATATCTTTATACATACGCATAACTAAAACTTCTTTTTGTTCTTCTGGCAAACCCTTTATTAGATCTCTTACATCTTCAAAAATCTGATCTTGTATCAATTGTTTTTCTGCATTAAGGTTGTTATCACCTAAAACAGAAAAAATATCAAAATCGTCTGTATTTTTAAATTTAGGCATTCTATTATTTTTTCTAAAATAATCGATTACTAAATTGTGAGCAATACGCATTACCCAAGGTAAAAATTTACCTTCTTCATTATAATTTCCTTTTTTTAGCGTTTTAATTACTTTTATAAAAGTGTCTTGAAAAATATCTTCTGTAAGATCTTTATCTTTAATTTTACTAAAAATAAAACTATATAAACGATGTTGATGTCTTTTAATTAAGACCTCTAAAAAAGCTTCATTACCATTAATGTAACCCTTTATTAAACTACTATCTGTTTCTTTTTGTATACGCATCATAACTACTTTTAAAGAAAGAAAAGTTTCTTTCTTTTTTAGATTTATTTATTAATAAAATAAAAGTAATTTTTAACTATATGCGTCTTGTTTAGTGATTGTTAAGTCTTCAAATATATAAATATTTTTTCATCCAACAAATATTTTAACAAATTCAATATCATTCTTTTTTTTAGTAAATGAAAATAATGGTATTTTTATAGCTTATATTTTTTGAACAATGAAGACCGATCTTTCTACAATAAATCCTAAAGAAAACATCATTATTAAAGGTGCAAAATTGCATAACTTAAAAAATATTGATGTTGTAATACCTAGAAATAAACTTGTTGTAATAACTGGACTTTCTGGCTCTGGAAAATCTTCTTTAGCTTTTGACACCTTATATGCAGAAGGGCAAAGACGTTATGTAGAAAGTTTAAGTTCTTATGCGCGTCAGTTTTTAGGAAAATTAAACAAACCAAAAGTAGATTATATTAAAGGTATTGCCCCAGCAATTGCTATTGAGCAAAAAGTAAATTCTACAAATCCGCGTTCTACAGTTGGTACAAGTACAGAAATTTACGATTATATAAAACTTTTATATGCAAGAATTGGTAAAACTTACTCTCCTATTTCTAATCAAGAGGTTAAAAAAGATACGGTTTCTGATGTTGTTAATTTTATAAAAAAGTTTGCTGATAAAACAAAACTTTTACTGCTTGCACCAATCATTATAGATGAAAGCCGAGATTTAAAAACCTTATTGCAAGTTTTAGAACAGCAAGGTTATGCTCGTTTAAAATGGAATGAAAAAGTTTATAGAATTGGCGATTTCCCAATAGATGATTACAAAAATGAAGCATTATATTTAGTGGTAGACAGAATTGTTACTAAAGATGATGAAGATTTTTATAACCGATTGGCAGATGCAATACAAACTGCTTTTTTTGAAGGTAAAGGAGTTTGCTTTATAGAAAACTTAGCAGATAACAAGGTTTCTGAGTTTAGCAATAAATTCGACTTAGACGGCATGTCTTTTTTAGAACCAAACACACATTTATTTAGTTTTAACAATCCTTATGGCGCTTGCCCAACTTGCGAAGGTTACGGAAATGTAATTGGTATTGATGAAGATTTAGTAATACCAAATACTGGTTTATCTATTATGGAAGACTGTATTTTTCCTTTTAAAACGCCATCTTACATACACTATAAAGAAGAATTAATTTCTGTTGCGTATCAGTTTGATATTCCTATTCATAAACCTTGGTTTCAGTTAACTGATAAACAAAAAGAATTGGTTTGGAATGGTAATAAATCTTTTAACGGTATTCATCATTTCTTTTCAGTTCTAGAAGAAAAAAGCTATAAAATTCAGAATAGAGTAATGCTTTCTCGTTATCGCGGAAAAACAAAATGTACTACATGTAACGGTAAACGTTTGCGAAAAGAAGCAAATTATGTAAAAATAAATGAAAAAACTATTTCTGATTTAGTTACGCTTCCGTTAGATGAATTAGCAGTCTTTTTTAAGAATATAAAACTAAACAAATACGAAGAAAAAATTGCAAAACGTTTGTTAACAGAAATCAACAATCGACTTCTTTTTTTAACGGATGTTGGTTTGTCATATTTAACCATTAACAGAACTTCTAACACACTTTCTGGCGGAGAAAGTCAGCGTATAAATTTGGCAACTTCTTTAGGAAGTTCTCTAGTTGGTTCTATGTATATTTTAGATGAACCAAGTATAGGTTTGCATCCAAAAGATACAGAAAGATTGATAAAAGTTTTAAAAGATTTGCGCAATTTAGGTAACACGGTAATTGTAGTAGAACATGATGAAGATATCATGAGAGAAGCAGATTACATTATAGATATTGGCCCAGAAGCTGGTACTTATGGTGGTCATGTTGTTGCGGAAGGAAATTTTGACAAAATTTTAAAATCTGAATCTTTAACTGCAAAATATTTAAATGAAGATTTAAAAATAGAGGTTCCTAAAAAACGAAGAACTTCAAAAAATAGTATCCAAATTATTGGCGCAAGAGAACATAATTTACAAAATATCGATGTTACTTTTCCGCTAAACGGATTAACAGTTATAACAGGTGTTTCTGGTTCTGGAAAAAGTACCTTGATAAAAAATATTTTATATCCATCAATGCAAAAAAAACTGAATGGTTTTGGAGATAAAATTGGTCAACATACAGAAATAAAAGGCGATTTTGAAAATATAAAAAATGTAGAATTTATAGATCAAAATCCTATCGGACGTTCTTCTCGCTCAAATCCGGTAACGTATATAAAAGCCTATGACGATATTAGAGCATTATTTTCTAATCAGAAATTAGCAAAAATAAGAAATTACAAACCAAAACATTTTTCTTTTAATGTAGAAGGCGGTCGTTGTGAAGTTTGTAAAGGAGACGGAATTGTAACCATCGAGATGCAATTTATGGCAGATGTACATTTAGAATGCGACGCTTGTAATGGAAAACGTTTCAAAAAAGAAGTTTTAGAAGTTAAGTTTGACGGGAAATCTATCGACGATATATTAAAATTAACAATTGATGATGCTGTTGAATTTTTCTCGGAAAATTTAGTCACTAAAATTGCAAAAAAACTAAAACCTTTGCAAGATGTTGGTTTAGGTTATGTGCAATTAGGGCAATCTTCTTCTACCCTTTCTGGTGGTGAAGCGCAGAGAATAAAATTGGCATCCTTTTTAGTAAAAGGAATTACTAAAGACAAAGCTTTATTTATTTTTGATGAACCAACAACAGGTTTACACTTTCATGATATTAAAAAATTATTAGCGTCATTTAATGCTTTAATTAACAAAGGTCATTCTATTATTGTGATTGAACATAATATTGAGTTGATAAAATGTGCAGATTACATTATAGATCTTGGTTTAGAAGGTGGTAAAAAAGGTGGAAACCTTATTTTTCAAGGAACTCCAGAAGATTTAGCCAAAAATAAAACCTCTTTTACGGCAAAATATTTAGCAGAGAAATTATAAATTAATTCTTTTTTTTAGAAGCTATTTCCTGCTTTCACTACTCGCTTTTTCTTTGTGCTGAAAAAAATCAGCACAAAGAAAAGAGCTCAAACAAGCCGTTCAATCAGGGCTAAAACATTCGTTACACTAAATAATCTACGAATTCTAATCTAACTTTAACGAATTCTAAAACAGCCAAAATTTAAGTAATTTTCAGTACTACTTTTACAGTGTATTAACATTTAAACAAGTAGAAATTATGAAAAAAGTATTTAAAAAATTAGGAATCGTTGCAGCAATTATTTTAACATCTAGCGT
The DNA here is from genome assembly GCF_900105145.1 of Polaribacter sp. KT25b. Taxonomy (NCBI): domain Bacteria; kingdom Pseudomonadati; phylum Bacteroidota; class Flavobacteriia; order Flavobacteriales; family Flavobacteriaceae; genus Polaribacter; species Polaribacter sp. KT25b. Next base: position 1,496,951 of record NZ_LT629752.1, on the reverse strand, counting down.
TTTTATAAATTGCGATAGAACAACAAAAATTGCAAAAAATGAATCTGAAACAGCCATCGTTTACGACCATATAAACTCAAATGTTAAAGAAGAAATTATTACTAGAAAACCTTTAGTTTTTATTACTGGTTTTGATATTGATGATGAAACTTTTTATAACAATGCAAGAACTTATTTTACAGAAAAAGATTTTGAAATTGTAGAAGATCAATATTCTTTAGAAGAAATAATTAATTGGCTAAATCAAAATGAAAGCGAAAATCCGTATGGCGAAATTCATATTGTAAACAAAAGCAATCCTTATAAAGGTATGACTTTAGAAACTGTTGTTAAAGGCGAAAAAATTACAGCAGAATCACTACGAAAAAATATTACAAAAGGAACTTTACCAATTTTAAAGGAAAGTGTAAACGCAAATTCTAAGATAATTTTTCACGCAAATGGTTTAGGAGAAAACATCGAATTAATGAATACTTTTAAAGATGCTTTTTGCTCAGACGAACTACCAAGTGTAATTGCTTCTTCTTACTTTTCAGTTTTTGGTGGCGAATTTACAGAACATTATTTGGCAAAACCATTTTATGTTTTTTATCCAACAGCAAATTCACCAGGAAAAGTAGATTTATCAAAAGAAATTGCCAGAAAATATAGAGAAGAAAAAAATATCGATTGGTACGACGCTTTAAATAACAAAAACGAAAGATATGTTGGCGATGCTTATTCAACTCAATTTTCGATTCCAATAAAATTTGAATTAGATTATCATAATTCTGATGATGAAATGCCAACTTTTAGCAATCAACAAGAAATTATAGATTTTATTCAGCAAAAAGAAAGTTTATATGCAGAGTTTGTAAAACTAAATATTCCATTAGAAAAATTTAGATGGACTACAAAAGTTAAAAATAGTTTGTTTACTATTTATGGAAAAACGACAGGTTTAATTGTTTTAAAACCATTAATTAAACCTTACGGAGCATTAGAACATGTAAAACCAGATACCAATAACAAACGTTTATATGCAATGAATTAATTGAGAAAGGGAAAGTAATTTTAAAAACGTCATTATATAAAATACTATATAATGACGTTTAAATTAGTAAGTTTGTGATATGATGTTTTATAAAAAAAATCTTCTTGTTTTTTTTCTATTAGCTTTTGTAAATATGTTTGCTCAGCAAAATAATTTACAACTTTTTACTGTTGATGATGGTTTACCTAGCAATATTATTTTTGATATACATCAAGATAAAACTGGTTATTTATGGATTGCCACAGAAAAAGGACTCGTAAAATTTGATGGTGATGATTTTACTCAAATCAACAAACAAAAAACAACCAATTTAACAACTAAAAATAATACAATTTATGCTGGTTTAGAAAACGGTTTATTAATTAAAGAACATAGTAAAGAAGTTTTTTTAGCATCTAAAAAAGTACTAAAAACGTTTATTTTTAATGATATTATTTTTGTTGGTACTGAAGAAGGAGTTTACAAAATCTATAAAAATCATATAGAAACAATTAAAATAAATACAGAAATAAACAAGTCTTCTATTAACGATATTATTTTTGTTTATAACGCTTTTTATGTAGCAACAAATAAAGGTTTATGGAAACTAAATCGTTTAGAAAACCCAAGTAAAATTGAAAAAATAAATAACAATTACATTATTTCTCTTGCTAATTTTCAAAATGAAATTATTGTTGCAACGCTTAAAAATGGAATAAAAACTATTAATGCAAACGCTATTGAAAAAACAATTTCTTTTCAAGAAAATATAACATCCGTAAAAAAACTAAAAAATGAAATCTGGGTAACTTCCAACAAAAACGGAATTGAAATTTTTACGCTTCCCTCCTTTTCATTTAAGCAAAAAATAAACAAATACAATTCTTTAAAAACAGATGAAATAAATACTGTTTTTAAAGACAATCAAAACACAATTTGGATTGCCACAAATAAAGGATTATACCAACTTAAAAATGACAATTATAACAATTCAAATAATAAAAAGCCAGTTATTTATTTTGAAAATTTACTTGTAAATAATCGAAAAGTAGATTCACTTTTAAATAGTAAAATTGCTATAAATTTTTCACCATCAGAAAATAATATTTCTATCTATTTTAAAACAGTTGATTTAATAAATCCTAAAAAAATTAAATACAGATATCAATTAATTGATGGATTTTCTGCTTGGTCTACAAATAATTCTGTACAATTTGCAAACTTAAATGCCGGAAGATATACGTTTAAAATTCAATCAAAAATTGATAAAGAAGAAAGTAAAATAAAATCTTTTTCTTTTAAAATTGATGCGCCTTTTTATAAAAAAACAACATACATTTTAGCTGCAATAGCACTATTATTATTTATTGCATATTTAATATTAGATTTTTATATCAGAAATCTTAATAAGAAAAATAAAGAAAAAATAGACACCCTAAAATTAGAAAACCATTTACTTTCTTTAGAACAAAAAGCGTTGCAATTACAAATGAATCCGCATTTTATATTTAATGTTTTAAACGGCATTAAAGCACTTGGAAACTCAGGAAAAACAACAGAATTAAATACAACTATTTCTCAATTTTCTGTTTTATTAAGAAGTATTTTAAACAACTCTAGAAAAGAAGAAATTAGTTTAAAAGAGGAAATAGAATCTTTAAAAAATTATATAGAATTAGAGCAGAAAATGAGTTCTAAAACTTTTGAATATAAGATAATTACAAATTTAAATAACATTGATGCAGAAGAAATTTTGATTCCAACAATGTTAGTGCAACCTTTTATTGAAAATGCCATTAAACATGGCTTTCAAGCAAATACAAAAGGAATAATTACTATTTCTTTTGATGTAAAATATCACTTTTTAAATTGTTCTATCATCGATAATGGCATCGGAATCGATCAATCTAAAAAAGGAAAATCTAATTCTAATCATAATTCTTTGGCTTTAAAAGTATCCAAAGAAAGAATTACACACATTTCTAACAAAAGTTCATTTACGATTAATGAAATCGTTGAAAACTCTATGATAAAAGGAACCAAAGTTTGGTTTAAAATTCCGTTAAAAACAGATTTCTAATGAAAAGAAGAAAATTTATTAAAAAAACCATTTATGGAACTCTTGGAGCAAGTTTTTTAGGCGGAATTTATTCCTGGCAAGTAGAACCTTATTGGCTAGAATTTGTAGAAAAAAAAATGCCCATTAAAAATTTACCAGAAAATTTAATTGGTAAAACACTCATTCAAATTAGCGATATTCATGTTGGTAATAAATTTAATTATCAATATATAATCGATTCTTTTAAAAAAGCGCAAAAATTAAATCCTGATTTTGTTGTGTATACAGGAGATTTTGTTTCTTATGATACCAATGAACAATTTGCGCAATTAAAAGAAGTTTTTAAATATAGTGTAACAGGAAAATTAGGAACTGCTGGCGTTTTAGGAAATCACGATTATGGTCATGATTGGGTTCAGCAAAACGTTGCAAATAAAATTACATCTATTGTACAAAGTGCTGGAGTTAAAATTTTAAGCAATGCCGAATTTAATTTTAATGGATTAAACATTATTGGTTTGGATGATTTTTGGGGATTAAATTTTAATCCGAAGAAAATAATGGACAAATACAATTCTGAAAATGCTAATTTAGTTTTATGCCATAATCCAGATGTTTGTGATTTAGATGTTTGGAATAATTATAAAGGTTGGATTTTAGCTGGACATACGCATGGCGGACAAGTAAAACCTCCTTTTTTAAATCCGTTAATTTTACCTGTAAAAAACAAAAAATATAATGCAGGAGAAATTAATTTAAACGACGGAAGAACGCTTTATATCAACAGAGCTTTAGGTTGTCTTATTCCTGTTCGATTTAACGTAAGACCAGAAATTACTGTTTTTAAATTAGAAAAATTGTCTTAAAAATGAAAAAACTTACATCGATTGTAGTAGATGATATTCCTGTAGCTTTAGAAATGCTATGTTCTGATATTGAAAAATACCACCCAGAAATAGAAATTATAGGAAAAGCAGCCAGTGTAATTCAAGCTGCAAAATTATTACAGAAAAAACAACCAGATATTTTATTTCTAGACATAATGTTAGGAGACGGAACTGGTTTTGATATTTTAGAAATTGTACCTAATTTACAATCTAAAATAATATTTGTTACAGCAAGTGATGCTTTTGCTATTAAGGCTTTTAAATTTGCAGCTATCGATTATATTTTAAAACCCTATTCTAATGACGATTTAACAAATGCAATTGAAAAAGCGAAAAAACAAATACAACCTAACAAAGAACAATTAGACGTTTTGCAAGAAGCTATAAACAATCCTTATTCTGCAAATCAAAAAATATCTTTACACACATCAGAAAAAATAATTGTTGTACAGCTTTCAGAAATTATACGTTGTAAATCAGACAATAATTATACAACCTTTTATTTAGAAAACAATCAAAAAATATTGGTTTCAAAAACTTTAAAATATTTTGCTGATATGTTAAAAGAAAACGGATTTTTAAGAGTGCATCAAAGTCATTTAATAAACATAAAATATATAAAAGAATTTATAAAATCTGATGGAGGATATCTGATGTTAAAAGACAAAAGTAATATACCGGTTTCTATAAGAAAAAGAAATGAAGTAATTGAAGCTTTAAATAATTTTAACTAGCAAAAATTATAATTCTATCGATACTTATATGTACAAAAAAAGTCTTCACATTTCTGAGAAGACTTTGTTTTTTGGGTGGAAGACGGGACTCGAACCCGCGACACTCGGTACCACAAACCGATACTCTAACCAACTGAGCTACAACCACCATATAATTGCGGGTGCAAATATAAATCTTTTTTCTATTTATAAAAAAGAAAATATTAAATTAATTTACTAAAATTTTCAATTGCCACGTAACGCTCTGTGGTAAAGCCTTCTGCATAATCAACACCAATTAACCTGCCTAAATCTCTTGCTCTATAATTAATACTATCTGTAAAATTCTTACTTGTTATAGGCGTTTCTGGCTCATTACTTTTAGGATCATAAAACTGAGAAGAATAAGCCAACACAGATTTCTCTTTAACATCCATAAAACCAGTAACATTAATTACAAAATCTGGTTCAATGTTTTTCCATTGTATATAATGATACACTTGTTTTGGTCTCCATTTTTCTTGTAACTTGCCATCAATTTCAGTTTCTACCTTTATTAATCCGCTTAAAAAGCAAGCATCAGAAACCAAACTACTTGCTTTTGGATGATCTATATGTCTGTCATCAATTGCATTGCACAAAACTATTTCTGGTTGATATTTACGAATCATTTTTATAATTTCTAATTGATGCTTTTTATCATTTACAAAAAACCCATCTGCAAAACGTAAATTTTCACGAACAGAAACTCCTAAAATATTAGCAGCATTTGCAGCTTCTACATCTCTTAACTCTGCAGAGCCACGAGTACCTAACTCACCTCTTGTTAAATCTACAATTCCTACTTTTTTTCCTAAAGAAATTTCTTTTGCAATGGTTGCTCCACAACCTAATTCTACATCATCTGGATGGGCTCCAAAAGCCAAAATATCTAGTTTCATATATAATTTACTTAATTAAGATATATTAATGTTTTATCAGTTTTTATTATAAAAACCAATCTAATGCCCTTAAAATAGACAACAAATTCATCATTTTATTAATTATTCTACAATAAAACAAGAAAATGAATCATCAAAAATAATCATTTTTTAAAGAAACGTAATAAGAAATTATTTCTATTACGTTTTCGTATTTAATTTTATATAATATTGACTTCTTTTTGTTAGGATTATCATAAAAATTAACGGCATGGTATAGGTATGATATATGTCATAAAACAAACTGTATAATGTGAGTAATTTTACAATATCAAAAAAAAATAATATAGAAGCCAATCAGATGGCAATTGTAATAAACATTAATTAATACCTATAAAATTAAATTATGGAAACCAACAGAAACATGGAAACTTACGGACTAAAAAATGTAACTGTAAATTGGAACTTACCTACCGAAGAACTTCAAAAAATTACTATTGAAAAAGGTATGGGTAGAGAAACCAAAAATGGAACTTTAGCTATAAACACTGGTAAATTTACTGGTAGATCTCCTCAAGATAGATTTATAGTAAAAGATGACTATACTGCAGACAAAGTTTGGTGGGGAAAAACCAACAAACCCGTTTCTCAAGAAAACTTCGATAAATTAAAAGCAAACGTTACAAATTATTTATCTAATAAAGAATTATACGCTAAAGATGGTTATGTGTGTGCAGACCCAACTTACAGAACAAATGTTAGAACAGTAGCAGAATACCCTTGGTCTATTTCTTTTGTATTTAATATGTTCTTAAGACCTACTGAAGAAGAATTAGCTAATTTTGATGAAGACTGGTTAGTATTATGTGCTCCTGGTTATGTTTGTGATGATCCAAAAGCATACGGTATACGTCAAGGAAATTTCTCTATCATTAACTTTACAGATAAAATTGCTTTAATTGGTGGTTCTGGTTATACAGGAGAAATTAAAAAAGGAATTTTCTCTGCATTAAACTTGGTGTTACCAGTAGAAAAAAATGTATTACCAATGCACTGTTCTGCAAATGTTGGTGAAGATGGAGATACTGCAATTTTCTTCGGATTATCTGGAACAGGAAAAACAACTTTATCTGCAGATCCTACAAGAAAATTAATTGGTGATGATGAACACGGATGGACTGCTGATAACACTATTTTTAACTTTGAAGGTGGTTGTTATGCTAAAGTTATCGACTTATCAGAAGAAAAAGAACCAGATATTTTTAGAGCTATTAAGCCAGGTGCTTTATTAGAAAATGTAGTATTTAAAGAAGATGGGGAAGTAGATTATATGGATGGTTCTATTACGCAAAACACACGTGTAAGTTACCCAATTTATAACATCGATAATATTGCAGTACCATCATACGCAAACAACCCTAAAAATATTTTCTTTTTAACAGCAGATGCTTTTGGTGTACTACCTCCAGTTTCTAAATTAACTCCTGGACAAGCTGCATACCACTTTATCTCTGGTTATACTGCAAAAGTAGCAGGAACAGAAGCAGGAATTACAGAGCCTGTACCATCTTTCTCTGCTTGTTTTGGTGAACCTTTTATGCCATTACACCCTACAAAATACGCTGAAATGTTAAGTAAAAAAATGACTGAAGCTGGTGTAAATGTTTGGTTGATTAACACTGGATGGTCTGGAGGTCCTTACGGAACTGGTTCTCGTATTAAATTAAAATATACAAGAGCAATGATTGGAGAAATCTTAAAAGGAAGTTTAGATAATATCGAATTTGAACAACACCCAATTTTCGGATTATTTATGCCAAAATACTGCCCTAATGTACCTACAGAAATGTTAAACCCAATGAATACTTGGTTAAACAAAAGTGCATACATTAGTAAAGCAATTCACTTAGCACATTTCTTCCACTTAAACTTTGAGAAATTTGCAAATGAAGCTTCAGATCATATTATTGAAGGAGGTCCATTAATTGATGAGCACCACCAATTAGATCACATGTAGTAGAAAAGTTTCTTTATATGAGGCTAGGTTTTCTTTCAAAAAAAGAAAACCTAGCCTTTTTTAAATTTATTAAAATTATGAAAAAGACACTCCTAACCTTTCTTCTTTTTATTTCATTTACAAATTTTAATGCACAAACAAAAGCAGAAAGAAACTTTGGAAGTTGGTATTATATTTACGGAACTCACAAAATTTCTACGAATTGGAGCATACTAACTGGTTTTGAAGAACACAATTATCAAACACTTAAAAATTATAATTTAGTACTTTACACTGTTACCGCAAATTATAAACTTTCTAAGAAATTTACAACAACATTAGGGTATATGTATTTAGATATAGATAAAACTTTTGATGAAGATATTGACCCTAATACTATAGAAAACAGACATTACGAACAAATTTCTTACAAATTTAGTTTGTTAAACTTACCGTTTGATCATCGTGTAAGAGTTGAGCACAGACATTTAAATACACTAGGAAATAATAGTTTAATTCATAGAGTTAGATATCGATTAAGAACAAAAATTTCTTTAAACAATACATTTTACCTAACAGCTAGTAATGAATCTTTCTTAAATTTTAAAGGCAATTTATATGCTGAAAATAGATTTTATTCTGCTCTTGGAATAAAAGCATCAAAAAATATTGCTTTAGAAATTGGTTATTTAGGCCATTATATTAGTGATCTTCATTTAGATAGATTACAATTTGGTATCTTTTTTAATACTGATTTAAGAAAAAAAGCAAAGATTTAATTCTTCGCTTTTTTTATAGCTTGTTCAATATCTACTATTAAATCGTCTGTTTCTTCAATTCCCACAGAAAAACGAATTAACCCATCTTTAATTCCTCTTTCTAAACGCTCTTCTTCACTCAATAATGCATGTGTAGTTTGTGTTGGGCTAACTGTTGTACTTTCTACACCGGCCAAACTCATCGATGGTTTTATCAATTGTAAACTATTTTGAAATTTCATAGCATCAATTCCTTCTTTTAACTCAAAAGACAACATGGCGCCAAAACCTTTCATTTGTTTTTTTGCAATTTCATATTGTGGATGACTTTTTAATCCTGGATAATAAACCCTATCAATATCCGCATTATTTTCAAAATATTCTGCCATAATTTGAGCGTTTTTAGTTTGCTCTTTTACACGCAGATTCATGGTTTTTAAACTTCTTTCTAACAACCAAACTGTTTGATCGCTTAAATTTCCTCCAAAATTAATGGCTGTTTTCCAAATCAATTCAATATGTTCTTTGGATGCTGCAACTGCTCCCGCAGAAATATCAGAATGACCACCCATATATTTTGTTGCGGAATGTAAAATAATGTCAATTCCGAAATCAATAGGATTTTGATTGATAGGCGATGCAAACGTGTTATCAATCATTGTGATGATATTTTTTTCTTTAGCAGTATCAGCAATTGCCCTCATATCTGTAATTCCTAATAACGGATTTGAAGGTGTTTCTATATATAAAATTTTTGTATTTTTTTTGATTAAAGCCTTAAAATCAGCAGCTTTATCACTTTCTGTAAAAGAATATTCAATTCCGTATTTCTCAAATTCAGTTACTACAAAATTATAGGTTCCGCCATAAATTACTTGCTGAATAATTACATGGTCTCCTTTTTTTAAAAAAGCTAACATTGCATTAGAAATTGCAGCCATTCCAGAACTAAAAATTAACGCATCTTCTGTATGCTCTAACGCAGCAATTTTTTTACACAACATTTCTTGATTTGGCGTATTTAAATAACGCGGATATCGTTTTACATCTACACCATCAAAAGCATAGGAAGTTGACATATAAATTGGCGAAATGGCACCTTTAAATTGCTCGTCTTTTACCTCACCAACGTGAACACATATTGAATTTACACCTAATTTTTTATTTTTATCCATTTAAGAAATTTTATATCAGCTAATTTAAGAAATTCGATTGATTAGTTTCTACAAAAAAACAATATCTTCGTAATATGATATCAGTTTTACTTGTTGGAAAAGGAAATGTAGCAACTCATTTATATGACGCTTTTTTAAATGTTGATGCAGTAAAAGTTACACAAATCAGCTCTAGGGAATTGGATAAAATTCCGCAAGCGGATGTAACAATAATTGCTGTTTCTGATGACGCTATTACTGAAGTTTCATCAAAAATTACAAATAATTTTGTGGTACATACTTCTGGCAGTGTTTCTATAAATGATTTAAAGAACAATACTAGAAAAGGTGTTTTTTATATGTTGCAAACTTTCTCAAAAGATAAAAATGTCGATTTTTCTAAAGTTCCTTTTTGTTTAGAATCAGAAAGTAAAGAAGATTATAAATTACTTGAAACGCTAGCAAAATCAATAGGAAAAAAAATCTATTCTATAAATTCTGAACAAAGAAAAACATTGCATGTTGCTGCCGTTTTTGTAAATAACTTTACAAATCACATGTATAAAATTGGGAATGATATTTGCATAGAAAATAATGTTCCGTTTGAAATTTTACAGCCATTGATTAAAGAAACAGCATCAAAAATTGAATATTTATCACCAGAAAAAGCACAAACAGGACCCGCAGTTAGAAATGATAAAAGAACAATTAAAAATCACTTAAATTTGTTGGATATAAATCAACAAGAAATTTATAAAATCTTAACAAAATCAATCCAAAATGGAAATTAGTTACAAACAATTATTACCCAATATAAATACTTTAATTTTTGATGTAGATGGCGTTCTTACAAACGGAATGGTTACTATAATGCCAGACGGCGAGCTTATAAGACACATGAATATTAAAGATGGTTATGCTTTAAAAACGGCGGTTGATAAAGGTTTAAATATTTGTATTATTTCTGGCGGAAATAATGAAGGAGTAAGAACTCGTTTAGCAAATCTTGGTATTAAAGACATTTATTTAGGTGCTCATGATAAAATAGAGCAATACAATGAATTGGTAAAAAAGTACGATTTAAAACCAGAAAATGTGTTGTATATGGGTGATGATATTCCAGATTTTCCTGTTATGAAATTGGTTGGTTTATCTTGTTGCCCAAATGATGCTGCAGCAGAAATTCAAAAAATATCTAAATATATTTCTTACAAAAAAGGTGGCGAAGGTTGTGTAAGAGATATTATTGAACAAGTTTTAAAAGTTCAAGGAAAATGGGACAATAATTTTAATGCTAAATATGATTAAGCATAATTATTCGTTTAAATATTAAATCGATTACAACTATTTAAAAAAAATAATTAACTAATTTCTAAATACTTAAAACATGAAAAAAATAATATTAACAGTTCTTTTAATTACAATAAGCGTTTCTATAAATGCACAAACCATTTTTGGAAAATGGAATTCAAGAAATGATGACACTGGCAAAATTGATTCCGTTGTTGAAGTTTATGAGGAAAACGGAAAAGCATATGCTAAAATTATAGAAATTAAAAATCCTGACAGAAAAAATGCTGTTTGTGATTTGTGCGAAGGAAAAAATAAAGACAAACCTATTTTGGGTTTAAATATTTTAACTGGCTTAGAAGAAGATGGTGACGAATGGTCTGGAGGAAAAATTCTAGATCCAAGAAATGGAAAAGTATACAAATGCTACATTAAACTTGAAGGAGCAAATAAACTAAAAATAAGAGGATTTATAGGATTTGCTTTAATTGGTAAAACCTCTTATTGGGAAAGAGCAGAGTAAATTTCTTCACTAATAATTTATTAAATAACTATGGAGAAAATCCATTTTGCAATTAAAAATGAAAATCTATCAACTAATAGTAATTTAGTTGATAGATTTTTAAATAACACTCATTCTTTACCTAATTTAAAGAATAAAAAAGGATTTTTATTTTCTGTTTCTGTTTTAGAGAAATTTATAGAAAAAGAAGCAAGATACAATACAAAAACATTAACTTTTAAAGAGAACAGAAGTATTCGTTCTTTTTCTAGTGGAGAACAAAAAAAAGCACTACTTAATTATTTATTTGAACAAAAACCAGATTTTTTAATTTTAGACAGTCCTTTTGAGAGCTTAGATGTAAAAGCTGTTGCAGATTTAAAAGAGAAACTTATAAAGTTATCTTCAGAAATTATTTTAATTCAAATTTTTAATAGAAAAGAAGAACTTTTACCAGTAATTACACACATTTTAGAAGTTGAAAACAACGAAATCACTTCAAGTAACCCAATAGAAAAACATACTTTTCAAGAAAATAATTTTGATTTTAAAGGTACGATTCCTAAACCTATTACTTTTTATAAAAATATATCAAATCAATTAATATCCTTACAAAATGTTTCTGTTAATTATGATGAGAATTGTATTTTAAACAACATAAATTGGACCATCAATAAAAATGAATTTTGGCAATTAATTGGCCCAAATGGTTCTGGAAAAACAACCATCTTGTCTATGATTTATGGTAACAACGTAAAAGCTTACGGACAAGATATTTATTTGTTTGGCAAAAAAAAAGGTTCTGGTGAGAGTGTTTGGGAAATAAAAGAAAAAATAGGTTATTTCAGTCCGTCAATATTAGAGTTATTTCAAAGAAGAACTACTGTTAATGAAATGATTATTTCTGGTTTTTTTGATAGCATTGGTTTATACAAATCACCTAGTAATTTACAAATTCAACTTGCAGAACAATGGATAAAATTATTAGATTTAGAAACTAAAAAAGAAACTCCTTTTACAAACTTAACCACAGCAACACAAAGATTGGTTTTAATTGCAAGATCTATGATTAAACATCCACCTTTATTAATTTTAGATGAACCTTTAATCAATTTAAATAACCAAGAAACTTCGATAATTGTAGCTTTAATTAATAAAATTGCAAAAGAAAGCGATACAACAATTCTTTTTGTTTCTCACAGATCTGTTGATAATTTAAAACCAAATTATACCTATAAACTTACGCCAACTAAAAGTGGTTCTTTAGGAAAAGTAGAAGAATAAATTTAATTTCTTTCTTCCAACATTGGCACAAAAGCAAAATCACCTAATTCGTGTTTTTCAAATTCTTTGGCAGATTTTCTTATAAACAAGGTCATTATTTGCGTTTCATTGCCAACAGGAATTAACAACTTTCCTCCTATTTTTAATTGTGCCAATAAAGGGTTTGGAACGTAAGGAGCACCAGCAGTAACAATAATTTTATCAAAAGGTGCTTGTTCTGGCAAACCTTTATAACCATCTCCAAAAATAAACTTCTTTGGTTTATATCCCAATTTTGGTAAAAATAAAGAGGTTTTTTTAAACAACTCGTGCTGTCTTTCTATTGAATAGACAATTGCGTTTAACTCTAATAAAACAGCCGTTTGATAGCCAGAACCTGTACCAATTTCTAAAACTTTATCACCTGCTTTAATTTCTAAAGTTTGCGATTGAAATGCAACTGTATAAGGTTGTGAAATTGTTTGATCTGCTGCAATAGGAAATGCTTTATCTTGATATGCATGAGATTCGAAACTAGAATCTATAAAGCTATGTCTAGGAATTTTTTTGACTGCGTTTAATACATTCTTATCTGTAATTCCTTTTGCTTTTAACACAGTAGCTAACTGATTTCTAAGTCCTTGATGTTTTTGGGTGTCTTTCAATTCTTGGTAGATTTCTAGGGTTTAAAAATAGTAATAAATTCTTATAAAATTGTATATTTGTTATTGCCGATTTAAAAAAATTGGAAATCACTAAAATTAAAGTCATTACGAGGAACTTACTTGCTAAAAGCATAGAATGACGAAGTATTTTTTTTTATAAAAAAGACTACTTCACTTTGTTCGCAATGACAAAAACAGAAACATTATGTTAAAAGTTGGAGTATTAGGTGCAGGTCATCTAGGAAAAATTCATTTGCGTTTATTAGAACAATCAAAAAGATATAACTTGATTGGTTTCTATGATCAAGACACTGTAAATGCAGAAAAAGTTGCTACTGAATTCGGGTATAAATTATTTAATTCTATTGATGATTTAATTGATGCTGCAGAAGTTGTAGATATTGTAACACCTACCCTTTCTCATTTTGAATGTGCAAAAAAAGCAATTGAAAAAGGCTGTCATATATTTATAGAAAAACCAATTGCTAAAACTGTTTTAGAAGCAGAAGCTATTAAAACTTTAGCGAGTCAATTTCATGTAAAAGGGCAAGTTGGTCATGTAGAAAGGTTCAATCCGGCATTTATTGCAGCAAAAGATATGATTGTAAACCCAATGTTTATAGAAACACATCGATTGGCAGAATTTAACCCAAGAGGTACAGATGTTCCTGTTGTTTTAGATTTAATGATTCATGATATTGACATTATTCTTTCTGTTGTAAAATCGAAAGTTAAAAATGTTCATGCAAGTGGAATTTCTGTTATTTCTGATACCCCAGATATTGCAAATGCAAGAATTGAGTTCGAAAATGGTTGTGTTGCTAATTTAACAGCAAGTAGAATTTCTATGAAAAACATGCGTAAAAGTCGCTTTTTTCAGAAGGATGCGTATATTTCTGTAGATATGTTAGAGAAAAAAGCAGAAATTGTAAGAATGAAAGATGTTCCAGAAAATCCTGATGATTATGCAATGATTTTACAAAATGCTGAAGGTGTTAAAAAACAAATTTATTTTGACAATCCAGAAGTTACAAATAACAATGCAATTTTAGACGAATTAGAAACTTTTGCTGATGCTATCTTAAACAACACAGAACCAATAGTTTCTCTAAGAAATGGTGCTGAAGCTTTAAGAATTGCACAAATGGTAATTGATAGTTATTAAAGCCCATCCTTAATCCTTCCCAGAGGGAAGGAAACAGAGTTGAGGATAGACTTTAATAATAAATGTTTAAACTCTAAAATTATCATTTTATGAAATTTATAGAGAGTATTTAATAACAAAATTTTTATTTACCCAAGTAAGAATTCCTTCCCTTTAGGAAGGTTAAGATGGGCTTTTTAGTATGAAAAATATAGCTGTAATTGGTGCAGGAACTATGGGAAATGGAATTGCACATACATTTGCGCAATTTAATTATAAAGTTCAATTAATTGATATTTCTGATGCTGCTCTTAAAAAAGGAATGGCAACAATTACCAAAAATTTGGATAGAATGGTTGCTAAAGAAAAAATTTCTGAAGCAGATAAAGCACAAACTTTAACCAATATTTCTACTTTTACATCTATTAAAGAAGGTGTTAAAAATACGAGTTTAGTGGTTGAAGCTGCTACTGAAAATGCAGTTTTAAAAGCAAAAATTTTTAAAGAATTAGACGAAGTTTGTGATGCAGAAACAATTCTAGCTACAAATACTTCATCAATATCTATAACTCAAATTGCTGCAGTTACTAAAAGACCGGAAAAAGTTATTGGAATGCATTTTATGAATCCGGTACCGATTATGAAATTAGTTGAGATTATTAGAGGTTACAATACCTCTGATGATGTAATGAATTTTACGGTTGATTTGAGTAAAAAAATAAATAAAATTCCAGTTGAAGTTAATGATTATCCAGGTTTTGTTGCCAACAGAATTTTAATGCCAATGATTAACGAATCTATTGAAACTTTATATAATGGAGTTGCCGGCGTTGCCGAAATTGACACGGTTATGATGTTAGGAATGGCACACCCAATGGGCCCTTTACAATTGGCAGATTTTATTGGTTTAGATGTTTGTTTGTCTATTTTAAACGTAATGTACGAAGGATTTAAAAACCCTAAATATGCACCTTGTCCGTTATTGGTAAATATGGTAAATGCAGGAAAATTAGGTGTGAAATCTGGTGAAGGTTTTTATGATTATTCAGAAAATAGAAAGGCTGAAAAAGCAGCTAAAATGTTTAGTTAAAAATTAATTATTACTTACTTTTTTACATGAGAAAAAGCCATACTATTTTAATTATACTTTTTGTTTTCACGACAACTTACAGTCAAGAGAAAAAAAAATCTACTTTAAAACCCAGTAAAATTGGGTTTTTATACAATTATGGTACAAATGAAAATTTAATTTTTGATGATGTAGATTATACATATTCTACAAATACTTTTAAAGCACAAGCTTTTTATAAGCTAGGGAATTGGAAAAATCTTAATTTTGAATTAATTGTGCAACCCCAAGTTCAGTTTTTAGATCATCAATTAATAAATGAGCAATTTGTCTTACCAAGTGAAGAAAATTATTTAGAAAAAAGAGCTGAATTCACGAAAGCGAAAACCATGAATTTATATGGTATAGAATTTGGTATTGCTGTAAAAAAACAATTAACAGAAAAATTAAATTTTCAAGGGACTATAAGTTTAGGTTTTAATTATATTGATACAAGAACAGAACGAATTGCAAAAGGATTTACATTTATAGAAAATTTTTCTGTAGGATTTTCCCATCAAACATTTACCAATTCTTTTATATATTTAGGAACCAATTTTGGGCATGTTTCTAACTTAAACTTTCAACAACCAAATAATGGTTATAATATTTTAGGGCTTGAAATTGGTTATTCTTATGCTTTAAACTAAAAAAAAACGTCTTTCTGAATTCTATTCAAAAAGACGTTTTATAAATATTCTTTTTATTAATTATTTCCCTAACCAAGAATTTAACATCCAAATTGTTTTTTCTTGTTCTGCAATAAAATCGCTCATCATAGAATTTGTTCCTTCATCATCAGCTTCATCAGAAATACCTAAGATAGTTCTTTCAATTTTTAATAATTCTGATAATGAATTTACAACTAACTCTACACCTTCTACATCATTAGAAATATTTTTTCCTACAGCTACAGAAGAATTTGCTAAATAATCTTCAAAAGTGTGTAATGGTTTTCCTTGTAGTGTTAAAATACGTTCTGCAATTTCATCAATCTTTACTTGAGAATCTGTGTAAAATTCTTCAAATTTAACATGTAATTGAAAGAAATTTTTCCCTTTAATATTCCAGTGTAGACCTCTTAAATTTTGATAGTATATCTGAAAATTTGACAACAATCCGTTTAGTTCTGTTACTAAATTTGCTGTATCTTTTTTGTCTAATCCTAATATTGATTTGTTCATTTTATTATGTTTTAATTTGATACCTCAAATTTAATAGAAATTAAAGGAGAAATACTATAATTATTATTGATAGTTTTAATATCTTTATCAAAATTTTTTATAAAGAATGACTATTACACAATTAAAATACGTTTTATCTGTTGCAGAATATCAAAATTTTACGGTTGCAGCAGAACATAGTTTTGTTACACAACCCACATTGAGTATGCAAATTCAAAAATTAGAAGATGAATTAGGTGTTAAAGTATTTAATCGCTCTAAAAAACCAATTGAACTAACAGAAGTTGGTAAAAAAATTGTTGAACAAGCTAAAGTTATTGTTGATGAAAGTAACAGAATTTTAGACATAGTACATCAACAAAAAGGATTTATTGGTGGTGAGTTTAAAATAGGAATTATACCAACTATTATGCCTACTTTATTGCCAATGTTTCTAAATAATTTTACTAAAAAATATCCAAAAGTAAAATTAATTATTGAAGAATTAACTACCGAAGATATTATTAGAAGATTAACTGATGGACATATTGATGCCGCAATTGCTGCAACACCTTTAGAAAATGAATCTATTAAAGAAAGACCTTTGTATTACGAACCTTTTGTTGGTTTAGTACCCCAAAATCATAGATTGTATAAAAACAAAATGATTACTTCTGATGAATTAGAAATGGAAGATATTTTATTATTAGAAGACGGACATTGTTTTAAAGACAGTGTACTTAATTTGTGTAGAACTCACAAAATTGATAATAAAAAAGGGTTTCAGTTAGAAAGCGGAAGTTTTGATACATTGATAAAACTCTCAAAAGAAGGTTTAGGAATGACTCTTTTACCTTATTTACATACATTGGATTTAAATGACGTTGACAAATCTCATTTACGTGAATTTACAAATCCGCCACCAGCAAGAGAAGTAAGTTTAATTTATCATAAATCGCAATTAAAAATGCAATTAATAGAAGCTTTAAAGAAAACTATTGATGGTGTTATTAGAGGTGCAATTTCTTTTTCTGATGTAAAAATTATTAGTCCGTTGCAGAATAAATAAAAAATTAACAGCAAAAAAAACCTGACAAATTTTAAAATCTGTCAGGTCTTTTTTATTTATAATGAATTTGAGATTTCTTTTAAAATACTAAAATCTCTATGAGTTTAGCGAAAAAAATCATTTTGCTTTTAAAAATTTAAGAATACATAGAATCACGTAATTCTTTAATTTTTGGATCTGATAAATAATCATCAAAAGTAGAATACCTATCTATAACTCCTTTCGGCGTTAATTCTATAACCCTATTTGCAACAGTTTGTGCAAACTCATGATCGTGTGTAGAAAACAAAACAGTTCCTTTAAAGTTAATTAAAGAATTATTTAAAGATTGAATAGATTCTAAATCTAAGTGATTTGTTGGTTCGTCCAAAATTAAAATATTTGCTCTTTTCATCATCATTCTAGAAAGCATACAACGCACTTTTTCTCCTCCAGAAAGCACATTACTTTTTTTAAGAGCTTCTTCTCCAGAAAAAATCATTTTACCTAAGAATCCACGTAAATAAACTTCTTCACGTTCCTCTTCGGTTTGTGCATATTGTCTTAACCAATCTACTAAATTTAATTCTCCGTTTTGAAAAAATGATGAATTATCTAACGGTAAATAAGATTGAGTTGTAGTAACACCCCAAGAAAATTTACCATCATCTGCTTTCTCATTATCAGTTATAATTTGATAAAAGGCAGAAATTGCTCTAGAATTTTTAGAAATAACTGCAACTTTATCTCCTTTATTTAAGTTGATATGCACATTGTTAAATAATTTTTCGCCTTCAAATTCTCTAGATAAACCTTCTACATTTAAAATTTGATCTCCTGCTTCTCTATCTCTTTCAAAAATAATTGCAGGATAACGTCTACTTGAAGGTTTTATATCTTCAACATTCAACTTATCAATCATTTTTTTACGAGAAGTTGCTTGTTTCGATTTTGCAACATTGGCAGAAAAACGACGAATAAAATCTTCTAATTCTTTCTTTTTATCTTCTGCTTTTTTATTTTGTTGTGCTCTTTGTTTTGCGGCTAATTGGCTAGACTCGTACCAAAAAGTATAGTTACCAGAATAATTATTTATTTTACCAAAATCAATATCAGAAATATGTGTACAAACCGCATCTAAAAAGTGTCTATCATGCGAAACTACAATTACACAGTTATCAAAATTTGCTATAAAATTTTCTAACCAAGCAATAGTTTCAAAATCTAAATCATTTGTTGGCTCATCCATTATTAAAACATCTGGATTACCAAAAAGTGCTTGCGAAATTAATACACGAACCTTTTGTTTACCATCTAAATCTTTCATTAAAGTATAATGTAAATCTTCAGAAATACCTAAATTAGATAACATTGCTGCCGCATCAGAATCTGCATTCCAACCATTCATTTCTTCAAATTTTATTTGAAGTTCGCCAATTTTTTCTGCATTTTCATCTGTATAATCTGCATATAAAGCATCAATTTCTTTCTTAATTTTAAACAGTTCTTTGTTACCCATAACAACTGTTTCTAAAACTGGAAATTCATCAAAAGCATAATGATCTTGAGATAAAACAGACATTCTTTTTCCTTTTTCTAGATGAACTTGTCCAGATGTTGGTTCTTGTTTACCCGAAATAATTTTTAAAAAGGTTGATTTTCCTGCTCCGTTTGCGCCAATAATTCCGTAGCAATTTCCCTGAAGAAATTTAGTACTTACTTCATCAAACAAAACTCGTTTTCCAAACTGAACAGATAAATTAGAAACTGATAACATAATAATATTTTAAATTTCTGCAAAAGTAGTAAATTGATTTCTCTTTTCTTGCTTGATATCTAATGCTTTTTGTAAAAAAAATACTTAATAGTTTAATTTTCTATCAATTATTTTTAACAACGTATTAACAACTAAGGCAACATTGAATACCTAAATTTGTTAAATGTATTTTAGCTTTAAACTAATATGACAAAAAGATTATTTTCCTTTTTACCTATGCTACTTTTAGTAGTTATAAGTAGCTGTGAATCAAATAAAAAAGAAAAGATTACTTATTTTGGCGGTAAAATTATCAATCCAAAATCTAATAGTGTTGTGCTTTATTCTATGGATAAAGTTATAGATACTTTTTACCTAAATAAACAGAATAAATTTCTTGGAAAGTTAAAAAATGCAAATGAAGGTTTGTATTATTTTTTTCATGGTGATGAAAATCAATATATTTATTTAGAACCAGAAGATAGTTTAATGTTGCGTTTAAATACTTGGGATTTTGATGAATCGTTAGTATTTGCAGGTGAAGGGGCAGAAAGAAATAATATTTTAATTGATTGTTTTTTAGAAAACGAAAAAGATAAAAAAGCTTTCTATAATTATAATAAACTAGATCCTAAAAACTTTAAAAAGAAAGTAGATTATTTAACCAAACAAAAGTTAAAAACCTATGACAATTATTTAGAACATCATACAGAAGAAACTGAAGGGTTTAAGCAATTTTTAAAAGTAGCACTTACTTTTCCGGTTTATGAACAAATAGAAAAATATCCTATTATTTATGCAAAATATTCTGATTCTGGTGATTTTCCTGAACTAGATAAATCTTTTTTTGATTACAGAAATAGCATCCAAATAAACAAGGATTCATTAATGTACTACCCTCCTTATTTTCAATACATTAGAACTTATTTATATAATAAAACTTATGCTTTAGGTCATCCATCTGTAAAGAGTAATTATTCTGCCAAATTTACTTTAGATTTATTAAAAGTTATAGATAAAAATATAAAATCTGAAGTTTCTAAAAATGTCTTTTTAAAACAAACTGTAATTAGCCATTTTTACAACAAATCTAGTTGCAACATAAATGAAAAACCTTTTAATAAGTTTTTTGAGTTAAGTACAAATGAAGAAGATAAAAATCAAATTCAGAAAATAGTTAATGACTCTAAGGCTGTTAAAAAAAACAATACTTTACCAGATTTTAATGTTATTAATTATAGTAATACAGAAATACCTATTAGTAAAATTATTAAAAATAAAAATGTACTACTTTTCTTTTGGAGTCCAGAATATTATACAGAAAACTATATTACTTCTAGAATAAAATATTTATCAAAAAAATATCCAAAAGTAAGTTTTATTCAAATTAAAATTGATGGCACAAAAAATGATAACATCAAAAAAAACACTTTAAGTAATCAATTTTATATTAACAATAAAAGTGATGCAAATTTATTTTTAACAAGTAAAATGCCTCGATGTATTTTAGTAAATAAGCAAGGAAAAGTAACAAATGGTTATGCTTCATTTTCTTCTTTTAACATAAACCCTTATTTAAAGGCACTTAGCGAAAATTAATTAATTCGTTTTTAGCCTATTATCTATTTAATTTAAAGTACCTTTGCACGATTTTAAAAGTGAGACAACTCACTTAAATCAAGTCCAAAATTTATAATCAGGTTTACAGGTGGGCGTTCTGTGAATCTACAAAAACACAGTAATGTCAACATTTAAAGAATTAGGTTTAAAAGAACCTATCATCAAAGCATTAACAGATTTAGGTTACGAAAACCCAACTGTTATTCAAGAAAAAGCAGTTCCTCAAATAATTTCTTCTACAAGCGATTTAAAGGCTTTTGCACAAACAGGAACAGGTAAAACAGCAGCTTTTAGTTTACCTATATTAGAACTTTTAGATACTAGTAGTAATAATGTACAAGCTATTATTTTATCACCTACAAGAGAACTTGCAGTTCAAATTGGTAATAATATTAAAGACTTTAGTAAATACTTAAAAGGTGTTAATGTAACAACTGTTTATGGAGGTTCTAGTATGGAAGAACAAATTAGATCTTTAAAAAGAGGATCTCAAATTGTTGTTGGTACTCCAGGTAGAACTGTAGATTTAATTAATAGAAGAGCTTTAAAACTTGGTAACGTTAAATGGTTAGTTTTAGACGAAGCCGACGAAATGTTAAATATGGGCTTTAAAGATGAATTAGATAAAGTTTTAGAAGCAACTCCAGACACAAAACAAACCTTATTATTTTCTGCAACTTTTCCTAGAGAAGTAGAATCGATTGCAAGAAACTATATGACAAAGCCAGTTGAAATTACTTCTGGCGAAAAAAATTCAGGATCAGATAATGTAAGTCATGAGTATTATGCTGTTACAGAAAGAACTCGTTACCCTGCATTAAAAAGAATTGCAGATTTAAACCCAGATATTTACGCAATTATTTTTTGCAGAACTCGTAGAGAAACACAAGAAGTTGCAGACAATTTAATAAAAGATGGTTATAGTGCAGATTCTTTGCATGGAGATTTATCTCAAGCACAAAGAGATTCTGTAATGGGTAAATTTAGAAAAAAATCTATTCAAATATTAGTTGCTACTGATGTTGCTGCTCGTGGATTAGATGTAAATGAATTAACACATGTAATTAACCATAAATTACCAGATCAAATAGAAAACTACACACACAGAAGTGGTAGAACTGGTAGAGCTGGTAACACAGGTATTTCTATTGTTTTAGTTAACGGAAAAGAAAAAGGAAAATTAAGAGCAATAGAAAGAATTATTCAAAAGAAATTTGTAGAAGGTAAAGTACCTTCTGGAAAAGAAATTTGTCAAAATCAATTAATGAATTTAATTGATAAAGTAAATAATATCGAAGTAAATGAAACTCAAATTAATGAGTTTTTACCAAGCATTTACGATAAATTAAAAGATTTAGACAGAGAAGAATTAATTAAAAAATTCGTTTCATTAGAGTTTAACACCATGTTAGCCTATTATGAAAATGCTAAAGATTTAAATAATTTATCTAGAGAGAATTCTAGATCAAGAGAAACAGCAGATAATATGACGCGCTTTTTTATCAATATTGGTAGAAAAGACAGTTTAAATCCTGGTAAATTAATTGGTTTAATTAACGACCAAAATATTGGTGATAAAATAGAAATTGGTGCAATTGATATTTTAGACACGTTTTCTTTCTTTGAAATTGATAAAAATTACGAAGAAAAAACTCTAGAAGTATTTGCTGCTAATCAACCAGATTTTGGCGGTCGTTCGGTAAATATCGAAATTACTAAAAAAGATCGTTCTGGCGGAGGCGGAAGAAGAGGCGGTAAAAAACCTTTTGGTAAAAAAGATGGTGGTTTTGGAAGACGTAGAAGTTCTGAAGCTTCTTCTGACAGAGGAAGAAAAAGAAGTTCTCGCTCTTCTGATAGACCAGACCGAGGTTCTGCAGACAGAAAAACTGGCGGATTTGGTAGAAGACGTAGAGAAAGATAATCTACTTAAAAGATAAGTATAAAGCCTCACATCTACTGAAATAAATTCAGTTTAAATGTGAGGTTTTTTTATTGATTTCCTTTTAAATATTCAACCACAGCTTTTCTTATATCAAAAGCAAGTTCATTGTTTTTAGGTTTATATATTGATAAAACTTCTTTATTTTCTGATGATAAAAAAGGAATATCAAAACCTTGCAATAAATAATCAGAAAAAGCAACTGTGTAAATTTTATTGATGTTTAATTCTTTGTTTTTAATCATCCACTTCTCTCCTACTTTTTCTGCATTAAATCGTTGTAAATAAGCGCCAGTTCCAGCAGCTAAAATTCCATAATCTAAAACACGCTTTAACAATCTTCCTTTAATTTCAACTTTAAAAATTGCTCCTCCGTAAGGTAAAACTCTAAAAATATCTACTGCGTTAATATTCCCCAACAACTCATCATCAATTCTAATAGAACCACCATTAACAATTGCACAATCTACTTTATCATCAAAAGCAAAAGACATCGATTTTGTAATAATAGTTCCCAAATTAGTTTGTTCACTTCTTACTTGTGTGTCTCTTCCATCCAAAGGAATTTTTGTTGCATAAATTATTTTCTCAGGATTTTCAACAACAACTTTAATCTCTGATTTTAAAATATTTTGCCATTTTTTAACCACTAAATCCACTTTTTCATCACTTTTAATGGTTGTATTAATTTCTTTTAATTCTGATGTAACTATAGTTTTTTTCGTCTTTTTATCAAAAGAAATTCTATGGATGTAAGCCGTTTTTGCATTTGCGTCTGCTTTAGAAATTATTACATTTCCTATTTTATCATAAGAATTTGTGTGCTCATGACCGCCCATAATTAAAGGTAAATCTGGAATTAACTTTGCAATTCTTTTATCATTTGTAAGTTTAACATGTGTTAGACCAAAAACAACATCTACAGAATCTTTAATTGCAGCATAAGAAGCTCTTGCTTTTACAAACATATTTCCATACTCTACATAATCTACTGGGTTTGACGGAATACAAACACTTATAAAACCGACTTTAATTTTTGTGCCATCTTCATCTGTAAATTCTTTGACAAATGTTTCTTTTAAAGGAATTTGTTTCCCTTCTTTTTCTTTATAAAATGGGATTGATTTATTTTTTGTTTTCAATTTTACATTTGCGGAAATCCAAGGAAAATTACTTTCATTTAAACGTTTTTGTAAATCTTTTTGAGAAATATCAAACTCATGATTTCCAAAAGCAACTAAATCTACATCCATCTCATTTAAAACTTCAACCATTTGTTTTCCACGAACTCTTTCTCCGTCAACTTTTATGGTTCCTAATAAAGAAGGATTTAAAAAATCTCCCGCCAAAAACAACATCGTATTTTTATTTTCTTTCAATAATTCTTGATGAACAGTTGCAACTCTTGCCAGCCCACCAAATTCTCCTCCTTGAATTGGTGCAATTTCATACACATCATTAATTTGTAAAAAGGTAAAATCTATTTTATCATCATCTTTTTTACAAGAAAATAAAAGTGTAAAAGACAATAAATATAGGAATGATTTTAAATGTTTCATTTTTAAATATTTTTTTTGATTTGGATTTGCAGTCAACCAGAAAAGTTGAAAATCTTAAATAAAAACCTCTAAAGCTTTATTATAAGCACTTTCAAAACTCATTGGTTTTATATTTGTATCGGCTTTTTCTGCAGTAAAATAACTCAATAATTTTTCTGTTGGCATATTACCTGTTAATTCGTCTTTTGCCATTGGACAACCACCAAACCCCATTATTGCTCCATCAAAACGATTACAACCCGCTTTGTAAGCTGCATCTACTTTTTCAAACCATTTATCTGGCGTTGTATGTAAATGTGCACCAAACTCAATGGCTGGATATTTAGGAATTAAATTAGAAAATAAATACGAAATTACATCTGGAGTTGAGCTACCAATGGTGTCTGAAAGTGATAAAATTTTAACACCCATTTTACTAAGTTTCTCTGTCCAATTACCAACAATATCAACATTCCAAGGATCTCCATAAGGATTTCCAAAACCCATAGATAAATAAGCAACAACTTCCTTTTTTGATTTATCAGCAATGTTTAAAGTTTCGTCTAAAGCCTCAATAGATTCGGCAATAGTTTTGTGTGTATTTCGCATTTGAAAATTCTCTGAAATAGAAAAAGGATATCCTAAATAATCGATTTCTTCAAATTGAGATGCGTCTTCTGCGCCTCTAACATTCGCAATAATTGCCAATAATTTACTTTGCGTTTTAGACAAATCTAACTTTGATAAAACTGCTGCAGTATCTCTCATTTGAGGAATTGCTTTTGGCGATACAAAACTGCCAAAATCGATGGTATCAAAACCAACTTTTAATAAGGAATTGATATACAATGCTTTTTTTTCTGTGGATATAAAATGAGACTTTATACCTTGCATTGCATCTCTTGGACATTCTATGACTTTGACTTTTTTCATCAATTCAAATATAGATAAAGTAACTTAGTTGTAAAATTTTTTCTATTGATTATTATACTCTTTATACTAAATTCGCTTTTTAAATGAGTACATCAAAAAAAATATTACCAATAATTGTTATTTCACAATTTTGTTGCACGTCTTTGTGGTTTGCAGGTAACGGAGTTATGAGCAATCTTGCAACTACTTTTCAGCTACAAGAAAATGCTTTAGCATTATTAACTTCTGCTGTTCAATTTGGCTTTATAGCTGGTACTTTAGTATTTGCTTTGTTTACAATTGCAGATCGATTTTCGCCATCAAAAGTATTTTTTATTAGTGCTTTTTTAGGTGCCCTTTTTAATATTGGTTTTATTTTAGAGAAACAAACTTTATTTAGTTTGATATGTTTACGCTTTTTAACAGGGTTTTTCTTGGCAGGAATTTATCCGGTAGGAATGAAAATCGCAACCGATTATTATCAAAAAGGATTAGGTAGATCTTTAGGTTTTTTAGTTGGCGCTTTAGTTTTAGGAACTGCTTTGCCTCATTTATTAAAAGACCTTTTAATCAGTTTTTCATGGAAGAGTGTTTTAATTACAACTTCTTCTTTAGCACTATTTGGCGGTTTATTAATGTTGGTATTTGTTAAAAATGGTCCTTTTAGAAAACCAAGTACAACTTTAGATGTATCAGTTTGTTTTAAAGTTTTTAAAAACGTGAATTTTAGAAAAGCTGCTTTTGGATATTTTGGTCATATGTGGGAATTATATACTTTTTGGGCTTTTGTGCCAGTTTTATTAATGACTTATCAAAATCTACATCCACAAAATACGTTTAACATTTCTCTTTTGTCTTTTATAATAATAGCAATCGGAAGTATTTCTTGTGTTTTTGGGGGCTATATTTCTCAGAAATTCGGTGTTAAAAAAACTGCTTTTAGCTTTCTATTTTTATCTTTTATTTGCTGTATTATTGCTCCAATTCTATTTCTAATACCAAATAAGTATATTTTTATTGCTTTTTTGATTTTTTGGGGAATGGTTGTTATTGCAGATTCGCCTTTATTTTCGACATTAATTGCGCAAAATACGCCATCAAAAGATAAAGGTACAGCGTTAACAATTGTCAATTCAATCGGTTTTTTAATTACAATTATTAGTATTCAAATCATTAGTAGTTTATTAAATTTTACTAATTCTAATTTAGTGTTTTCCGTTTTAGCAATTGGTCCTTTTTTCGGGTTGATAGGCTTGAAAAATAAAACTATCTAGATAATTTTAGAAATAGTAACCAATTAATTTAGAACGTCTTTAAACATAAATCTAAAAATAAGTTTAATATTATGTTCATGAAATATACACAAGACTAAAAAATTAAATTATAACACATTATTCCTTTTTGTTAATACGTAGTTAAAAACTCAGTATTTATGTAAATAGTTTTTCTTTTTTATCTTATTTTTGACCAAACTAAAAAACTAAATTATGGCTAATATCACACTAAAAGGAAACGCAATAAATACAATTGGAAATTTACCAAAAACAGGATCAAAAGCACCTGATTTTAAACTAACTGCAGTAGATTTATCAACAAAAACATTAAAAGATTTTACTGGTAAAAAAGTAATTCTAAATATTTTTCCTAGTGTAGATACAGGTACTTGTGCAGCCTCTGTTAGAGCGTTTAATAAAAAAGCATCAGAATTAGAAAATACTGTTGTTTTATGTGTCTCTAGAGATTTACCTTTTGCGCAAGCTCGTTTTTGTGGTGCAGAAGGAATTGAAAATGTTATTATGCTTTCTGATTTTGCTACGGGTAGTTTTGGTAAAGATTATGAATTAGAAATTGCAAACGGACCACTAGCTCACTTAAATTCTAGAGCAATTGTAATTATTGATGAAAATGAAAATGTAGTTTATACAGAACAAGTTCCAGAAATTGTTGATGAACCAGATTACGATGCTGCTTTAAAAGCAATTTAATTTATGAAAAATCCTAATGATAGTTATATAAGAGGAAGAATACGAAGTTTAAAATATGCTTTTAAAGGTTTTTATATCTTAATTACAACAGAAGATAGTATAAAAGCTCAATTATTTTTTGCCTTAATTGCAACAATATTAGGATTTTATTTTAATATTTCTGCAACAGAATGGTGTTTACAACTTATCGTTATTGGTCTAGTTTTAGTTGCAGAAGCTGCAAATACTGCTATTGAAGAATTAGCAGATTTTGTACACCCAGAGTTTCATGTTAAAATTGGTTTGGTTAAAGATATTGCTGCAGGTATACCTACATTTGCTGCACTAATTTCTTTAATTGTTGCTGGTTTTATCTATGTTCCTAAGATATTATTGTTATTTTAAGCAAAAAAGTATTATTAAATTTTAATGGCCAAAAAGAAAATAAGTACAAATAAAGCAACTGCTCAAAAAGGAGAAAAATCAAGTATTTTTTCTTACTTAAAAACAAGACAGGCTAAAACTCTATTATCAATATTTTTAATGTTGTTTGCAGTTTTTTTATGTATTGCTTTTATTTCCTTTTTTTTTAATTGGCAAGACGACCAAAGTACTTTAAATTATTTAACTGATAAAACTGTAAAAAGTAAAAATCTTTTAGGAAAAATTGGCGCCAATTTAAGTAACTTTTTTATTTATGAAGGTTTTGGTTTGTCTGCATTTATTATTGCATATCAAGTTTTTTTAACAGGATTTCATATACTTATAAGAAACAAATTTTCAAAAATTATTATTTCCTGGAACTGGGGTTTGCTTTGTATGCTATGGATCTCTGTTGCCTTAGGCTTTCTAAATAGCAAATTTGCACTTTTATCTGGTGTTGTTGGTTTTGAAATTAACAATTACTTACAAACTTTTATAGGTAAAACAGGTTTAATAATAATTTTAATTTTTACTTTAATAACTTATATAATAATCCGTTATAAAGTTTCTTTTGATGCTTATATCGAAAAAATAAAAGAAAAAAAGTTAAAAAGAGAGGCTGAAAATCTAGAAACGGAAAGTGTAGAAAAACCATCAGAAAAAACAACTGCTAAGGCTATTTTAAATACTGATGAAACAACTTCTGAAACAATTTCTTTAAGTAAGAATAAGAAGTCAAATTTTGAAATCTCTTCAGAAAAATTACAACCAACCATTCAAAAACACTCTAGCATTACATCCGAAGAAAACGATGAAATTATTTTAAAAGTTGAAAAAGATTCTGAGGTAAATATTGAAGAAACTGTTAAAGAATTAGCTATTGATATAGAAGAAACTGAAGAAGAAGAGTCTTCTACTGAAAATTTATCAGATAAAATATTAAAAGATTTTGGTGAGTTTGATCCTACTTTAGAATTATCAAACTTTAAATTTCCTACGTTTAATTTATTAAAACAATATAACGATAGTATTTCTGTTGATCCGCAAGAATTAGAAGCAAATAAAGATAGAATTGTAGAAACTTTAAAAAACTACAAAATTGGAATTGCAGAAATTAAAGCAACTGTAGGACCAACTATTACTTTATATGAAATTGTTCCTGAAGCTGGAATTAGAATTTCGAAAATTAAAAATTTAGAAGATGATATTGCATTATCTTTATCTGCATTAGGTATTAGAATTATTGCACCAATTCCAGGAAAAGGTACAATTGGTATAGAAGTACCAAACAAAAGATCTACAATTGTTTCTATGCATTCTGTTATTTCATCAAAGAAATTTCAAGAATCTCATATGGAATTGCCAATTGCTTTAGGCAAAACAATTTCTAACGAAACTTTTGTAATTGATTTAGCTAAAATGCCTCATTTATTAATGGCAGGTGCAACTGGGCAAGGAAAATCTGTTGGTTTAAATGCAGTTTTAACATCACTTTTATATAAAAAGCATCCTGCAGAAGTAAAATTTATTTTGGTTGATCCGAAGAAAGTTGAACTTACTTTATTTAATAAAATTGAACGTCATTATTTAGCTAAACTACCAGATATGGAAGAAGCTATTATTACGGATACTACAAAAGTTGTACACACATTAAATTCTTTATGTATTGAAATGGACAACAGATACGATATGTTAAAATCTGCCATGGTTAGAAATATTAAAGAATATAATGTAAAATTTAAACAACGAAAATTAAATCCTAATGATGGTCATCATTTTTTACCGTATATTGTGTTGGTTATTGATGAGTTTGCAGATTTAATTATGACTGCAGGTAAAGAAGTAGAAACACCGATTGCACGTTTAGCACAATTGGCACGAGCTATTGGAATTCATTTAATTGTTGCAACACAAAGACCATCTGTAAATGTAATTACAGGAATTATAAAAGCAAATTTTCCTGCAAGAATTGCATTTAGAGTTACATCTAAAATAGATTCTAGAACCATTTTAGATTCTGGTGGCGCAGATCAATTAATTGGTCGTGGAGATTTACTTTATACTGCCGGAAATGAAATAAATAGAATTCAGTGTGCTTTTGTAGACACACCAGAAGTTGAAAAAATTACCGATTTCATTGGGTCTCAAAAAGCATATACAGAAGCCTATTTATTGCCAGAATATGTAGATGATGAAAGTGGCACAAGTATTGATATTGATATTTCTGATAGAGACAAACTATTTAAAGAAGCTGCAGAAATTATTGTAACAGCGCAACAAGGTTCTGCTTCTTTATTACAAAGAAAATTAAAATTAGGGTACAATAGAGCTGGTAGATTAATAGATCAATTAGAAGCTGCTGGTATTGTTGGTGGTTTTGAAGGAAGCAAAGCAAGACAAGTTTTAGTACCAGATTTTGTTGCATTAGAACAATTATTAGAAAACGAAAAGAACCTATAATTTCTCGAAAAAAAATCGAGCTTATAATTATTTATTATGAAAAAATTTACAACTTTATTATTAAGTTTATTTATTACAACAATTACATTTTCTCAAAACTCAAAAGAAGCAAAATCATTGTTAGATGAAGTTTCTACTAAAATGGGAGCTTACCAAAATATGTTTATTGGTTTTAGTCAAACTTTAAGTAACAAAGATGCAGGTATTATGGAAGGTGATGAACCACCAATTAGAGGTGAAATTTATTTACAAGGAGAAAAATATAGTTTAAAATACCTAGGAAATGATTTTATTTATGATGGAAAAAAATTATATATAATTAATAATGATGAAAAAGAAATTTCTATTACTGATGGAGATTTAGATGGAGATGATGGTTTTATTTATCCATCAAAATTATTAACTTTTTACAAAGAAGGTTATAATTTTAAAATGGGGAAATTATTAGATATGAATGGTAGAAAAATTCAGTTTGTAACACTAAATCCTATTGACAGCAATTCTGATATTGTAAAAGTAGAATTAGGTATAGATGCAAAAACAATGCATATTTATAAACTAATTCAAACTGGTTCTAATAAATCTAAAACAACATTTACAATTACTAAATTTAAAAATAATCAATCTTTATCAGAAACATTTTTTAAATTTGATAAAAAGAAATATTTAAGTCAGAATTACATTATAGATTAATTAATTCAATTAACAGAAAATTAGTAGCATCTTAATTTTTAAGATGCTACTTTTACGTTTTATGAAAATCTTAGATAAATACATCTTAAAAAGTTTTTTTAAACCTTTTATAGCAACCTTTTTAATAGTACTTTTTGTACTGGTAATGCAGGCTTTATGGCAAGCATTTGAAAATATTGCTGGTAAAGGAATTAGCCTTATTTTTATCTTAAAGTTTTTGTATTACACAACTTTAATGATAATTCCGCAAGCACTACCAATTGGTGTTTTATTATCATCGATAATGGCTTTAGGTAATTTAGGAGAAAACTACGAATTTGCTGCAGCAAAATCTGCAGGAATCTCTTTACATCGATTAGTAAGACCATTAGGTATCTTAGCTATTTTATTAAGTATCGTTAACTTCTTATTTTTAAACAACGTTTACCCTTATGCTGTTTATGAACAAATAAATTTAAAGAATAACATTAAGAAAAAACAACCAGCAATGGCATTAATTCCTGGAAGTTTTAATGCAGATTTACCTGGTTATCAAATAAAGTTTGATGAAAAATATGGTGAAGACAAAAACTTATTAAAGAATGTTTTAATATATGATTTAAAAAGCAATAGAGGAAATCAAAAAGTAATAACAGCTAAAAGTGGAAAAATTGTTACTGAAGAAGGTAGTAGATATATGACCTTTATTTTATATGATGGCAATTATTATGAAGAACACGTAAAATCTGCTAGAACATCAATTAAAAGAAAAAAAATGGCCGCTTCAAATGCTACTTTTAAAGAATATGAATTCAATATAGATATTGGAGGCATAAGTTCGGTTGTAGATACTACAAAAAGTAAAGGTTATCCAATGATGTATACTTTAAAAGAAATTAAAGATACAATTCCTAGATTAAAAGAAAAATATTACGATGCATTAGACAATAGAGCAAAAAATATATTTATAAGTACACAAGCTAATGATTTATATAAATATCCTGATTCTTTAAAAAAGAAAAATCTCGATAGTAAAACACTTCAAAATTTTAAAGATAAAGAAAAAATTACCATTTTAAATTCTGCAATTGCAAAAACAAATAGAGTTGTTAGCTCTTTAAATAATAATAACCTAACTATAAAATGGAATAGAAAAATATTAAATTTTTATGATACTGAATATTATAATAGGTTTGCATTTTCTTTATCTTGTATAATTTTATTCTTTATAGGTGCACCTTTAGGTTCTATTATTAGAAAAGGTGGTTTTGGCTTGCCAATGATATTAGCCATTGCAGTATATGTAATCTACTTTTTTGCTAATACTTTTGGAAAAAACTTAGCAGAAGAAAGCACAATAACATCGTTTTTAGGTTCCTGGATTTCTGCGATTATTATGACACCTGTTGCAATATTACTAACAAGAAGAGCTACAAAAGACAAAGGAATATTTAACTTAAATTCCTTTTTACAGCCAATTACAAATTTTTTCAAAAAAATTATACCAAATAAAGGTACCAAAATATGAAAACTCAAATTCTACAAAACAAAACGCAATTAAATACAATTGAAGAAGCTATTAACGATATTAGAAATGGTAAAGTTATTATAGTTGTTGATGATGAAAATCGTGAAAATGAAGGGGATTTTTTAGCAGCTGCAGAAAAAGTTTCTCCAGAAATGATCAATTTTATGGCTACTCATGGACGTGGATTAATTTGTGCACCTTTAACTGAAAAGCGCTGTAAAGAATTAGAGTTAGTAATGATGGTTAATAATAACACAGATCCTATGGAAACTGGTTTTACAGTCTCTGTAGATTTACGTGGTAAAGGTGTTACAACTGGTATTTCTGCTTCAGACAGAGCGCTTACTGTTAAAGCTTTAATAGACAAAGACACTAAACCTTTTGATTTGGGTAGACCTGGCCATATTTTTCCTTTAAGAGCAAAAGAAGGTGGCGTTTTACGTAGAACTGGTCATACCGAAGCTGCAATTGACTTTGCTCGTTTAGCTGGTTTAAAACCTGCAGGAGTTATTGTAGAAATAATGAATGAAGACGGTACAATGGCTCGTTTACCTCAGCTTTTAAAAGTGGCTAAAAAATTCGATATTAAAATTGTTTCTATTGAAGATTTAGTTGCATATAGGATGGAACATGATTCTTTAATTGAAAAGAAAGATGATTTTGATATTGAAACTCGTTTTGGTAAATTTAGATTAAGAGCGTATCAACAAACCACAAATAATCAAGTACATATTGCATTAACAAAAGGTTCTTGGACTAATGACGAAGGTGTTTTAACTAGAATAAATTCAACTTTAGTTAATAATGACATTCTTGGTACTTTAACTAATAATGCTGATAAAAAATTAGATCAAATGTTTAACGTGATAAATGAAGCAGAAAAAGGTGCTATTCTATTTATCAATCAGCAAAATGAATCTAAAAATTTATTGAATAGATTATCCGTTTTAAAAGAAAGTCAAAAAAATGGTGAACTAAAAGCACCTGCAATCGGAATGGATCAAAGAGATTTTGGAATTGGCGCACAAATTTTACACGATTTAAACATCAGTAAATTAAAATTAATAACCAATACACAGCAAACAAAAAGAGTTGGTATGATTGGTTATGGATTAGAAATTGTAGATTACATAACGTATTAAAGAAAAAGGAAGAGAAAAGTTTATATTTTTTTATTAATGAAATCCATATTCGCGTTCAACTTTACAAATTCTTAATTGATACTTTTTGTACCACTTCTCTCTTCCTAAATTTCTTGCTTCTGTGTGTTCTATATTATTTTTCCATGCAATAATATCTGATAACGTCTGCCAATAAGAAACGGTTATTCCTACTTCACTTCTTGCAGATTCAATTCCTAAATAGCCTTTTTGTTTTTTAGCTAATGTTTCCATTTTTTCTGCTGTTTTAGTGTAACCTTCTAAATTATCTGTAACAATTGTGGTAAAAATTACAGCGTAATAAGGCGGATTTAAATTGTCTACAATCATAATTTTAATTGATATTTTGTTTCTGGTAATTGAAGATCATCACTTATAAATTTTTTCAATATTGTAAAATTATTTTTTTCTAAAATTTTTACGGATGCACTATTTTCATCAACAACATAGGCTATTATTTTTTTTAAACCTATTTTTTTACAATAAGAAATAAGTCCTTTACAAATTTCAAACCCATATCCTAAACCCCAATAAATATCTAAAAAACGATACCCGATTTCATTATCATTATAAGCATCTTTTACGATTGCTACCGTTCCAATAAATTGATTATCATTTTTTTAAACTACAGCATAAATCCAAAAATCATTATTTTTAATAGAATATCTCTTGATTAATTCTTTTAATTCTTCTACATTTTTATCAAAATTTTTAATTTCTCCATCTGCAAATTGCATCACTTTTGGATTAGTTTGCATTTTGTGAAATACATGTATATCATCAAAAATAAGTTCTCTAACTTTTAATCTTTCTGTCTCAAAAAGCATACAATATTTTTTAATTAATTAAACATAAATATACTTATTTGATTACAGAAAATAAATAGCAAATCACATTCATTTATATATAATGTTTTATGAAAATATTGTAAATTTATATGTGGAAAAAGTACCAAAATTGCCGTAAATTTATAGCTTGGCATTAAACTTGCTCATAAATTATTATAATAATTTTAATTCTTATTTTTTATAAAAAGATATCTCTAAAAATGTCTAAAACACATATATATTTCATGCCTGGATTGGGTGTTGGTCCAGATATTTTTAAACAACTTAATTTATCTAAAGAGTTTGAATTGCATTACTTAAAATGGAAAAAACCTCTTTACCAAGAAGAAACACTTACTAATTATGCTATGAGAATGTTAGAAGATATTAAACATGAAAATCCTGTTTTAATAGGTGTTTCGTTTGGAGGAATTATAGTACAAGAAATAAGTAAATTTATCGACACCAGGAAAATAATTATTATTTCTAGTGTAAAATCTAAAAATGAATTTCCTAAAAAATTTAAATTTGCAAATTTAAGTAATCTTTATAAACTTTTTCCTACAAATATAATTACCAATTTCGAGAAATACAGTAAATTTTTTATTGGTAAAAAACTCAAGAAAAAAGCCGCTAATTATAAAAGATACTTAACAGTTAAAGATAAAACATATTTACAATGGTCTATTTACAATGTTTTAAATTGGCAACAAGAAATACCAACTAAGAATATTTTACATATTCATGGAACAAAAGACAAAGTTTTTCCTATTAAATATATACATAATTGTGAGCAAATTATAGGTGGAGATCATGCTATGATTATGACGAAAGCAAAAAAAATATCAGAAATTATTAATACTTATTTAAAATAACTACTAAAATTATAGTACTTTTATATATCAAATTATTACATAAAATGAGCAATACTTATAAAATAATTTCTATTCTTAGTGTAATTTCTGTCACCTTTTTATGTGTGAACGCTATTAATAAAACGGAATCGGATGCTATAAATGATCCAAAAATTGGTACACATTTAAGCTATAAAATACAAGCATTAAAATTACCCGATAATTTAAATCTTGCAGGTGAGCAAGTTCCGCTAGAAATTGCAGATGTAAAAGAAAGAATGGAAAGAGAATTGCTAGTAAATACATATTGGCAATCTAATGGTTTATTACTTTTAAAACGTGCAAATAAATATTTTCCTATCATAGAACCTTTATTAGCAAAATATGGTTTACCAGATGATTTTAAATATTTAGCTCTTGCAGAAAGTGGTTTTACAGATGAAACTTCTTCTGTTGGTGCTGCCGGAATATGGCATTTTATGAGAACAACAGGTAAAGAATATGGCTTAGAAATAAACAACAATGTAGATGAAAGATATCACATAGAAAAATCTACAAAAGTAGCTGCAGAATATTTAAAAAAAGCTAAAGAAAGATTTGGTACTTGGACTCTAGCTGCGGCTTCTTACAATGCTGGTATGTATGGCGTTTCTAGAAGAATGGAAGAACAACAAGTAAATAGTTATTATGACGCACTTTTACCTGATGAAACAGAACGTTATATTTTTAGAATTATTGCTTTAAAGGAAATTTTAAGTAATCCAGAAAAATATGGTTTTGTTTTTGATAAAGAAGATTTATATTCTTTACCAAAAACATACACAATTAAAGTTGATACAGCAATTACTAATATTGCAACTTTTGCAAAAGGATTTGGATTAAATTACAAAGAGTTTAAAATCCATAATCCTTGGTTAAGAGAAAATAAGCTGAATAATAAAAGTAGAAAATTATATGAAATAAAAATTCCAGTAAAATAATTATTCAATAATATTTTTTACTCTACCAACTAAACCAGATTCAAGCTGTACTTTTATTCCGTAAGGATGTGTAACTGATTTTGTTAATATTTTAGCAACAATACCTTGTGTTAATTCACCAGTTCTTTGATGTGGCTTTAGCACTATTTCTACAAACAATCCAACTTTAATATTGGCCCTTTTTCTGGCATCAATAATCATAATAAAAAATTTCTATAAAAATAAAAAAAGCCTATCAATAATTTGATAGGCTTTTAGTTAAAAAATTAACTAGTAATAAATATATATTATAATACTCTTACGTTTACTGCGTTTAATCCTTTTCTTCCATCTTGTAAGTCGAATTCAACTTCATCGTTTTCACGAATTTCGTCAATTAATCCTGACACATGTACAAAATGTTCTTTGTTTGATCCTTCTTCAGTGATAAATCCAAATCCTTTAGATTCGTTGAAAAATTTTACGGTACCTTTATTCATTATAAAAATTATTGTGTTGTTAATTTAATTACTAACAACATTTATTATCTCGCAAAGATAATGCCAATAACTGAATAAAAACATTAATTAATCTTTTATTTTAAATAATAAAGCATAAAAAAAAGCCTAACAAAATATTGAAAGGCTTTAGATAAAAATTTAACTAGTAATAGATATATATTATAATACTCTTACGTTTACTGCGTTTAATCCTTTTCTTCCATCTTGTAAGTCAAATTCAACTTCATCGTTTTCACGAATTTCATCGATTAATCCTGACACATGTACAAAATGTTCTTTGTTGTTTCCTTCTTCAGTGATAAATCCAAATCCTTTAGATTCGTTGAAAAATTTTACGGTACCTTTATTCATTATAAAAAATTATTGTGCTGCTAAATTAATTCTAACAGCGATTTGTTATTAAGATACAAAGATAATGCCATTTTTTTAATAAATGAAATAATCAGTAACCTTATTTAAACTAAAACATTAAGTACTAGTTAACAAAGCTTTAATCGAACTAAATTCTTCTAATATTTCATCAAAAACATCCTTTACGGGTTTTATTTCATGTATTAAACCTGCAATTTGACCAATTTCTAACTCTCCATTCTCTAAATCTCCTTCAAACATTCCTTTTTTTGCTCTTCCTTTTCCTAATAATTCTTTTAATTGTTCTGTTGATGGATTTTGCTGATATAACTCTTGCACTTTATTGTAAAATTGATTTTTCACCAACCTAACTGGCGCTAATTCTTTTAAAGTAAGTTGCGTATCTCCATCTTTTACATTTACAATAGTATTTTTAAAATTTTGATGTGCAGAAGATTCTAATGTTGCAGCAAATCTACTTCCTATTTGAACGCCATGTGCGCCTAAAACCATTGCTGCTAACATTCCTTTTCCAGATGCAATTCCACCAGCAGCAATTACAGGAATATTTACTTGATCATTAACCATAGGTATTAAAGTAAAAGTCGTTGTTTCTTCACGTCCATTATGCCCTCCTGCTTCAAAACCTTCACAAACAACAGCATCAACTCCGGCTGATTCTGCTTTTAATGCAAATTTTACAGAGCTAACAACATGAACAACGGTAATTCCTTTATCCTTTAAGAAAGAAGTCCAAGTTTTAGGATTTCCTGCCGAAGTAAAAACAATCTTCACTCCTTCTTCAATAATAATATCCATAATTTTTTCAATATCAGGATATAACATTGGTACATTTACACCAAAAGGTTTATCTGTTGCTTTTTTACATTTTTGAATGTGCTCTCTTAAAACCTCTGGATACATTGATCCTGAACCAATTAAACCTAATCCACCAGCATTAGAAACTGCAGATGCTAATCTCCAACCAGAAACCCAAACCATTCCGCCTTGAATAATTGGATATTGAATTTTAAATAATTTGGTAATTTTATTTGTCATTATTGTTTTATCAATTTAACAGTTTTTTGCTGATTTTCCATTTGAATTTTCAACATATAAAATCCTGCTTCTAAATTAGAAATATCAACAGTATTTGATATTAATTTTGATTTTTCTAAAACTTTTTCTCCTAAAATATTAAAAATCTGGATTGATAAATTTTCTACAGAAGTACCTTCAAAAGAAAATGAAAAAGAGTTTTTTACAGGATTTGGATAGATACTTATAGTAGAATTACTAAAATCATTTGTAGATAAAACTTGATTGTAAGCAGTTTCAAAATCTGGAACTCCATAACCATATTGATCTGTTGGATTATTATATTTATCGGCAGATTTTCGAATTAA
Source organism: Polaribacter sp. KT25b (assembly GCF_900105145.1). Classification (NCBI taxonomy): domain Bacteria; kingdom Pseudomonadati; phylum Bacteroidota; class Flavobacteriia; order Flavobacteriales; family Flavobacteriaceae; genus Polaribacter; species Polaribacter sp. KT25b. The sequence goes on along the minus strand of NZ_LT629752.1, from coordinate 1,458,379 downwards.
ATCCATAATTTCAAAATTCGTTTTATTTGGAAAAGCTTGCCAAAAACAAGCTACAACTCCTGTCATTATTGGAGATGAAAAAGAAGTTCCGTTTGATGTTGATATGTTTCCTGATGAATAATTTATAACTGCAGCGCTTTGCCCTTTTGCTAAAACATCTGGTTTTATTCGATTATCTGCTGTTGGACCAAAAGAACTAAAATATACTATATTTTCTGATGAATTTACTGCGCCTATTGAAAAAACAGAAACCGCATCGGCAGGCGCGCCAATATATTTCCAAGAATCACCTCCTTCATTTCCTGCAGCGTTTACTAAAATTATTCCACGAGATGCTCCAATTTCTGCTCCTCTTGAGATAAAAGTTGTTTTTCCATCCATATCTGCATACGAATGACTGTGATCTGGATTATCGTAAGTTGTATATCCTAAAGAAGTATTTATAACGTTTACACCTAAACTATCTGCTCTTTCTGCCGCTTCTACCCACAAGGTTTCTTCTAAAACGGTTTCTGTCTCTGCAATTTCTGATATAAATAAATAAAATTTTGCATCTGGTGCTGTACCAACAAATTGATTTTCTACATAACCAGCAATAGTTGATAAAACATGTGTTCCATGGCTATCTCTTGTGTAAATATCAGTATTTCTATCAGCAAAATTATAACCACCTAAAATTTGATTATTGTCTCTTATTCTTTGAAAAGCAGAAAGGGTATTTACATTAGGAAAACCAGCATCTATGATTGCAATTTGCATTCCTTCTCCTGTAAAATTTTGTTCATGTAAAAAATCTCCTTTTAACATTTTTATCTGATTTTCTGCATTTCCGTAGATAAAATCAGTAGTTGTGTTTGAAAATTTATTTTGATGATTTGGCGTTACACTTTTTACTCTTTTTTTTGCTCCAGGATTTAAAGATTTATTAGCAAACTCAATAGATTCTATAAAAGTAAAATTTGATAACAAACCATTAATTTGAGAAACTGTACCTTGAACATGAATTGCATTTAACCATTTAGATTTTCCTAAAACAGTAATGTTACCTTCATTTTTTAGTTGATTATAATAATTTTCATCAATAGGAACATCTTTTACATCTAAAGAAATATTTTGTATAATTCTTCTATCTAAAGAACGTTGAGAAAGCATTTGCAAAGGATTTTGCAAAAAAGTTGCCGAATTTGGTTTGTCTTTTAAATAAAGCCAGGCGTCTTCCGTTTGAGAAAAAGTGCTAAAAAAACTAGCAACGCATAAAAAAAGTAGTAATTTCTTCATACTTCGAAATTACTACTTTTTTACGATTCTATAAATTTTTATTAAGAAATTACGCCAGAACCTAACAATTCTTCATTTTTATACCAGGCTACAAACTGCCCTTCTTGAATTGCAGATTGTTTATTTTGAAATTCTACATATAAACCACTTTCTACTTTGTACAAAGTTGCTTTTTCTAAAGGTTGTCTGTATCTAATTCTGGCATCAACTTGCATTGTTTCTGCAGATTTTAAAATTAAATCTTCACGAATCCAATGAATTTCTTCATTATCAACAAATAATACATTTCTATATAATCCTTTGTGGCTTTTTCCTTCACCTGCGTAAATTACATTTTCTACAACATCGGTTTCTATTACATATAAACCTTCTTTTGTTCCGCCAACATTTAATCCTTTACGCTGACCTTTTGTAAAATAATGTGCTCCTTGATGCTTACCAACTACTTTTCCGTCTTCTTTTTTGTACGCAAATTTTGTTGAGTAATATTTTAGTTCAGCTTCCTTGTTTTCAAACTCTGGAGCAGCTTTTGTGTACTGCTCAAAATCCGAAGGAATGGTAACAATAACTCCTTCTTTTGGCTGTAATTTTTGTTGTAAAAATTCTGGTAAACGAACTTTACCAATAAAACACAAACCTTGAGAATCTTTCTTTTCAGCAGTAATTAAATCTGCTTTTTTGGCAATCTCTCTAACTTCTGGTTTTGTAAGTTCTCCAATTGGAAACAACGCTTTTGTTAATTGTTCTTGCGATAATTGACATAAAAAATAAGACTGATCTTTGTTATTATCTTTCCCTGCTAATAATTTATAAACAGGTTTTCCTTCAATAATTTCTTCACTTTTTCTGCAATAATGCCCAGTTGCAACATAATCTGCGCCTAGTTTTAAAGCGATGTCCATAAAAACATCAAACTTAATTTCGCGATTACAAAGAATATCAGGATTTGGAGTTCTTCCTTTCTCATATTCATCAAACATATAATCTACAATGCGTTCTTTATATTGCTCGCTTAAATCTACAACTTGAAAAGGAATTTCTAATTTTTCGGCAACAATCATGGCATCGTTACTGTCTTCTAACCAAGGACATTCGTTAGAAATTGTTACAGAATCATCGTGCCAATTTTTCATAAAAAGTCCGATTACTTCATACCCTTGTTCTTTTAATAAATGTGCTGTAACACTAGAATCTACACCGCCAGAAAGACCAACAACTACTCGTTTCATTTTTTAATTTTGAGGATGCAAAGTTACAACTTTGATTAGAATTTATTCATTGAAAGAATTGATGATTTTATTGAACAAATTGATGATTTTTAGAAAGTTTTATTTCCGTTTTTTTCTTCTTTATATTTCAATATTAATTTAATAGCTTTTAAATTGAAAAATGTGCTACTTTTCATCGTTTTCGTTTTTCTTATACTTCTTATTATTTTCAATATCTTTTTTGTTTGCAACTTCTCCGTCTAAATAATATTCCCATTCTCCTACCCTTTTTCCTTTTAGATAAGTACCTGCTTCTTTAAGATTTCCATTTAACTCAAAATACTTTGCCTGTCCATTTGGTTTTCCGTTTTTGAAAGTGATTTCTTCAATTAAAATTCCGTCACTAGAATATTTTTGAGAAAGACCATTTTTTAATCCGTTTACATAAAAAGTAATTTCTGTTTCTTTTCCGTTTGGATAATAATTAACTAATTTTCCATCAAGTTTTCCTTCTTTGTAAACTTCTTCTGACATTATTTTTCCATCAGAAAAAAAATAAGTCCAATTACCAATTCTGTTTTTATCTTTAAAATAACCTTTGCTTTGTAGTTTGCCTTTAATGGTATAAAATTCTACTAAAACATTTTGACTTTCTTTAGAATATGTTTTAATAATTACTGGATATTTAGAACTAGAAATATCATAAAATTTAAAAACACCAACTTCTTTTCCATTTTCAAATTGACCAGTATAACGTATTTTATCATCCGAATAATACTTAATCCAAGTACCTGTTCGTTGTTTATTTTCATTAAATTGATTAATCTTTTGAGCACTTATTTTTTCATTTGTAAAAAAACAAGCTATAAATGCAAAAACTGCAATAAGTCTTTTTATATTTAGCATGGCAACAATTTTAAAGTAAATATACATAAATCAGACCAAAATGAGCATCTTTTTTGTTACAGAACAACTCAATAATATGGAAAATCCTAAAAGAGAAAACCGAGAAAGAGTTGCAAATATTGTTTTAGCAGATCAAAAATTATTTAAAGATTTAGTTACGATTACTTTTGATGTTGAAAATAAAGTATCTATAAAAGCTGCTTGGATTTTAGAATGGATTTGTAATCATCATCAATTAAATTGGATTTTACCACATTTAAAAGAATTCTCTACAAAAATTTCTAATTTAAAATTTGATAGTGCAATAAGACCTTGCGCTAAAATTTGTGAACTTTTAGCAAATGCTTATTTTGCTAAAAATGATAATGAGATTAAAAATCAACTTACCACAAAACACATTGATTCAATTGTAGAAACTGGATTTGATTGGTTAATTACTCCGCAAAAAATTGCAGTTAGAGCTTATACAATGAACACTTTATATTTCTTTGGATTACAAAAAGATTGGATTCATCCAGAATTAAAACATCTAATAGAAACAAAAATAATACACGAAAGTAAAGGCTGTAAAGCACGTGGAAAATACATCTTACAAATGATAGAAAAACATGAGAATTCTGCTTCATAAATCTGTTGAATTGATTATTTTTGCAGTTAACAACATAACTAAAAAATGGAATTATCACAATTAAATGCCATCTCTCCTATTGATGGACGTTATAGAAATAAAATATCAAAATTAGCAGACTATTTTTCTGAAGAAGCTTTAATAAAATATAGAGTTCGCGTAGAAATTGAATATTTTATTGCTTTGTGCGAAATTCCTTTGCCACAATTAGCTGATTTTAACAACGATTTATTTGCTGATTTACGTAAAATTTATACTGATTTTACAACTGAAGATGCTCAAAAAATAAAAGATATTGAAAGCATTACAAATCATGATGTAAAAGCTGTTGAATATTTTATCAAAGAAAAATTTGACGCTTTAGGTTTACAAAAACATAAAGAATTTATCCACTTCGGATTAACTTCTCAAGACATTAATAACACAGCAGTTCCTTTATCAATTAAAGAAGCTATGAATGATGTGTATGTTCCTCATTATTTTGAACTTTTAGAAAAATTACAAGAATTAGTAATTGAATGGAAAGACATTTCTATGTTGGCAAGAACTCATGGTCAGCCTGCATCACCAACAAGATTAGGAAAGGAAATTGAAGTTTTTGTGGTTCGTTTAAAAGAACAATTTAATTTATTAAATGACATACCAAGTGCTGCTAAATTTGGTGGTGCAACAGGTAATTATAATGCACATAAAGTTGCGTATCCAACAATTGATTGGAAAGAATTTGGAAGTAAATTTGTACAAGAAAAGTTAGGTTTATACCATTCTTTTCCAACAACACAAATAGAACATTACGATCATTTAGCGGCTTTATTTGATACTTTAAAACGTATTAATACCATCATTTTAGATTTAGACAGAGATTTCTGGACATACGTTTCTACAGATTATTTTAAACAAAAAATTAAAGCTGGCGAAGTTGGTTCTTCTGCTATGCCACATAAAGTAAATCCTATTGATTTTGAAAATTCTGAAGGAAATTTAGGGTTGGCAAATGCAATTTTTGAACATTTATCAGCAAAATTACCAGTTTCTAGATTACAGCGCGATTTAACGGATAGTACAGTTTTACGTAATGTTGGTGTGCCTTTTGGACATACAATTATTGCTTTTACATCAACCTTAAAAGGATTGAACAAATTATTGTTGAACAAACAAAAATTTGAAGATGATTTAGAAAATAATTGGGCTGTTGTTGCAGAAGCAATTCAGACGATTTTAAGACGTGAAGCATATCCAAATCCTTATGAAGCTTTAAAAGGATTGACGAGAACTAATGCTAAAATCAATCAAAAATCAATTGCAGATTTTATTGATACTTTAGAAGTTTCATCAGAAATTAAAGCAGAACTAAAAGCAATTACACCATCAAATTATACAGGAATTTAATGAAAAAATTAGTCTTTATTTTAGTAGGAATTTTAGCTTTAACATCATGTAAATCAGAATTTGAAGATAATTCTGATAGATTTAAATTGGGTGTTTTTGAAATTCCTGCTGGTAAAGGTTTTGTAAAAGAAACGATTATCAGAAAAGATAGTATTCAAATTAGTAAACATGGCGACCATGTGGATACTTTGTCTATAAAATGGAAAAATAATTTCTTTTACACCTTAAAATACATCAACCCAAAAAATGATTTACAAGAAGATCCGATGTTTGTTCAGATAAATAAAATTCATAAAGATTCTTATGATTTTACTGTAAAAATTGGTTTTTCTAAATTCAGTAAAAAAGCAACAGTTTATAAAGTAAAGTAAAAAAATGGAAATATTTTTACACGCAGATACTTGGGTAGCATTAGTGACATTAACTTTTTTAGAGATAATTTTAGGTATAGATAATATTATTTTTATTTCTATAACCGCAAATAAATTACCCAAAAATCAAGTAAGAAAAGCAACTCTTTTAGGTTTGGCTTTAGCAATGGTAACTAGAATTTTATTACTTTTTAGTATCTCTTATTTAATTGCTTTAAAAGATCCGTTTTTTGAAATAGATTTAGGTTGGTTTAAAACTGCGTTAACTGGGCAAAGTATCATATTATTTTTAGGTGGTTTATTTTTACTCTATAAAAGTACTAAAGAAATTCGTCAAAAAGTAGAAAACACAAATGAAGAACATGTGCTAAAAACACCTAAAGTAATTTCTTTTAAAAGTGTTATAATTCAGATTATTTTAATTGATATTGTTTTTTCTTTTGATAGTATTTTAACTGCTGTTGGAATGACAAATGGTATTCATGGTGCTTTATTGATTATGATTATTGCTGTAATAATTTCTATTGTTATTATGATGATTTTCTCTAATCCTATAAGTAATTTTGTAAACAACAACCCAACTATACAGATGTTGGCTTTAGCTTTTTTAATTTTAATTGGCTTTATGCTAATTACAGAAGCAGCTCATTTATCGCACACAGAAATTTTTAACAAAACTGTAGGCGCAATTCCAAAAGGTTATTTGTACTTTGCGATCGCATTTTCTTTAGGTGTAGAAATGTTAAATTTAAAAATGCGTAAAAAATAGAGTATTGGTTAAAAAACTAATTAGCACTTTTTTCCTTTTTGTATTGATAGCACCACTATCAATACAAATTTTGCATGTTTTAGAAAATCACGAACACACTTCTTGTACTTCTAAAGTAGAAAATCATATTCATAAACAAAGTTTTAATTGTAAAGAATTACATAAGCATTTAACTTTTTTTACTTTTGATTTTACATCTAATTTTGATGTAATTCCTACACATTTTTACACTTCAATATTTATTTTAAATCCTCAAATTGATAAAGAAATTTATCAATCTATTAAATCTACAAGAGGTCCACCAAGTTTTACTGTTTAATTTATATTATCACGAAAAGCAACAAAGATTACTATTAATCAGAAATTTAACATCTAAATAATAGCTTCCTTTATTGCTACATTGTCGTATTTATCTTTTTTTAATCAGTAAAAATAACATTAATGAAAACATTTATAAAATTGCTACTTTTAGTAGCAGTATTTTCTGCGAATGCACAAAACAGTATTTCAGGAAAAATAACAGATAACAACAATAACCCATTATCTGAAGTAGGAATTTATGCTCAAGAAATTCATAAAGGAACAACTACAAATGAAGATGGAACTTATGTAATAAAGAATATTCCTAATGGAAAATTAAAAATTACTTTTACCTATTTAGGATACAAATCGGTAACAAAAACAATTGTAATAACTTCTAAAAATGAAATCCTAAATATTCAATTAGAAGATTCTTCTTTTGAAATGGATGAAATTATTATTTCTACTCCTTTTAATAAGTTACAATCTGATAATGTAATGAAAGTTGAAAGATTATCAGCAGAATCTATTAAAAAAATGGGAGCTACAACACTTGCTGAAGGCATCACAAATATTGCTGGAGTTTCTCAAATTTCTACAGGAAGTTCTATCGGAAAACCTGTAATTAGAGGATTGAGTGGTAATAGAGTTTTAGTGTATACACAAGGAATTCGTTTAGAAAATCAGCAATTTGGTGGCGAACATGGTTTGGGAATTAACGATGCAGGAATTAGCAGTGTTGAAGTAATAAAAGGGCCAGCTTCTCTTCTTTATGGTTCTGATGCTTTAGGTGGAGTTTTGTATTTAAATCCAGAAAGATTTGCATCAGAAAATCAAAAAGAAATTAATTTTAGTCAAAAATATTTTAGTAATACTTTAGGTAGCAATACTTCTGTTGGATTAAAAACGTCTAAAGAAAATTGGAAATTTTTAGCCAGAGGAACGTATGCTTCTCATTCTGATTATACAATTCCTACGGATGAAAGAGTAACAAATACTCGTTTTAATGAAAAAGATTTTAAAACAGGAATTGCATATTCTAAAAATAAATTCACATCAGAAATTCGTTATAATTTTAACAATTCTCAATTAGGTTTAACAGAAGGAATTGCTGATCAATCTACTAGTAAATCTCTTTTAGAACCATATCAAGTTATTGATAATCATATATTAAGTGCTCATAATCATATCTTTTTTGGTAATTCTAAATTAGATATCGATTTAGGATATACTTTTAATGACCGACAAGAATTTGAAGAACACGAAGAGCATGATGATGGCGAAGAGGATGAAGAACATGAGGAACATGAAGAAGCTGCTTTAAGAATGAAATTAAAAACATATTCTTATAATGCCAAATATCATTTTCCTAAAACTGGAAATTTTGAAATTCTTTCTGGTGTACAAGGATTACATCAAACAAATACAAATTTTGGCGAAGAAATATTAATTCCTAATGCAATTATTAATGATTTTGGAATTTTTACAACTGCAAATTATGCGTGGAATAAAAGTACATTACAAGCAGGAATTCGTTTTGATAATAGAAATATAAGCACAGAAAGTCATGAAGTTGCTCATGAAGATGAAATTCATGTTTTTAATGCTATTGATAAATCTTTCAATAGTTTTACAACTTCTTTAGGATTTAAAACTTCTTTCACAGATTTTTTTACAACTAGAATAAATTTAGCAACTGGTTTTAGAGCACCAAATTTAGCGGAATTAACATCTAATGGAGTTCATCATGGAACCAATAGGTTTGAAGAAGGAAATAATAATTTATCAAATGAGAAAAACACTCAAATTGATGTTTCTTTAGAATATAAAACTGAACATTTTGAGTTTTTTGCTAACGGATTTTACAATCATTTAAATGATTATATTTTTTTAAATCCTACAGGAGAAATTGAAGATGAAAATCCTGTTTATACGTATGTGCAAGAAAATGCAAAATTATACGGTGGTGAATTTGGTTTCCATTTACACCCACATCCAATTGATTGGTTGCATTTAGAAAGTACTTTTGAAACAGTTACTGGTAAACAAAGTAGTGGTGATTATTTACCATTGATTCCCGCAAATACTTGGAAAAATACATTTAGAACAGAATTTAATATCAAAAATTGGTTGCAAAAAGGATATACTTCATTGAGTTTACAAAGCACTTTTAATCAAAATAACGTTAGTGTTTTTGAAACAGAAACTCCTAGTTACAATTTAGTAAACTTAGGTTTTGGAGGTGATGTTGTACTTGGAAAAACAACGTTTACCACATCAATTTCTGTAAATAATTTGTTTGATAAAGAATACATTAATCATTTGTCTCGTTTAAAAGCAGATGGAATTTTAAATCAAGGAAGAAATATAGTTGTAGGTGTTAATTTTGTTTTATAAAACTAGATAATATATAGTTTTAAAAAGTGCTGAGTTAATTAAACTCAGCACTTTTTTATTGTACATATTTTGTTTTCTTTAATGAACTTAAAATGATAAAAGAAGCTAAAAAGAAAACTGCCATACAAAGTACACTCCATTGCATAGAATCTGTTATAGAATATAAAAATCCGTACACAAAAGTTCCTAAAACAATTGCTATTTTTTCAGTAACATCATAAAAACTAAAATACGTTGCATGATCTTCTGTCTCTGGTAATAATTTAGAATACGTAGAACGTGTTAAAGACTGAATTGCACCTTGCACAAAACCCAATAAAACTCCTAATCCGTAGAAATAAAACGCTACATTTTCTTGCTTTTTATCGAGCATAAAAGCTGCAAAACAAACAACCATCCAAATTAGAATGGTAACTTTAAGTGCTTTTATATTTCCCCATTTTTCTGAAAGTCTAGAAAAAACAAATGCACCAATAATTGCTACAATTTGTACTAATAAAATAGTTATAATTAAGTTAATTGCTGGTAAACCTAATTCACTTGACCCAAAAATTGCCGCCATTAAAATAATAGTTTGTACACCAATACTTAATAGGAAAAATGAGATTAAAAAACGCTTTAAAGTAGGATAATTCATTACTTCTTTAGCAACTATTTTTAATTCTTTAAAACCTCTCCAAATATAATCTTCCTCAGGTTTTTTATTATAAATATCATTTGGCAATCTTTTAAATGTTATTTGCGCAAAACCAATCCACCAAATACCAACTAATAAAAACGAAATTCTTGATGCCAAAGATGCATCTATACCAAACCAATCTGGTTTCTGAATCATAATTAAATTGATTATCAGTAAAATAACAGAACCTGCATATCCATAAATAAAACCTTTTGCACTTGCTCTATCTTGTTGTTCTGGATGTGCAACTTCTGGTAAATAAGCATTGTAAAAAACTAAACTTGCCCAAAATCCTATACTTGCTAAAATGGTAAAAACAATACCAATCCAAACCGTATCTATGCCATCAAAAAAATATAAACTTGCCACAGACAAACCTCCTAACCAACAGAAAAACTTCATAAACTTTTTCTTACTTCCTGTATAATCTGCAATTCCTGATAAAATTGGAGAAATAAATGCAACAACTAAAAATGAGAATGACAACGCATAACTATACAAACTATCAGGATGATTCCATTCTGTGCCTAGAAAAATAACTGTTTTACCATCTGTTACTGCACTATAATACAAGGGAAAAACTGCAGTACTTATAACTAAAGAATATACCGAATTTGCCCAATCATAAAAAGCCCAACCATTTATTAATTTTTTATCTCCTATTTTTAACATACTTATTTTATATAAAATAACCGTTCAAAAAATAATTTTGAACGGCCACAATATATGAAATCTAATTGTTAATCTAATTTTTCATAAGTAAATTACCTTTTACATTATATTCTGCTGCATATTTTTTAGCAGTTGGTAAATAACTTCTTAAATCTTGTATTCTAGATTCATTTGAAGGGTGTGTACTTAAAATTTCTGGTTGAGAACTTCCACCAGAATTTGCACTCATTCTTACCCAAACTTCAGCAGCTTCTGTACCATCATAACCAGCCATAATCATAAAAACCAACCCTAATCTGTCTGCTTCTTGCTCATGAACTCTACTAAACTTTAACATTCCTAAACCAGAGCCTACACCAAAAGCTGTATTCCACATTTGTTGAGATTCTGCACTTTTATTTGACGTTCCTAAAGCAACTAATAAACCTCCTATTTGTTGTCCATAAGAATTTGTCATTCTTTCTTGACCATGTTTAGCAAATGCATGCGCAACTTCGTGCCCCATAACTGCAGCAACTCCATTATCATTTGCACAAATTGGCATAATTCCTGTATAGAAAACAACTTTTCCTCCTGGCATACACCATGCATTTACAGTTGCGTCTTCTACTAAATTAAATTCCCATTTATAAGAATCTGCTTCTGATGTCATATTATTTGCTCTCATAAAACGATCTACTGCAGCAGAAATATTTTTACCAACTTCTTTTACTTGATTTGTCATTTTGCTATTAGAAGAAAGTTTATTTTCTTCTAAAAACCCTTGATATTGAGCAAAACTAGCGGGTAAAACTTGCGCATCACTTACAAGATTAACTCGTTTTCTACCAGTAATTGGCACAGTACTACATTCTGAAAAAAGAAAAACTGCGACTATTAAAACTATTATTTTTTTCATTATTTTTTACTTTTTGGTTCATATTATAAGACACCAAATATCGGTCTTAGTCACTTATAATTTTCAATAAAATTACGTATTCTATATTTCTAAAACTAAAACTTTTCAAAAAAAAGAAAAATTTAAATGTTTATTTAATTCTGATAGGCTTGTAAGATTCACAAAAAATGTTCGTCTGATGTTAAATAGGATCTTTTGTGTAAATTAATATAATCATTATAAAATTGATTCAAAAAAGTTATAAAAATCAATTTTTAACTCAAAAAAAAATGAAAAAACTAGCAAGTATTCTTGTCTTATTTTTGATGATAAGTTGTGTAGGAAATGCACAAAACTCATCCAAAGAAAAGAAAATATATAAAATTGTTAAAACAGATATTGAATGGAAAGAACTACTTTCTCCCCTACAATATAATGTTTTAAGAGAAGCTGGAACAGAAAGAGCTTTTTCTAGTGATTTGAATAATAATCATAAAAAAGGAACTTATGTTTGTGCTGCATGTAAAACTGCTTTGTACAAATCTGACCATAAATACGATTCTGGTTCTGGTTGGCCTTCATTTGATAGAGCAATAAAAGGAAATGTTGAATTAGACATCGATTACAAAATTGGTTATGCAAGAACTGAATTAAAATGTACTACTTGTGGTGGACATTTAGGACATTCTTTTGATGATGGACCAAGAAAAACTACAGGAAAGCGACATTGTATAAACGGAGCTGCATTAGAATTTGTTCCAGAAAAATAAAAATATTTTATTTAATTATTTTTTTAAAATAGTATCTTTAAAACTTATTTGGTTTTAAAGATGAAAAAAATAAAATTTCCAAGCGCACAAACAGTTTTGTTATTAATAGCTGCTTTTGTTGCGCTTTTAACTTGGTGTGTTCCTTCTGGACAATATGACAGATTAGCTTATAATAAAGACGATAATAGTTTTATAAAAACGAGTCAGGAAGGATCAATTATTTTAGAAGCATCGCAAAAAACATTAGATGATTTAGAGGTTAAAATTCCGTTAGAAAAATTCACCTCTGGCGCCATTTATAAAGCAATTAGTATTCCTGGAACTTATCAAAAATTAGAAGCCAAACCTCAAGGGTTTATCGAATTTATTTTAGCGCCTTTAAAAGGGATTATAGCAGTTGCTGATATAATTATTTTGGTTTTATTTATTGGAGGTTTAGTTGCAATTGTAAATTTTACAGGTGCTTTTGAAGCAGGAATTTCTAGACTTTCCAATGTCTTAAAGGGCAAAGAATATATTCTTATAATTGTAGTAACAACCTTGATTGCTTTAGGCGGAACGACTTTTGGTTTGGCCGAAGAAACAATTGCCTTCTACCCTATTTTAATTCCTATTTTTATTGCTGCAAAATACGATGCAATTGTAGCTTTAGCATGTATTTATATTGGTTCTTCTATTGGTACAATGGTTTCTACTATAAATCCTTTTAGTACAATTATTGCATCAAATTCTGCCGGAATTAATTGGACTACAGGAATTGAAGGAAGAGTTGTAATGCTTTTAATTGGATTGATTATTTGTATTTTATACATTATAAGATATGCTCAAAAAGTTAAAAAAGATCCATCAAAATCTATCATTTTTGATCAAAAAGAAAGCATTGAAAAAAGATTTTCTTATCAAGATTCATTAGAAAAAATTAACTTTACTTTTCGCTTAAAATTAGTATTAACCATTTTTATTTTATGTTTTATAATTATGGTTTATGGTGTTAGCAATCTAGATTGGTGGTTTTTAGAAATGACAGGAGTTTTCTTTGTTGGCGCACTTTTAATAGGATTTATTTGCAGAATAAATGAAACTGTTTTTGTGGATACTTTTATAAAAGGAGCTAACGAATTATTAAGTGTTGCATTTATTATTGGATTGGCAAGAGGTGTTACTATTTTAATGGAAGATGGTTTAATTAGTGATACTTTACTGTTTTATGCTAGCTCATTTACAGAAGGAATGAACAAAGGTTTGTTTATTAACTCGATGCTTTTTGTGTATAGTGGATTGTCGTTTTTTATTCCTTCATCATCTGGAATGGCAGTTTTAACAATGCCCATTTTGTCTCCTTTAGCAGATACGGTTTCATTAGGTAGAGAACATATTGTAAACACGTATCTTTTAGGAATGGGGTTATTTAATTTTATAAATCCTACGGGATTAATTTTGGCTTCACTTGCAATTGTAAAAATTGGATATGATAAATGGTTGAAATTTGTAATTCCTTTAGTGCTCATTTTAACTTTAGTTTCTATGATCTTTTTAACCATTTCTGTTTATATCTAACTAAAATGTAGATATAACCAAATTAAATTTCTTATTTTTAAGCATTAAATTATTGTTGGGTGGATAAAGTTGAGATAGCCAATTTATTAGAAGAAAAACACCAACAATTATTTAGTTGGCTAGAGAATCAACCCATAGAAAATTGGGAAATTGGTCCAGAAACAAAATGGTCTACAAGTCAGCATATTGAGCATTTAGTTAATAGTTTACAGTTACTAAATAACGCTTTAAGTTATCCAAGATTTATTTTAAAATATAAATTCGGTACTTGTAATAGAGCACCTAGAGATTACGAAACTGTTGCCAAAAACTATCAGCAAAAACTTTTAGAAAATTTAGAAAAAGCAAGAGTTTTAATCAAAAGTTAAAGAAACCCACTTTAAAAGGAAGAAATCGTTTGTTGACAAGATTGCAAATTCAACAAAAAAAATTGCAATATAAAACAGTTCATATTAGCGAAAAAAACTTAGACACATTAGTGCTTCCACATCCATTAATGGGTAAAATGACTGTTAGAGAAATTATTATGTGGACGGCTTATCATACTGAGCATCACACAAAAACTTTACAAAATTTATATTAATTGAAAACGATTATTAAAAAACCACATATTTTCTTTTTTAGCTTAATTCCTCTTTTTATTATTTTTGCTATTATTAAAAAAGGTGGTATTATAGATATAACAATAAATAATACATTCTTTGCTGTTAAAATTCATTATTGGTGTTATTTTTCGGCTGTTTTTACGGCTTTAATTGGCATAAATTATTACATGCTTTATTGGGCAAAAAAACGAACTGTACATATTTTGTCTTTGTTTCATATATTGTTTCAGTTTGCGGCTTTAATTCCTTTTACTTTTTGCATTTTCTTTTTAAATACAAAAGTAGTTTTCACCAAAAGTTCAATAGATTTTTATTACATTCTTTCTATTTCTTATATCCTTTTTACTATTTCGATATGCTTACATATTCTTAATTTTATTTTAACAATTTTAAGAAAAACTAGCTAATCTATTTTAATATTAATTATGAAAAAAATAATAACTAAACCTCATTTATTTTTCTTCGGATTAGCATTCGTTTTTATTTTATTGGGTTTATATAAAAAAGATATAACATTAGATATTGCTGTATACAGTACCTATTTTGAGTTTCATGCAGATTTTTGGTGCTATCTTTCTGCCATTTTCTTTTGCTTAATTGGTTTAAATTATTTCAGTTTAATTTGGGCAAAAAAAACACCTAAAGTATGGTTAACTATTTTGCATATCTTTTTACAAACAATTTCACTAATACCATTTATATATGGAATTTTCAGCTTAAATTCTGATGAAAAATTAACTCAAATTAATTCTTTCTATTTCATAGATTTAGATTTAGCAATTGCCATATCATTTATAATTTTTCTATGCTCAATATTTATACATTTAATCAGCTTTTTTACAAGCTTATTTTTAAAGACTAAATAATTAAAAAACTCCCTTTTATCACTTTACTAATCATCTCTAATTCTTATATTTGTGCTTCCTAAAAAAGAAAACAAATTATGTTTAATAATTTAAGCGATAAATTAGATAAAGCCTTACACACCTTAAAAGGTCATGGTAAAATTACAGAAGTAAACGTTGCAGAAACGTTAAAAGAAGTTAGAAGAGCACTTTTAGATGCCGATGTTAACTTTAAAATTGCCAAAGAATTTACTAAAAAAGTACAAACACAAGCTATTGGTCAAGATGTATTAACTACCTTGAATCCAGGGCAATTAATGGTAAAGTTAGTTAAAGATCAACTAACGGAATTAATGGGTGGCGAAACTGTTGGCGTAAATTTAGGAGGCTCGCCAACTGTAATTTTAATGTCTGGTTTACAAGGTTCTGGTAAAACTACTTTTTCAGGAAAATTAGCAAATTACTTAAAAACTAAAAAATCTAAACAAGTTCTTTTAGTTGGTTGTGATGTTTACAGACCAGCCGCTATAAATCAATTACAAGTTGTAGGTGAACAAATTGATGTTGATGTTTATGCAGAGGTTGGTAATAACAATCCTGTAGAAATTTCTTTAAATGCTATAAAACACGCCAAAGCAAAAGGCAAAAATGTTGTTATTATTGATACTGCTGGTCGTTTGGCTGTAGATGATGCCATGATGACAGAAATCTCTAATATTCATAAAGCTGTAAATCCACAAGAAACTTTATTTGTGGTAGATTCTATGACTGGACAAGATGCTGTAAATACTGCTAAAGCATTTAATGATATTTTAAATTTTAATGGTGTTGTACTTACAAAATTAGATGGTGATACGCGTGGTGGAGCTGCTTTATCCATAAAATCTGTTGTTGATAAACCTATAAAGTTTATTGGTACAGGAGAAAAAATGGATGCAATTGATGTTTTTCATCCAGATAGAATGGCAGACAGAATATTGGGAATGGGAGATGTTATTTCTCTTGTTGAGCGTGCTCAAGATCAATATGATGAAGAAGAAGCTAGAAAATTACAAAAAAAGATTGCTAAAAATCAATTTGGTTTTGATGACTTTTTAAGTCAGATTCAACAAATTAAAAAGATGGGAAGCATGAAAGATTTAGTTGGTATGATTCCTGGCGCTGGTAAAGCAATGAAAGATGTTGATATTGATGATGATGCTTTTAAAGGTATTGAAGCAATTATACATTCTATGACGCCAAGTGAAAGAAGTACGCCAACAACTATAAATGCAAGTAGAAAAAAGAGAATTGCAAAAGGATCTGGAACTAGCATTCAAGAAGTAAATCAATTGATGAAGCAATTTAATCAAATGAGTAAAATGATGAAGATGATGCAAGGAGGAGGAGGCAAAAAAATGATGCAAATGATGCAAGGAATGAAATAAAAAATATTTGGCTGCTTTTTAGCAGCCATTTTAATTTGCAAAATGTCTAAAGAAATTACAAACAACCTAGCTTTTGAAAACATAAAAAAATTACTTTTTATTTTTTTGGGTGTTTGTATTTTTTTTGTTTCAAATACAAATGGAATGTTTTGGGACAACGTTCTTTTTGCTTCAAAAATGGGCAACCATTTATATTATAATTCTATTTTTAACTGGACGATTCCAGACCAATTTGATCCCGGTCATCCTCCTTTTTTAGGTTTTCTTTTAGCTATTTCTTGGAAAATATTAGGTCATAAACTTTGGGTTGGTCATTTTTTAATGATGCCTTTTACAATTGGCGTTTTTTATCAGTTATTTAAATTTATATCCTATTTTGTAGAAAATCAAAAAAATCAAATTTTAGCATTTTTACTGATTATTGCAGATCCAACATTATCAACTCAATTCGTAATTGTAAATCCAGAAGTAATTATTGTATTTTTCTTTTTACTATCTCTAAACGGAATTCTATTTAAAAATAAAAAAACTAAATTTATTGGGTTATTCTTTTTAAGCATCGTTTCATTTAGAAGTATGCTATTGTTTGGCGGACTCTTTTTGTTTGATATTTTTAATACCTATTTATTAGAAAAGAAGAATTTAAAAAAAATATTGAATTTAAAATTTCTCTTATTTTACTTTTTAAGTGCTTTACCAGGGTTTGTTTTTGTTTGTTGGAGATTATTAACAAAAGGTTGGTTACAAACACACCCAGATTCACCTTGGGCTGGACTTTGGGGTTTTGCTGATTTAAAAACTTTTTTAAAAAATTGTTTTTTTCTAGTTCATAGATATGCTGATTTTGGACGGGTTTTTATTTTTATATTTTTAGCAATTATTTGTATATTTTTTGGAAAAAAAATAATTACATCAACAAAAAATAAGCAACTTTTATTATTAGCAATAGCTTCTGTATTTTTTATTGTTGTAATTTCTTTAATATCTACAAATACATTTGGTCATCGCTATTTTATTGTCTCTTATATTGCTTTTACTTTATTAGCATATACTATTTTACAACAGTACTACAAATCAAAAAAAATACTCTTTTCATTACTTTTCTTAGGGCTTATTTCTGGAAATTTATGGGTTTATCCAAGAGAATTATCACAAGGTTGGGATGCAAGTTTGGCACATATTCCTTATCATTCTTTAAGAATAAAAGCCATAAATTACTTAAATAAAGAAAATATTGATATTGATAAAGTTGCTAGTTTTTTTCCGAATTTAACTACTTTAGATAATATTGATTTAAGAGGTGATCAAAGAGCTTTTTCTAAATTTAACACAAAAAATAAGTACATTTTTTATTCTAATGTCTTTAATTTAACGGATAAAGAATACGAAATTTTAGATACTAATTACAACATTTTAAAAGAATTCAATAAAAATAACATAACAGTCATAATTTATATTTTAAAAGAAAAATGATTTTACTAGACGGAAAAAAAACTTCAGCAGATATTAAAGAAGAAATTGCTTTAGAAGTAAGAGAATTAAAAGATAAAGGAAATAAAACACCACATTTAGCAGCTGTTATAGTTGGTAACGATGGCGCAAGTATTACCTATGTAAATGCAAAAGTAAAAGCTTGTGAACGTGTAGGTTTTGAATCTTCTTTAATTCGTTTATCAGAACAAACTACAGAAGAAGAATTACTTAATGAAATTGCAATCTTAAATATTGATAATGATATTGATGGCTTTATTGTTCAGCTTCCTTTACCAAAACATATTGATGAGCAAAAAATAATAATGGCAATTAATCCTGATAAAGATGTTGATGGTTTTCATCCAACGAATGTTGGAAAAATGGCGTTAAACTTACCTACTTTTATCTCTGCAACACCTTTCGGAATTCTAGAATTATTAGACAGATATAATGTAGAAACTTCTGGAAAACATGTTGTTGTTTTGGGAAGAAGTCATATTGTTGGTAGCCCAATGAGTATTTTATTATCACAAAAAAGAAAAGTTGGTAATGCAACTGTTACCATGTGCCATAGTAGAACTCAAAACCTAAAAAGCTTTACTTTACAAGCTGATATTATTATTGCTGCAATTGGTATTCCAGAGTTTTTAAAAGCAGATATGGTTAAAGACAATGTTACTATTATTGATGTTGGTATAACTCGTTTAGCCGATTCTAGCAAAAAAAATGGTTTTAGATTAGTTGGTGATGTTGCTTTTAATGAAGTTTCAGAAAAAGCAGCTTTTATAACACCTGTTCCTGGCGGAGTTGGCCCAATGACGATTGCGATGTTATTAAAAAACACATTATTAGCGCGTAATAGAAAAAGCTAAAATTAACCATTACCTATTTTAAAAAAGCTAATATTTTTTTGATAACTTTTCTGATTTTTTACCAGAATTCTTCATAAAAATATTAGCTTATTTTTTATTAGTTTGTAGTATTATATAAATTGATTTATTACTAAAAAAATCAAGTAAAAATTATAGATCTTCTTTATTTGTTATATTTTAAATATTAAAAGTAGTTCTGTTTATGACAACAATAAAACATCCGAAGATTTATAAATTATTAGAATTGATATTTTAAATAAAAAATTAAAATTACTAATTTACACTCCAAATTCTTTTTTATAAATACGCATTATTATCAGAAATAAACTTATTAATAAAGGTCCAAAAATTAAGCCAATAAACCCAAAAAGAGGTACGCCAACAATAACACCAATTAGCGTTATTAAAGGATGAACGTTGTCTAGTTTTCTAAGCACAAAAAGTCTAATAATATTATCTGTAGAACCCACAACTAGTAAACCATAAATAAGAATTCCCCAAGCGGTAAATTCATTTCCAGAAGAAATAGTTAAAACAAAAACAGGAATTATACCAATTAAAGTACCTACAAAAGGAATCATAGAACCAATAGTTACTATTATAAACCAGAAAAAAGGATCTTTAATATCAAAAATTAGAAGACCAATTAAGGCAATAAGTCCTTGTGCAATTGCAACTAAAGGAATTCCTACAGCATTAGAACGAACCATAGCAACTGCTTCTTTTCCAATAATTTTTAAGTTTTTATCATCAATAGGAATATATTCTAACAAAGAATCTTTTAATTTATTTCTGTTAGTTAACATGTAATAAAGCATAAAATACATTAAACCTAAAGCTATAAATGTATTAAAAGTGCTTCCTGCAAAATTATCTAAATTACTTGCTAACCATTTAGAAATTTCTGAAACATTAATATTAGAACTTAAATCATAACCATATTTATTCTCAAAAGTAACTGCAAAGTTTTTAATAGCCTCTTCAACTTTTTCAGAATTATTTACAACTTGACCAATTTTATTGCCAAGCATAAATATAATTCCAGAAACAGGTAACAAAATACATATAAAAGACAAAAACATTAACATACCAGCAGCTAAATCTGGATGCCATTTTTTTCTTACTA
Organism: Polaribacter sp. KT25b; assembly: GCF_900105145.1. Taxonomy (NCBI): domain Bacteria; kingdom Pseudomonadati; phylum Bacteroidota; class Flavobacteriia; order Flavobacteriales; family Flavobacteriaceae; genus Polaribacter; species Polaribacter sp. KT25b. The sequence goes on along the minus strand of NZ_LT629752.1, from coordinate 1,438,230 downwards.
AAAATGCCATCCATTTTCTTAACAAAACATACATTGTTATTGCCCCAAAAACACCCAATAAATAAGGTATCATCTCTAAAAAAATTAAAATTGCAAATAATAAAATTATTAATAAAACAAAAACTTGTCTTATTTTTTTAGAGGGAATTGTATCTGACATTTGTGAATATTTTTTTCTGTAATTTATAAAATATTTTATTCTAAAAATTATAAATAATCATTTATCTTAAAATAAGAAATAACTTGAACAAAATAATTTTTCATATTGGAGAAACCGTCTTTTAGAATTCTTGAATTTCAAAGTATATATTTGGATTTTATTTTCTGTAAGAATTCTCTTTAAAAATACGATATGAAATTTTGTTTTCTTTGTATGAAACTCTAATTAGAGAAATATAAAAAAGCATAAGAAGATAGCATATTATTTCATAAAATGCTTATTTGATTTAATAATATACTAAAAAAACAGTTTTTATTCGTCTTCTCTATTTACCAAATCAATAGAAAATGCTGGCAAACAAACAGCTAAATATTCACATTCATCATCAAAAGGATTTGAGTATTGAACTCTTATATTTTTCTCTATTTTGATAGATTGACCAGCTTCTAAAACAACAATTTCGTCGTCGATAATAAATTGTTTTTTCCCTTTAATAATATACGTATATTCATCAAAAGCTGGCGTTTGAAAAGGCTCTTTCCATTTTGGCGGTGCAATCATATGAGCAATACTTATTTGCGAATTTTTATCTGTAGCATTACCAAAATGTTCTTCTATTAATTTGCAATCTGTTGTTGGTACAACAAATGGCTTATTTTGAATTGTATATTTTTTATCCATAATTAATAATAAATCATGTTATAAATGCTTTCTACATCTACTTCTACTTTTGTAAAAGTAGAAAAATCTTTTTCTAATGCATAATAATTGTCAGCTGTTTCTATACTTAAGTTTTCTAGATATATTTTAGACAAATTAGCCAATTTTACATTCGATTTATTTTTTGCTCCAATTGCTAATCTTAAGGTATTTATATGCGTTTTATCTTTTAAAAGACAGCCTATAATACCAATGTTTTCTGCTTCTACAGCTACACATTCTAAAAGTATTTCTCTTTCTTTTTTATCAATTTTAATATCATTATCTAAATAATATTGAAAAATTATTCTTCTTTCAAACTCAGAATTTGGTCTAAGAATTGTTTCCTTTTGATGTAAAATTGAGAATTCTTTCAAGTTTTCGATTTAATTAAACCAAACGATAAATGATTTTATTTTTGCTAAATCTGGTATTTGCTCTAAAGATATTTTTTTAGTAATAAAATCTTTAATTCCTAATTCTTCTTTATCAATAGTTATTGTTGCATTTAATTCGTCTAAAAACAACGTAACAGATTGTAAAGTAGACTCTGGTCTTAAAATATTATTTGCATTTATTTCAGAAAAATTAGAGCTTAAACTAATACCGTTTTCGGTTTTAAAACGAGTATCATGAATTTCTATACTTTTTATGGTTGATGTTGAATCTAATTGTTCTTTAGGCGTAATTGTAAGTAAAAGATTACCTCCTTTTTCAAAAATTAAATATTCGTCATCATCTTGAAAATAGTCATCACCTAATGCACCTTCACTTAAATTTTTAACAATAGAATCATTTTTAAAGATGGTTTCTAAATCGTTAATTGTAGTTAGTGTAGAGATTTTACCCACTTTTCCTTTTTCAATTTTAAAATCATCGCCTTTATTACAGCTTATAATTAATAATAAAAATACAATTGCTATTAGTGGTAAAAAATTCTTTTTATTCATGTTTGGTGGTTTTATATTTTCTTTAACGTTAAAATTTTAATTTTGTTATTTAATCACTTTTTTTAAAATTCCAAAAACGGCTCTAATAAAAGTGGCACTTGTTAATACTTTTACAATTGGGTTTATTCTTGTACTTTTTCTTGTGTAACTTCTAGAGGAAGATTTTTGATTTCTTTTTCTTTCTTTCTCATCAGCTTCTGCCTTAATTGCTTTTTCTTCTGCTAAATTAATCTTTTCTATTTTACTATTCAGCATTTCATAAGCACTTTCTCTATCTAATTCTTGATTGTATTTGTGTATCAGTTTAGAATTATTAATAACAGTAGTCAACTCACTATCTGTTAAAACATCCATTCTACTCATTGGCGCTCGTAACATGGTTCTTGCTAAAGGAGTTGGAATTCCTTTTTCGTTTAAAACGGATACAAATGCTTCTCCAATTCCTAATTGCGTTAACACTTCTTTCGTGTCATAAAATTCTGATGAAGGATAATTTTCTGCTGCTAACTTAATTGCTTTTCTATCTTTTGCAGTAAATGCCCTTAATGCATGTTGTATTTTTAAACCCAATTGTGCTAACACATCTTCTGGAACATCATTAGGGTTTTGAGTTACAAAATACAAACCAATTCCTTTAGAACGAATTAGTTTTACAATACTTTCTATCTGATTTAATAAGGCTTTAGATGCTTCTTCAAAAACCAAATGTGCTTCGTCAATAAATATTACTAATTCTGGTCTGCCACTATCTCCTTGTTCTGGAAAAGTTTCATAAACTTCTGCCAATAATTGCATCATAAAAGTAGAAAACAACTTTGGTTTATCTTGAATATCTGTTAAACGTAACACAGAAATAATTCCTCTTCCATTTTCATCAATTCTAGTTAAATCTTCAACATCAAAAGATTTTTCTCCAAAAAACAAATCTCCTCCTTGTTGTTCTATTTCTATAATTTTACGCAAAATAGCTCCTGTACTTGAAGAAGAAATACGGCCATATTCTTTTTTAATTTCTTCTTTACCTTCATCCGTAATAAATTGCAACACTTTTTTAAAGTCTTTAATATCTAATAAAGGCAATTTATTATCATCGCAATATTTAAAAATAATAGCAACAATTCCTTGTTGTACTTCTGATAAATCTAAAATTCTTGATAATAAAACTGGACCAAATTCTGATACAGTTGCACGCATTCTTGTTCCGTTTTGTTCTGATATTGACAGTACTTCAATTGGAAATTTTTTAGCTTCAAAAGGAAAACCAATTTTTGCATGACGTTCGTCTATCTTTGGATGACCAGGACTTGGTTGTGCTAAACCAGATAAATCTCCTTTTATATCCATCAATAAAACAGGAATTCCTTTGTCTGATAATGTTTCTGCTAAAACTTGTAGTGTTTTTGTTTTTCCTGTTCCAGTTGCGCCAGCAATTAAACCATGTCTATTTAGTGTTTTTAAAGGTATTTTTACAATTGCGTTTGTAACTGTTTCTTCTCCTAACATTGCTGCTCCAAGTTCTATATAATCGCCTTTGGTTGCATAACCATCGTTTATAAACTCAAAGAATTCTTCTTGCTGACTCATTTTATTAAATTTCGATAAAAATAATCAAAGTTTAAGAGTTTGAAAATAAAAAGTGAATTTAGTTTCTTTTTAAAACACACAGTTTTTAAAGAACGTTTTCTATTTTGTATATTGTTCACTTTTATCAGAAAATCAAATACAAATGAAAAAATTACTTACAATCTTTTTTTTAAGTGCTACTTCTCTACTCTTTTCTCAAGAGTTTTCTATGGATTTAGTTAAAAATATGAAACCAAGAAATATTGGTCCTGGAGGAATGTCTGGTCGTGTAACAGCTATTGATGTTGTACATTCTAACCCCGAAATTATGTACGTTGGTACAGCTTCTGGCGGAATCTGGAAATCTACATCCGGAGGAATAAAATGGGAGCCAATTTTCGAAAAAGAACTTACGGCATCAATTGGTGCAGTTGCTATTCAGCAATCGAATCCAAGTGTAATTTGGGCAGGAACTGGTGAAGGAAACCCTAGAAATAGTTTAAATGGTGGTTTCGGAATTTACAAATCTTTAGATGCCGGAAAAACTTGGAAATCTATGGGTTTAGAAAAAACCAGACATATTCATAGAGTTGTTATTGATCCTACAAATCCTAATATTGTGTACGTTGGCGCAATTGGTTCGCCTTGGGGAGAACACCAAGAACGTGGCGTTTACAAAACGATTGATGGAGGAAAAACATGGAAACAAATTTTATTTACAAATGCAAAAGCTGGAGCTGCAGATTTAATTATGGATCCAAAAAATCCGAATAAATTAATAGCTACCATGTGGGAACACAAACGTGATCCTTGGTTTTTTAAATCAGGTGGAACAGGAAGTGGTTTGTATATTACGCATGATGGAGGAGAAAATTGGAAACAAATTACAGAAAAAGAAGGTTTTCCAAAAGGTGAATTAGGCAGAATTGGTGTTGCTATTGCACCTAATAATACAGATGTAATTTATGCATTGGTGGAAGCCAAAAAAAATGCTTTGTATAAAAGTGAAGATGGCGGATTTAAATGGAAAAAAATAAACGATAAATCGGATATTGGAAATCGTCCTTTTTATTATTCAGAAATTTATGTAGATCCTCAAAATGAAAATAGAGTGTATTCTGTTTTTACTTACATTAATGTATCCGAAGATGGAGGAAAAAACTTTAAACAATTAATGCCTGCTTATGGTGTTGATAATGGTGTGCATCCAGATCATCATGCTTGGTGGATTCATCCAAAGAATGGTAAATTTATGATTGATGGAAATGATGGTGGTTTAAATATTACAAAAGATGGCGGAAAATCTTGGCGTTTTATTGGTAACATTCCCGTTGCACAATTTTATCATATTAATGTAGATAATGAGTTTCCATATAATGTTTATGGCGGAATGCAAGATAATGGTTCTTGGCGAGGTCCTGCGTATGTTTGGAAAGTGCAAGGAATCAGAAATTCTTACTGGCAAGAAATTAGTTTTGGTGATGGATTTGATGTTGTTCCAGATAAAGACGATTCTAGATATGGTTGGTCTATGAGTCAACAAGGTTCTGTTTCTAGATATGATTATATTACTGGTAATAATTATGGAGTACAACCTACACATCCTGATGCTAATATACAGTTACGTTTTAACTGGAACGCAGCTATTAACATAGATCCTTTTGATAATGCTACATTGTATTTTGGAAGTCAGTTTGTACATAAATCAACAGATAAAGGCTTAACTTGGTCTGTTATTTCTCCGGATTTATCAACCAATAATCCAGAAAAATTAAAACAAAGCGAAAGTGGTGGTTTAACTTTAGATGCAACAGGAGCAGAAAATCACTGTACAATTTTAGTAATAGAACCATCCGTTTTAGAAAAAGATATGCTTTGGGCTGCTACGGATGATGGTCAAGTTCACATCACAAAAAATGGTGGAGAAACTTGGACAAACGTTGCAAAAAACATCAAAGGTTTACCAGAAAATAGTTGGATTACACAAATAAAAGCATCCAACAAAAACAAAGGAGAAGCTCTTTTAATTGCAAATGATTACAGACGATTTAATTATACACCTTACGCATATAGAACCAAAAATTACGGTAAAACTTGGGAACGTATTGTGGATGAAAATGACGTACAAAGTTATGCTTTGTGTATTATTGAAGATCCTGAAAACGAAAATTTACTTTTTTTAGGAACTGATGATGGTTTGTATATTTCTATAAATGCTGGCGAAAAATGGACAAAATGGACAGAAGGTTTCCCAACTGTTCCTGTTAAAGATTTAGTAATTCATCCAAGAGAAAATGATTTAGTTATTGGTACTTTCGGGAGAGCTGCTTGGATTTTAGATGATATTCGTCCGTTAAGAGCTATTGCAAATGGAAATGTGATTTCTAAAAATCTAGCACTATTTGTTCCGCCAACTGCGCATCAAGTTGCAATACAACAACCTACAGGAAGTAGATTTGGTGCTGATGCATTGTATCAAGGAGAAAATAGAAAAGGAGGCGCAATAATTTCTTATTATATTAATATTCCTCAAATTGAGAAAAAAGAAGAAAAAAGCGCTGATGAAAATGATAAAAATTCAGCTGACAAATCTGATAAGACAGAAAATAGTATCAAAAATGATTCTATAAAACTAGAAGTTTTTGATGGACAAAGATTGATAAGAACCTTAAAATTTAAAACGCCTAAAGAAAACGGTGTTCATAAAACAACTTGGTATTTTAGAGAAAAAGGTGTTAATAGGGCTTCTAGAAGTATTAGAGAATCTAAAAATGAACCTAGAGGTGTTGCTGTAAAACCAGGTACATATCATTTAAAAATGACTTTAGGTAATAACATTTCTGAACAAGATATAAACGTAAAATTTGACCCTCGTTTACAAATTTCTGAGGAAGCTATCAATCAAAAATATGAAGCTAGCAAAGAACTTGAATCTTATCAAGAAAAAATTGCAGCCATTGTAAAACAATTGGTAGAAAGTAAAAATACTACAGAAACTATAAAATCTCAACTTTCTAAAGAAGACAAGAAAAAATATGAATTAGAAATAAAATCATCTACAGAGATTATTAAAAAAATTAATAATTTAATTGATATTTATTTAGGTAAAATTGATAAAAGACAAGGTATTACTAGAAATAAAGAAGTTACTATAAATCAACGTTTAAGAACTGCAAGTCGATATGTAAGTTCGCGTTTTGGTAAACAAACAGCTACAGAAACTCAATTGGTACATCAGTTTAAAGAAGCATTTACAAAAGCTGTTAAAGAAACAAATTCATTTTTTAATTCTGATTGGTTAACGTACAAATCATCCGTAGAAAAAATTCAAATTTCATTATTTAAAGAAATAAAAACCTTCAAATAAATACTAAAGAATGAGAAAAATATGTGTTCTTTTGTGCGTAAGTCTTTTTTGCTATAAAATACAAGCTCAAAATTCTGCAGAAAATAAATTAGGAACTTGGTATATGTATAATGGTTCTCATAAACTATCTAAAAATATAAAACTAAAAACAAGTGCACATTTTAGGTACTATGAACTTGCATCAGAATATCAACAAGAAATTTATAGAACGGGGCTTAACTATAATCTTACTAAAAAAGTAAATATTACAGGTGGAGTTGTCTACTCAATTACAGATACTTCTTATAAAAGTAATTTACCAGACTTATACGAATACCGCTTTTATCAAGATGTAAATTTAAAAGATAATTGGAATAAAATTCAAGTTAATCATAGAGTTAGATTGGCACAAAGATTTAAAAGAAAAAATTTTGAAGACGAAGTTAAGCATAGAATAAGATATGGATTGTTTTTAAAATATCCATTGTCTCAAAAATGGGAAACGTATGCTTTTAGTGAAATATTTATAAAATTTGCTGCAAAAGCATTTAGTCAAAATAGAACTGGAGCAGGATTTATAAGAGGAATCAATGAAAACCTTAAATTAAAATTAGGTTACTTTTACACAAAATTTTCTAACAGCAGTCTCCATAGATTGCAATTAGGAATTATTTTAAACACAAATCATATTAAAAATAATTTATAAAATGAGTGAACCAATATTTACAAATGATGCCATTGTTTTTGGTGTTTTAATGATTTCTTTAGGTTTTGTTTTTTACACAGAAAATTTAAAAACAGGGTTTTGGCCTAAATTTTACAAAATTGTACCCGGTTTATTTATGGCCTATTTTATTCCTGCTATTTTTACAACTTTTAGAATCATATCCCCAGAATGGGAAACTAAAAATATAGCTGGAGAAGTTGTAAAAAACAGCTCTCAATTATATTATGTTGCTAGTCGTTTTTTATTGCCTGCAGCTTTGGTTTTAATGACATTAAGTATAGATTTAAAAGCTATTTTTAACCTTGGTTCTAAAGCTTTAATTATGTTTTTTACAGGAACTGTTGGTATTATAATTGGTGGCCCAATTGCAATTTTATTGATTTCAATTTTTTCTCCAGAAACTGTTGGAGGATCTGATTTTGATGCAGTTTGGCGTGGACTTTCTACACTTGCAGGAAGTTGGATTGGTGGTGGAGCAAACCAAACAGCTATGTTAGAAATTTACAAATACAACCCTGCAAAATATGGAGGAATGGTAATTGTTGATATTGTTGTTGCTAATATTTGGATGGCAATTTTATTAATAGGAATTGGAAAAAAAGAAAAAATAAATAAATGGTTAAAAGCAGACAATTCTGCCATTGAAGAATTGAAAGAAAAAGTAATTAAATTCACTAAAAAAGTGAAAAGAAATCCTACTCTAACAGATTTAATGGTAATGCTTGCAATTGCTTTCGGAACCGTTGGTTTTGGTCATTTTGCAGCTGGTTATTTAGGTTCATTTTTCTCTGATATTGTTGCTTCTATGTCATCACAAACTTGGCGAAATATCTTCTCTTTTTTAGATTCAGAATTTTTCTGGTTAATTAGTATTTCTACAATTGTTGCCATTGTTTTATCATTTACAAAAGCAAGAAACTATGAAGGCGCGGGCGCAAGTAAATTAGGTAGCGTTTTTATTTACATTTTAGTTGCCACAATTGGTATGAAAATGGATTTAAATCAGGCTTTTGAAAATCCAGGTTTAATGGTTATTGGTTTAGTTTGGATGACAATTCATGCCGTTTTATTAATACTAGTTGCTAAAATTATAAGAGCTCCTTATTTCTTTTTAGCTGTAGGAAGCCAAGCAAATGTTGGTGGTGCAGCTTCTGCCCCAATTGTTGCACAAGCTTTTCATCCATCATTAGCAACTGTTGGTGTTTTATTAGCCGTTTTTGGGTATGCAATTGGTACAGTTGGTGCAATTGCTTGTACTATTTTAATGGAATTATCATCAACTTTATAAAAAAATCAGCATATTTGCACTCCAAAATTTTAATCAAAATGAAAAAAATTACAGCTATTTTAGCTTTATCAATTATACTTTTTGCATGTTCTTCTAAAAAAGAAGGAAACATGATTGTTCAAGGACAAATTAAAGGTCTTAAAAAAGGGACTTTATACTTACAAAAAATGGCAGATACTTTGATAGTTTCTGTAGATTCTATTGCATTAAATGGTTCTGATAAATTTATATTGACAGATAATGTAGAGTCACCTGTTATGTATTATTTAACTTTTGATGGAAATACAACAGATAAAAGAATTTTATTTTTTGGAGAACAGGGTGTCATCACAATTAATGATAAGGTAGAAAAATTTGGTTTTAATCCTAAAATTACGGGTTCTAAAAATCAAAAAGTTTTAGATAAATATCATCTTGTTAGCAAAAGGTTTCAAAATGAACGTTTAGAATTTATTAAAAAAGATTTTTATGCTAAAAAAGCAGATGATAAAGAATTAATAAAAAAATTAGAAGAAGACTATAATAAGTTAGTAAGAAGAAGAGTTTTATACACCACTAATTTTGCTATAACAAATGCAGATTTTGAAGCCGCTCCTTACATTGCATTAACAGAAATGTATGATGCTAGTTTAAAAATGTTAGATACGGTAAATGCAAGTTTAACTCCAAAAGTTAAAAGCTCTGAATATGGTAAACGTTTTCAAGAATACTTAGATAACATTAAGTCTGATAAAGAATAAATTAACACTATTTTTTAAAAATAAAAAAGCCGAGCAAATTGCTCGGCTTTTTTGTTACTAATTATTTTAGATATAAAAATCTAATTATTCTTTAATAAATTTTGCCGTTCCCACAGCATTAGAAACCTGATATTTAATCAAATATATACCAGAAGCTAAATTAGAAACATCTATAGATTCACTATTTTTATTGATATCTAAACTCTTTACTTTTTTACCAAGTACATTATAAATTTGAGCATTTTTAATAGTATTTACTGCAGAAATATTTAATGTATTAGTTGTAGGATTTGGATACATTTTAATATTTAATAAATCATTATCTACAACACTTGCAGTTGCAGAATTAAATAAAGTAACATCATCAATATAAAAAGTAAAGTTCGCACTTCCATCTCCTTCTGTTCCGTTATCAAAAATTATAACAAATTTATCATAAGTATTAGCTTTATTAATTGCTGCATAATCAAAAGTTAAAGTTTCCCATTCATTAGCAATAGTTGTTGCAACTTCTTTTTCGAAAAATGTTGCACCATTTCCAGAGTCTTCTACTTTTAATAATACTTTTGCTCCTACTCTTGGAGAAAATACTTTCATGGTAAAAGTATCATTATTTGCAAAATCCATTGGAGAACTCAAATTAAGAGAACTTCCTCCCCAAACTTGACCAGCACTTTTTACCATTTTACCAACATTTGCAGAACTATTATTTGCATTGTTATGAGGGTTTGTTACGGTAGTTACAACTCCTCCATCAAAATCGCCCCAAATCGTTGTGCTTTCAAAATCTAAAGGTAAAGCTACTGTAGGAACTACAACCCCCGAACTAGTTAGAGCAATATCATCTATATAAAAAGTAAAGTTTGCAGAACCATCTCCTTCTGTACCATTATCAAAAATTAAAACAAACTTATCGTAAATATTCGTTTTACTAATTGCTGCATAATCAAAAGTTAATGTTTCCCATGCATTTGCCATTGTGGTAGGTACTTCTTTTTCAAAAAATGTTCCTGAGTTTCCAGAGTTTTCTACTTTTAACAAAACTTTTGCACCAACTCTTGGTGAATAAACTTTCATTGTAAAGATATCATTGTTTGCAAAATCCATACCTGAACTTAATACAAGTGAACTTCCTCCCCATGTTTGACCAGCACTTTTAACCATTTTACCAACATTTGCAGAACTATTATTTGCATTATTATGAGGGTTAGTTACGGTAGTTACAACTCCTCCATCAAAATCTGCCCAAGTAGTTGCACTTTCAAAATCTAATGGTAAAGCTACTGAAGGAACTACAACTCCAGAACTTGATAACGCAATATCATCTATATAAAAAGTAAAGTTAGCAGAACCATCTCCTTCTGTTCCGTTATCAAAAATTAAAACTAACTTATCGTAAATATTAGTTTTACTAATTGCTGCATAATCGAAAGTTAAAGTTTCCCAAGAATTTGCTACTGTAGTAACAACTTCTTTTTCGAAAAAAGTATTAGCGTCTGATGAGTTTTCTACTTTTAATAAAACTTTAGCTCCAACTCTTGGTGAATATACTTTCATTGTAAAAGTATCATTATTAGCAAAATCCATTCCTGAAGCTAAAGCAATTGAACTTCCTCCCCAAGTTTTATCAGCATTTTTTATCATTTTACCAACATTTGCAGAATTATTATCGGCATTATTATGAGGGTTTTCAACTGTTGTAACTTCACCTCCATCAAAATCTACCCAAGTAGTTGCATTTTCAAAATCTAGTGGTAAAGTTGCTGTACCTGCAACAGGAACTGCTGGCGCATCTGTTAACTTTTCTGCATTAAATTTAATATTGTCTATATAAATTGTACTTCCTTCTGCTCTATCTGCTTTATCTTGAGTCCAATCTACAAAAATTACTATTTGACTAATATCAGATAAAAGACCGTCTTCAATAGCAGAAAGATCCCAAGTTAAAGTTTGCCATTGATCTACAACATTATTATTTACGTTTTGATCTGTAATTTGAAATGAAGTACCAGCACTATTAGTTCCCATTTTTATACCTACAGTACCTACATAGTTTTTGTTTACGTCTATACTTAATGTCAAATTGCTAGCTAAAGATTTATCTATTTTCCATGTACCAAACTTAGAAGTTTCCCAAGCATTATTAACACCCGCATAAAAAGCATTTCCAGGACCAACAACGACTTTCATTACTTTAGAAGCTGTTGCATTTACACCATCTAAATCTGGATTATCTATAATTTCAGCTGGAGCAGGATTATTATCAAAAGTAAACCAATTGGCTGCTATTCCAGATGGAGTTCCTTCTTCAAAATCTAAATGATATTGTTGTTGTTGTGCAAAACCAATTGATGTAATCAGAAAAGCGATTAGTAAAGTAATTTTTTTCATTTTATTATTGTTTTAAGTTAATATTCTTCAAACTTACACTTCTAATATTACGAATACAATAATATTGCCACTACAAAAAACATACATTGATAATTATAGTCATAAAATATTATGAATTACATACTACAACTAGGTTTTGAGCTATTTAAATTTTAGTCAAAAAAAAACATCTAATAACTAATTTTTACATTTGTATGGGTAATGTATAGGTGTTTTATTTAACTGTATTTAAATAACTTACATTTTAAACTTATTAAAACAAAAAAAATCAGAATAAATATATATTCTGATTTTTTATTATTTTATCAAGTAAAAATTACATATTAAAACTTTAAGTTACCATATTTGTCCCATAATCCCCAATAAGCACCAACATCTCCTTCATCACCAACTTTCCAAGATTCATCAAAAGAAGAAAAATAAAACATTTCTATATTATCTACTTCTGCCCAAACTTGAGAGTTTATAAAATATTTCATTGCATTCTCGGCATTAGAATGTGCACCTTCTAAACTACTTCCTTTACTTGGCCAACCAGTTTCGGTAATAATAATTCGTTTTCCTTTTGCTGTTTTTTTAGCTTGTTCATACATTTCTTGCATATGATTTAAAGAATACTCTATGTTACAACCTTCCCAAAAAGGATAACAGTTTGATAAAATAACATCGCAAGCTGCAGTAATTGCTGGTCGTTTAGAAAATTCATAATATGCATCTACATAACCAACTTCTATATTTGAAATTTCTTCTTTAACTCTATTTATATAAACTAACAACTCTTCTTCTGTTAATTCTTTACGGTATAAAACTTCATTACCAACTGCAGCAATATCTACAAAGCCTTTTTTTGCAAGTTGAATTAATCCTTCTATTTCTTCTTCGTTTTTTTCTAAATCATCACTTAACCAAGCACCAACTAGAGTTTTAATCCCATGTTTTTTTGCTATTTTAGCAATATGTTCATGACCTTCTGTACAAGAAAAAGAACGAATCCATTTGGTATAGGGTTTTAAGATATTAATTCTTCTTTCTATTTGTTCTTCGGATATAAAGTCACCTGGTTTTTGACTATCTGCATATATACTAAAACAAATTCCATGCATACCAGAATCTAGTGTTTCTCGCCAAAGTTTTACTATATCTTCTTTAGAATACTGGCTAAATTCTACGCCAATATTCTTGGAAAAATTAACTTTAACCTTCTCAAATGAAATATGGTTTTCTTTTCTATATGACATTAATTGTTTTTTAGTTCTTTTCTTTTTTCTAATTCTAACCTAATTTCATTAGCACGTTTTTCATCAATATCATAATCCCACATGATATACATAGCTAAAACAGTACCTAAAACTGGAAAAAAACAAAAGAAGGTATGTAAACCATTTACGGCAGATTGTTGGTTTATAGTTGGTAAATCTGGATTAAAACCTACAACAGCAATAATAGCTCCACTTAATGCACCTGCAATTGCAAAGCCAACTTTTACCATCCACCAATAAATAGCGCCAAATATACCTTCTCTTCTTTTTCCTGTATTTAACTCATCAATATCAATGACATCTGCTGTCATAGACATCATAATTGTAAACAAACTACCAATACCAAAAGAAAAGAAAGGCAAAGCAATAATATACATCCAAGGTTTACCTGGTACAAATAAAAACCAAAGCATTATATAACCTATTATTGATATTCCTTGGGCTATTAAAAAGGCTTTTTTCTTTCCCCAGATTTTAGACATTTTTGTGATAATCGGAATTACCAAAAACGTTGTTCCTAAAGCACCTAAACAACCAAAAAGAGAAACCCAAATTCCGCTTTCTGCAGCATCACCATTAAATAATTTGTAAACAATAACAAAAAAAGTTAAGGCAGCAACTGTGTTAAAAGCGTTGTAAATTAAAAATGTTGCTCCACATAATTTTCTAAATACTTTTATTTTAAAAGCTTCTTTAAAACTATCGTAAATTTTCACTAAACTATTACCAATATTTGAAGAATTTAAAGGCTCGTAATTCTCATTAAGTGTTGATTTACTTTTAATAAATAAAGCAGGAACAATAGCACAAATTGCACACGGAATTGCCACCCAAATTGATAATTCCCTAACTGCTACTTCTGCTGATGGAAACCAATCAGGATCATACATAATAACCCAAAACCAAGGTGCAATTACCCAAGCCCATTGACCAATCCACTGAGCAATTGCCATTATACTTGTACGTTCGTGAAAATCATCGCTCATTTCGTAACCCATTGCTACATAAGGCACACTAAAAAATGTGAGTCCTAAATAAAAAACAATTGACCAAATGAAAAAATACCAAAAATTGAATTGCAGAGAATTTTCTTTAAACAATTGCCACATAAAAATATAAGCAATTCCCATAATAATTCCGCCAATTAAAACATATTGTCTTCTTCTACCCCATTTCGATTTTGTATTATCAGAAATAAACCCCATTATTGGATCTGTGATTGAATCGAAAATTCTTGGAAAAAAATAAATTAAAGACCACATCCAACCAGGGAAACCTAAATCTTGTACCAAAACAACCATAAAAATACCCAAAATAGCAGGAAACATTTGGTTTGCAAACATTCCTATGCCAAAAGCAATTTTTTGCCCCATTGCCACTTTCCCTTTTATTAATATTTTATCTGACATCGTTTTATGTTGGATTTAGTTTTTAACAACAATCGTTTGAATTGCTTGACCTTGAATAGCTATTTTGATGTTCTTTTCACCTAAAGAAAGCTTAATACTTTTTGGAGTTTCTTTTTCATTAAAAACAACTACAGCTATCGTTCCATCAAGATTTTCTGCAGCTGTAATCAGTAAATCTTTATCTGTATTTTCTAGTTCTATAACTTTAGCTTCAGGTCTAATAAATTTGCTAAAATGTGCCAATGTATAATACAAAGGCGTAAAATACACCTCATCTGTTTGCGGATCTACAATAACTGGAGCAATACACCAATTCTTAAACCAATTTGGTCCACCTTTGGTGTCTAAAACCATATTCCAATCTACCCAACCATCAACATAATTATTTAAACAACCAATAATATCTCTTGCATATCTATTAACAGGAGCGTATTTAGGATGTAGATATTTGTCTTTTTCAGGAGCCCAATCCCAACCCCAATCTGTTGCTTCTTTTTGCCAATACCAAGCATCATCTTGCCAAACAGGAACCTGAGAATCTACACAAGCTTCTGTTTGAATTAAATATTTATTTGGCGCTTTTTGGTGTGCGTATTGCAACTCTTCAGGAAAAATTTCATACGTACTTGCATACCAATGAATGGCTGTACCATCAAAATATTTAGAAGTTGCTTCGTTTTTGTATTGAGAATCTATCCATTCTTTTAAATGCTCTCTATTTTGATCGTATCCTAAAATTTTTACTTGATGACCATCTGCTTCTAATTTTGGTCCTAAATGATTTTGTACAAAATTGGTCATTTCATCAGGTGAATAATGCATACTTTCCCAATTATTACCATTTCCTAAAGGTTCATTTTCTACAGTAAAACCCCAAATATCTATACCTTCTGCTTTGTAAGCATCTACATATTTAGAGAAAAACAATGCCCAAGTATCATAATAATTTGGCAGTAATTTACCACCTACCCATTTGTTATTATCTTTCATCCAAGGGACTGCTGTCCAAGGAGAAGCAAAAATTTTAAATCCGTCTGTTGATGCTTTCAAGGCATCTTTTATCATCGGAATTAAATCGTCTTTGTCTTCTTTTACTGAAAAATGTTCAAGATTAACATCATCAGCCACAGGCGAATACGAGTATTGAGAAATTGAAAAATCGCAAGAATTCATATGTGTTCTTGTCAATGAATAATTTGCACCTTCAGTTGAAAAATAAGCCTGAATTATCGTGTCTCTTTTTTCTTTGCTTAAACGATTTAACAAATACGCTGAAGATTCTGTAAAAGCACCCCCAAAACCAGTAATTGTTTGTCTTTTTTTAGTTGGTAATAGCTTCACTTTTATGGTTTCTTTCTGATTTTCATCCGAAGAAAAACCCTCTAATTTGGTTAAATTATTTCCGCTTGCAGAAGTTTCGTAAACCTCTACATTTAATTTATCTTGATTATTTTGACAGCTTAAAATCATAAATGATAGTAGTGTATATAAAAAATAGGTTGTCTTTTTCATAATTCTTTATCTTTGATATTCTGTATTTGGAACTAAAACCGTTTTCATTAATTCTTCTTTATTTCCATTAAATGTTTTGGTAATTGGGTTACCTCCTCTTTTTAAATCTTTAAAAATTCCTTGATCTACCAAACTCCAAATTGGGTATTTAGCTTCGCCCTTTAAAGTGAATAAACCAAAATGATTTTCTGATCCTAAAGGATTTTGTGCATCTTTCCATTGCTCATCAAAAGCTTCAAAATAAAAGCAAGAAATCCCTGCTTTGTTGGTCCAGTTTCTTAAATGCTTGTAATACAAACCTTGCTTGTATTCGTCTGTTGCTCTAGAACCATTAACTCCATAATGACCACTAGAAACTGTTGCCCAACCCGTTTCGCCAATATGAATTGTTTTGGTTGCGTCTATACTTTTTACATAATCTGAAACATTTTTGTATTGCATTTTTGCAAATTCTAAAGCACGTAACATAGCATTATCAATTTTTTCTTTTTCTGATAAATGCTGTTCATTATCTGGAACTTTCCAAAAATTAGGATTGTAATGTGAATTATGATATGCATACGTGTGCATAGAAACATAATCTACAGCCTTAATTAAATTTTCTAAATCTGCTACTCTATAACTTGAATCTCCACCACCCCAAGAAGCAAAATCATCTGAACTTGTAATCCATAAATCTTTATCTAATTTACCTTGCTTTTTTAGATTTTGTAAATAGTTTACATATTTTAAAATAACACTTGGTTGCACATAATAACTAGTTGCCCAATTAACCATAGCTTCATTACCAACAGCAATTATTTTTACGATATCTGGATATTTATTCGTCAAAGCAACTGCTCTTTCAATTTCTCCTTCATTTTGTTCACTCTCTACTTCGTGATTAGGTTCTTTGTCTGTCCAAGCGTTTAAACAATCTATCCAAGCTCCTAACATTACGTACATTTCGAAACTGGAATCTTCTTGTTTTAATTGATGAATGGCTTCTAAAACATTAGCTGCGTGAGGCAATTCTGGCTGTACATTATAGGTTCTTATAATGCGAATCCCCATAGCAAACATCAATTTTAAATCTTCTTTTAACTGCGCAATTGTTGGTTGATTTTCTCTTGATTTCTGTCTATAACCTCCATAAGAAATTGCCAAATAATCTGGATTACCTAAAATTTGAGCTGCTGTCATATTAGTTTTAATTTCTTGCTTATCTGCTGTTTTATTTTCTTTTTTAGAATTGCATCCAAAGAACAAAACCAGCATTAAGATTGATATTTTTATGTTTATAAATGATTTCATAGGCATTTTAATAGTTTAATCCAAAACCAAAAGGGAATAATGTTTCTATAGAATTATCCCAAAAATTAGGACCATATTCACCTTTATAATCTTCTTCGGATTTTGGCCAAGAATGAGGAAGTTTTCCTAAAAAATTATAATCGCCAAAAAGTACTTCTGCAATTCCATCTCCTTCAGAACCTGGCAACCAAGCCGCTACAAAAGCATCTACTTTTTTAATTTGATTTGTAACTACTAATGGTCTACCAGAAACTAAAACCACGATTGTTTTAACTCCATTTTCTTGATAGTTTTTAATATATTTTTGATGTTCTTCTGATAAGGTTAATCTTAACTGATTAGACTCGTGACCTATATCACCAAAAAACTCAGCATAAGGTGTTTCACCCACAACAATAATTGCTACATCTACATCTAAATGATTTTTTGTTGCTGTTGAATCGTATAAGACTTCTCCTTTAGAAAGCTTTTTAATTCCGTCTAAGATGGTTGTTGCTCCTTTATAATTTTCTTTGGTTCCTTGCCAATTTATCGTCCAACCTCCAGATTGTAAACCCCCAGAATTTGCGTGCTCGCCAACCACAACAATCTTCTTTGTTTCTTTTGATAAAGGCAATATTTTCTCTTTATTTTTTAATAAAACCAACGATTCTCTTACTGCTTGTTTTGCAACTTTTCTATGTTCTTTTACACCAACTTTATTTGCTAAAGTTGTATCCGGAAAAGGATTTTTAAACAAACCCAATCTAAATTTTTGACGTAAAATTCTTCTAACAGCATCATCTATTCTAACTATTGAAACAGCTTTATTTTCTATACCTTCTTTTAATCCTTTTTGATAACCAATAACATTACCATCTACAGCCATAACCATATCTACACCTGCATTTATAATATCATTTTTACCAAATCTTGAATATCCTTGCCAATCAGAAACAACAATTCCTTTAAAGTTCATTCCTACTTTTAAAGTGTCTGTAATTAGTGCTTTGTGAGCGTGCATAGAAATACCAGAAATTGTATTAAAAGAAGCCATAATTGCACCTACATTTTCTTGAACTGCAACTTTATATGGTGGCAACAAATAGGTTTCTATTTCTTTTACTGATAAAGAAGTATTACCTCCTTCTCTACCAAAATCTGTAGCTCCATCACCAATAAAATGTTTGGCTGTTGCCAATACTGTTTTGGAATTCTCTAAATTACCTTGAAGCCCATTTACAGCAGCTTTTGTAAGCTTTTCAGTTAGTGATGTGCTTTCTGAAAAAGCTTCATAAACTCTTCCCCATTTTTCATTAAAAGGAATGGCTACACAGGGCGAAAACACCCAGTTAAAACCAGTAGCTTGACTCTCTATAGCTGTAATTCTCGCTATTTCTTCTACTAATTTTTCATTTCTTGTGGCTCCTAAACCAATATTATGAGGAAAAATAGTAGCTCCATCAAAAGTATTTTGTCCGTGCACAGCATCAACTGCAAATAACAAAGGAATGCCTAATCTCGTTGATAAAGCTTTCTTTTGAAGCTCATAAAATCTATTTTGCCATTCTAAAGCAGTTTTACCCGGATTTGGCCCTTGAGTATGAATTATTGAGCCAATAAAATTGGAAGTTATGAGCGAATCTGCTGCTTGATCAAAATGCCTTATTTGCGACATCTGTCCGATTTTCTCCTCTAAAGTCATTAACTTTAGAAGAGAATCTACTTTTTGCTCAATAACATCTTCTTTACTGATTTTTATTTCTTTTGTACAAGAAAATCCTATCAATAAAAAAGAACAAATTAGATATATAAAATAGCTGATCTTCATCAAATTTATTTAACTATCGATACTTTTATATGGTTAATTTCATTAGATCTATCAAACATTTTTGTACTTGTTTCTTTGTCTAATTCAAGACCATCAAAAACAACTTTTTTATCATCATTAAAAATAACATCGATTGTATTTTTATCTGATAAATTATAGATAATTGGCACTTGACAATAAGTAAAAGCCAGTTGATTTTTAGCAATATCTAAAGCTGCTTTTTCGCTATTTACATTGATGTAGGTAAACGCTTTAGCATCATTTAAAAACTCAGAAACCTTCAATAATCTCGGATTAAACACAACTTTTCCTTCTTTTACAAAGACACCCAATTCACCAAATCTACTTAGTAAATCTTCTTTTACTTGACCTGTCATTCCTGGTTGTTGAGCGCCTTTATTTGCTGGCGTATGCGAATAAGCATCTGTTGGAAAAGCACCATACAATTCTGGTGATTTGTGTACACCAATACCTGCACTTATTTCATAATAATGGTCTAATAATCTACCAATTACCTTTTCACTTTCGCCAAGTTTTACAGCCAATAAACAATTTTCTTGTACAGCAACTAAAAGCTTAGAAACCATATGCCAATAAATAGAGCCCAAACCTTCGTAACCAAAGAAAGTTCCTGAACGACCTGTAAACGATTTATGATCGAAAATATCTTCGAAAATTGATAATACTGTATTTTCATCCTCAGAAATTAAAGAAGAATATTCTTCTGATAAATTTGCTAAAGCAGCTTTTACACTGTTTGCATTGTTGAAATTTCCGTTAAAATGACAGTTTCCTAAAACGTCTTTTTCAATAATTTCTATATTATTATCCGCAATTAATTGTTGTAATAATTTTGAACTTTCAACTTGATTTGCACTAATATTATTCTTCTGTGTAAATCTTGGTAAATCTTTATTTGGGTATAAAATATAACTGTATTGATCTGGTCTAAACAAAGCAGATGCTTTTAAACCATCTAATAAATCTAAGGCCTCTTTTGGCGATAAATAACCAGAACTTAAAGCTGCAACTTGCCCTTCTAACATTTCTGATAAATACGAAATTGAAACCTCTTCATCATTTTCGATAGTCATTAAATTGTAAGCATGGTACATATTATCTGAACGTTTGTTTGCTCTAATACTATGCTCTAAATAACTTTTGGTAATTTCTAAAAAGTGTGCTAATGCACTTTTTGAAATTGTGGTTTTGTTTGATGAAAATCCGTTTTTATAAATCGTAGTTCTATACTCGCTTGCAGGATTTCCTAATCCATCTAAAACCGTTTTTCTTTCTTTGTCTGTAACTTTTCTAGATAAAATAGCTTCATTATTTTCTAAAGTTTCTACAATTTCTGCAAATAAAGTAGCCAATTCATCAGAAATTTGTACTTCGCTTACATCCGCATTTGCGACAATTCCTTCAAAGAAATTAATAAATCTTCTTAGATAATTTAAGGTAACCATAGACACTCCATTACCTACTAAAGCGTTGTTGGCGTCATTCCATTCTGGTCTTTGCGTGTTTAACCAAATACCACCTTCTGGAATAAAGTTTGATACTTTAGCCAAAACTGTAACCAAAAGTTTTTCTATTAAATTAACCTTATGAACCTTGTTGTTTTTATTTGAAATTAAAGCACCATCAGCACCAATTTCTGCTCTTTTTTCATCAATTTTTGCATTTAATTGATGATCAAAATCAATAGTATCTTTTGGATTTTTTAAAATATCTGCATACGGTTTTATAATGTAAGGCACATTTGCGTACACAAAAATGTCATCATTAAACAATTCTGCTAGTTTAGAAGGATAATGTTTTTCTATAAACTCTAAGAATTTTAGCAAGTAAATTATCTGATGATCTCCCCAATAACCAATGTAAGACCAAGGATCGTGTTCTTCTATTACTTCCCAATCAAAACCACCTTTTGTAACTCTGTAAGGATTGTAACCCTCAAAAGTAGTGGCGTTTAAAAACTTGTGAATCATACTCTCAATAAATTGAGGATATGAATGTGCAAGAGTTTCCCAGTTTTGGAAAATGTCTCTCCAGTTCCCTTCGTAATCTAAAATTTTAGAACCGTCAATTTCACTTTTTGTATTGATAGAAAACTTGTTCCAAGGTCTACTTGGATCTCCATGTCTTCTACTAAATTTTAATGGTAAATACTCTAAACACAATCGTTTAAAATCCTTATCAGCATCGTTCTCTGCCAAATTTTTAATAAAAGTTAGCGTAAATTTTTCTGGTAAATTTGCTAAAGACTCTTTTTTAGCCGCAAATAATGGCTTGTTTGCTTTTGATAAATAGGTTGTGAAATCGTCTTTTTCTATGGTATAATTATCATCAAAAATACCACCTCTCATAATATTGAAAAGTGTATTAGAAAAATGTCTTGTATTGATTAATGGATCATTAGAAAGCTGTAAACCATCAGAAGCAGCAACTAAATTAATTAAGTTTTTTGTACCTGCTTCAATATTGTTTTGTAATAGTTCCTCTAAATTATCATTGGTTTTTATCAACTCAGAAATGCGAGTAACATCTGCAACTGTTTGATTTACGTTCGCAACTTGTAGCCATTTTTTTTCTGAATTACTAGGTAAATGAATATCAGCATTTATAAGATATGCGCCTTTTTCTGCTTTCATATCCACTTCTTGTTGAAGTTGTAAACCTCTTCTAAAATTATTCACTTGTAAAGAGGATAATAAATAAGTTGGATTTTCTAAACCTAAAGACCACACTAAATTGGCTTTTAAGGCTTCACTTGGTTCTGCTTTATCAACAATAATAGCACTTAAAGCATAAATACCTAATCCAACTTCTGCTTCTAATTCGCACTTTTTATAGGCATCAACCAAATTACTTCGAATACCTTGTATGTCTGAACCTACACCATAAGGAATGATGTCTTGAAATCCGTCTAAAATAGAAATATCCAGGTTTTCATCAGTATTATTGATTAAACTTGCTTTTCTTACAAATCCAAATTGGTCAGAAGAGTTCCATTGATATTTAAACGTTAGGTTTAAATCGTGATTAATTTCTTCGAAAATTACTTTATTACCATATTCGTTTTTGTAAACATTTCTGGTGATGTGATACAAACCAGCTTGTCTTTCAGAAAAAGGTTCCCATAAAACAGTTTTATTATTTTTAGCAATTTTAAAAATTGTTTTACAACCTGTAGTTTCTGCAAGTTCTGTAATTTTATCGTCTGTGTAATATGGAAAAATTGCGTATTCTGCATTTTTTCTTCCGGCTGTTAAACCTCCATTACTAGAAATAAACATCCAGTGATTTGAGTCTGAAACAATCGTCATAAAAAAAGGACGCATTGTATGACTATTCGATATTTTATAGTAAGATTCGTTTTCTAAAGTTACCAACTCTCCTGTTATAGCTGTATTAGGATTCGAGTTTACATTGTCTTTGTAAGAAACAGTTTTGCTCATTTTTTTCTTTATTATATTGATTTTTTCTGTTGATAATTTTTAGGCTATCGATATTTGTTTTTACTCTTTAATTAAACCAGTATGTTTTGCCTGAATATTTTTAAAATAGTTTGATATAAACTCTTTTGTAAGTCCTTTTTTATAAGGATTTAGTTGATGTATTTCTTGAATTGCATAATACGCCACTCTTGGCTTTAGCACATAAAAACCTTCTTGATCTGGAGTTTCTTTTGCACAGATTCCAAACCATTCTTCGTTCATATTTTGGCTACCTTCTGTAAAATCGAAATGATAACCAGGACTTGACCAAGAAGCATTATTATCGTGAATTTCTAAGTTTTTGGTTTGCCCATATTTCCACCAACCATCACTAAATTGAAATGTAAATCCGCCAATTGAATTATTTGCTTTACCCAAGTTTGCTGCATTTAAATAAATTTCTTTCCAATTTTCAATCATAAAATAAGCTTGCATTTTCTGATCTTCTGCATTGGTTTTTGCATTGAAAGCATCTGCACCAAATTCTGTAAAAAGAATAGGTTTATTAATTTCTTTTTTTACTCTTACAAAGGCATCACCAAAAGATTTACCTCTATACATATTTGTACCAAAAATGTCTACATCTTTGCATTCGTCTGCAAACATATCTGCAAATAATAAATCGCCATTACAAACTGCAATAGGATGATTATTATCAATTTCTTTTATCAATTTTGCAGCTTCATTAAAGAGCTTGTACATAGGTCTTCCTCTTTTTTCGCCCATTTCTCTTTTTTGATTTTCATCATCAGGAAAGTCTTCTGTTTCTGAGCCTGCCCAAAAAAGTCCATAATTATTCTCATTCCCTAAAAGAAATAAAAGTAATCCTGGAGTATCTTTATAAGCCTTAGCCATATTAGTAACTTCTGATAATAAACCTTTTTGAGTTTCTGGGTTTCTGTAATCTGTAACAGGAATCCATTGGTTATTTATTGTATTTCCATATCTACCAAAAGAGTGATTTAACATTGTGTAAATTCCGTAGTGTTTATAGATATGCGTAATCCATTTTGGTGGAATACCTGAATACACGCGAATTGTATTTACGCCCATTTTTTGCAATAAACTCATTTCTGATTCTAATGCTTTTTCTATAAAATCTTCTGATTGATTCCAAAGGCTGTATTCGAAATTTGCGCCTATTGGGAAGTAATCCCAATTCATCCCATTTATAAAAAAGTCTTTTCCATTTACCTTTAATTTAACGCCTTGATCATTACTTACAACAGCAACATTATTTTTTTGCGCGCAAGAACTTAAGGTGATTAAAATGATAAAAAAGGCAATAAAAGTACTTTTCATAATTATGAATTTATTATAAACCTAAAATTGAATTGAGAATAAAAAATAAGGTCAGCCAATATAAACTGACCTTATTAAACCTAATTAAAATAAAATATTACTGATAAACTTTTACGTAATCAATTTCCATTATATCTTCTGTAAACCCAGCATCTATATCACCACCAAGAGTACCACCCATTGCTACATTTAAAATTAAAAAGAAATCATCATTAAATGGTAAATCTGAATTGTTTGTTAATTCATAAAAAGAAACTCCATCTACATACATTTTAATAGCAGTATCTGTCCACTCTAAAGTATACAAATGAAACTCAGAATCTACATTAGTAATTGCAGTTGTTGTTCCATAATCTGCTTTTGTTTGGCTTGCTTCATCAAACCAATGGCAAGTAGCTAAAGTTGTATTTTTATCTTGACCTGTCATTTCCATAATATCAATTTCACCAGATTTTGGCCAACCTACAGTAGAAAAATTAGAACCAAGCATCCAAATTGCTGGCCAAGTACCTTGTGCAGTTGGTAATTTTGCTCTAACCTCTACTCTACCATATGTAAAATCATAAAGCCCTTCCGATTTTAATCTTGCAGAAGTATAGCCTCCACTACCATCAGCTTTCGCTGTAATAATTAAAGAACCATTTTCTACTTTTGCATTTTCTAATTCGTTTGTGTAAGTTTGAGCCTCTCCATTTCCCCAGCCACCTGCACCTAAATCATAGGTCCAATTTGCAGCATCTGGTGCTCCATCAGTATTAAAATCATCTTCCCAAACTAAGTCATTGTAAGTATAACTTACAGCACCTTCTACTGGTTTTGTTGATGTAAATTTATGATACCAAGCAAAACCATCTCCATCTTGAATAATTCTAACTATTAATTCGTCATTAGAAATTGAAATGATATCGTAAGTACTAGAACCTACTAACCACCCCATAAAACCACCATCAGAAATTTCGAAAGTTGTACCTCTATAAGGTTCGTTATTATAAGTACCTTCTGTAGCAGCTTTAGATTCTGAAGGAACCATTGTAACAGTTTTAACACCAAACATAGAAGTAGCAACTGTTTCATCTTGACAAGTATCACCAGTAACACCTAAAACATCTGCATATGTACCAGGTACAAATGCTGGCCCAACAGTTTGTTCAAATGTAATTCCGTTTGCAGTTCTTGTAAACACAAACTCATTATCATACATACAGCTTTTTTCTGTATCCCAAGCTTTAATTCCATTCCACCAAGCTTCATATGCAAATTCTCCATTTCCATAATCATCAGTAACTGGACCTAAACCAACGTGTACATCTTTGTCTGCTTGCCAATACCATTTTTTACTACTACCAAAATCTTCTTCACTAGCAGATCCTGTTAAAAAGTTACCCGCTTCAACATCGGAAAAAGAACTAAATATTGTAACATCTATTGTTGTACTAGTGCTTAAACCACCAGTACCTGTTGCATTTACAATAACTGTATATGAATTAACACCAACCTCTGTATATCTATGTGTAATTACACCTGTTGGTTCTACATCTTTTTTACCGTCACCAAAATCGAATTGATAATTAATAACGTCATCTGATGTTGCTGTAAAAACAACAAAACCAGTTCCATCTCCATTAGGATTACTAGCATCCTGACCAACCACTTCTAAACTAATAGCTAAGTTAGATGGTACTACTATTTCACCTACTTCATATTTATTTTCTTGACAACTGTAGAAAACAGTAATTAGAGAAAATAATACGATATAAATATTTTTTATTTTTTTCATTTTTATATTTTTATAAAGTTATCTTTTATAAATAAAAGTTTAAATCTAATTACTAGATAATGAAACGTCATCTATATTAACCATACCTATTTCTGCACCTAAATCGAATATAATTCTTGCATCTGCAGCTCCAAACTCAGTTGCAGTAAGTGTAAGTGTATATGTTGTTCTAGTTGATGTTATATTTACAGTTTCTACAGTATTTGTCCAAGGATCTTTACTAAGACCTATACCTGCAAAAATTCCTCTATTAACATCAGACCAAGCATCAAAAGTTAAAGTATAAGTATTTCCTTGTATAATTTCAAGTATCTGACTTGCATTTACATCATAAGCATTTCCTGCAGCAGTAACATTAACAGAATAATAAGTATTACCACCTTCGGTAACTACAGGAGCTGATGTAGATGTATCTACACCTATTAACCAAGAATCACTTCCATTTTCAAAATCTCCATTAACAACTATATTTCCTGTACCAATTATTAATGATACATTATCTATATTAACAATACCTATTTCTGCTCCTAAATCGAAAATAACTCTTGCATCTGTTGCTCCAAATTCTGCCGCAGATAACGTTAAAGAATATGTAGTTTTTGATGTTGTTATGTTTACAGTTTCAGATTTATTAGTCCAAGGATCTTTACTAAGACCAATACCAGCAATAATTCCTCTGTTAACATTAGACCAAGCGTCAAAAGTTAAGGTATATGTATTTCCTTGTATAATTTCAACTTTTTGACTAGTATTTACATCATAAGAATTTCCTGCTGCAGTAACATCAACAGAATAATAAGTATTACCACCTTCGGTAACAACTGGTGCCGATGTAGAATCATCTACTCCTATAAGCCAAGAATCACTACCGTTTTCAAAATCTCCATTTGTAAGTAAACCATCATCAAAAATTACTCCAGATCCTTGTTTATAGAAATATAAATTATCAATAAAAATTGTACCAGAACCTACAAATTTAAATTGTTTTAATTTATCTACTGATAAACCCTGACTAGTAAATTCTGACATAGGTATATCAAAACTATTCCATTGATCAGCTACTAACGTTTTAGTCACAAATCTTTCATCTTCAGGCTGAACTCCATTTGGTAGTGGAAAAATATCTATACTTGTAGCATCTGTAGTCCAAATATCTATATGTAACATCTCCATAGATGATGCATCTATTTCTGAACCAATATCTATACCTTGATAGTTTAAGTTACTATACTGAATCATCTTATCTCCATTAAGATCATAAACATTATAAAGAGTAGATTGACTCCAATTTGGATTAAAATCTGTATCAGCAATATCTGTATACTTATCACTAAAAATAGAAATTACATCTTCATCTTCTCGAGTTGATGGTATACTTGCAGAAATTATAGGAGCTAAAATTTCTGTAACTTCAAAATCTGCTGCATATTCTGTTGTATCAACAGCACCACCTTTTGCTACTACTTTAATAGCATAAATACCTGGATTAGCATAAACATAAGAAACCGCTTCACCAATATTACTGGTAACTACAGGCTGTGTAACACCATCTTCGCCAGAATAAAATTCATATACAGTAGCAAAATCTGCTGTAGCAGTTACATTAACTTGTTTAGAAATTGCAGCATCATTTTCTATGCTAACAACTAAATTTTCTGGTGCTTTAAAAGAAACCATTAATTCTTCTGTTATTTCTACTGTATCTCCTTTAATGTTAGAAGCTACTACTTTTACTTGATAAGTACCTTCTAAATATGTGTGTTCAATAGCATTTCCTTGATTTATCGTTTCTGGTTCTACTGTTCCATCTCCAAAATAAATATCGAAAACAGTTGCACCTTCTGCTACTGGCATTATAGTAACTACACCTGTATTATCTTGTGTAATATTAAACACAGCAGACACATTAGATGGAGCAGGAATATTATCTAAAAAACTTAAATTATCATCATCTGTACAAGCATATATCATTAAAATAATGATAAATACTTTTGTTATTTTATTAATTATTTTCATATCTATATTATTTTAATTTGTTGAACATGTAGATGTTGCATATCCTTTATTTTGACACCATCTATTTCCTGCCAATTCAATTTCTATTCTTGGTATTGGAAATAATTCGTTTTTTTCTGTTTTAAAACCAGAAATGGTAATTGTTTTACCTGTTCTTACTTGATCGAAAAAACGATGACCTTCACCTGCTAACTCTAATCTTCTTTCTAACAAAATGTTATCCAGATTTGCTGTAACTCTATGGTCTGAATCTCCAAAAGCTCTATCTCTAACTTCATCTAATAAATCTTGAGGATTATTCTTTTGAGCTGATGCTAATAAGTTTGCTTCTGCTGCCATTAATAAAACATCTGAATAACGAATTGCTCTATAGTTATTACCATGAGTAATTCTAGTATCTCCTAAGTTTGATTCCTGATATACCATATATTTATGATTATAATAACCTGTATATTCATTTCTAGTATCAAAAGTTACTGCTGGATTTGCTGCAACAAAATCTGACATATTAAAAATAGTTGGGTTTAATCTTGAATCTCCGGCAACATATAAATCTACTAATGCTTGTACTGGTGTACTAAATGTATTACCATCATCATACGGCGCCCAATTAGTTCTGTCTCCTGTAAATCTTGGCGACATAAAACCTGCAGCTACATTACCTTCTGAACCTTCTAAGAAATCATAACTTGCTCCTTCTACACCAATAGAATATTGAATTTCAAAAACAGATTCTGAATTATTTTCATTATTATTTAAGAAAATTGTACTATAGTCTGCTACTAACTGATATTGACCTGATGAAATTACT
The DNA here is from genome assembly GCF_900105145.1 of Polaribacter sp. KT25b. NCBI lineage: Bacteria > Pseudomonadati > Bacteroidota > Flavobacteriia > Flavobacteriales > Flavobacteriaceae > Polaribacter > Polaribacter sp. KT25b. The sequence goes on along the minus strand of NZ_LT629752.1, from coordinate 1,409,677 downwards.
TTTTGAAATTCAGTAGCAGCTTCATCATACTTTTTATCAAATAAATAAATTTTACCTAATAAAGCTAATGCAGCACCTTTTGTTGCTCTACCTGGTTGAGTTTGTACCCATGGTAAATTTGGTATTGCCGCTGTTAAATCTGCTTCAATTTTAGCATAAACATCTGCTTTTGCTGTTCTTTCTGCTGATTGGGAATCTGCTACACTTACTCTATTTTCTGTAAAAAGAGGAACATCACCAAAAAATTTCACCAATTCAAAATAGTAGTAAGATCTTAAGAATAAATTTTCTGCTAATAATTCTGGTTTTCTAGAAAAATCTACTTTGTCTTGAAACTCTACTATATAATTTGCTCTACTAATACCTGCATACATCCATTTCCAAACATTACGCAAAGCTTCATTATCTGGAGTATGAATCATATCATCTATTTGTTGCCAATCTGTTACATCATCTGGTCTTTCTCCTCCACAATATGCATTATCAGAAGCTATTTCTCCTAAAATATGATTTAAATAATTGGTTCCTAAAAGGTCATAAACACCAATTAGTGCGTCTTCATAGTCTTGCTGACTATTAAAAAAGTTTTCAGAACTTTGTTCTCCTTCTTTTGTTATGTCTAAATAATCATCACAAGCGTTAAAGCTAAAGGCTAAAACCAAAAGTGTAATTATTTTTGTTATTTTATTTTGCATATCTATTTTTTTTTTAAAATGATAGGTTAACTCCTGTTGTAAATGTGCGTGTTTGTGGGTATTGACCTAAATCTACACCTGCTCCTAAAGGACTCGAGTTAGAAACATCAGGATTATAACCACTATACTTAGTAAACGTATATAAATTGTTTACAGCAAAATACACTCTTAATTTATCCATATTTAATTTCTCTAAAACACCTGCAGGTAAAGAATACCCTACTTGTACATTTTGAATTCTTAAATACGATCCATCTTCTACATAAAAATCTGAAAACAATGTATTTGCTGTAGAAGTAGTTGTTGCTCTTGGTACTGTATTAGAAGTTCCTTCGCCAACCCATCTATCTAAATATAATGTTGGCTTATTGCTGTATGTTAAAAAACGTTCGTAACTTCTAGCAACGTCATTACCTATTGATGCATAAATTGAAGTAGCAAAATCGAAATTTTTATAGTTTATGTTTAAATTAGCACCTAAAGTAACATCTGGAATTGGGTTTCCTATAACAGTTTGATCATCACTACTACCAAATTCTACAACACCATCTCCATCTACATCTACAAATCTAATATCTCCAGGTTTTGCTCCTGATTGTGTTGCATGTGCAGTGATTTCTGCTTGATTTTGAAAAATACCATCTGTTTTTAATCCGTAGAAAACACCAATTGGTAATCCTGTTTGAAATCTAGAAGTAGTTTGAGCTAAATCAAACAATCCGCCAGAGAAAAAACCAGCAGCATTATTAACTTCTATGGCTTTATTTTTAACGGTTGTAGCATTAACTCCTAAACTAAATTTAAGATCTTCTGATATTTCATGATTAAAATTAATACTTACATCAAAACCTTTATTTTCTATCGTACCTGCGTTTACTACTGGCGCACTACTTCCTGGTGCAGAAGCGCCAACAAGTCCAGAAACATCAGCTACTAATAATAAGTTTTCTGTTCTTTTTTTATAGTAATCGAAAGTAACATCTAATTTATTAGAAAATAAGCTAACATCAAAACCTAAATTTAGTTGCTTGTTTGTTTCCCATTGTAAATCTGGATTAGCTAGCGCTCCTATTGCGTTACCATAATATAGATTATTACCGAAAGAATAAGAAGCTTCACTTCCGTTTGTTCCTTGTAAAAATCCTAAGTATCTATAACTACCTATTTTATCATTACCTGTTATACCCCAACTTGCTCTTAACTTTAATCTGTCGATAGCTTTAACATTGAAATATTCTTCTTTATTTATTACCCAACCTGCAGAAACAGAAGGAAAATACCCAAATCTATTATCTGGACCAAATCTTGTAGAAGCATCTCTTCTTAACATTGCAGAAAAAAGATATCTACTTTCATAATCGTATTGAATTCTTCCAAAAAATGAATACCATCTATCTTCAAGAACACCTGTTGACGCATTGTTGTTTTGTCTTAAAGTATTGTCTGAATCTATATTTCCATCAACATCTAATGCTTCATCATAAATAAAAGACTGTGTATTAAACAAATAAGCATTACTCCAATTATCTCTATCTGCACTTACAGTTAAGAAACCAGTTGCATACGCACCATAAAATTGTTCGCTTCTTAAAGAAGTACCAGCTAAAACATTAAAATTATGTTTATCTTCTATTGAAAAGTTATAGTCTATAAAGTTTTCAAAAGTAAAATCGTAATAATTTTGATTATTTTCATAAACAGTACTAAAAACATCAGTCGTTCCGTTGTCATTTCTATCCAAATCAAAAGCTCCACCTTCTAAATTTACACTATTTACAACTTTACCTGCACCATAATAGCTTATTGGAAAATATTGTCTATTTACTACATCTGAATAATTAAAATTATAACGACTTGTAGCTTTTAAGTTTTCAAGTACATTATAAACTAATTCTACTTTTCCTGTAAACCTGTTAGTTCTCGTAACGTTATTAGTATTATCTATTAACGCTAAAGGATTTACAATTTCTGAACCTTGATTATCTGCTATATAGGAAAATCCTCCTGAAGGACCTGTACCATCAGTACCATCATAAATAGATGTTAGAGGAGAAGCATTTAATGCATAGTATAAAGTAGAACCTCTACCAGATTCATTAATACTTCTATTTTTAATGTTAGTATATAATAAAAAGGTATTAAGCTTTAATTTATCTGTTAAATCTATACCTAAATTATTTTTTAGGGTAAACCTATTAAAATTAGACTTTTCAGGAGCAATAATCCCTTCTTGATTAAAGTAACTAGCACTAAAACCATAAGTTACTTTATCAGATCCTCCAGTTGCACCTAATGTATGACTAACAATTGGTGAAGTTGTAAATAATGCATCTTGCCAATCTGTACCAACTCCATAACTACTTATATTAGTAAATGGAATTTGGTTACCATCTGCAACTTCTGTTTCATTAACATAAATTGCATATTCTGATGCATTCATTAAATCTAATTTGTTTGAAGCTTCTTGAAAAGAAATGTAAGAATTTAAAGAAAATTTTGTTTTTCTATTTAATTTACCTCCTTTTGTAGTGATTAAAATAACTCCATTTGCTGCTTGCACACCATAAATTGCAGAACTCGCATCTTTAATAATATCCATTTTTTCAATATCATTCGGATCAATAATACTTAAATCTGAACCAATATTAACACCATCTACAATTACTAATGGACTATTATCTCCATTTGTAGTTACACCACGAATTCTAATATTTAAAGAAGCTCCTGGAGAACCAGAATTTGCCGTAACTTGGACACCTGCAGCGCTACCTTTTAAAGCTTCTTCAATTCTAGTAGGATTTGCTTCGGCAATTTTTTCTGAGCTAATACTAGAAAACGCTCCAGAAACTAATTCTTTTCTTTGTGAACCATAACCAACTACAACAATCTCATCTAAAGATTCTGCAGATTCTTCTAAAGAAGCATTTATTGTTTCTTCATTTACAATAACTTCTTTTTTCTTATATCCTAAATAATTAAATACTAATACAGATCCTTTTGCTACTTTTGATAAACTGTATAACCCATCAAAATCAGTTTGTGTACCTGTAGTTGTACCTTTAATAATTATACTTACTCCTGGCAATGCATCTCCAGTTGCCGCATCTTTTACAACACCTTTTACGTTTAATGTTTGAGCTGTAGCCCAAAAGCTAATAAACATAAAGAGTAGTAATGAACCTTTTTTTCTCATGAATAATGTTTTAGTTAATAATAATGTAAAAATAGATATCTTTTTTTACTGAATCATTAAAAACAACCGCAACAAAAAACATACATAACAAAAAAACACATATAAACCCTTATTACGTCTAATGTTAAAGAAACATTAAAATTTAATATAAAGCAAAAAAAACAGTAAATGTTGTGGTATTGTATAGGTGTTTTTAAAGGTTGATAAGGTACTACACTTCAATGATGTAGCTTGTTAAGTTCTCATCATGAGGTAAATTCATTTTTTTTCGCAATCGATAACGTTTTACCTCTACACTTCTTGGAGAAATATTTAAAAGTGGTGCTATTTCTTTAGACGATAAGTTTAGCCTAAGATAGGCGCATAACCTTAAATCGTTTGGAGTAAGTTCTGGGTGCTTCGTTTTTATTTTATCTAAAAACTTTTTATCTGCATTATTAAATGCCTCTTGAAACATTTTCCAATCATCTGTATTGTTTAAATTTTTATCAATAATTTTAACAACTTTATTTAAACTATCTTTTCCCCCGGAAACTAATTCTGTTTTTATAGAACTTAAAAATTCGTTTTTTCTAATGATACTCATTGTAGAAGTAGCCAATTCTCTATTTTTACCTTCAATATCATTTCTTAATTTTTCGTTATTAAGCTTAATTATTTTTTGAGAGTTCTCTAACTCCTGTAATTCTAATTCTTTTTGAGCTTTTTCTAATAATTTTTCTCTTTGATTTCTATAATATTTACGATGCAACACATTTGTAATATACCCTAAATAGATAAACAATAAAACATAAACAATAACCATAAAGCTACCTAAATGCCAAGGTTTATCAATCTCAAAGGCATATTTTGCTACATTTTCACTTACCTTTTGATCTACTAAAGCTCGTACTTTAAATGTATAATTTCCTGGTGGTAAATTCTCAAATAAAAGTGAATTAGAATTTGATAGCTTGCTCCATTTCTCATTAAAACCAACTAATTGATATTGATAATTTACAGATGACGTTTTATTAAAATTTGTAACACTATAAAAAAATTCAAAATTATTTTCACTACTCTTAAAAGCCGTTTTCTTTAATAAACTAATTTTATTTTGCGGCTTATCTAACTCATTATTATAAATTCTATTGATACTAACCAAAAAATCCTTTGGTTGAATAACATTATTTAAGTCAACAACTAAATAACCATCATAAGTACCAATCAAATATTTCTTATCATTTAAATATAAAATATTTTCGAAACCGGTAGCTCCTTTATGAACAGAACCTTTTATAGGTATAATTTCTAATTTTGGCTTATTACTTAATTTTCCTGGAGTAAAATAACGAATATCCTCTTTAGTAAAAGACCACAGCTTATTAGTAGGTTTATCATATAATAATTTAGCCGATAAAAAAACATCTTTAGGTAATAACTTACTATAAATAGAATCTAATATAAATTGATCTTTTGCTGCTTCATATTTATAAACTCCTTTTTTAGACGAATAAAAAATATCTTTATTATATTTTATTAAACTTGAATGTATTCCCTTTTCTACAGATTTGTCTTTACTAATTTTTAAAACTGTTCTAAAATCTTTATCAATTTCTAATTTAAAAACCCCTTTATACTCATGATTTACAAATATTTTATTTTTATCGGTTAAGATAAAATACCTACTAGAATTAGAAAATCCTGCTATTTTATTTCTCAATTTCCAAGACGAACCCTCTTTAGTTAAAATATATAAACCCTCATAATTACCTTGTAATAAAGTCGTTTCATTAATCTTCTCTAACCCCCAAGTTCCTACTACACCCTTTATTAATTCTGCTTTATTATTATTAATTATATATGTACCAAAATCATGACTACAAAACAAAGTATTATTTATTATTTGTAGGTTCCAAACTTGGCCCTGAGTATTTGTAACAAAACTAAAAGCATTATCAGAATCTTTTTCTCTATAATATAAGCCTTGATTTGTGCCTATATATAAATAATCTTTATAAACTATTGAGGCATAAATTGTTCCCCAAAAATTATTCTTTTTTACAAATAATTTAAAAGGAGATTTAAAATTTATAGAATTTATTCCGCTATCTAAACCTAACCAAATATTATTATCAATATCTTCAAAAACACTTAAAACAGTGTTATTTCCTAAACCTAAAGTTTGTGTAATATGATAATCTAATTCACCATTTTCCCTAAGATATACTAATCCACTAGAAATTGATCCCAAAGCAAAATTTCCGTTTTTTAAATGACTTGCACTATAAATAGTCTTGTCTGACAAAAATTGATCAGCAGGTATTTTCCACGGAATTAACACTTTACCTTCTAAAAAGAAAAAGCCTTCTTTTTGTGTTAAAATAAGTAGTTTATCATCTTTGACAAAAAAATCTACTATCCTATTATTTTTTAAAACTGGGTCGTCAGAAACTAACTTAGCAATTCCATTTTCTATTCTAAAAACTCCTCTATCATTTTCTTGAAAATAGATAATTTCATCTACTATAGAAAGTTTATGAATTCTACTTTCTGACTTAATAATTTTTACTGTATTCTTTTTTATATTATATAAATAAATTCTTTCTAAAGATTTAAATATCATCCAACCATCTAGCTCAAAAATCTCCCAGATTTGCTCATCTTCTAGCATTTTAATATCGTGTTCTTTTACAATTGAATTAAATTCTAAAAGACCAAAGTCATTTTTTTTCCAGAAACCAAAATCCATGTAAAAACCGGTATAAATCTTATCTTTAAAAGATTTAACAGAACGCATTATTGTTTCGTTTGGTGTAGGATATAACTGCCAACTTGCACCATTATACTCCAATAACCCTTCATTATTAGCTACATAAATAAACTTATTAGATGCTTGGGTAATTGCCCAATTTTGATTGGCCGCTCCATAATTTTCTGCAGAAAAAATATTTATTGGCGGTAGCTCTTGAGAAAACGTTAAATTAGTTACTAAAAAAAAAATAAAGGAATAAATAACTCTATACATATTTTGTTACGTAATGTTTGGTTACTAAATTACGTTAAATATAATAAAATATAGAAAATAATAGAACTATGTATAGGTAATGTATTGGCAAATATTATTAATTACACTTTAAAAGCAACAAAAAGTAAGAAAAACAAAAAAATGTATTGTTAAAATACAATAACCATACTTACTCACTTTATTAGAAATTACCTCAAAAATAATTATTCTAAGATTTTTTACCACTTTTTATAGAACAACCAATTGCTCTTGTTTCAGTTTTTTCTATCTTTTTTCCTAATAATAAAGCATCAACAGCATTTTCTACATATTTTTCTGTAACTGCATCTGGGTTTCTAGAACTGTCATCAATTGCACCAATATATTCTACTGTCATTTCCTTTTTACTCACAATAAAAACATGTGGTGTTTTTGACGCTCCAAATTTAGGATACACTTTTTGACCTTCATCAAATAAATAAGGAAATGTAAACCCTTTTTCTGATGCACGAATTTTCATATCTTCAAAACCATCTCCTCTTGAAGCTTTTGGGTCATTAGGATTAATAGCAATTACAGGAAATCCTTTTGATTTATATTTTGCATCTAAATCGTTAATTCTGTCTTCATTTGCTACAGAAAACGGACAAGTATTACAAGTAAAAATAATGATATAACCTTTTGCTTCTTTATAATCTGATAAAGAGACCGATTTACCATCTATATTCTTTAATTTAAAATCTTCAATTATATCACCTACTTTATAACCAGCATCCGTTTTTACGGTAAAAGCTACTGTTATAAAGGCAAATACTGATAAAATTAGTGCTGTTTTAATTGTTTTCATTTGTTAATTGATAAATGTTAGTAATTCACTTTCTAAAGTTTCATAATCAAAAGATTGTTCATAAAACTTTCTGTTATTTTTATTATAAATAATGGTTGCTGGCAAAGCGCCACTCCAATTTTCGTCAATTGCTTTAATCCAAACATCTTCATTAACATCATCTAATAAAACAACTTCAGATTGTATTTTATGCTTTTTAATAAAAGGAATTAATTTCTTTTCAACTTGTTTTGGAAAATCTAAACTCACCAATAAAACCTCCACATTTTTATCTGCATATTTTTGTTTAATTTTTTCAAAAAAAGGTAATTCTTTTACACAAGGAGCACACCAAGTTGCCCAAAAATTTATTACATAAATCTTATCATCCTTCTTTTCTAAAAAAGGTTTTAACTCACTGTAATTATACGTTTTAACTAATATTACTTCTGCTACTTTTTGCGTGTTCGTTTCTTTTACAACTTCTTTTTTACAAGAAACAAAACCAACAGAAAACAAAAAAATAAAAATTGTTTTTTTTATCATTTAATAAAAATACTTATTTTAAATACTCGATTAAAATAATTAACTCTTAATTAACAAAAAAACCTCACCAAACTAGTTTATGAGGTTTTAAAATAATGTTTTACAAGTAGTTAATTATAAATATCATTCAGCACTTTTGCCAAACGAATTCCACCTCTTTGTAATTGTGTTCTTACAGTTGCAAAATGATTGTAAGAATATTTATAACGTAAATTTTCACCTACTTTTACTGAATTATATACTTCTTTTGTAATTGCATGTACTTCATTTACCCAGTCAATAATTGTCCCTTTTTCGATTGCTTCAATTTGTTTTTTTGACAAATCGTCTGCATTTTCAGCCAATTCTACGTAACTCATTTCCCAATCATCAATCATTTTACTATCCCAAACACTGTGTAAATTTGCACCGTTTCCAAACCACTGAACTTGAATAGTATTACCACCTTTATCTTCCTTTTGCCCAATATGCATAGGTTGATGTAAATCGCCAATATAATGAATTAACATTTTTAAATGAAAATTCTGCTCTTCGTCTGTACTATTTTTATCTTTCAAAATAGCAATTGACTCATTAATTCCTGTTACTAAATCTCCTTGTGGATTTTTTTCTGCTTGTTCATAGGTTTGATCTAAATCCATATTTACATAATGTAACGGATAATATTTACTGTATTTTCTATCAGATTTTATTTCATCTGCAAATGTAGATACAAAAGCCAAACTATGTCCTTTTAGTATTTTATCAACACGTTTTTTAGTTCTTCTTGTTAGATATTTTTCTGCTATTTTACCTGTAACTCTATGCCCGTTTTTTCCCCAAAAATAAGCGTCATCCGAAGAGGATTTCATAAAAAAAAGAAACGGAATCAATAAAAGTAATTTGATTTTCATTTTAAATATTTTAAAATTAATTTTCAGCTAAAGTATAAAAAATAATACTTAATAATTTGTAAATATTAAAAAATATCCTATATCTTTGTGATATCAAAATAATATCAATTTAATCTAAACATAAATGAAATCAGAAAAAATAATTAAACCAGCAAATGGTTATTTAATGTTATTAGTAGTTTTAGTATTATTCTTTGGCGGAATAGCAACATCATTTATTAAAGAGAATCCAATCTTTCTTCCAGCTTCAATAATAGGTTTTATAGGATTTTTCGGTTTTATTTTAGTGAATCCGAATACATCAAAAGTTATTTTACTTTTTGGTAAATATGTAGGAACCATAAAAGACAATGGTTTGTATTGGGCAAATCCTTTATTTAGAAAGAAATCAATTTCTTTAAGAGCAAGTAATTTTGACAGTGAACGTTTAAAAGTAAATGACAAACTTGGAAATCCAATTATGATTTCTACGATTTTAGTTTGGAGAGTTACAGATACTTATAAAGCTGCTTTTGATGTTGATAATTACGAAAATTTTGTACGTGTACAAACAGATGCAGCTGTTAGAAAATTAGCTAGTATGTATCCTTATGATAATTTTGCTGATGAAGGCCACGATGAAGATATTACGTTACGTTCTAGCGTAAATGAAGTTTCTGAAGCTTTAGAAAAAGAAATTGACGAACGTTTATCGATTGCAGGAATTGAAGTTTTAGAAGCTAGAATTGGTTATTTAGCGTACGCGCAAGAAATTGCTTCTGCTATGTTAAAAAGACAACAAGCAACTGCAATTGTGGCTGCAAGACATAAAATTGTACAGGGTGCAGTTGAAATGGTAGAAATGGCGCTAAATGAACTAAATAAAAAACAAATTGTTGAACTTGATGAAGAACGAAAAGCTGCAATGGTTAGTAATTTATTAGTTATTTTATGTGGAGATAAAGAAGCTTCGCCTGTTGTAAATGCAGGAACTTTAAGTCATTAAATTCAGTTAACAAAAAATAAAATTAACATGAAAGAATATAAAGTAGTACAACCAAAATTAAGTTTTAGAAATCGTTTACAAAGCATGGAAGACAATTTAAATCAGTATGCAAGAGAAGGTTGGAATGTAATAAATATTGCTCCAAACTGGTCAAATATTGTTTTAGAAAGAGAAAAAAACCGCTAAAATGAAAGTATTTAAAGAAGAACAACGTTTTACGCAAAGTTGGCTAATAATTATTCTGATAATTGCTCTTATTGGTCCACTTTGTTTTGGAATTTACGGAATTGTACAGCAAATATTTTTAAAAAAACCTTTTGGAGATCAACCAATGTCTGATACTGGATTACTCGTATTCACCTTTGTAATGTTGTGTTTTTCAATTCTGATTTTCCTCTTTAAATTAACCACAAAAATTGATGAAATTGGGATTCATTATCAGTTTTATCCTATTCATTTTTCTTTAAAAACTATTAAATGGTCAGAAATAAAAGCAGCAAGAGTTAGAACTTATTTACCTCTTTCAGAATTTGGTGGTTGGGGTTTTAGAAGTGGCTTTTTTGGCAATAAAGGCAAAGGAAAAGCATTGAACATTTCTGGTGATATTGGTATTCAACTTGAATTTAAAAACGGAAATAAATTACTTATAGGAACACTAAAAGAAGCTGAAGCAAAAAGTGTTTTAGAAACCTATCAAAATAAAATAATATGATACGAGTTATTACCTACCTAATCGTTTCCATTTTCGGAATTTTAGTTTCTTTCGGGCAAATAAAATCCGAAGAAATTACAATTAAGAACGATGCAATTGAACTTCCTGGAACTTTAACTTTCTCTGAGGAAAATGCACCTTTAATTATTTGGGTTCACGGTTCTGGTGTTGTTGATAGAAACGGAAATCAACCAAATTATATTCAACAATTTAGAGAAGCAGTTAACAAAGAAAACATCGCTTTTTTTAGTTTTGATAAGAGAACAGCCAATAAAAATAATAGCAAGTATTTAAAAGATACAAAATTTACTGATTTTGCCTTAGATATTGATGTAATTGTAAATCATTTTAAAAAAGACAAACGTTTTACAAAAATCACGTTAATTGGTCATAGTCAAGGTTCTTTAATTGCTATGTTGGCGTCAAAAAATATTGATAAATATATTTCTCTTGCAGGTGCCGGAGAAACGATTGATAAAACGATTGTAAAACAAATTGGTAAAAATAATCCTACTTTAGGAGAAGCTGCTCAACAGCAATTTGACACTTTAAAAGCGAAAGGAAAAATTGAAACTGTAAATCCGTTTTTGATCAGTATTTTTGCAAAACAAAATCAAGAATTTTTATACGAATGGATGCAAATAAATCCTACAGAAGAAATTAAAAAAATTACGATTCCTACTTTAATTATAAATGGCGATAAAGATTTACAAGTTAAAATTGAAGATGCAGAAAACTTGAAAAATGCAAAACCAAATGCAGAATTGGTTATTATTAAAAATATGAATCACGTTTTAAAAAACATAGAAAAAGAGGAAGACAATTTAGCTTCTTATTATTCAGCTAATTTTCCTTTATCAGAAAAACTAATTACAACAATTGTTGAATTTGTAAAAAAATAACATGGCAAAGAAAAAAGCTTTTGCTTTACGCATAAATGAAGATATGATGAAAGCCGTTGAAAAATGGGCTGCAGATGAGTTTCGTTCTACAAACGGACAAATAGAATGGATGCTAATGCAAGCGCTTAAAGACGCAAAAAGAGAACCTAAAAAGAAGGATGAATAGCTTTATAATACAATAAATAAAAAAGGTGCTGACTTTATAATAAAGTTAGCACCTTTTTTTATGTTTAAACAATTCTTATCCTTTTGGAAAATATTCAGGAATCAATCCTTTTAGCTTTTCTAAAGTTTCATCAACAGTTAAATCGCTCATTCCACCAGAAGCATTTGCATGACCTCCACCGTTAAAATGTTCTTTAGCTAAAAAATTTACTGCATTTTCTGCTCCTTTAGAACGGAAAGAAATTTTCATAATTCCGTCTCTTTCCGTAAAAACAATCGCAGCTTTCATTCCTTTTATAGATAAAACCAAGTTTGCCAAACTATCTGTATCTCCTTTTTTATATTGATATTTTGCTAGTTCTTCTTTAGATAAAGAAATAATTGCCACATTGTGATCGTATAAAATTTCTAATTTTTCGCTCATTGCATACCCCTGTAAACGCAAACGAGTTTCTGTATTATTGTCGCTTAATTTTTCGTGAATTAAATGATGTTCTACACCTGCTGCTAAAATTTTGGCTAAAACTTCGTGCGTTCTTGGTTTTACAGAATTAAATCTAAAACTTCCAGTATCTGTTAAAATACCTAAATACAAAGGCGTTCCTATTTTTTCGTCCAACAACTCTAAATGGCCAGATTGTTCTATTAAATCTACAATTAATTGAGATGTTGAAGATGCTGTAGTTTCCGAAACTGTAATTGTAGGAAACTCATCAGGATTTAAATGATGATCAATCATAATCTTTTTACAAGTTGCTTCTTCTAATAAAACTTGCATTTCTGGTCCTACTCTATTGGTTGCATTGTAATCTAAAGAGAAAATTAAATCTGCTTTTTGCATTTCTGATGTTACTTCTTCCGGATTTTCATCCATTAAAATAATAGCAGAAGTATCTAACCAATCTAAAAAATCTGGTGCTTTATCAGGATGACAAACCATTGCTTTTTTTCCTAATTTTTCTATAAAATAAAGTAATCCTAAAGAGGAACCAACGGAATCTCCATCGGCAGATTTGTGTGCTGTAATAACGATATTTGAAGCAGCTTTAATTTCTGCCTCAATTTGTTTGTAAATATTCATGGATTGTTTTTTGTACAATTGCTACTAAAAAGCAATTGCCTTTTTTTTTAAGAAGGTGCAAAGTTAGGTTTATTATTGAGTAAAAAATGAAAGTTTTTAATTTTTAATGAATAACTAGGTTTTGATTTAAGTCTTTTATATTAAAAAAGCAAAGAAACAAGCCACATAAAGTTATTACTTCCAGTAATTTATTAAATCATCTATTTCTGCATTATTAACACCTACAAAAATATTTTCCCAATATATACTTTCATTTATCTTCACAAAAACTCTGTAATAACCAATCTCTAAACTAATCAAATCTATTTTTATTTCAGATGAATTTAAGTCGATAAATTTTAATTTTGCATTAGATTCTATTTCGTCTTCAATATATAAATCAGAATTTAATATCGAATTAAAATCAGTTTGTAGATATTTCTTAGAAGAATTTGCAGAAGTTATCCAAATTTTCGAAATTTTTTCTACTGATTTTATATTTAATAAATCAACAGATGGATTTGGGTAAAAAACAAAGTTATTGTTATTAAATTTATTAGGATTTCCTAATTCACCAGTTTTAGAACCAAAAGTGTCTACTAAATTAATTCCTGTTACTAGATTAATAGCTACTTCATTTTCAGAATCGTTATCATTATTACTACAGTTCATAAAAGAAACTACAACTAAGAATATTATTACTTTTTTCATTTTTTATTTTCGGTAAGAATAACGAAGACAAAACGTCGTTATAAATTATTTTAGAAGCAAGCGAATTTATAAGAAAATAAGTTTAAACACAAAATATTACGTTTTATGTTTGCTTTAAATTTAAATTAACACATTACTAAATACAACTCCTAAAATGTTTAAATGCTTTATAGGTACTATAATTTCTGTTTCTTTAAAAAGTGCAAAATTAGAATTATAATCAATTAAAAAAAGTAAGGAACTTTGGTTTTATTGATATCTAAAATAATGATTGCAATTTGGGTAATTAACTTGATCGTTATAATTGTTTAAGTAAGATAATATTGTTTCTGCTGCTGTTAACAATTGTACCTTTCCATTAGCTGGAAAATAATCTTCATAAACTGCTGGAATATAATCATTTGTACCAATAGTTAAAATAGTAGCATCTGGAATTGTGTTATTATTTAAATCTTTAATTTCTATATAATTTCCATTTTGCTCAATATTAATTCCAGAAAAATAAAAACCAGAACCAGCGCCTTTTAGAAAATTTTTAATTTCAGCAACAGTCATTTCATATATAACGGTTCCGTTGTTAAATGGAGAAATTTCAAAAATCTCTCTATTTGTAATATCTCCTTCATTTAACGTAGAACGAACGCCACCAGTATTCTGAAAAGTAACATCAACATTCATAGCTCCTTTTAAAGCATCCGTATAAAAACAACCAACTTGAGATTTATAATGATACAAATGAGAAAAACCAATAATTTCATTTAAATAAGGCAAATCATTATAATCGTCGATAATTGCTTTTAAATCTGCATCATATTTAGAGTAAGCATTTAAATCTATCAATTCATAATTTATTTCTTGTACAGTTTTGTCTTTAATTGTCAATTCTATTTTTCCTAGATTATTTAAATTAGCTCCAGATTGAAAAATTGGAATGTTATTAATTGTTGTATTTATTTCCTGATGAGAATGACCTCCAATAATCAAATCAAAATAAGGATATTGTTCAGCAATTTGAGAATCTGTGTTAAAACCAAGATGCGTTAAAGCTATATATACATCAGAATCTTCTTTCGATTTAATATCTGCATATTGAGTGATTACACTTTCTGGTCGTTCAAAACTAAGATTTTGAACTCTCCAAGGATGTGTTGATGGAATTGTTTGTGTATCACTTCCGTTGGTTTCTACCAAACCTAAAAAAGTAACCTTTATATCTTCAACACTTAATGTTTTATATTCAAAAGGATCTGGAATACTAGAGTTTGACATATCTACATTAGCACAAACCCAATCAAAATTAGCTTGACTCATTCTATCTGTTAATATTAATTCTCCATAATCAAATTCGTGATTTCCAAGTACAGAAACATCAAATCCAACTCGGTTCATAAGATCAATCATAGGAAAACCTTTCTGCGGATGATTATCTACAACCGGATTTCCAGAAAAAATATCGCCACTACAAACTGTTAAAACATTTGTTTCTTGCTTTTCTAAATCTATAATATGTTTAATTTTAGAAAAATTATCTAATTGACCATGTTGATCATTAATAAAAAATATAGTTAGATTTTTTTCTTCGGATGTAACAATCTTAATCTGTTCATTTTTAGAACACCCGGTAATTAAAAGAAGTATTGTTAATAAGAAAATGAATCTATTTTTCATGTAGTAATTTTTTAAAGAATACAATATCAAACTAAATTAAGCACAATTATTGTATAAAATTAGTTGGCGAAGTTATAGAAAATACAATTAGAAAAAAGTTAAATTGTTATTGGTAATTTAAATTTAATACTAAAAACAACTAAGTTAGCCAATCCAATTTTTAAACTCTTTTACGCATTCTAAAAAATATATTCTATATAAATCTGATTTTAAAACAGTTAAATATTGATTAATCACAAAATCACTTTCTTTAGAATTCAAATAAGTTCCATATTAAAAACTATAAAACAATAAATAGTATTTGAGTCAAGTATTTGAATCTTCTAAGCTACTTCTACCATAAAAGATTCTTTATAATTTTCAATTTTAGAAAAATCAAAACAGTCGATTTAATTTCTGACTCAATTTGCTTGGAAATACTCATAGAAATTTTCTGTATAATCACCAAAAAATAACTACATTAAAAACAACAAGTTAGCCTTAATTTAGAGAAAAATAACTAGTTTTATTTTGTTTTTTTCTCTAAATAAAAAATAATTAATGAAAATATAATTTCAATTATTCCGCCAACAATTACTATCAAATAAAAATATTTACTAAATAATATTCCTAATACCCCTGCTAAAATTAAAACTGCTCCAAAAATCCAATATATTTTATTTCCATAAAGAGAGTTAAATATTAAATATCGTGCACCAATAATTAAAATCATAATAGAAAAAAACCAATTGGCTTGAATTTGAAGTATAGAGTATGCTATAAAAAGACCAATAAATAATAGAATTGTACTTTCTAAAGCTAAATTAGCTAAAGGATTTTCTTTTTTATGTTTTCCTGATCGTTTTAAAGCTTTACATAATGCCATTCCTAAAGGATGAATTATCATTCCTCCGAAAAAGAAGACTAATACACTTATTTTTTGTGTATTTATTAAGGCAGTAATTCCTGAGGCTAACCAAACAAATCCTGATACGAAAGCTCCAGGAGCTCCACCAAAATAAGAATTTCTCATGTCTTTTTGCGCTTCTAATAAAGTCATATTTTGTTTTTTATTTAATAATACAAACTAGTCAATCCAACTTTTAAAATCTTTTACACGCTCTCTACTCACAATAATTTCTGTTTCAGAATAAGAGTTTAAAATTAATTTTAATCGAGAATTTGTGTATGAGATAATATCTTTAATGGCATTTATATGCACAATAAAAGTTCTATTTACTCTAAAAAAATGTTCTGGATTTAGTTGCTCTTCCCAATTTTCTAAAGAATTATCTAGCAAATGATTTCGCTTTTCTAAAGTGTGAATGTAGGTTGATTTATTTTCACTAAAAAAGCACTCAATATCATCAATAGGAATAATTTTTATATGTTGACCAACTTTAATTGACAAACGCTTTTTAAACTTTCTATCAACAGGATTGATCAATAACTTTCTAATATCATCAATATTTACCTGCACATCCGATTGTTTTGGTTGATTTTCTTTAAACTTATCTACAGCAACTTTTAATTCGTCCTCATCTAAAGGTTTCAGCAAATAATCTACACTATTTAATTTAAAGGCTTTTAGCGCATATTCGTCGTAAGCTGTTGTAAAAATAATAGCAGATTTTACTTCAATTTCTTCAAAAATCTCAAAGGATAAACCATCAGAAAGTTGAATGTCTAAAAATATTAAATCAGGATGTTCATTATTTTGCAACCAATTTAAAGACTCTTCAACAGAATGTAACATTTGTTTTGCTTCAATATCTAAAGCTGCTAACATTCTACTTAATCTTCTTGCAGCTGGCTTTTCATCCTCAATAATTAATACGTTCATTGTTTTGTTGTTGGTTGTTGGTTGTTGGTAAAAAAAATGCGCCTTCACGACTATGTAACTTTGTAATTATTTTTCTTCTTTCATAAATTCTTCAATTTTTATTTCTTCCCAATCTTTTCCATGAAAATTAAGAATATCAAACGTTTTAAGAGCATCAAATACTAAGAAAATTCCCCAAATTAACCAAAAAGGAATATACTTAAATCCATCTTCATCAAATTGATTACTTACAATAAAATCTCCAAAAAGTTTGAAAGAAAAACTCCAAACAAAAGTTAAAAACAAATTTACTAATATATATGAGACTAGATGTTTATAGAATTTTTTAATATCTTCCACTTTTTGTTTTGCTCTTATCATTTTTTTTTCAGTGAGGTTTTCCATATTTTTAAAAGTTTTTAGTAAACTTATTATCTTTATCCATCATCTCTTTAATCTTTCTTTCTTCCCAGTCTTTTCCTAATCCAAAAGATTTAAAACCGAAAACTCCTAACCAATGAAAAAACATTCCTATTCCCCAAAAAAGCCATGTAGAAACTACTCCAAAATTAGTTATTGCATCAGAAAATGAATAATTATTTTGCATTAATCCGAAAATAATAATTGCACTAATAAAAATATTTACCAAAACATACACAATTAAATGAACATAAAAACCTTTAATAGCTTTCACTCTCTTTTTAGCCCTTAAATAACTTTGCTCTTGTCTAAAATCCGATTCCATTTTCTTACTTATTTTCGTTCATAAATTCTTTAATTTTCTTGTCTTCCCAGTCTTTTCCAAATCCTAATAAATTAAAACCAAAAACTCCCAACCAATGAAAAAACAAACCTGTACCCCAACCTAAAGTAGAAAACCAAAACCAATGAAAATGGGGCTCAAAAGTTAAGTTTACATAAATAATGATAGGAATTACAATACAATATATTGTTAAATGTGTGTAAAAACCTTTTATAGCTTTTACTTTTTTTTGAGCCCTTAAATAACGCTCTTGCTGTACATTATTCGCTTCCATTTTTTATATTTTTTTGTCGTTCATGTATTCTTTAATTTTTTTCTGCTCCCAATCTTTATTCATAAATAAAGTCAAACCGAAAGTATTTAATGCTTGAAAAACAATTCCGATTCCCCAAAACAACCAAATTTTATAATTATGATAATTAAAAACTGCTTCATTAAAAGTATCTCCATCATTTATATCACCCACAATAAAAATTGCTGATAAAAATATATTTACCACAATATAAACTGCTAAATGTTTGTAAAACTTACTAATCTTTTCAACTCTTTTTTTAGCAAGAATATATCTTTGTTCTTCTGTAAAATTAGGTTCCATTATCTGTAATTTTTGTGTTTATTTTCTTTATCCATCATTTCTTTAATTTTTCTTTCTTCCCAATTAGAACCTAAGAAAATATTATAATTATTTACTTCTAAAAAGTGAAAAATTAATCCCATTCCCCATCCAAAAATTGGAAACCAAAACCAATGAAATCCTGGTGAAAATCTTAAATTTATAAAAATTAAAAAAGGAATTACCAAGCAATAAGATGCTAAATTTTGATAAAATTCTTTTAATTTTTCTACTCTTTCAACTGCTTTTACGTATTTGCTATTTTCTAAATTATCTTGATACATACTATTTTCCATTTTAATTAAGAGAGGTAAACTCACCTTAAAAGTTTTGTTATTATTTTCTATTTTTACACCTTTTGGTGTTATTAATCCATATCTATCAGCAATATTTTGCAAACCAACTTTGGTGCTTTTACCAATTGCTTCTTTCGGATTGATGTTGTTTTCAATTATTAAATAATCATCTTTTTCGTAAATATGAATCGTTAATGGTTTAGATGATGAAACCACATTGTGTTTTACTGCATTTTCTAACAAAAGTTGCAAAGAAAGAGGTACAATCTTTAAATCTGGATTGCTAACTGCATCAGGAATATTAAACTTTACAGCGTCTTCAAAACGCATTCCTAGCAATTCCATGTAGGTTTTTGCAAACTTTAATTCTTCTGTAAGCGTTATTAAATCTTTGTTTCTTTGCTCTAAAACATATCTGTAAATTTTAGATAGTTTTGTAGTAAATTTTTCTGCTTGCGCAGGATTTTCGCCAATTAAACTCGTTAAAACATTTAAGCTATTAAATAAAAAGTGTGGATCAATTTGACTTTTTAACGACTCAAATTTTGCGGTTTCTGTTTTAGCTACAATTTCTTGTTTTGTAGTTTCTTGCGTCATTGCTAATTTCCAGTTTACCATAAAACCTCTGGCGTGAAAAAAAGCTGCAACTCCTAACGAAAAAATTATAGTAATTAAATGGATCCAAACTAATTCTCCTTTAAAAAAATTATTAATATCGTGCCCGAAAAGTAATATATATTGAATAAAATGAATTACTAAAACTGCAGAAACGGTGTATAAAACTGTAGCTATAATTCCGCCCCAAACTCTTTTATTGGTCTCTTTAACCCAATCCCATTTTGTATTTAAATATTCATTAATAACTCCATTTCCAAGCCCTAAAACAAATGAATACATACCAGAAATTAAAAACACATACGCCATTCCTACCACACTAAACTGCTGATTTACAATAATAAAAAAGACACCAAGTACTACAGTTAGTTTAGTGCAAACTATAGCATCTTTTTTTATTACATTTAAAAAACTTGAATTTGATGATGTCATTTTTTGGAATTGAAATTATAAAGAAACTTATTAAAATCTGATTTCTAAAGATACATTTTTATCAGCAACTACAAATTTAGCATCTTCATATTTAGGTGGACCAAAATTCATCACATTATTTGATGCTCCATAATTTTCTAAAGGCATTCCGTTTGTTGCAAAATCCATTTTATTATTTTCATTTTTATCATGAAAACAAATAATTGCATATTCACCACTTGGAATATCAGTAAAAGAAACCATACTTTTTCCTTCTTTAATTTCTGATAAAACACTTTGTAAAGATTTTATTCTAAAATTTTCTTTATCAAATAAAGCAAAACTTACTTTACCTTCATCAGATGTTACATTTACAACTGTTGCTGTAATACTTACATTTTCTTGTGCAGTTATTTTGTTAGAAAAAAACAATACTGCTGTTACTATAATTGCTACTAAGAATTTCATAATATTTTGTTTTTATTGGTTAATGATGGTACAAAGATGCAACGCAACCATCGTTTTTTAAATTAAAGAATACCGAGTTGTATTTTTTTTAGGATGAATTGTAATTACGAGTATAATTCGATACTATTTTGAATCAAAAAGCAAGTATCTTGATAAAAAAAGTGTAACTTTAATCTGTCTTAAAAACTTAAATTTTGTTCGATCTAAAAAAAATAATATCGGCAAATCAAACAAAAGAAACCGATAATTATACGATTAAAAAAGAAGGTATTTCTTCTTTAAAATTAATGGAAAGAACTTCTCTTTCTTTTGTAAATGCTATTCATAAAAATATTTATAACTATTCAAAAATTGTAGTTATTTGCGGAGTTGGTAACAATGGTGGAGATGGTTTTGCAATTACAAGAATATTACAAGCTAAAGGCTATCTTGCAGAAGCAATTTTAATAAAAACAGCTAATAATCTTTCTCTCGATTGTAAAACCAATTTTAATAAACTAGAAGAAGTTACAATTATAAAATCTGAAGATGATTTGTTTGATTTTAACAAATTTGACATAATTATTGATGCTATTTTTGGTTCTGGCTTAACTAGAAAAGTTGAAGGTTTAGCTGCAAAAACTATTAAAAGCATAAATGAAGTAAAAAAACATGTTTTTTCTGTTGATATTCCTTCTGGTTTATATTGCAATCAATTACCTGATTCTGATTTTATTGTAAAGTCTGATCTTACAATTAGTTTTCAAAGACCAAAATTATCTTTTTTCTTTCAAGAAAGTAACCAATATATTAAAAACTGGAAAGTAATAAACATAGGTTTAGATGAAGATTTTATTCAAAAATTACCAACCAATAATTTTGTTTTAGATAGCACAATTTCTAAAAGTGTAAAAAAAAGAGAAAAACATTCACATAAAGGAACATTTGGTCATGCCTTAATTATTGCAGGTTCTTATGGTAAAATCGGAGCCGCAGTTTTGGCTTCTCAAGCTTGTTTAAAAGCTGGCTCCGGACTTTTAACAACATACATTCCAAATTGTGGATATAATATTTTGCAAATTTCTACACCAGAAGCAATGTGTTTAACTGATAAAAAGAAAAAATATATTTCTGAATTACCAGATATTTCTTCTTACAATTCCATTGGAATTGGACCGGGAATTGGAAAAAAGGATGCTACAAAAGAAGTTTTAAAACAACTTTTTGAATCAACAAAAGTTCCATTAGTTATTGATGCTGATGCTTTAAATATTATTTCTGAAAATAGAGAATTACTAAATATATTACCAAAAAACGCAGTTTTAACGCCACATCCAAAAGAATTTGAAAGATTTGTTGGCACATGGAAAACTACTATAGAATGTTTTGAAAAACAAAAACAGCTTGCAAAAGAACATGAATGTATTGTTGTTTTAAAAGGTGCAAATACATGTATTTGTAATCCAGAAGGAACACTTTTTTTTAATATTTCTGGAAATCCAGGAATGGCAACTGGTGGAAGTGGTGATACTCTTACAGGAATAATTACTGGCTTATTAGCGCAAGGTTACCCTCCTATTAAAGCAGCTTTAATTGGTGTGTATTTTCATGGAAAAGCAGGAGATTATGCAGACGAACAAAAAGGAGAAAACGCTTTAATTGCTTCGGATATTATCAATTATCTAAAAATTGAAACTGAATAATTTTTATTTTTTACTACTAACTTATTTATAAAAAACATGATTTCTGATGTTCTTTTAAAAACAAACTTACTGATTTTCATTTAAATAACTTTTTTTTTAGATAAAAACACAACTGACTTTAAATTATTAAACTAAAAGAATACTTTGTTTTTTTTGACAAGTTTTTAATTTTCATAAAAAACAACGTGTTTATCAATTTATATGTTATCAAAAAACGATTATTTAAGAATTCTGTTGATTAATTTTCAACTCAAATCCCAATTTTGTTAAAATTTGATAAAACTTACAAAAAAAAGGTACACTTATGATAATACTTTTGAAAATATATATACTTTAGCACCATGATTACTTCAAGAAGAAATAAATTATGTACTACAATAGTTCCCAGCTTGCGCTTGCGCAACCGCCGTCGCTAATATTTTACTTTAGCAACAAGACAACTTATTATAGTATTTATCCTTTTATTTTTTTATCGTGAATCTTTCTTACAAAACTTACTTACAACCTTTAGTTATTTTAAACAATAACAATGTACGACGCAGTTTTATTATTCGCCCTTTGGGTGTATAAACTATTATGGAATTTAGGTGAGTCCGATTCTACTTTCAAAAAAACAAACAACAACTTATATAAAATAAAAAATTCAATGCAATGGAAATTGTAATTGCTAACAAATCACATACTGTTTACGCAGATATTATTTGTAAAACCATAGAAGACGCTGCTCAGGTTAGAGGAACAGGTATCGCAAAAAGAAAACCAGAATACGTTGCCACTAAAATGGAAAACGGTAATGCTGTTATTGCTTTAGATGGTGATAAATTTGCAGGATTTTGCTACATAGAAAAATGGGGACATGGAAAATTTGTTGCCAATTCTGGTTTAATTGTACATCCAGATTATAGAAATATAGGATTAGCAAAACTAATTAAGCAAGTAATTTTTAATCATTCTAGAACAAAGTTTCCAGATGCAAAAGTATTTAGTATAACAACTGGTTTAGCTGTTATGAAACTAAATACAGAATTAGGTTACAAACCTGTAACTTTTTCTGAATTAACAGACGATCAAAGTTTTTGGGATGGATGCAAAACTTGTAGAAACTATGATGTCTTAACAAGAACAGAAAGAAAAATGTGCCTATGTACAGGCATGTTATATGATCCGAATAATAAAATTACTGAAGATCCAAAAGAAGTTAAAGAAAATGTTTTTAAAAGACTAAAACATATAAAACAAAGTTTATTCTTAAAAAAAGAAAAAAAATGAAAAAATTAGTAATTGCATATAGTGGCGGTTTAGACACTTCTTATTGTGCCGTAAGTTTATCAAAAGAATATGAAGTACACGCTGTAAGTGTAAACACAGGTGGTTTTACAACAGAAGAAATTAAACATATAGAAAGTAATGCTTATAAAATGGGCGTTTCTACTTATAAAAATATTGATGCTGTTTCTACTTTTTATAATAAAGTAGTAAAGTATTTAATTTTTGGAAACGTATTAAAGAACAGTACATATCCACTTTCTGTAAGTGCTGAAAGAATTATTCAGGCAATAGAAATTGTTGAATATGCTAAAAGTATTGGTGCAGAATATATTGCGCATGGAAGTACTGGTGCAGGAAATGACCAAGTACGTTTTGATATGATTTTTCAAACTTTGGCGCCAGGCATCAACATTATTACGCCAATTAGAGATCAAAAATTAACAAGACAAGAAGAAATAGAATACTTAAAATCTGAAGGAATTGATATGCCTTGGGAAAAATCTAAATATTCTGTAAATAAAGGCCTTTGGGGAACAAGTGTTGGTGGCGTTGAAACTTTAAAGTCTGAACTTCCTTTACCTAATGAAGCATATCCTTCTCAATTAGAAAAAGAAGGTGAAGAAAAAGTTACTTTGACTTTTAAAAACGGCGAATTTGTTGCTTTAAATGGAGAAGAAAACAAACCTGAAATCAATATTGAAAACTTAAATAATATCGCTTCAAAATTTGCAATTGGTAGAGACATTCATGTTGGTGATACAATTGTTGGAACAAAAGGAAGAGTTGGTTTTGAAGCTGCAGCTGCTTTAATTACAGTAAAAGCACATCATTTGTTAGAGAAACACACCCTAACAAAATGGCAATTACAACACAAAGAATATTTGTCTAGTTTTTACGGAATGCATTTACACGAAGGTCAATATTTAGATCCTGTAATGAGAGATACTGAAGCTTTTTTACAAAGTTCTCAGAAAATGGTATCTGGAAATGTTGTCGTTTCTTTAAAACCTTATCATTTTTCTTTAGATGGAATTATTTCTGATCACGATTTAATGTCTAGTGCATTTAGTACGTATGGAGAAGAAAATAAAGCTTGGACTGCTGATGATGCTAAAGGCTTTATCAAAATTTTAGGAAATCAGAATAAAATATATCAACAAGTAAATAAATAAAATTTGTGTAAACGAATAATTGTTGAATTGTTTAATTGTGCAATGGCTAAGTTTTAGAACATACTTTTACACGATTAAACAGTTCAACTTTTAAACAATTTTGAAGAATGAAGAATTTAGAAATAGGAATTATCGGTGGCGCAGGTTATACAGCAGGAGAATTAATTAGATTATTGCTAAATCATCCTGAAACAAATATCAATTTTGTATATAGCACTTCTAATGCTGGCAATAAATTGTATAAAGTACATCAAGATTTAATTGGTGATACAGAAATCAATTTTACAAGCGAAATTAATGCTGATGTTGATGTGTTGTTTTTATGTTTAGGTCATGGAAATTCAACTGCCTTTTTAGCCAAAAATAGTTTTTCTGATACTACAAAAATCATTGATTTAAGTAATGATTTTAGATTACTTGCGGATAAAAATTTCGATGGAAAAGACTTTGTTTATGGTTTACCAGAATTGGATAAAGAAATTATAAAAACCGCAAAATATATTGCAAATCCGGGTTGTTTTGCAACTGCTTTACAATTAGCAATTTTACCTTTAGCTGCAAATGGTTTGTTACAAAATGATGTTCATATTAATGCTGTAACTGGTGCAACTGGCGCAGGAACTTCTTTATCTGAAACTACACATTTTACTTGGAGAGATAATAATTTTTCTCATTATAAAGCATTTAATCATCAACATTTAGGAGAAATTAATCAAACTGTACATCAATTACAACCTAATTTTAATTCTAAAATTAATTTTATGCCAAATCGTGGTGATTTTTCTAGAGGAATTTTTGCAACTACTTACACAAAGTTTGATGGCACTTTAGAAGAAGCGAAAAAAATGTATAAAACCTACTATAAAGATGCCGCTTTTACTTTTGTTTCTGATGAAAGCATTTTTATGAAACAAGTAGTAAACACCAACAAATGTTTAGTACAATTAGAAAAACATGGCAATAAATTATTAATTACAAGTACTATTGATAATTTATTGAAAGGAGCTTCTGGACAAGCAATTCAGAATATGAATTTAATGTACGGCTTTAAAGAAACCTTAGGATTGAATTTAAAAGCAAATTATTTTTAATCGCAGGGCGATAGCCAAAGATTTATTTACCAAAGGATTGCCTCGTAATTATAATAGTAAGAAAATGGTTCTTGATTATTTACTAGCCCGCGTTAGCGATTGAAACGGCATCCTTTTTTTGAGGAACGAAGAAAAAGATATAGTGTAAAGCGCGACCTTTAGGTAACGCCAAAAAAAAAATAAAAATGAAAGTAGCAATTATTGGAGCAGGAAGTTTAGGACAATCTATATCCAAAGGTTTATTGAAAAATAAAGTGGTGAGTTCTTTGTATTTAACGAAAAGAAACACCAATTCTATTAAAGATTTTAATGACTTTAACGAGGTGATTTTAACTTCTGATAATACGGAAGCTATTAAAAATTCTGATATTTTAATTTTTGCAGTTCAGCCAAGACATTTAGAAACTATTTTAACAAGCGTAAAACCACTTTTACATAAAAATCATGTTTTAATTTCTGTTATTACTGGGTTTTCTATTGCTAAAATTGAAGCTATTGTTGGTGAAAATCATTTTATAATTCGATCAATGCCAAATACTGCTGCTTCGGTTGGTCAATCTATGACCTGTCTTTCTCCTAATACTAAAGGAAAAGAAAAAGTAGAATTAGCACAAACTATTTTTAACAGTTTAGGAGTTTCATTGGAAATTCCGGAAGAACAATTACAAGCTGCAACGGTTATTTGTGCAAGCGGAATTGCTTTTTGGATGCGCTTAATTCGTGCCACAACTCAAGGCGCAATTCAACTAGGTTTTGAAGCAGATGTTGCACATAAATTAGCAATGCAAACTTGTTTTGGAGCCGCTAGTTTATTAAAAGAATCTGGCAGACATCCAGAAGCAGAAATAGACAGAGTTACAACTCCCGGAGGTTGCACAATTGAAGGTTTAAACGAAATGGAACATCAAGGTTTAAGCTCTTCTTTAATAAAAGGAATTAATAAATCTTTTGATAAAATTAACCAAATAAAAAACTAACAACATGCCATTATTTAACGTTTATCCTTTGTACGATGTTACACCTGTGAAAGCAAAAGGTGTTTATGTTTATGATGAAAATAAAATAGAATATTTAGATTTGTATGGAGGTCATGCAGTAATTTCTATTGGTCATTCGCATCCAAAATATGTAGAAGCAATTTCTAAGCAAGTTTCAAAATTGGGTTTTTATTCAAATGCAATTCAGAATCCTTTACAAGTTAAATTAGCGAACAAGTTAGAAACGATTTCTGGTTGTAAAGATTATGAGCTATTTTTATGCAATTCTGGTGCAGAAGCGAACGAAAATGCGTTAAAATTAGCTTCTTTTAAAACAGGAAAATCTAGAGTAATTGCTTTTAAAAATGGTTTTCACGGACGAACTTCTGCTGCTGTTGCTGCCACTGATAACAAAAATATAATCGCGCCAATTAACGCGCAACAAAAAGTTACAATTTTAGATTTAAATGATATTGAAGCCGTAAAAACAGAACTTGAAAAAGGAGATGTTTGTGCTGTTATTGTTGAATTTATTCAAGGTGTTGGTGGTTTAGACGAAGCAACTAAAGAATTCTTTGAAGAAGTTGATGTGCTTTGTAAAGCTAATAACACTTTTTTTATTGCTGATGAAGTGCAGTCTGGATATGGTAGATCTGGTAAGTTTTTTGCTTTTCAACATTATAATGTAACTCCAGATGTAATTTCCATTGCAAAAGGAATGGGAAATGGTTTTCCTATTGGAGGAATTTTAATTCATCCTTGTATTGAAGCAAAATTCGGAATGTTAGGAACCACTTTTGGAGGAAATCATTTAGCTTGCGCTGCAGGTTTATCCGTAATAAAAGTAATTGAAGAAGAAAAATTGATAGACAATGTAAATGAAATGTCTTGTTATTTTATCAAAATTGCAAAAACGATTCCTCAAATAAAAAATATTAAAGGAAAAGGCTTAATGCTAGGTTTAGAATTTGATTTTGAAGTAGGAGATTTACGTAAAAAATTAATTTACGAGTATCACATTTTTACTGGCGGAGCAATGAATAAAAATTTATTAAGAATTTTACCTCCTTTAACAATCAAAAAAGAACATATCGATCAATTTTTTGAAGCTTTAGTAGATGCTTTAGATGAATAATTTCGTTTTATTTTTAGATAGTTGAAAAGTTTATAAAATATAAAATTATCAACCAAAACAATTAACCAAAACCATGAATACCTTATTATCCATAGAAACTAGAAATGCTGTTTTACTAACAATGGCAGTGCTTTTAGAACAAGAAAGAGCAACAATTATTAACATCAATAAAAAAGATTTAGAGGCTTATAAAGGTGATGATATTTCTATGTTTGACAGACTAAAAGTTGATGATTCAAAAGTTGATGAAATGATTAAAGCTGCTAAACATTTGGCTTCTCAAGAAGATCCTGTAGGTTTAGTTCGTTTTAGTTTTAAGCATGATAATGGAATGCAAGTTTATAATAAAACTGCTTCTTTTGGTACGGTTTTAATTATTTATGAATCTAGACCAGATGTTACTGTTGAAGCTGCTGGAATTGCTTTTAAATCTGGAAATAAAATTTTATTAAAAGGCGGAAAAGAATCTTTAAATTCTAACTTAAAAATTGTTGAATTATGGCATCAAGCTTTGAAACAACATTATGCAGCAACAGATTGGGTTGAGTATTTACAATTTAACAGAACTGAAACACAAGCATTTTTAGAAAAACCAACTCAAAAAGTAGATTTAATTGTACCTCGTGGTGGAGAACGTTTAATTGCTTTTGTAAAACAACACGCTACGTGTCCGGTTATTATAAGCGGACGTGGAAATAATTTTGTGTATGTTTCTAAAGAAGCAGATTTAGATATTGCGATTGCTGTTATTTTAAACGGAAAATCAAAAATATCTGCTTGTAATGCTGTTGATAAAGTTTTAATTGATCAAAATTTACCGAATAAAAATAAATTCATCAGTACATTAATATCAAAATTAAATGAAGCTAAGATTCAGGTTTTGGGTGATGAAACTATATCAAAATCTCATCAACTAGAACAAATTTCATCAAACGAAGTTTGGTACGAAGAATTTTTAGATTATAAAATTGTGATTGGAGAAATTGAATCAAACTCAGCTGCAATTACCATGATTAATACCTATTCTGGTGGACATTCATCAGTAATTATTACAAAAAATGAAGCTGAAGCAAAACTATTTATGGAAAACGTAGATACTGCTGCAGTTTATCATAATGCATCTACTCGATTTACAGATGGAGGTCAGTTAGGTTTGGGTGGCGAATTAGCAATTAGTACAGATAAATTACACCAACGTGGACCAATTGGTTTGCAACATTTGGTAACTAATAAGTGGTATGTTCATGGAAATGGACAAGTGAGAAGTTAAATATTTTACAGTTTTCAGTCGTATTTGACAGTCTAAATTAGAGTCGCGGTTTACAGTCAGAGTAAACAGTTGAAAAAAGAAACACAATGCAAAAAAAGAAACGAATTTTACTAAAAATAGGTTCAAATACGCTTACCAAAGAAACCGATAATATTTCAAGAGGAAAAATAGAAGATCTTGCAAATCAAATTGCAAAATTAAAAGATACTTGCGAATTTGTTATTGTAAGTTCTGGTGCAATTGCGGTTGCAAAACAGTTTGTGAAATTAGAAAGTAAGCATGAAGAAGTATTTGTAAAACAAGCACTTGCTTCTATTGGTCAGCCACATTTAATTAGAATTTATCAAGAAATTTTTAGAGAATATGGTTTGTTAACTTCACAATGTTTGCTCTCTTATTCAGATTTTGAAAGAGATCAAAGTAAAATCAATATTGTGAACACCATAAACGTTTTGGTGCAAAATAATTATATTCCTATTATCAACGAAAATGACACAGTTGCAACTGATGAAATTCAGTTTGGTGATAACGATAAATTAGCTGCTTTAACCGCAACTTTATTAGAGGTTGATTTGTTAATTATTGCAACAAATACTTTTGGAATTTACACAAAAGAATCCATCAAAAATAACGAGCCAAAAACAATTTTAGAGGTTCATAATCTTAATGAATTATTAAACGAGGTTGTAAACTCAAAATCTACACATGGAAGCGGCGGAATGCAATCTAAAATTGAAGCTGCTGCTTTGGCTAAAAAAGCTAATATAGAAACATGGATTGTAAATGGTTTAGAAGATAATTTTATTGCAAATGCATTTAAAAATCAGGTTCCGTTTACAAAAATAAAATAATTTGAAAGTTGATGTTGGATTAATTTTCTGCATCTAAAAACGATTAATATAGTATGAAGAATTACACATCTATAAACGACATAGAACATCTTGATGATTGGATTCAAGAGGCCAAAGAAATTAAAAGAAACCCATTAAGCAATAATCATTTAGGAAAAAATAAAACCTTAGGGATGTTATTTTTTAATTCTAGTTTACGTACTCGTTTAAGCACACAAAAAGCAGCTTTAAACTTAGGCATGAATCCTATTGTTATGAATGTTTCTGGTGATGCTTGGGGAATTGAGTTTGGAGATGGAACGATTATGAATGGTACTACTGCAGAACATATTAAAGAAGCTGCACAAGTGGTTTCTCAATATTGTGATATCATTGCTGTAAGAGCTTTCCCAACCTTAACAGACAAAGAATTAGACGAATCTGAACAAGTTTTAAAATCTTTTGTTCAATTTGCTTCTGTACCAATTGTAAGTATGGAAAGTGCAACTGGACATCCTTTACAAGCTTTAACAGATGCAATTACCATTTCTGAAAATGCAACCAAAAAGAGACCAAAAGTAGTTTTATCTTGGGCGCCACATGTAAAAGCGTTGCCACATGCTGTTGCAAATAGTTTTGTGCAAGCGATGCAAAAAATGGATGTGGAGTTTGTAATTGCAAACCCTGAAGGATATAATTTAAATTCAGAAATAACAAAAAATACACCTATTTATAACAATCAAGAACAAGCTTTTAAAGATGCTGATTTTGTATACACAAAAAACTGGAGTTCTTATAATGAGTATGGAAAAATATTAAACACAGATCCTAATTGGATGATTACGAAAGAGAAAATTGGAGATGCAAAATTTATGCATTGTTTACCAGTTAGAAGAAATGTGGTGGTGGAAGATGCTGTTTTAGATTCTGATAGTTCTTTGGTTATTGAACAAGCTAATAACAGAACTTTTGCAGCACAAATTGTTTTGAAAAAAATATTAGAAAACAACTAACGTCATTGCGAGGCACGAAGCAATCTGCCTATTAAGAAAGAGATTGCTTCGTGCCTCGCAATGACTGATATACGAAAAATGGAAAAATTATCAATCATAAAAATTGGAGGAAATATTATTGAAGATGAAACTTCATTAAATGATTTTCTAAAATTATTTTCTAATTTAGAAGGCCATAAAATTTTAGTTCATGGAGGAGGAAAACGTGCAACTCATATTGCTTCAAAACTCGGAATTGAATCTAAAATGGTAAATGGCAGACGTATAACTGATGCTGAAACTTTAGAAGTAATTACCATGGTTTATGGTGGTTTAGTCAACAAAAATGTGGTGGCTAAATTACAAGCTTTAAACATTGATGCAATTGGTTTAACTGGTGCAGATATCAACAGTATTAAATCAGAAAAAAGACCTGTAAAAGAAGTCGATTTTGGTTTTGTTGGTGATGTTAAAGAAATAGCTCATAATTCTATTGATAAATTAATTAAAGCTGATTTTACACCAGTTTTTTGTGCAATAACACACAATGGAAATGGACAATTATTAAACACAAATGCGGATACAATTGCAAGTACAATTGCAGTTGGCATGAGCGAAATCTATGAAACATCCATTTATTTTTGTTTTGAATTGAATGGTGTTTTAAGAGATTTTAATGATAAAAATTCAGTGGTAAAAGTTATCAATTCTAAAACTTATCAAAAATTATTAGTGGATAAAATTATTACTGATGGAATGATTCCTAAATTAGACAATTGCTTTGATGCTTTAAACAACGGTGTATCAAGAGTAAATATTGGAAATACCTCAATGTTAACAAAAGAAAACGATAATTTTACAACTATTACATTATAAAAATGAATATCGAAAAATTAACAGAAAATGCAATTTCTCTCTTAAAAAATTTGATTGAAACGCAATCATTTTCACAAGAAGAAGAAAACACAGCAAAACTTATTGAAGGTTGGTTTATTGAAAATGAAATCCCTTTTAAAAGAACAAAAAACAATATTTGGGCAACTAATAAATATTTTGATGAAAGCAAACCAACAATGTTGCTAAACTCTCATCACGACACAGTTCACCCAAATACTGCGTATACAAACGATCCGTTAAAAGCAATTGTAGAAGATGGCAAATTATATGGTTTAGGTTCTAATGATGCTGGTGGATGTTTGGTTTCTCTAATAGCAACTTTTACTAATTTTTACGCTCAAGAAAACCTAAAATACAATTTAGTAATTGTGGCTTCTGCAGAAGAAGAAAATAGTGGCCCAAATGGATTAAATAGTATGTTGCCAATTATTCCTCATATTGATGTTGCCATTGTTGGCGAACCAACTTTAATGAATTTAGCGGTTGCAGAAAAAGGTTTGGTAGTTTTTGATGCGGTTATAGAAGGAACTCCAAGTCATGCTGCGCATCCAAATAATAACAATTCAATTTACAATTCAATTGAAGTTTTACAATGGTTTAAAGATTTCAAATTTGAGAAACCTTCTGTTGCCTTAGGTGATGTAAAAATGACAGTAACACAAATTAACGCTGGCAAACAGCACAATGTTGTGCCTGCTCATACAAATTTAGTGGTAGATGTTCGTGTAAATGATGCATATTCTAACCAAGAAATTGCAACTATTTTACAAGAACAATCTCCTTGTACAAAAATTACACCTAGAAGTTTACGATTAAACTCCTCTTCTATTTCTACAGATCACGATTTAGTAAAAGCAGGAATTGCAATGGGAAGAGAAACCTATGGTTCACCAACATTGTCAGATCAATCTGTGTTAAGTTGTCAATCTTTAAAATTAGGACCTGGAGATAGCACACGATCTCATTCTGCCAATGAATTTATTTATCTTGCAGAAATTGAAGAAGGAATTAAAATATACGTTGAATTGTTGAATCGTGTAATTGTTTAAAAAAATAATATAACTAAAAGTCATAACGAGGAAGATATGACGAAGTTATCTCACTTAAAATAAATGAGATTGCTTCATTCTTCGCAATGACAACAAAATATAAAAATTATGAAGTTGTGGGATAAAGGATTTTCAATAGACAAACAAATAGAACTTTTTACAGTTGGTAATGATAGAGAAATTGACATGCATATTGCAAAATATGATGTTCAAGCTTCTTTAGCGCATGCAATTATGCTAGAATCTATTGGTATTATTACTGCTGATGAATTAAAAGATTTAAAAAGTGGCTTAGAAGAATTAGCATCAGATATTGAAAACGGAACTTTCATTATTGAAGCATCTTTTGAAGATGTACATTCTAAAATTGAATGGGAATTAACCAATAAATTAGGAGAAGTTGGTAAGAAAATTCATACTGCTCGTTCCAGAAATGATCAAGTTTTAGTTGCTCTACAATTGTATTATAAAGAGAATTTATCAATTATAAATGATAAAACAAAAACACTTTTTGATACACTTTTAGGTTTAGCTGAAACTCACAAAGAAAGCCTTTTACCTGGTTATACACATTTACAAGTTGCAATGCCTTCATCTTTCGGATTGTGGTTTTCTGCGTATGCAGAACTGTTAATTGACGATGTGTATATGTTAAATGCTGTTGCAAAAGTGGTTGATCAAAATCCTTTAGG
The DNA here is from genome assembly GCF_900105145.1 of Polaribacter sp. KT25b. Taxonomy (NCBI): domain Bacteria; kingdom Pseudomonadati; phylum Bacteroidota; class Flavobacteriia; order Flavobacteriales; family Flavobacteriaceae; genus Polaribacter; species Polaribacter sp. KT25b. The sequence continues at coordinate 1,376,312 of NZ_LT629752.1, read as the reverse complement.
TTCTGCTGCGGGTTATGGAAGCTCCTTCCCTATCGACAGAGAATTAACAACCAAAGAATTAAATTTTGCTACTTTAAAATACAATGTGGTTGCTGCACAATTAAGCAGAGGAAAAAGTGAACGTTCAATCGCATCAGCTTTAGGCGGATTGTGTAACACAATGTCTCGTTTTGCAATGGATGTTTGTTTGTATATGAGTCAGAATTTTGGTTTTATTACGTTTCCAGATGAATTAACAACAGGAAGTAGCATTATGCCACACAAGAAAAATCCTGATGTTTTTGAATTAATCCGTGGAAAATGTAATAAAATTCAGGCTTTACACACAGAAATGGTCATGATTACCAATAATTTACCAACAGGTTATCACAGAGATTTTCAATTATTAAAAGAAAATATAATCAATGCTTTTGAAGATGTAAAAGATATTTTAGACATCTTTAATTATTCTATTCAGCAAGTAATTGTAAAAGATATCGATTTGAATGACGAGAAATATCAATATTTATTTACGGTTGACAGCATCAATAATTTAGTTGTTGAAGGTATGAGTTTTAGAGAAGCGTATCAAAAAATTGGTGGACAAGTACAAGCAGGAACTTACAAGCCAGATTTAGGAAAACAACATACGCATGTTGGTAGCATTCACAATCTATCTTTGGATAAAATTGCAGAGAAATATCCGAAGTAAAACGTTACTTTAAGATCAATTTTATATAATATAAATTCATTTAAGTTTGGATTCCTACCTAAACAGAAATCCAAACTTTTTTTATATCTTATTGTTAGTAAATAGAAGTTACCAATAGAAATATCAATATTTATAATCAAAATCAATCCAATTCGTTTTTAATATTTTTTAGATTGCTACAAAATAGTAATTATGATCACAAAAATTGAACACGTAAATATTACAGTTCCTGATATTGATGCAGCTGTTTCTTTCCTTCAAATTATTGCTCCAGATTTTAAAATTAAAAAAGATGAAAAACCTATAAATGATAAAAGATGGATGCATATTGGTAATGATGAATTCTACTTTGCGTTGCAAGAAGCACCTATTGCAACTCATCCAATAAAACCAAATCAAACATATATTAATTACGGATTTAATCATATTGGTTTAGTGGTAAATAATATTGATAAAATTGAAAAAAAGCTAATAAAATCTGGTTATCAAAAAGGAATTGATACTCCAAAAGAAACCTTTAGAAAAAGAATTTACTATTTTGATAACGCAGGTTTTGAGTGGGAATTGGTAGAATATTTATCAGAAAAAAATGAAGATAAGTATTTATATGAATAATTTTTTTAGATAAATTTCGCTAAAAATTGAAGCATAACTTCAAATAAACACTTTCTAATTAGATTTAGAAAATAACAATTTAATATTTGTAGTATTTATAATTTATCTCTGGATAAAATTTCAGAAATGCATTCTAAGTAAACTATTAATTATAAATTTAAAAAGCCCAAATTCATAATGAATTTGGGCTTTTTAAATTATTATGTGCTATTTTAAAAATAAAAATTCACACCAATATCGGCACTAAAAACATCTAGGACACTAACTTCTTTTAACGTAAGTGCATACCATAAATACGTTTCTACAGTTCCGAATTCCAAATAAAAATCAACTCCTTTAAAAAGTTTTGGTTTCTTAAAATCTTTATGAACTAAAGCGCCACCAAAAAGTGTAAAATGAACAGCAGTAGGCACATAATAACCATCTGGATATTTACTTGGCAAAGTTGTAAATGTATTTGTACCAATATCTAAAGTTGTTGCAAAACCAGCAATTGGTGTTATTGTTAAGTTTTTACCTATTTCTTTTCTATAAATAGGAAACGTATTTTTAATTGTAATTAAATGTATATTATCTGCTCTAGATGCAAATTTTGGCACAAATCCATATAATAATTCCGTATACAAAACCCTATTAAACAATTGATAACCAGCACCTACAGATACAAGACCAATATTTCCTGCAAATTGTGCTTTTACATAATCTGGCACATACCAAGATTTTTCTTTAACTGAAACTGCTTCTTGAGCAAAAGAATTGTTAAAAAATAACAATAATATAGGTAGTGTAAATATTTTTCTAATTTTCATCTAATTTATAATTCTATCAATTCAACACTAAAACCTTTATCCTCTACCGAAACAATATTATATGCCTTCGCTTTAACAGCAGGTGCAGTTAAATAACTGACTTCACCTTGTTCGTAATTAAAACTATGTGTATGGCCGTGAATAGACAATGGAACTTTATATTCTGACATTATAGAACGATATTTTTCTCTTAATTCATCATCAAATTGATCTCCATAAGGAGGAATATGAGTAATTACAAATACTTGATTATAACTTTCATTTCCTTTTAATTGCGATGTTAACCAATCAAAATCTAACTCCTTTTCACTTTCCCAAACGATATCATCAAAAAGTACAAACTTGTTGTTATTAAAATCAAAAGAATAATTATAATCCCCAAACATTTTTTTATAAATGATTTCTCCATTATTATTATAATCATGATTTCCAATGACAGTTAAGTAAGGTTTTTTAAGATCTTCCATCATATCATAAAAAATCTCATATTCTCTTAATAATGCTTGATCTGCAATATCACCGCCAAAGATTACAAATTTAATATCATCTCTTTTATTTATATCTTCAATTACAGTTCTTAATTGATCATAAAAAAAATGCACATCAGAAATAAAAGCGAATTTAAATTCTTTAGTATTAATTGTAATATCCTCTAATAATTTTAAGTTTTTTTCGGTAGTATTTCGTTGTCCGCTTTTTACATTTGCTTCATAAACACTAAATTCGAAAGGATGATCGCAAGCCATAAGAACAAGCGTAAAACTCAGTAATAGTATTCTAATATATTTCATTTATTGTATCTATATTTTTATAAGTTAATACAAAATTATACATTGTGTAGACGATAAAAAAACATGAACTTACATTTATACAAAAAAAAATAAATTATATATTAACTTAAATTTCATCAATCAAAAAATAATAATAAACAACTTTCAATAAATAAATGTAACTAACTAATAATCAAAATAAAGTATAAATTATAAACTCTTTTAGCTCAATTAAATACAGAAAGTAGCTGTATTTATAATATATGATTTACTAATATTAAAGAGTTAAAAAATCCAAAGAAATTTATTTTATTACTGATGTATGCCTTTTTAATATTTAAAATTTTATATTTATCTATTAATCTTAAAAAAATATTCCTTCATGTTTTGGTTTCATCCAGATTTAGAGCGATTAGAAAATCAAATTCAAGAATTAGAATATGATCCAAAATTGATTTTTTATGGTAGTTCTACATTTACTTCTTGGAAAGAATTAACGACTATTTTTAGAAAACATAATCCCGTAAACTTAGGTTTTGGAGGTTCTACTTTAGCAGCATGTGCTTGGTTCTTTGATCGTGTTTTTGAAAACATAAAAGAAATTGATGCTATTATAATCTATGCTGGAGACAACGACTTAGCTGATGGAAGACATCCAGAAGAAGTAATCTTATTTTTAGAAAATTTGTTACTAAAAATTAGAACAAAATACGGAAATATAAAATGCACCTTTATCTCTATAAAACCGAGTATTGCACGTAGTTATTTGCTAAAAAGTATTCATTATACAAATCATAAAATAAAACAATTATTATATAATGATGATGATTGTTATTTTGTAAATATTTACGATTTATTATTGGATAAAAAAGGAAATCCTGATGGTAAATATTTTGAAGAAGATGGTTTACATTTTAATTCTTTAGGTTACCAATTATTAACAAAAGCACTTAAAAAACATCCAGAAATATTTCCCAAAAAAATACTACATAAAATGTTTTAAAACAGTACCTTAAAAAAAATTGTTTTTCATGAAAAGAGAATATCATAAATGGTATAGTCAGCATCTTGAAAAAGAAATGGAACTTCTTATATTTGGCTATGCTGGCACTAAAGTATTGTTTTTTCCTCCTAGAATGGGACGCTTTTTCGATTATGAAAATTGGGAAATTATATCTGCACTAAAACAAAAAATTATAAATGGAGAATTACAGGTTTTTTGTGTAGATAGTGTAGATTTAGAATCATTTTATAATAGTTTTAAGGATCCTGGATATCGTATTTATAGACATATTCAATATGAAAATTATGTTATAGAAGAAGTATTACCACTTGCTAATTTAATAAACTCAAACAAAAATGTTGTTTCTGCAGGATGTAGTTTGGGCGCGTATCATGCTGTTAATATTGCTTTTCGTCATCCAGATTTATTTACTAAAGTTGTAGGAATGAGCGGACGTTACGATCTTACAAAATCTAGCGGCGATTTTAAAGATTTGCTAAATGGTTTTCATAATGATTTTGTGTATTTCAACATGCCAAATCAATATTTAAAAAACTTGAAAGATTCAGATTTGATTTCAGAAATAACTAAATTGGATATTATAGCAATCGGAAAAGAAGATTCTTTTTTAGAAAGTAATTTAAAACTATCTGATATTTTAAAAGAAAAAGGAGTTCCTTATAATTTATATATATGGAACGAAGAAGCTCATAGAGCTAGATATTGGAGGAAAATGGTAGAAATTTATTTTTAAGCCTATATTTTATTACTTTTTAATCTAGTTTTTATTTTTACAAATTCATACCAAATAACAGAAACAAAACCTATTCCGATACAAATTACTAACTGAGAAAAATTAAGTTTCTTAAATTCAAAGAAAGTCGTCAAACTAGGTACAAAAAGCAATAATCCTGTAATTATAATTGTAATCGAAATTATAAGTAAAACCAAGTTGTTTTTATATTTTAGGGTAGTGAAGATTGAATAATAAAAAGATCTATTTACCAGTGTTAAAAAAATATTAGCAGTAATTAATACTGTAAATACCATTGTTCTTGTTAGCGCTTCATCATACAACATATAAACTGCATATTGATAAACAAACAAAGTTCCAATTGTAATTACCAAACCTTGAATGATACTTGTAGTAAGCTCATTCCAATTAAAAAAAGTGGTGGTAAATGGTCTTGGTTTCTGAGACATTGTATTTTTTTCCATTGGCTCATTCTCAAATATGATAGAACAGGTTGGTCCCATAATTATTTCTAGAAATATAATGTGAACTGGAGAAAGTATATTTGGATAAATCCATCCTAAAGCAAGCGGAATAAAAACAGTAAGAATAATCGGGATGTGAATAGATATAACGTATTGAATGGCTTTTTTTAAGTTGGTATATATTTTTCTACCCATGGCAATTGCAGTAACCATTTTTGATAAATCATCATCCACTAATATCAAAGAAGCTGCTTGTTTCGCTATTTCAGTTCCTTTTTTTCCCATGGCAATACCAATATGAGCAGCTTTTAAAGCAGGACCATCATTTACGCCATCTCCAGTCATAGCTACAATTTGATTTTTTGCTTTTAATGCATTGATAATTCTCAATTTTGCTTCAGGAAACATTCTAGTAAAAATATTTGTGGTCATCACACTTTCTTCTAGCTCTTTTTCTGATAACTGCATCAATTCATCACCAGTAATACTATGTTCAAAACCTTTAAAAGCAACTTGCTCTGCAATAGCTGTAGTAGTTGCTGCATTATCTCCAGTTATAATTTTGACTGATATTCCTGCTTTGTAAAAGTCTTCAAATACTTTATTGATATTTTTTTTCGGAGGATCATAAAAAGCAACGATTCCTTTAAAGTTAAACTTAAATTCTTGCTGTGTTTTAGGAAAATCAGTTCCTTTAAAATCACTTTGTCCAACTCCTAAAACTCTATATCCTTGAGATGTAATCGTTTGAATTTCATTTTTAATTTTATCCTTTTCAACATTCGTTAAATTAGAAACTGCAATTAATGCTTCTGGAGCACCTTTTGTCGCAATAATTCTTTTACCTGAATTATTTTCAAAAATATGCGTCATCATAGGCGGTTTTCCACCAAGTGGATATTCGTGTATTAGCTTAAAATTAGGACGTTCATCTTGTTCTTGGAAATCTTGGTAAACTTGGTGTAATGATATTTCCATTGCATCAAACGGAATAGGTTCACTAGCCCACATTGCTAGAGTTATTAATATTTTTTCATCCTCATTAGCTTCTTTAGGAGAAACTATTCTATCAGAATTCAGCGAAAACACCTTTGCCAAACTCATTTTATTTTCAGTAATAGTTCCTGTTTTATCTGTACAAATTACAGTAGCACTTCCTAATGTTTCTACTGTTTTCATTTGCTTTACCACTATTCCCATTTTCATCAATCGCCAAGCACCAATTGCCATAAACGTAGTAAATGCTACTGGAATTTCTTCTGGTAAAATACTCATCGCTAAAGTTAAAGCTTTAAGTAGACTATCTAATAAATCGTGAGAATGAAAATAATTGATTGCCCAAACCACCAGAAAGACAATTGTTCCTGCAATAACCATTGTCTTTACAAAGTTAGTTATTTGCAATTCTAGAGGTGTTTTTTCTTCTTTTATACTCCCTAAACTTTTACCTATTTCACCTAATTTAGTTTCGTTACCAATATTAGTTATGGTAGCAATTGCTAAACCACTGGTTACAGTTGTTCCTCTAAAAATTAGATTGTCTTTTTTGTCTTTGTCTTTAAAAACTGACATAGATTCTCCTGTTAGCGTAGATTCATTGACAGAAAAATCATTAGAATGAACAATAATTCCATCTGCAGTAATTGAAGTTCCTTCTTCTACAATTAAACGATCTCCAACAACAAGATCCTCGCTTTTAATCTCTACTATCTTTCCATTTCTAATGACTTTACAATGTGGTTGAGAGAGTTTTTTTAGTTTTTGTAGTGCATTTCTACTTCTTGAATCTTGGAATAATGAAATAATAGAAACAAGAATTATGGCAGAAGCCAAAAAGATTGCATCATCAGTTCTTCCACTGATAAAATAAATAAGAGATGCTGCTAACAAAAGAAGAACCATAGGCTCTTTTGCCAATGTTTTAATAGCATCTAAGAAATTATTTTCTTTCTTATAGTCTAGACTATTTTTACCATATTTTTTTCTGGCAGCAATTACCTGATCATTATTCAATCCTTTTATATTGAAATTATTGACAGACATTATTAAATTATTTTAGACTAATAACCAGTATTTTAGAGTTGTTTTTAACTTTAATAATATGGCATTTTAATTCTGATAAAGCTCAGTAAGTATAACAAAGTTAGCTTATTTTTAATTTAGAAGCAACCTAAACTATTCTCTATTATTGTTGATTATTTCTTAAACTTCTCAATCAACAAAACATTACCGAAAATCATGGTAAAAGCATAACCAATATCTTCTATAGGAATTGTTAACAAACGAATACCAAGGTTTTCTGCGTTGTTATACCAAACAACAGGTTCGTCGATTCCAGTTCCTGTAAGAACTCCGTTGACAATAAAAAAAGGAACTAAAATGATAAGGAAAGAAATATAGAACCTTTGTAAATGTTTTATTCCAAAGAAAAAACCCATCAACAAAACAAAAACGAGAAAACTATAATTTACTAAAGTGTAAGCTTTGTCTGTATTCATAAAAATTACAGGCAATAAAATCAGTATAAAAAAAGCTGTAATCAACTTTGTTATCTTTTCTGAAATTAGCAAATTAGGTTTAAAATATTCTAAAGAATAATGAATAAAGATACTCGCATACGGAATGCAGATAAAGAACATCCACTCATCAATTGGCATTCCAAAAAGCAAGAAATTTAAGTGATAATCTGGATTAAAACCCCAAACTCCATTTGCTGTAAAAATAGCATCCCAAATTAAAAAAAAGATGGAAACGATTATTAATGAAAGAAAAACTGCTTTCCAATGTTTTATAAATCGCATTTTTTTCTCGAAAGAATATAAAAGCGGAATACTAATAGAACCAAGATTTAAAAGCAGATATAGAAACACTATATTTTTGGTTTTTTAAAGTATTTAAAAGGCACAAATAACATTCCAAAACATTCTCCTTCTTCTTTTCCTAAATGCTTATGATGAATTTTGTGTGCTTTTCTCAATCCTTTTAAATAACGATTATTTGTGTGCTTAAACCATTTAAAACGCTGATGAATTAAAACATCATGCACTAAAAAATAAGCAATTCCGTAAAACAGAATTCCGAGTCCAATAAAAAATAAATACGTATGTGATGTATATGTACCAAAGTAAAAAAGTAAAATACTTGGAGTTGCAAAAACGACAAAAAAAGCATCATTTTTTTCAAAAACTCCTTGGTATTTTGGTTGATGATGATCTTCATGCAAATACCAACCAAAACCATGCATTACAAATTTATGTGTACACCAAGTTACGCCTTCCATCAATAAAAAAACACCAAGTGTAATAAATATGTACATCATTAAATAATATTTAATTTATATTTTACGTAGCTTCTTGCTAATAGATTAATTTTCATTGGATCAGAAATTCGAATTCGAGTATCCATAATTTTTTCTGATGGAACTTTATTTAACTTCTTTAATAACCTTCTGTAATATCTGTATGCCATATAAACGCCAAACTTCGCTTCAACAGGCAATTTAAGAATTCCATTTTTATAAGCATAATCAAAATCTGCTTCAATTTCATCAATAATCAATTGCTTTGAAGTAGCATCTAATTTTCCTAAATCTACATTTGGAAAATAAGAACGATTTAACACTTCAAAATCATCTTTTAAATCGCGTAAAAAATTTACTTTTTGAAAAGCAGAACCTAAACGCATTGCAGCATCTTTTAATTCTTCAAACCTTTTATCATCACCATCAACAAAAACTTTTAAACACATTAAACCAACAACATCTGCAGAACCATAAATGTATGCGTCATATTCTTCTTTGGTTTGATATTCTGTTTTAAATAAATCGGCTTTCATGCTTTTTAAAAAAGCTTGCACCATTTCATCCGGAATTTTATATCTATTTACTGTTTGTTGAAAAGAATTTAAAATAGGATTTAAACTTATTCCATGTTCTTTTGAAAGATAATAATCTCTTTCAAAATGTTCCATTAAAAGTTCCTTATTATACTCATGAAAAGTATCTACAATTTCATCAGCAAAACGAACAAAACCATAAATATTATAAATATCCGTTCTAATTTTTGGTGACAACATATTTACCGCCAACGAAAAAGAAGTACTGTATTTTTTAGTAACCAACTTACTGCAATCATTAGAAACACTGTCAAATAATTCTTTCATATTATTGTTGATTTTTAAAAATTAATTCTGATGCAATTTTTCCTGATATCAAAGCTGGCGGAACTCCAGGACCAGGAACTGTTAATTGACCTGTAAAATACAAATTTTTTACTTTACTACTTTTTATTTTTGGTCTTAAAAAAGCAGTTTGTAAAAGTGTATTTGCCATTCCGTATGCATTTCCCTTATAAGAATTGTATTCGCTTTTAAAATCATTTACACAAAATGACTTTTTAAACAACACGTATTTTTTTACTTCTTGATTTGTTAATTTCTCAAAACGATCCATAATTTTATGGAAATATTCTTCTCTAAGTTCTTCTGTATCTTCAATTCCTGGCGCTAAAGGAATCAAGAAAAACCCAGCTTCTTTTCCTTCTGGTGCTGATGTTTTATCGGTAATTGATGTAAAATTTGCATAAAAAAGTGGATCTGTTGGCCATTGCGGATTGTCATAAATTTCTTTTGCATGTGCATCAAAATCTGTGTCAAAGAAAAGTGTGTGATGACTTACATTTTCTATTTTTTTATCAAAACCAACATAAAACAACAATGATGATGGAGCAAACGTTTTTTTATCCCAATATTTTTCTGAATATTGTTTTACATTATCATCTAATAATGTTTCTGTGTGATGATAATCTGCACCACTTAAAACCAAATTTGTTTTAATTTCTTCTCCGTTAACTTTTAAACCGATTACATTATTAGAACTATCAGTAATTATTTTTTCAACATTAGAATTTGTTTTGAACTTTACTCCTAAACTTTCTGATAAAGAAACCATTGCTTCAATAACTTTATACATTCCTCCTCTTGGATGCCAAGTTCCAAGTCCGAAATCTGCATAATTCATAAAATTATAAAAAGCTGGTGTATTATTTGGTTTTGCTCCTAAAAACAAAACAGGAAATTCTAAAATTTTGATTAATCTAGAACTTTCTATATTCTTTCTAACTTGTTTTCTTATCGTTGAAAAGAACTGAGAAACTCTAGCAATCGTTGTTGTGTTTACCAACTCTAATGGTGAAACTCCTGGTTGATACACCAAATCTTTTATGGCAGTATCGTAATTAGATTTTGCTGAATTTAAAAATTCTTTTAAATATTTTGCACTTCCTTTTTCTTCTTTTTCAAATAAATCATAAATTTCTTTTAATTCACTTGAAATTTTTACGGAATCATTTTCTCCAAAATAAACTTCATATCCAGGATTTAACTTATCCAAAATATAATAATCAGAAGGTTTTTTACCAAAATCAGCAAAAAAACGTTCAAAAACATCAGGCATCCAATACCAAGAAGGACCAATATCAAAAGTGAAACCATCTTTTTTATATTGCCTTGCTCTTCCTCCTAAAGTATCATTTTTCTCTAAGACAGTAACATCATAGCCTTCTTTTGCTAAATAGCAAGAAGCTGCTAAAGCAGAAAAACCAGAACCTATAATATGAATATTCTTCTTCATTTTTTATTTTGTTTAACAAAAGTATGAAATATTTAAACAAAAATAATACAATTATATATATAAAATTAAATTTATAAAACTTTTAACAGATCTAAAATAGAATTATATAATTGAATATTAGTATTTAATTTAAGGTGACTAACATTATTAACCTTTCTTCCTGTTGCTATAAATTTATTTTTAGAATTGCTCATTAAGTCATTAATCTCATTGAAATAATCTTCAATTTTATCATCATAAGGTTGAATTGTTAAAGACGTAATAAAGCAAATTTCTTTATTGTTTTTAAAAAAATAATTTAAATTATTTAAAGGTAAACTTTGTCCAAGATACACTGTATGAAAACCTCTAAGAACCAATTCGTAATTTAAGTACAAAAGTCCTAATTCATGAATTTCATTTTCAGGTAAAAACAATACATACATTTTATTTGTATCATTAATATTGTATTGAAGCTTTTCTGTATTTAATTGTATTTTTTGAGAAATTAAATTTGAAATAAAATGCTCATGTGCAGGTAGTAAAGTTTCTGTTTGCCATAATAAACCTATTTGATTTAAAAATGGCAAAAAGACTTCTTTAAAGATTTCTCTAAACGTTTTTTTGTGTAATAAGGTGTTGTAAGAATTATTAAAAAGAATTTTATCAAACTGAAACATTGCTATTTTAAAATTATTTATTGCTTCATCATTAGTTGCCGATTCAAAAGCTAATTCTCTAGATTTTAAAACAATATCTTCATCAGACATTTCTGCAATTTTAGAAATCTTAAAGTTATTGTTGTTTAATAATGCAATATTTAAAAGCTTCGTTAAATCGTCTGAATTGTAAAACCTTATATTTGTTTTTGTTCGTTTTGGTTCTAATAAATTATACCGCTTTTCCCAAATTCGAATTGTATGAGCTTTAATTCCAGAAATATTTTCAAGATCTTTAATAGTAAATTCCTCTTTAATTTTGTTCAATTTTATCCTTTTTGTGTTCAACAAATTTAGTAAAATTATTTTATTACAAATATATTTCAAGAAAAATGTAACATTTTATACTTTTGCGCTACTAATAGTTTAAACTAACCAACCTAATAGTGCAAAAAGATTTAGAGACTAAATTTTTATCAGACTTTGAACAAAATCAAAATATAGCTCATAAAATTTGTAGACTGTATACTACAAATAATGACGCTCATAAAGATTTATTTCAAGAAATAACCATTCAACTTTGGAAAAACTATCCGAAGTTTAGAGGAGATTCAAAATTTAGTACTTGGATGTATAGAGTTGCTTTAAATACTGCAATTTCTTTATATAGAAAATCTACAAGAACTGTAAAAACACAAGATATTAGCGATTTTTCTTATAAGATTAAAGCTACTACTTATGATGATACAGAGGAAAAACAATTAGCGTCTTTGCATAAAGCAATTCATCAATTAAATGATATTGAAAAAGCATTGATCTTTTTGTATTTAGAAGACAAACCTTATAAAGAAATTGCTGTTACTTTAGGTATTTCATCTGTAAATGCCAGAGTAAAAATGAACAGAGCAAAAGAAAAATTAAAGAATATTTTAAACCCATAAATATGGATTTATTAGATAAATATAAAGAAGCATGGACTAATCAACCAGAAGATGCTAATAAATACTCGGCTAAAGAAATTTATAATTTAGCCCACTCAAAATCATCATCTATTGTAAAATGGATTTTTATTATTGGTATTTTAGAGTTTGTACTTTGGTCTGGTTTAAACTTTTTTATGCCAGAAGATTTTTATAAAATATATAAAGATCTAAATTTAATGACTTTTATTAATATTTTTACTGTAATTCATTATTTAATTATTGCTGCTTTTCTTTCTTTATTTTACAGAAATTATAAAAGAATATCTCTTGTAGATGACACTAAAAAATTAATAAAAAGCATTTTAGGAATTAGAAAATCTGTAAAATACTATGTTGTCTATAATTTAGCAATCGTATTTTTAATTAGTATAATTGTAAATATTACAATGTTTTCTGATACCGATACTTTAATGAAAACTATGAATCCAGAAAATTTAACAATGGATATTAACCACGTTCTAACCATAACAATTATTGGTCAAGTAATTGCATTGGTTATTATATTAGTATTTCTGTGGTTGTTTTATAAACTGCTTTATGGAATATTACTTAGTAAATTATATAAAAACTACAAAGAATTAGCTAAATTAGATAATTAAAAGAATTAAAAAATATGAGCTTTTAAAAGCTCATATTTTTTAATTCTTTTAATAAAATTGTATGCATTTTATTGGTATAATCTAAATGAGTAACAATTCTTATTTTTCCTTCTCCCATAGGCGTTAGCAAAATATTTTTAGCTTCCATTTTTTTGATAAATTTTGAATCTCCAATTTTCTTATCAACATAAAAAATAACAATATTTGTTTCAATCGGTTCTACTTTTGTAACATAAGAAACAGCTGCTAATACCTCTCCAATTTCTTTTGCTTTTTTATGATCTTCTGCCAATCTTTCTACATGATTATCTAAAGCATAAATGCCAGCTGCAGCTAAAAAACCAATTTGTCTCATTCCTCCACCTAACAATTTTCTAAGTCTTAAAGCTTGTTTGATATCTTTTTTAGAACCTAATAAAAGAGAACCTATTGGCGCTCCTAACCCTTTAGATAAACAAATAGAGATTGTATCAAATAAAGCTCCATATTGTTTTGGAGTTTCATTTTTTGCAACTAAAGCATTAAATAAACGTGCGCCATCTAAATGAAAACCTAAATTATTTTTTTTAGCTACTTTCTGTATTTTTTTTATTTCTTCATAATCCCAACAAGCACCTCCGCCTTTATTTGTAGTATTTTCTATGCAAATTAATTTTGTATATGGCAAATAAATTTCGGGTTGTACAGCTGCCATTTCTTCAATTTGATTAGCCGTAAACATTCCTCTTTCACCATCTACTAACTTACAAGTAACTCCAGAATTAAAGGCTACTCCACCACTTTCATAATTATAAATATGTGCATATTTATCACAAATTACCAAATCTCCAGGCTGCGTATGCAATTTTATTGCTGTTTGATTTGCCATTGTTCCTGAAGGAAAAAACAATGCGTCTTCCATACCAAACATTGCAGCTGCTTTTTCTTGCAACTTATTTACTGTTGGATCCATTTTAAAAACATCATCGCCAACTTTGGCGTTTATCATTGCGTCCAACATTCCTTTTGTTGGTCTTGTAACTGTATCAGAAATTAGATCTATTATCATTTTTATTATTCTTTTTTGTAAACACTAATTTTACTTATTACAAGTAATTATTTTCGTAAAATTAGAGTAATTCGTATAATTTGCATCTAGTAATCATTACCAATTGGAGAACCATCTGGAATTTTTAGTGCTTCTGTTTTTTTGAAAGATGTAGGATTTTTAATAAAATCTTCAATCTTTTTAAGCATTGTAATATTATATATTTTCTGTGTTCCTTTAGATTTTTTATTTTGAATAATTGATTTTATTTCATCCAATTTAAAAAACACAATTGCATTAACTTGTTTATATTGATTTTGATTACTAGCCAAATCAAATAATTGCTGTAAAACTTGATTATTTATAACATTTTGCAACTCTTGATAATATGAATCTTTATAACTTTTTCTGATGGATTTTAAAATTAATTCATCTATTAATTCTTCTAAACCTAATTGAGTTTTATCTAAACTTTTATGCGCTATTAATCTTGATGCTCTTTGCGAATTTAATAATAAACCTAAAGTCATTTCACTTGCTGTTTCAACGGCAGAAAACGCATCAAACTCTACTCCTAACTCACTTTTAAAAGATTCACGAGTTCTACCATAACCAAAAGCTCTTGGTGGAAAAAGTGCTAATTTTTCTTTCGGAATTGCAATTTCATCAACATTAATTGTTTTTAAAACTGCTTCTAAAGCCTTTCTTTCTATTGCGCCAGAAACTCTTTTTACAACTGTTTGATTTCCGCCTTTTACAGCATAACTATATTCTAAACCGCCAATAATTTTCACAGCAGCTTCTGTTTGAAAACGATGTAAAAAGTACAACGGAACAAATACATCTTCCAACACAGAATAAGGTTCATTTGATTTGATATTATCCGTAGAAAAGTTATCAATTGCTATTTTTCTGATTTTTAATAGATTGTTTAATTCATCATAAATATTGTTTCCATTATCCCATAAATGAGCAGAAATACTTGCACTTCCTTGAGATCTTGCATCAGCATCTGACAAATATTTTAAGCCACTTTCATAGGCATTTATCAAAATTTTATTCAATTGTTCATCCTCATTTTCAGCATCTTTAAATTCCTGATAAGAATAGGCAACAATCACTTTATCCCAAGCTCCAATTTTTGTGTCATACGCATCAGAAAAATCAATTTTATCATCTTTTAAGGTAAACTTTGGATGTGGATAATCCATCACAGAACTTCTATTTACAGTACTTGCAGCAAAATTATGCGCAAATCCTAAAGTGTGTCCAATTTCGTGCGCCGATAATTGTCTAATTCTTGCCAAAGCCATTTGTAAAGCAAAATCATCATCCGTAGCATTATTTTTATAAGGTGCTTGCAAAGCTTGAGCAATTAAGAAATCTTGACGAATTCTTAAACTTCCTAAACTAACATGACCTTTTATAATTTCGCCAGTTCTTGGATCAGAAATACTTCCGCCATAACTCCAACCTCTTGTAGATCTATGTACCCATTGTACCATATTATAACGAATATCTAACGGATCTGCACCTTCTGGCAATAACTTCATTTGAAAAGCGTCTTTGTAACCAATTGCTTCAAAAGCTTGATTCCACCAACGACCACCATCTAATAATGCAGAGCGAATTGGTTCTGGAGTTCCTCTATCTAAATAATAAATAATTGGTTCTTTTGCTTCAGAAATTGCTTCATTTGGATTTTTCTTTTCCAAGCGATGTCTGTAAATAAAGCGTTTTGTAATTGACTCGTTTACAGGCGTTGCATAATCTAAATAAGACATTCCGTAACTTCCAGAACGCGTATCAAATTTTCTGGGTTTGTATTTATTATCTGGCAATTCTACAAATGAATGATGCTGATGAACTGTAACCAAACTAGCATTTGGAGTTACACTTCTTATATTATATCCTTTTGGCGAACCTTTAAAAGTTAGCATAATATCAAACTCAACATTTTTAGGAAACGCTTTTGTTCTTTCAATATTAAAGGCAGATTTGCTTTTATCTAAGCTATAATTTCCTTGATTATTTCTTGCTAATTTTGATGCAACTCCATGCGCATCTCTCATAAAAAAATCGGTTGCATCTACTAAATACATTCCTTTTTTTTCTTGCTTGATAACAAAACCGTGTAAAACCGATTTAGCAAATGCTTCTTTTACAGATTTTATTTCTTCACTATTTTTGGTAATTGCTCTATAATCTTGATTTGGCTGAATTAATAAAATCTTATTCCCCGCCTTTTTAAAATGAACTACTACTCCGTCTCCTAATTGACCTCGATCTAAACCAATATCGTTAGATCCAATTCCTTCGGATAATGAATTTACATATAGAAAATCCGCATCTAAATTTTCAATTTGAAGAAATATTTTATCAGAAATATCATCATAATAAAAAGTAAAATACCCTTCATATTTTGAAATTCCTTTTTGTAAATTTTTTCCTGTTTTTTCAGTAAAAAATTGAGAAAATCCGTTAAAAGAAATCGTAATAAATAGTAAAAAAAGTAGCTTATTTTTCATGTTTACATATTTTTTATAAAACTATAAAATAACTATCAGCTTTAAAAACTTGAAATCCTAAAAATTCATTTATTTTTGTACAACTTATGATTACACAAGACCAACTTAAAGATATTGCTACAAGAATTGAGAAACTAAAATCTTATTTAGAGATTGATAAAAAACTCATAGAAATTGCTAATGACGAAGAAAAAACGGTGAATCCTGATTTTTGGAACGACCCAAAAGCTGCAGAAGTTTTAATGAAGGAACTCCGTTTTAAGAAAAAATGGGTAGAAGATTATAGAAAAGCAATTACATTAAATGAAGATGTAAATGTTTTGTATGAATTCTACAAAGAAGGTGAAGTTGATGAAGCAGAAATTGAAGAACAATTTGAAAAAGTAAGTACTTTTTTAGAAGATATAGAATTTAAAAACATGTTGTCTGATGAAGGTGATTCTTTATCTGCAACCATTCAAATTACTGCTGGCGCAGGAGGAACAGAAAGTTGCGATTGGGTAGAAATGTTGTTTAGAATGTACACAATGTGGGCAGAAAAACAAGGTTTTAAATTAAAAACGCTCAATTATCAAGCAGGAGATACAGTTGGAATTAAAACAGTTACTGTAGAAATTGAAGGCGATTATGCTTTTGGATGGTTAAAAGGAGAAAATGGCGTTCATAGATTGGTAAGAATTTCGCCTTTTGATTCTAATGCAAAACGTCATACAACATTTGGTTCTGTGTATGTTTTTCCTGTTGCAGATGATTCTATAGAGATTGATGTAAATCCTGCAGATATAGAAATTGTTACTGCGCGTTCTAGTGGTGCTGGAGGTCAGAATGTGAATAAAGTTGAAACAAAAGTTCAATTAACGCACAAACCAACAGGAATTCAAATTCAATGTTCAAATTCACGTTCTCAACACGATAATAGAGCAACTGCAATGAAAATGTTAAAGTCTCAATTGTATGAAATTGAGTTACAAAAACAACAAGCTGCAAGAGATGATATTGAGGCAAATAAGTTAAAAAACGAATGGGGAAGTCAAATAAGAAATTATGTAATGCATCCTTATAAATTGGTAAAAGATGTAAGAACTGCACACGAAACAGGAAATGTAGATGCTGTTATGGATGGAAATATAAATCCGTTTTTAAAAGCATATTTAATGCTAAATGGGCAGAAGAAAAGCCCATCTTAATCTTCCCAAAGGAAAGAAACACTCTCATAGACAAAGCATTATGAATAACATATATTAACTAGGGTAAAATTAAAAAAAATAAAATGGACAAAACAGAAAAGTTCTCCCCTTTGGGGGAAAGGGGGCTTCAAATATACCACAATCCACGTTGTTCTAAATCTAGACAAGGTGTTGAAGTTTTAGAAAATTCTGGAAAAGAATTTAAAATTATTAAATATTTAGATGCAATTCCGTCAGAAAAAGAATTGACAGAAATTATTAAATTATTAAACATCTCTCCTATTGATTTAGTTAGAAAAAACGAAAAAATCTGGAAAGAGAATTATAAAGGAAAAGAGTTATCAGACAAAGAAATTATTTTGGCTATGATTCAAAACCCAAAGTTAATTGAGCGCCCAATTATCATCAATAATAACAAAGCAGTTATTGGTAGACCATCAGAAAATATCTTAACGATTATTTAAGTTTATTTTATCATATTTCTTTAACTTTTCTTTAACTAAGTTAGATTAAACTTAGAGGGAAATTTGTTGTCTTAAATTTAAATAAAACCAACTCGTTTTGATAAAAAAAATTACGCTTCTTTTTTGTTGCTTATTTTCGGCAACTTTGTTGTTTTCACAAAAACCAATAAAACCTAATACAGTTACTTTAAAAGGTACAGTTATAGATGCAAAAACAAATCAACCTTTAGAATACGCAACCATCGTTTTAAAAAACTTACAAACAGAAAAAGTTACAGGTGGAATTACAGATGAAAAAGGAAGTTTTTCTGTACAAACCCCAAAAGGAACTTATGATATTAGTATTGAATATATATCCTTTAAAACAAAAAGAAATCTAGCACAAGAAATTACCGAAAATAAAAACTACGGAATTATAAAATTAGAAGAAGACGAAAGCAGTTTAGATGAAATTGTAGTTATTGCAGAAAAATCTTCTGTAGATATTCGTTTAGACAAAAAAATATATAATGTTGGTAAAGACATGACCGTAAAAGGTGGTAATGCTGCTGATGTTTTAAATAATGTGCCTTCTGTTGATGTGGATGCCGAAGGAGCAATAAGCTTACGTGGAAGCGAAAATGTTCGTATTTTAATTGATGGTAAACCCTCTGCTTTAGTTGGTTTAAGTGGCGCAGATGCTTTAAAACAGTTGCCTTCTGATGCTATTGAAAGAATTGAAGTTATTACTTCGCCATCTGCAAGATATGATTCTGAAGGAACTGCAGGAATCTTAAATATTATTTTAAGAAAAGGAAATGCAACTGGCTTTAATGGTTCTGTAAGTGCTACTGTTGGTGACCCAAAAAACTACCAAACTTCTGTAAATTTAAATTTAAGATCAGAAAAAATAAATTTGTTTTCAAATTTTGGTTATAGCGATAATACAAGTCCAGGAGTTTACAACTCTAATATTACTTATTTAAAAGATGCCGTTATCGATAGTACAAGAATAGAAAATAGAGATAATAACAACAATAGAAAAAGCTTTAACGCAAACATTGGTTTAGAGTATTTTTTAAACAAAAAAAGTTCTGTTACAGGTACTATTTTTGTAAGAGATTCTGATGGTAGAGATATATCTACAAATAACATTAGTTCTTTTGATGTTTTAGGAAATAATTTAAACAACTCTACTCGTATTCAAAATGAATCAGAAATAGATAAAACACTTCAATTTTCTTTAAATTATACAAATAACTTTAATGATAAAGGCCATAAATTAACAGTTGATTTACAACACAGTACAAATAAAGAAAATCAATCTGCAATAATAACAGATGTTTATCCAGAAACAAATACTACAGACGAACTTTCTCTAGACAACTTATTACAAGCAGATTATGTTTTACCAATTGGAGAAAATTCGCAATTTGAACTTGGTTATCGAGGAAGTTTTGAAGACTTAACATCAGATTATTTAGTAAATGCACCAAATTTAGATCCAAGATATGATCCTTCTAATAATTTAGAATTCAAACAAAATGTAAACGCTTTTTATACACAATTTGGAAGTAAAATAAATAAATTTTCATATTTATTAGGTGTAAGAGCAGAAATGACAAACATTGATATCAATTTGGTGAATACAAGTGAAAGCTACACTAAAAATTATACAAACTTTTTTCCAACGGTAAACTTCGGTTATGAAATGACAGAAGATCAAAGTTTTACTTTAGGTTATAGCAGAAGGTTAAGAAGACCAAGATCTTATTATTTAAATCCTTTTGAAAGCAGAGAAAGTGAAACTGTTATTTTTAAAGGAAATGTAGATTTAGATCCAACTTATACAAACTCTTTCGATTTAGGATATTTAAATAGATGGGGTAAATTAACCTTAAATTCTTCTATTTATTATCAACATTCTACAAACGATATAGAACGAGTAAATAGCCAAGAAATTAGAATTATTAACGGTAAGGAAACAAACGTTTTAGTAAGACAACCAATTAATTTAGCATCAGAAGACAGAGCTGGTTTTGAGTTTACAGCCAACTATAATGCTAGTAATAAAGTAAAACTATCTGGTAGTTTTAACTTTTTTCAATTTGAAACAAACGGAGATTATACTTATAATGTAACAGATCCAATTACAAATGATGTAACAAATATTATTCAAAATTTTGATGCTAAAAACAATTCTTGGTTTACACGTTTTGATGCAAAAATTACACTTCCTTGGGATATTCAATCGCAAACAGGAATCTTTTACAGAGGCGCTAGAAATGAAGCACAAAGCGATGTAGATGGCATTCTTTCTGTAAATTTAGCTTTTAGTAAAGAAATATTAAATGACAAAGGAACCTTAGTTTTAAATGTTAGCGACCTTTTTAACTCAAGAAAATATAATGTTACTGGGTATGCGCCAAGTAGAGAAAATCCTACAAATATTACAGATCAAACTTTTCAAAGAAGAGTACGTCAAGTATCTTTAAACTTTTCTTACAGGTTTAATCAAAAGAAAGCTCCAGAAAAAAGAGGTTCTGGCGAAAGAGAAGAAGGTGGCGGAGATGAATTCTAGGAATAATTTGGGCGTTTTAACGGGCTTTACGCTGCAATCTTTTGTTATCACAAAAGGATTTCCACTGCAATCCCTAACGCACTCATTCAATTCCAAAAAAAATGCTCGCAAATTGCGAGCATTTTTTTATATATTTTGTTTAAAAACTACTTTCCTTCAGCAGCTTTTCTAGCTTCTTTTTTTAGTTTCATATTTTCCCAAATTGTACCACCTATCCAATAAGGAACCACAAATGTTAATAAGAAAATTAACAACCAAAAACCAGCTGTAAAAATAAACATGAATAAAACTAATCCTGAAAATTCTGAAAAATCTAACATTTGTAAGTATTTGTAAATAATTATAATCGCAAAAATAATATTTATTTTTAAATTTTACTATCAAATTTATTTATTTTTCATTTACCCTACTCAAATTATAGAAATATTAACATTTTTTGCACTTTTAAAACATAAAAAAAGTTATAATTTATAGTGCAAATATCACTTTAGTTATTTATATGTTCGCCTTTATTTTCGTAAATTTGTTTGTATAAAATTACAATCAAAATGACAAAATACAGAATTGAAAAAGACACAATGGGGCAAGTAAACGTACCTGCTGACAAATACTGGGGCGCACAAACAGAACGCTCAAGAAACAACTTTAAAATAGGTCCTGAATCTTCTATGCCAATAGAAATAATTTACGGTTTTGCGTACCTTAAAAAAGCTGCAGCATATACAAATTGCGAATTGGGTGTTTTAACATCAGAAAAAAGAGATTTAATTGCACAAGTTTGTGATGAAATTTTAGAAGGTAAATTAGATGATCAATTTCCTTTAGTAATTTGGCAAACGGGTTCTGGTACGCAATCTAACATGAATGCAAACGAAGTAATTGCAAACAGAGCACAAGAACTTGCTGGTAAAATTATTGGTGAAGGCGAAAAAGTAATTCAACCAAATGATGATGTAAATAAATCGCAATCATCTAATGATACATTTCCTACAGGAATGCACATTGCTGCTTACAAAAAAATTGTAGAAACTACAATTCCTGGTATTACACAATTAAGAGATACATTAAAAGCAAAATCAGAAGCATTTAAAGATGTTGTAAAAATTGGTAGAACGCATTTAATGGATGCTACGCCACTTACACTTGGTCAAGAATTTTCTGGTTATGTTGCACAATTAAACTTCGGTTTAAAAGCATTAAACAACACTTTAGAGCACTTATCTCAATTAGCTTTGGGTGGAACCGCAGTTGGTACTGGTATGAATACACCAGCAGGTTATGATGTTTTAGTTGCTAAATATATTGCACAATTTACAGGTTTACCTTTTGTTACTGCAGAAAATAAATTTGAAGCTTTAGCTGCACACGATGCATTAGTAGAAACGCATGGCGCTTTAAAACAAATTGCAGTTTCTTTAAATAAAATTGCAAACGATATTAGAATGATGGCTTCTGGACCAAGATCTGGAATTGGAGAAATCATAATTCCTGCAAACGAGCCAGGTTCTTCTATTATGCCAGGTAAAGTAAATCCTACACAATGTGAAGCAATGACAATGGTTGCTGCACAAGTTATTGGTAATGATGTTGCTGTTACTATTGGTGGTGCTCAAGGTCATTACGAATTAAATGTTTTTAAACCAGTAATGGCTTCAAACGTTTTACAATCTGCGCAATTAATTGGCGATGTTTGTAAATCTTTTGATGTAAATTGTGCTGCAGGTATAGAACCTAATCATGCAAGAATTACAGAATTAGTAAACAATTCTTTAATGTTAGTTACTGCATTAAATACTAAAATAGGATATTATAAAGCTGCAGAAATTGCAAATACTGCACACGCAAACGGAACAACTTTAAAAGAAGAAGCGGTACGTTTAGGCTATGTAACGCCAGAACAATATGACGAATGGGTAAAACCAGAAGAAATGATTGGAGCGTTAAAATAAAAAACATTATTTTTACAGAATCTAAAAAGCTGCATACATTATGCAGCTTTTTTTAGCTAAAAGAAGTAATCACCCTAATAGAAAATGAAGATGAATAATCACGAAGAATTTATGAGTGAGGCTGTAAAAGCAGCTTTAAAAGGAATGAGTAATAATGAAGGCGGACCTTTTGGTTGTATTGTTGTAAAAGACGGAAAAATTATTGGTAGCGGAAATAACAAAGTTACTTCTACAAACGACCCAACTGCACACGCAGAAGTTACTGCAATTAGAGATGCTTGTAAAAATTTAGAATCTTTTCAGTTAGATGGTTGTATCATTTACACTTCTTGCGAGCCTTGCCCAATGTGTTTAGGCGCAATTTACTGGGCAAGACCAGACAAAGTGTATTATGGAAGCAATCAAAAAGATGCTGCTGATATTGGTTTTGACGACGAATTTATTTATAACGAAATTCCGTTGCCTTACGAAAAAAGAAGTATTCCTTTCGAACAAATTGGTAGAGAAATTGCTTTAGAACCTTTTATAAAATGGTCTGAAAAACAAGACAAAATTGAATACTAAATTAATTGAAACCTCACAAAAGTGAGGTTTTTTTTTGCTTAAAAAAAAGGGTTTTTAATGTTTGCTTTTTTTAATAGAAATATTTATTGAAAAATGCTAACTTGGCTAACTTGTGATGTAATTCATTAAAACGACATCATTTCAGTATAACGTTGCCAAAAACTGTACTCCATCAAACTCTGAAAAATAAAATTTGAAAAAATAGTGAGATATTACGATTATTTTATAGACGGTTTAAATTTATTATTAGATTATATTATCACAAATTATCTGGTTATAATAGGTTTTATTTTGTTTGTATTAGGAATTAAACTTTTCTTAAAAATTACTGAAAGAAAAAAATTAGATTCTAATTCTGAAAATGTAATAAATGAAATAAGGACTCTTGATAATTATTGGATGTACTGTTTATTTTCAATAATCTTGGGAGCATATCTAATCATTAAAAATGTTTAGACTTTTTAAAATCTACTCAAACTTCGAAAAATAAAATTATGGAATTCTTACTCAAAATCTGAATTGAGCAAGTTTGCGGAATTGAGTAAAGTGCGAAAAATCTAAATCGCGGAATTTACACAAACTCTGAATTAAAAACTTGGTGGAAAAATCACTCAAAAGTTGAATTTTGAAAAACTGGAAAAATTAAAAATACAAAATTATGAATATAAAAAAACAGCTATTTGAGGCAACACCATTTATAAAAAATCGCTAAATTAGTACTTAAATAAAGATGGTTGCTTTTTTGTTACGTCTGATTTTCCTACGGAAAATCCTCGCACACAAAACCGCAACTTTCCATAAACAAACACGCTAGCAAACATTAAACCCAAAACTATGAAAAAAATTTACTTTTTAACAACATTATTTTTATTGACCAACATTAATCTCATTGCACAAACTATCGATGTAATAACACAATTATCAAGCCCTAATGCTATAGAAATAGACGGAGACAACCTATATATTGCTGAATTTGACGGAAATAAAATTTCTAAAATTAATATTACAAATAGTTCGCCAGTTGCCGTCGACGTAGTGACAAACTTAAATGGACCATCGGGAATAATTCTTATTGGAAATTACCTATATATTGCAGAACTTAATGGAAATAAAATTTCTAAAATTGACATTACCAATAATTCATCTACAGCTATAGATGTTGTAACTGAATTAAACCGACCTGTACAAATATTACTAAATGGAAATGATTTATATATTGCAGAACTTGGTGGAGGTAAAATTTCTAAAATTGATATTACTGACAGCTCTCCAACAGCCATTGATATTATAACAGATTTAAATAGACCACAAGGAATGATACTTAATGGAAATGACTTATATATTGCTAATTCTGGAGATCACAAAATTTCTAAAATTAACATTACAGATAGTTCTCCAACAGCTATTGATGTTATAACAGAATTGAGTTCACCAACAGGATTAGCACTCAACGAAAATGACTTATATATTGCAGAATTTAATGGAAATAAGATTTCTAGAATTAGCATTACAGAAAGCAATCCAACAATAAAAGAAATTGTAAATGAATTAATTGGACCTACTGGTTTAATAATTAATGGAAATGAAATGTATATTAATGAATTTACTGGTAATAAAATATCGAAAATTGATTTAGCCACACTCTCCATAGATAATTTTTCTTTATTTAATAATCTAAAAGCATCGCCTAACCCAACAAATAATTTTCTTCAAATTTCAGGGTTAACTAAAATAGAAAATTACAAAATTTATAATATTTTAGGAGCAGAAATAAAAAAAGGAAGTATTTATGAAAACCAAAAAATTGATGTTAAAAATCTAATAGGTGGAATTTATTTCTTGAAACTTGAAAATGGAAGTTCAATTAGATTTATAAAAGAATAAAAAACGTTTGCTAACGTGTAAACTTTATTGCTAGTTATAGCTCACTTTGGAAATTCCTTCGGAATTTCAGCATTCGTGTTTTATTTAGTAAATTCACTGTTTAATCAACGCAGCAAAGCTTATAGAACAAAGTTAGCTAATGATGTTTTAGTTTTCTAGCTATCTTGTGAAAATCAATAAAAAAACCTACTATTAAATCAACAAAATACTGACCTAAAAAGTCAGTTTTTTTTATAAAAAATCTAAAAACTGTGATATTTATACAAACAGGTTTAATTCTCATAAAAACCAGTACTTGCTCCTACCCAAGTTTTGTCTTTATTGTATTTAACACCAACCATTTCTCCTTTGGTTAATCGTATTAAATTATTTACGATTTCTGTTTTGTTAGTTTTAGAATTATGCAACATCATCATTCTAATTTCACATTTTGCAGGTTCATCCATGGTTTTTATAATTGGAGCGTACACAACTTTTTCTTGCAATAAATAGTTTGATGTATTTGTAATTTCATCAATCATTTTACGAGTTACATGAATCTGAACTCCTGCGCCTGCAAAAGAATACAATGGTTTTAAAACATAGTTTTCTAGATCTTCAGGTATTGTTTTTAAAGCATTTAAATAATACGATTTTGGCACAAATTCTCCTTTTAATAAAGGCATTGTGTATTTGCTAATTCTGTAAAACCAATTCGGATGACCAATCCATTCGATATCAACTTCATCTAAAAAATTAAACTCTCTTTTTAAATCATCTCTTTGAAATAATTCATCAAAAATAATTCTATTGTAAATTTTTAAAATTTTAATTTCTTTGCCTTCATCATCCAAATAAAAAAGTGCTTTTCCTTTTTTAATCAGCTTAGAAATACATAAAACTTTAATGTCTAATTTTGCTGCAGTTGCATAAAAATCAATTGCTGTAGCTTGTTTTTCAGGTTCAATTTCTAATAAAATTACTTGCTTTGCATTTGTATCTCCAACAATTTCTTGTCGTAGTAATTCTAGATTTTCTTGGTTTGTGATTCCGTTTACAAACTGAGAATAATTTTCTGGAATTGCATTTTTAAAATGTTTACGATACTTTCTACCTAACAATTCTTGAAAAAAATAAATAGAAGGAAAACCCTGTAATTCAATTAACTTAGGCACTAAATTCCCGTTTTCATCTTTACAAATTCCGAAATCTAATTGTAAAAATTTTGCATTGTCATCCTCATTTGGCACAATAGTATTCTTGTCAAAAAAAGCACCATTTGTTAATTCTTTAAAATTAGGTTGATTGATTACAGCCATAATTTCTGTGCAAGCATCAATTAATTTAACCTTTAAATCTTTAGGAATAAAAACAGGCGTTTCTGATACTCTAAATTTAGGAACACATTTAAATTCGTTAGTTATTTCTTGAAGAAAATTTTGATATTTTTCTTCGGTAAACTGTTCATTATAAAGACTTCTATTTTTATCGATCATCTAAAATCAAGAATGTATGGGTTGTTTAATATTACGAATTGCTGTAGTTATAAATTTTGGTAAAACAGTATTATAGGTCATAATTATTTTATCAGGATCATCAATTGTATCCATTAATTGATTATATTTTGTTTCACCAAAATTTTTAATTATTTTCTGTTTTGTTTCTTCTAAAGAAAAATAAACTTTCATACTTATTGGATCTGCTTCTGGATGAAATTGTGTACCAATAAATTCATCAGAAAAACGAACAGCCATAATTGCGCGCTCTAATTTTATATGAGTTCTTATTTTTTCTAAACTCAAAATTGATGCTCCTCGTTCTTTAAAAACTTTTAAATTTGGTTGAATCAATTGCCAATCTCTAGAATCTACAGCATAAAACGGATCGTTTAATCCGTCTAAAATTGGGTCTTTCAATCCTTTTTTAGTTTTATGAATTGGTAAAGCTCCAAATGAAGTACTTTTTCTCAATTTTATTTCTCCCAATCCAAAATAATTACACATCACTTGAAAAGAATAGCAAATAAAAAATACATGTTTTTTAGAACCCAAACTTTTAATATTATGATCCCAAAGTTGCTGCATTAAATATAAATATGGTTTTCTCCAATTTTCTTCTTCTAAAGGACTTCCTGGACCACCACTTGAAATATAAATATCAAAAGAAATATCTGGGATTTCTTGCTTCGCTCTAACATTAAAAACTGTAATATCTACTTCGCTACTAAAAAAATCAGCAATTTCTTTAATGCAACGCAAACCTTGATTTGGCTCGTCGTTATTCATATCTAAAATGGCTAATTTTAATTTTTCTCTTTTCATTTAATCAAAAAATTATAAACCTAAAATAGTTCGTTCTGTAATAAAATCTACTACTTTTTTTAAGTCTTTCGTTTCTTCAAAAACTTTAAGTTGCCTGTCTGCTCCTGTTCCGTTTTTTAATATTTCAAAAACGTATTCTACTTCTTTTCTTGAACCTAATTCATCTAAAACATCATCAACAAATTCTACAACTTCTCGCATTAAAAATTTTGTCTCCATTTCTTTTTCTAAACCAAAATCTATCATTTTTCCGTCAATCCCATAACGTCCTGCTCGCCATTTATTTTCATTAATAAGCGCTCTATGATAAATCATAAAGTTTAAATTTTGAGTTCTTAATTTATATAATTTAGCCGCTAAAGCTTGTATTAATGCAGCAATACAAACAGTTTCATCGATAGTCAATGGCACATCACAAATTCTAACTTCAATTGTTGGAAAAACAGGATGTATTCGAATATCCCACCATATTTTTTTAGGATTATCTATACATTTTGTCTTCATCAAAAGATTTACATAGTTTTCATATTGGGTGTAATTATCAAAAACACCCGGAATTCCTGTTCGTGGAAACTTATCAAAAACTTTAGATCTATACGATTTAAAACCTGTATTTCTACCTTCCCAAAAAGGTGAATTTGTAGACAACGCATATAAATGTGGTAAAAAATAACGCATGGCATTTACAATATGCATTGCCATATTTTTATCTTCAATTCCCACATGAACATGCAAACCAAAAATTAAATTAGATCTGGCTGCATCTTGTAATTCGGTTATAATTTCATCATAACGTGGATTTGGCGTAATTAACTGTGTTTCCCATTTAGAAAAAGGATGCGTACCTGCGGCTCCTATTTTAAAACCTAAATCATTAGCAAACGTAGAAATCGATTTACGTAAATGCGTAATTTGCTCACGAGCATCCTTAATATCATAACAAATATTTGTACCAACTTCCACAACAGCTTCGTGCATCTCTGCCTTAACTTGGTCATTTAAAACCTGAGATGCATTAATTACAATTTGCTGATCATGAGAAATTAATTCTCTAGTAACTGGGTCTATTACTTGATATTCTTCTTCTATACCTAATGTAAATTTCATACGTAATTGTTCATGAAAAAAGTAGTTTTTAAAAAAACTTACAAATAACGCTCTTTTATAATATTTAAGTGATGAATTTGATGCCCAGAATATAAATATCCTAAGGCTCTAACAGACATTTTGTTTCCAGAACCAACACCAATTCTTAAAAAAACTTCATCAGAAAAACTTTTAAAAAGCAAAATAGTACTTTTTCTTAAAACGGACATTTCATCTAATAAATCCTCGTAATCTCTTGTGTTAGCATTGCAATTATTTGCAAATAAATCTTGATCAAAACCTGGCAAAGAAGTTTGGTCGTTTCTAGCAAAACACAACGCTCGGTAATTAAAAACACGCTCAGTATCAATAATATGTTGTATCAATTCTTTTAATGTCCATTTACCTTCTGCGTATGCAAAATTTTGTTTTTTTGATGGAACATTTCTTAACACAGCATCAAATTCTTTTTGAGAATCAATTAAGTTTTCAATAATAGATTTATTATTATTTTCAATAAGTTGAATGTATTGTTTGTAATAAGATGCGTACTCGTTTTCTGGAATCATTTCAATAGATTTATGTATGTTTGTTACCATTAATTTAATCATTTTTTATGACAAAATTATTCACTAATATAAAAGAATTAATTCAAGTTAGAGAAGCTTCTGTACAAAAAGTTTCAGGTACAAAAATGAACATTTTACCTACTTTAAAAAATGCTTTTTTATTGATAGAAAACAATATAATTAAAGATTTTGGTTTGATGGATGAAATTCCCAATTTTTCTGCGGATGAAATCATCGATTGTGCTGGTAAAATGATTTTACCAACTTGGTGTGATTCACATACACATATTGTTTTTGCTGGCAACAGAGAACAAGAATTTGTAGACAGAATTAAAGGTTTATCTTATGAAGAAATTGCGAATAAAGGCGGTGGAATTTTAAATTCAGCTAAAAAATTACAAGCAACTTCAGAAGAAGAGTTATACCAACAATCTGCAAAAAGATTAAACGAAGTAATTGCTTTAGGAACTGGTGCTATTGAGATAAAATCTGGTTACGGATTAACTTTGGATTCAGAACTTAAAATGTTACGCGTAATTAAAAAACTCAAAGAAAATTACAACATTCCTATCAAAGCAACTTTTTTAGGAGCTCACGCAATTCCAACTGAATTTAAACATAATAAAGAAGGATATATCAATTTAATTATTGATGAAATGTTGCCAAAAATTTCATCAGAAAATTTAGCCGATTTTGTAGATGTTTTTTGTGAAGTTGGTTATTTTTCTGTGGATGATACAGATCGAATTTTATCAGCGGCAAAAAAATATAATTTAATTTCTAAAGTGCATGTAAATCAATTTAATAGTATTGGCGGAATTGCAATTTCCACAAAACACAACGCTTTATCTGTAGATCATTTAGAGGTTTTATCTGATGATGATTTAGCGCAATTAAAAGCATCAGAAACAATGCCTGTTGCCCTTCCCTCCTGTTCTTTTTTCTTGGGAATTCCGTTTACGCCAGCAAGAAAAATTATAGATGCAAATTTACCTTTGGCTTTGGCAACTGATTACAATCCTGGTTCAACGCCATCTGGAAACATGAATTTTGTTGTTGCAACTGCTTGTATAAAAATGAAAATGACACCAGAAGAAGCAATTAATGCTGCAACAATAAACAGCGCTTTTGCCATGAATCTATCCAACAAAGTTGGAAGTATTACAAAAGGAAAATTAGCAAACTTTTTCATCACCAAAGAAATACCTTCCTACGGATTTATTCCTTACAGTTTTGGGTCAAATTTAATTGATGAAGTATATATTAACGGAAACAAATTTTAATGTTTTATAAAACTATTTCACGCCTTAAATTTCTTTTAAGAGCTACAAATCAGCATGGAGTTCACTCTCCTTTTGTGTATGATTTTGTTACCAAAGGATTGTATAAAAAAGAAAATAAAGTACTTGATTTTAAAGAATATTCAGCACTTAAAAAGCTTTCTAAAAAAGAAAAAAAAGTATTCTCAAAAATTGTTTCCTATTTTAAAATTGATGAAATTTATTCTGATTTTAAAACTTTTAGTTCTAATTCTGATAATAACTTTAAAATACTATTTATCAATTTAATAGGTAAAATAAAAATATCAGAATTAAATACTTTAAACTCAAAACATATTATTGTTGTTCACGGAATTTATCAGCAAAAAGAAACAACTCTAAAATGGCGAAAAATCATCAAAAATAAAAAAGCAACAGTAAGCATTGATTTATATTATTTTGGATTAATTTTCTTTAGAAAAGAACAAGTTAAAGAACATTTTAATATAAGAGTTTAAAACTTTGTAACTTTGCTTATTCACGAACTTTGAAACTCATTTAAATGAAAATATATACAAAAACCGGCGATGCAGGAACTACAGCATTATTTGGTGGCACAAGAGTAAAAAAATATAATTTACGCATAGAAAGTTATGGTACTGTAGATGAATTAAATTCTTATGTTGGCTTAATAAAAGACCAAGAAATTAACAGTGCTATTAAAGAAACTTTGTTGATAATTCAGAATGAATTATTCACATTAGGAAGTATGTTGGCAACTCCGCCAGAAAAAGAAACATTAAAAAACGGAAAAGAGAGATTAAATATTCCTAAAGTTGATGAAAATTCTATTCTTTTTTTGGAAAATGAAATTGATAAAATGGAAACAGAACTTCCTCAAATGACTCATTTTATTTTACCTGGAGGACATCAAGCTGTGTCATTTTGTCACATTGCAAGATGTGTTTGTAGACGCGCAGAACGTTTATCTGTAGAGCTAAATGACCAAGAAACTTTAAATATTGACATTTTAAAATATTTAAACAGACTTTCTGACTTTCTTTTTGTGTTGGCACGAAAGTTGTCTAAAGACCTACTAGTAGAGGAAATTAAGTGGATTCCCGAAAAAAAATAGTGAAGTTCTTTTTTTATTATGTTATATTTCTTAAAAAAGACTTGCGTAATTGAGTAAAAAAATTATTTTTGCACAAAATTAAACAATTAAGAAATGTATTGGACATTAGAATTAGCATCTTATTTAGCAGATGCACCTTGGCCAGCAACCAAAGACGAGTTAATAGATTACGCAATTAGAACTGGATCGCCGTTAGAAGTAGTAGAAAACCTACAAGATATGGAAGATGAAGGTGATGCATACGATTCAATTGTTGAAATTTGGCCAGATTATCCTACAGAAGATGATTATCTTTGGAACGAGGATGAATACTAAATAAAATAATAAAAATATAAAAAGTCTCTAAAGAGGCTTTTTTTTTGTTTTCTTTTTGACTAGAATAAAATATTTTTTTTCGAGTTTTTAAAAACTTGATATACAGTAAAATAATAAAGCTATATTTTAGCTTATAAACCAAATAATACAATGAGCATTTTAGATTCAGTTATAAAACTTTTTGTGGGTGACAAACAACAAAAAGATTTAAAAATTTTACAACCAATAGTTGAAGCAGTAAGAAAGTTTGAAACAGAAATTTCTAAACTTTCTCACGACGAATTAAGGGCAAAAACGCAAGAATTTAAAGATAAAATTAAAGCTGCAACTAAAGAATTTGATTCTAAAATAACCACTTTAGAAGATGAAGCTAAAAATGCTGATATTGACAGACAAGAAGATATTTATTCTGAAATTGATACGTTAAAAGACGAAGCTTATAAAGTTTCTGAAGAAACCTTATTACAAATTATGCCAGAAGCATTTGCTGTAATTAAGGAAACTGAAAAACGTTTTAAAGAAAATGAAGAAATTGAAGTTACTGCAACTCCTTTTGATAGAGAATTATCTGCAGAAAGAGATAATGTTACTTTAGAAGGCGACAAAGCTTTTTGGGCAAATTCTTGGGATGCAGCAGGTAAACCTGTTACTTGGGACATGGTTCCTTATGATGTGCAATTAATTGGTGGTTCTGTTTTACACCAAGGTAAAATTGCAGAAATGATGACTGGTGAAGGAAAAACATTGGTTTCTACTTTACCCGTTTATTTAAATGCTTTAACAGGAAATGGAGTTCACCTTGTTACTGTAAATGATTATTTAGCAAAACGTGATAAAGCTTGGATGGGACCAATTTTTGAGTTTCACGGCCTTTCTACAGATTGTATTGATTATCATCAACCAAATTCTGATGCTCGTAGAAAAGCATACAATGCAGACATTACTTACGGAACAAATAACGAATTCGGTTTTGATTATTTACGTGATAATATGGCAAGTTCTAAAGACGATTTAGTACAAAGACCGCCAAACTATGCAATTATTGATGAAGTAGATTCTGTTTTAATTGATGATGCTAGAACTCCGTTAATTATTTCTGGTCCTGTTCCGCAAGGAGACAGACATGAATTTAACGATTTAAAACCTTTAGTTGCAGATTTAGTTGCCTTACAAAGCAAACACTTAATTGGTGTTTTAGCAGAAGCTAAAAAATTAATTGCAGACGGAAATACAAAAGATGGAGGTTTTCTATTGTTAAGAGTTTACAGAGGTTTACCTAAAAATAAAGCCTTAATTAAATTTTTATCACAAGAAGGTAACAAACAAATTTTACAAAAAACAGAAAATTATTACATGGCAGACAACAATAAGTTGATGCCAGAAATTGATGAAGATTTGTTATTTGTTGTTGAAGAAAAAAATAATCAAATTGATTTAACTGATAAAGGAATTGCTCTTCTATCAGAAAAAACAGAAAATGATAACTTCTTTGTTTTACCAGATATTGGTGTAAAAATTGGTCAAATTGATACTGCTGATACAACATCAGAAGAAAAAGCAGCTCAAAAAGAAGAATTATACAAAGATTTTAGCATCAAAAGTGAGCGTATTCATACAATGAATCAACTTTTAAAAGCATATACTGTTTTTGAAAAAGATGTTGAGTATGTTGTAATGGATAATAAAGTAATGATTGTTGATGAACAAACGGGACGTATCATGGATGGTCGTCGTTATTCTGATGGATTACACCAAGCAATTGAAGCGAAAGAAAATGTAAAAATTGAAGACGCAACTCAAACTTTTGCAACGGTAACTTTACAGAATTACTTTAGAATGTACAGAAAACTTTCTGGAATGACAGGAACTGCTGTTACAGAAGCTGGTGAATTATGGGAAATTTACAAATTAGATGTTGTAGAAATTCCTACAAATAAACCAATTCAAAGAGATGATAAAGAAGATTTAGTTTACAAAACTGCACGTGAAAAATACAACGCAGTTATTGAAGATATTGTAAAATTAGTTGAGCAAAACAGACCCGTTTTGGTTGGTACAACTTCTGTAGAAATATCAGAATTATTGGGTAGAATGTTACAAATGCGTAAAATTCCACATAATATTTTAAATGCAAAATTACATAAACGTGAAGCAGATGTTGTTGCAGAAGCTGGTAAACCTGGTATTGTAACGATTGCAACAAACATGGCTGGTCGTGGAACAGATATTAAGCTTACAGATGAAGTTAAAAAAGCTGGTGGTTTAGCAATTATTGGTACAGAAAGACATGATTCTAGACGTGTAGATAGACAGTTAAGAGGACGTGCAGGAAGACAAGGTGATGTTGGTTCTACTCAGTTTTATGTAGCTTTAGATGATAATTTAATGCGTTTATTTGGTTCTGACAGAATTGCCAAAATGATGGATAGAATGGGCTTAAAAGAAGGTGAAGTAATTCAGCATTCTATGATTACCAAATCTATTGAAAGAGCACAAAAGAAAGTTGAAGAAAACAACTTTGGTATTCGTAAACGTTTGTTAGAATATGATGATATCATGAACGCACAACGTTCTTTTGTTTACAAAAGAAGACGTAATGCTTTAGACGGAAAACGTTTACAAGTAGATATTGCAAACATGATTTATGATACCTGCGAATCTATCATCAACAGTAATAAACCTGTAAAAGATTTTCAAAATTTTGAATTTGAATTGATTCGTTTTTCTTCTACAACTTCTCCTTTTACAAAAGAAGAATTTGAGAAATTATCAGAAAAAGAATTAACTGATAAATTATATGATGTTGTAAGTGCACATTACAAGAGTAAAATTGAAAGAAATGCAGTTTTAGCTTTCCCTGTAATTAAAGATGTTTTTGAAAATGAAGGCGATAGATATGAAAGAATTGTAGTTCCTTTTACAGACGGAACGAAATCTTTACAAGTAGTCACCAACTTAAAAGAGGCTTATGAAAGTGAAGGAAAAAGCTTAGTTACAGATTTTGAAAAGAACATTACTTTAGCAATTATTGATGAAAACTGGAAAGATCATTTACGTCAAATGGATGAATTAAAACATTCTGTACAAAATGCATCTTATGAGCAAAAAGATCCTTTATTGGTTTACAAATTTGAAGCTTTTGAATTGTTTAAGAAAACAGTTGATGAAATTAATAAAGAGGTTTTATCATTCTTGTTTAAAGGTGAATTACCAGAACAAAATAGAGATCAAATTTCTGAAGCTAGAAGTCAAAAAAGAGAGCGTTTAAATACCAGCAAAGCTGATGTTCAAAACTCTACAGAACAAGCTATTCAAAACTCTAAAAAGCAACCACAAGAACCTGTTGAAACAATTGTAAGAGATCAACCAAAAATTGGTAGAAATGAAAAAGTTACCATTAAAAATGTAATGAGTGGCGAGCAAAAAGAGGTTAAATTTAAACAAGCTATTCCTTTAATTGAAAAAGGAGAATGGGTTTTGGTGAATAACTAAAAAGCATCCACTTTTAATAAGAAAAAAGTAAAAAAAATCTGTTTAGACATTTTCTAAACAGATTTTTGTATTTTAGTAGCATCTTTAAATTTCCTGCTATGAAAAAATTTTCCCTAATTATCTGTTTATTATTGATTTCTTCTTTTGGTTATTCTCAATCAAAAAAAATGTTGAAATTTAAAAAAGAGTATACTACTTTAGAATATTTAGTTAAAACAAAAACAGATAGTTTAAACTATCTTACCACACAGAAAATAAACAAACTATCATATAAAGCTAAAACAGAATTAAGCGAATTAGAAGAAAAATATGGTTCTAGTAATTTGAAAATTATGTTATACCATAATAAATACAATAAAGAAGTCTCTAAGGTTAATAGTAAATACGAAATAGAAATTGCAGAAACACAAGGAGAACATCAATTAGCAATGTCTAAAATTCAATTTAAATTTGAAACTGAAGTTGCTAAATTACAACTGAAATATGAAATCTATTAAACAAAAAAAATCCGTTTAGAAATTCTAAACGGATTTTTTTATTCCTAAAATTATTTTTTAATTTTTAATAAACTTTTTAGTGATTGCTGTTTTATCAGTATAAATTTTAACTAGATACAATCCTTTAGATAAATCTTCTACTTGAATGCTGTTAAAATTATTTGTAGCTTTTTTAACCATACTTCCTAACGTTGAGTAAATTTCAATTTTTGAAATATCAACAGAGTTTGATTTTATAAAAAGTGTATTCTTAACAGGATTTGGATACACAATTATTTCATCATTTAAATTAACATCAGTAGTATTTAAAGAACCACAACTATCACCAACTTTATAATTGATATATTTTGTAACTGCTAAACCACCTGCAAAAGCAAATTTACATCCATAAGAAATAGTTTCTCCTTGAGTTAAACCACCAATGGTTTTTGTAAATTTTAATCCAGAAACACTTTCCATTTGCGTTTCACCAAAAGGAGATTCTTTCCATAAATAAGCAACAACTCCTACTCTATCTGTATCTAACAACTCAAAAGTTATTTTTACGCTTGTTCCTATCGTTTCAAAAGTAGCAGTATAACCTGTAGAAAAAGAACCTTGTTGTGCATCATTTGATGTTTCTGTACATTCTTTTACTTCATTAACAGTAATATTTATACTTAGAGAAGTAGTTTGTGCAGCTTCATTATCTATAGCAATTGCTTTTATTTCATGAGCGCCAACGGTAGCATTTGTCCAATTAAAAGAAAAAGGTGCCGTGGTATCTTCACCAATTTTTGTGTTACCATCGTAAAACTCAACTTTTGTAATTGTTCCATCTAAATCTGCAGCAGAAGTTGTAATATTTATTGCTGTTCCTACAGAAAAAGAATTATTGTTTGATGGTGATGTAATTGAAATTGTAGGACTTGCATTCGCATTATCTTGAACAATAACCAACACAAAACTATTTGCAGAATAAGTGCCATCACTAACCGTTAGCTTACATTTGTAAATACCTTTTTCTAAGTTTGATATTGATGGAGATTCTAAAGTAGTATCATTAAAATTAATTATTGATGGACCATAAATTTGTTCCCATAAAAACGTAATTGTTTCATCTTCTGGATCATTACTTAAAGAACCGTCTAAAGTTGCAGTTGTTTCTGGAGAAATAACAACAACATTATTTCCTGCATTTGCAACTGGAGGCATATAATCTAAAGGAGCTGCGTATGTAAAATCCATTTTTGCTAAATTAAATTCTCCATTTACAAAAACTGCTCTTAAAATGTGTTTTCCTTTTGTAAACTCAATGTCATTTACGGTTTTAGTTTGCCAACTAGACCAATCACTTGTATAAGTCAAATTAATATCTGAGCTAATTTTTTTACCATCAATCTCAAAATAAAAAGGACCTCCTCCATTAGAATTACCAGAAGCAAAACGTACATCTACATTGTATTTACCAGAAGTTTGCACATCAATTGAATACTCTAACCATTCGCCAGCAGAAATCCAACCCACTGTATTTCCTTCTGTATTATCCATTGCAGCATCTACATATTCATCTGTTCTAAAATCACCTTCATTATTTTGAGAAACATCAACATAAGAAATATTTTGCCCAACTCCGCCTTCAAATTTATCATAATTTCCTGCTTCAATACTTCCTGGAATTGTAAAAGCTGTGTCTAAAAAAGGTACTTGTTCACCAACCTGAATTTGTACAATATTGGTTACATTAAAATTCGTATTTTCATAAACTTTTGCATACATACCATGTACACCAAGTACTAAATTTTCTGCTTTAAAATTATATGGAGCATCCGTTTTTGTACCAATTAAAGTTGTTCCATCATAAAATTCAACTTTTGTAATTCCACTTCCTGTTGTTGCTACTGATAAATTTACACTTCCATTTGCATACGCTTGATTAAAATCTGAGCTTATAACTCCATAAATTAAAACATCTTTATTCGTAATCATTTGACGCGCAGGAACTGTTAATTGAAATCCATCAGAAAAAGAAACAATAATTTCTGAATTGGTATAATTATGAGCAACATACGTAGTTTCTCCATTTTGTTTAAAAACCATTGCAATTGGATAATCTGCAGTAATCGTTGCATCTACAACTCCCAAAGCATTTGCGCTGTGCAACCAATGATATGTTTGAGCATCAGAAATACCAAACTTTAAATTTCTATCAGGATACGCATTGTAAAGATTTACAGCTTCTTGTGGATTTATCATTGATAAATATTTCCAATAGGTATCATGCCATAAATTATCATTATTTTCTTGATTTAAAACCCCTGTATTTTGAGAAATTTCATCCCATAATTTTTGTGCGTACGTTTGATTATGACCTAAATAAAAAGATCCTGCATGAATTGGGTACATTTCTATACCATAAGAAGCAGCAATATCTGAAGTCCAAAAAGTACCATTATCATAAGAATTTCCCCAAATTCTAGACACTAAACTATATTGTTGCGAACTAGAAAAATTGCGTTCATAAACATCAAACCAATATTCCTCAATGGCAGTTTGCTCTGTTGTGTAAATATAAATTCCTAAATCTCTAATTTCTTTGTTGTTTGAAATCGTTCCCCAATGAATTAAAGAAGATGCAAATTGCATACTTTCTGATGTTGATTCTTGATCATTTCCTTGTGGAAAAGAGGCAAATCCATTTGCCCAACTATGACCTGCATACGGACTAAAATTTCTTAAAAAAGGAAACGTGTCATCATTTCTGTCTGATGAAGCTGCATCTCTCACTAAAAGATTTATCATTTCTCCCCATTGATTCATCCAACCTGGTTGAAATTGCTCCATAAAAGCTGCGGCATGAATAAAATATCCCCAATGAAAATGATGATCATTTATATTAGAATCTTGTCCATGACCTGCAGGATAACCTATTAAAGTAGAATACTCAGTATTGTAATAAAAAAGAAATGCTTTTTCTCCAGATTCAAAAGACAACCAGTCTTCTAAACGTTCTTTTACAGTTGCAATCATTTTATCTCTTGCAGCAATATTGCCTGTTTGATCTGCAATTCTTGCCGTTTGAATTAAACGATTCATAACTTGCCCTTCGTTATAGGAATCTGTCCAAGTTGCTAAACCATCATTTTCAATTTGAGCAATTTTACTATCTAAAGCAGCAGCACTAAAACCTTCACTATAATTTGCTAAATATGGTAACGTTGGCAAAATACCTTTAAATGTATTTTCTACTGAAAAAGTATTTCCTTTTAACATTTTTAAAGCACCTCTTACTGAGCTATAAGTTGCCTCATTTGGCGTTGCAGAAATTGCTGATAAATTATTCCATTGATGAGGCAATAAACCCAATAACATGTCTGTTTCTGTACCTTCTTTTACATCAGTAGTAACATTAAACGTTGTTGTTACTTTAGATGATGTTTCATTATAAACCCAAGAAGTTTCTGAATTTGTAGGAAAAACATAGGCATATTTTTTAAATTCTTGTGCTGAAGTAGTTACATTTGATGTATTTTGAGGCAACATTATCATAGACCAATAATCTTTTCCGTTTAATGTTGATGTAAAAGTACTGCCAGAATTTACCCAAGAACTGCCTGAAGGCGCATAAAAAACAAAATCTGCTCCACTTGTAGCATTTTCTATAATTAGCATTTCGTTATTAATGGTTGCTGTACCAGAATTTACTTTAATTTCTACAATATCATCAGCATCCTTTTCAAAATATAAAAAAGGCATTCCAATTCCTGCTGTTGTTTTTAATTCATGATTAGCATCTTTCCAATTCATGGTTACTGTCCAATCAGAATAATCAGAAACGGTGGTTTTTGTTGTGGATAAACCAGACAGTTTTACTTCAATTGGTGCAGAATCGCCAATAACTCCAGATGGAATATAGGTTACAATTAAACCATTATTTGTGGTTTTTAAAGTCATAGGATAATTAAATAAATTATCTGCATGATCTTCTTTTAGTAATTTAGACCACCAATCATTTGTTGGTACAGGTTTTCCTGCTGCATTGCCAGTTAATTGTGGCGCACCTGATGGATACCCATTTCTACCAGCAACATCTGTTCCTGGAAAAGTTTTAGTATAACTTCCATTTCCTGCTTGAACGGTTTGTGCAAAATTGGAAAATGAAAATGTTATGAATACTAAAAAAAGTAGTTTAGTTAATTTTGTTTTATACATAAAATTTAGTTTTCTCAAATATAGAACTCATTTCATTTTCAACACGTTAAACCACTAATACATAAACCATACAAAAAAGCACTTTGTTGTTTTAATATTAAAATAATCCATACAAAAACCATACAAAGTATATTTTACATAAAATTTTGCATAAAAAAATCCGTTTAGAGATTCTAAACGGATTTTTTAATATTTTAAGTTTATCAACTTATAAAAACGAAATCTACTCGAATTTTGTATTCATTTTAAGATACTCTAAAAATTCTCTTTTCGTTTCCTTTTCTTTAAATTTACCTCCAAATTCTGCTGTTACTGTAGAACTTTCTATGTCTTTAATTCCTCTAGAATTTACACATAAATGTTTCGCATCTATAACACAAGCAACATCTTGTGTACCCAAAGCTTCTTGCATTGCTTGTACAACTTGCATGGTTAAACGCTCTTGCACTTGTGGTCTTTTAGAAAAATACTCTACAATTCTGTTCATTTTTGATAAACCAATTACTTTTCCATCAGAAATATAAGCAACATGTGCTCTACCAATAATTGGTAATAAATGATGTTCGCATGTAGAATACACAACAATGTTTTTTTCTACCAACATTTCACCATAATTGTAGTTGTTTTCAAAAGTAGAAGCTTTTGGCATGTTTTTAGGATTTAAGCCCATAAACAACTCATTAACAAATGCTTTAGCAACTCTTTTTGGAGTTCCTTGTAAACTATCATCTGTTAAATCCATTCCTAAAGTGTTTAAAATATCTTTCACACTTTCTTGGATTCTTTCTATTTTTTCTTCATCAGAAATATCAAAAGCATCTGCTCTTAAAGGAGTTTTGGCTGATGTACCAATATGGTTTTCTCCTATTTCTTCAATTCTTTCGTCATTCATTTTGCTGTTCAATTCAAACATTTCAATCAATATTAATGTGCAAATTTACGTGTTTACAACGTATTATCTTAGTTTTTATTAAAATGTTCTCGATACAAAATTTCCGAAAAAGAAATTTCACTAGAACTGACACTATCTTATTTTTAATTATAATAGTTACATGCTGTCACATCGAGTAATTTTACTTTTCGCAAAATTGTATCGAGATGTTTATTAATTTAAAAAACTAGTTCAATTTTTCTACCAATTCTGATAAACTACAATTTGTTTGCTCACCAGAAATCATATTTTTTAAAGTAAAAACATCATTTTCTACTTCAGAAACCACAAATTCTATTTCTCTATTTGTAACGTATTTCCATTGTCGTTTTTGAGCCTTATTACTTTCACCTAAATCAGGATAAAATTCTGATTTGATATTATTTTCTCGTAAACTTTTTAATGCTTTCATTTTAAGAACATCTGTAGAAGCATCAAAATTTAAGAAAATAACTTTTGGTTTTGGCAAATCAACAGATTTAAACAAACCTAGCTCTTCTAAAACTAAATAAATTCTGTCTAATCCAAAAGATATTCCAACTCCAGAAACATCTTTTAAGCCAAAGATTCCTGTTAAATCATCATATCTTCCACCTCCACCAATAGAACCCATTTTTACACCTTTTGGTGCAGAAACTTCAAAAATTGCGCCTGTATAATAATTTAAACCTCTTGCTAAAGTTACATCAACTTCTAAATTTGCAGAGGCTAAACCTAATTCTTCAATGGCATTTATTACAAAACGTAACTCTTCAACTCCATTTTTTCCTTCTTCGGATGTTTGTAACATCGATTCTAAAGAAGCTAATTTCTCTAAATTAGAACCCGTAAAATTAAATAAAGGTTGCACTTTTTCTATCGCATCTTCTGTAATTCCTTTTGATAACATTTCTTTTACAACGCCATCTTTACCAATTTTATCTAACTTATCTAAAGCAACTGTAAAATCGATTAATTTATCTTGAGCACCAATAACTTCTGCAATTCCTGATAAAATTTTTCTATTATTGATTTTAATCGTTGTTTCTGATAAACCTAATTTACCAAAAACGGAATCATATAATTGTACAAATTCTACTTCTTGCCATAAAGATTTACTACCAACAACATCTGCATCACATTGAAAAAATTCTCTAAAACGCCCTTTTTGTGGTCTATCTGCTCTCCAAACAGGTTGCACTTGATACCTTTTAAAAGGAAATGTAATTTCGTTTTGATGTTGTACAACGTATCTTGCAAAAGGTACTGTAAGGTCGTAACGAAGTGCTTTTTCGGAGATATTTTTTGCTTTTTGAATGAGTTCTTCATAAAAAGTTTTTAGAATAACATCTTTAATATAATCTTTATTTTTTTCTAAATCTTCATCATCAAAACTTAATATTAAATCAGAATTTTTGTCAAGTGATGATAATAAAATAATTAAAAGCTCATCATTTGGAAGTTGCAATGAATTATCTTTATTTGTAGATTTTAACTGTTTTTTTAAATTATTAATTTGTAGATATTCAATACTTCCACTTTTTATAGATTCTATATAATGATATAAAATAGAAGGAAAAAGAGAATTAACTTTAAAATCAATACTTGAAAAATAATCTCCAGAATTCAAAATTTTAAAAATCAAACGATCTCCTTCTTCACCATATTTTCCCATTAAAGTTGATGAGTTTTCAAAACTAGGAGTTTCAATTGGTTGAAATCCGAAAGTTTCAAAACTAGTTTTAATCGTATTCATTATATACGTACGATTTGCTACTTCTGTTGGCGAAAAATCTCTTGTTCCTTTTGGTATGCTTGGTTTCATTTTTTAATTATGAATTGAAAATTATTAATTACGAAATAAATCAATTTAACACCAATTCGTAATTCAAAATTTGTAATTGTTAATTGAGTCGGCAAATATCGTAAAAATGGCGTAAAATTACTGAGTAGAATCGGTTTTATTTATTTGCTTTAACATAAACAAAGAAGCATTTAACTCAAAACCTAATAACAAGATAATTGCATTTAACCAAACAAATAACATTAAGATCAATAAAGTACCAATTGAACCATATAATTGATTGTATTGTGCAAATTTAACAACGTAAATTCCGAATAAATAAAAGGTACATAATGATAAA
This sequence comes from Polaribacter sp. KT25b, assembly GCF_900105145.1. Taxonomy (NCBI): domain Bacteria; kingdom Pseudomonadati; phylum Bacteroidota; class Flavobacteriia; order Flavobacteriales; family Flavobacteriaceae; genus Polaribacter; species Polaribacter sp. KT25b. The sequence goes on along the minus strand of NZ_LT629752.1, from coordinate 1,333,296 downwards.
ATAGTGGTTAAAATTGCACCAGCAGAAAAGAATTTTATTTGCTTTACTTGTTTTGTTCCAAATCTAAATAACAAAGAAACGGTTGTAAAAATCATTATTAAAAACAATAAGTATTTACCTAAGTTAAATAGATATAAATCTTCTGTATTTAACCAACCTTTATCATTCATTTTTGTTAATGCTACTTGATATAAAATTACTAAAGTTATAGTAATAATTAAAAATAATGAGATTACTAACGAAACTGCTAAAGAAATAAAATAAGCTTTAAAAATATTACGATTATCGTTTACATGATACGAATATTCGAAACCACCAAAAATTGCATTAATTCCGTTGGTCATTAAAAAAATTGAACCTAAAAATCCAAAAGATAATAAACCTCCATATTGATTCTTTGTAATATCAATTAAAACAGAATCTACAGCTTCGAAAGTTTGAGGCGGTAAAACATCTTTAATAAAAGAGAATAAACCTTCTTGAAAACCATCAATTGGTATATACGGAATTAACGTTAAAATAAATAGCATAAACGGGAAGATTGCCATAAAAAAGCTAAAAGCAATTCCGCCAGCACGCGATGTTAAAGCGCCTCTAATAATACCAATACTGTACATTTCTAGAACATCGTACAAAGACATTCCTTCTAAACCTGGTACTTTTATTTGCTTCCCAAATTTTACCAATAAATTTACAACTGGTATTTTAGATAAGTTTTTTTCTATTTCTTTTGTCATTTTTAAAGTTGCAAACTTAAGAGTAGTTGCAAAGTTTAAAAGTTAAATTAGTTTTTTTTGATTTTATACTTCTTATAAAACTTTATAATATTCTTTTAATTTCTCTTGCTAATTTATTAAATTTAAAACTTCGTTATTCAATAACAATTCTATATGCTGATAAAAGACCTGCAATATTTTCTTTACTAAACTTAGCACCTTTTAATTTATTTTTCTCTGGATTGATATTAAAATTAAATGCGGTTCTAAAATCTGATTTTTCTAAATTCGTATTCTCAAAAATAGCTTCTCTTACATCGCAATCATCAAGAGTAGAACTTGTTAAAATAGTTTCTGTAAAATCTACTTCTTGTAAATTACATTTACTAAATTTTGTGTTCGGAATTTTTAATTGATAAAATGACGAAAAATTTAATTGACAATCTTTAAACGAAAACTGTAATAAAAAAGGATCACATTCATTAAATTTTACGCCCAATAATTTACAATTAATAAAATTTACATCTTTAAAAGCTGTATTATTTATAATCGTATTGCTAAAATTACAATCTAAAAACTCACATTCTACAAACTGAATGTTTGATGCGTGAATTCCTTCAAAATTGCAATTTATAAAAGTACAATTATCATATTCTCCTTTATTGATTTTCGTTTTTGTGAAATCAATTTTTATAAATTCTTCATTATCAAAATAATCATCCATCTTTTAGATTAGTTTATAAAATTAGAAAGTTCGTTTACTTTCAAACTATAAAATTTCAAACCTTATAAATTACAGCGCTTTTAAACTTAAATCCATATTATAAACAGAATGTGTTAACGCGCCAGATGAAATAAAATCTACATCACATTCTGCATATTTTCTAATTGTATCTTCGTTAATTCCGCCAGAAGATTCTGTTAAACAAGTATCGCCAATTAATGCAACCGCTTTTTTGGTATCTTCATAATTAAAGTTGTCAATTAAAATTCTGTAAACACCTTTATTAGATAAAATTTCTTTAATTTCTTCTAAACTTCTAGCTTCTACAATAATTTTAATATCGATATTATTATCAGCTAAATATTTCTTAGTTTTTGTAATTGCAGCAGTAATTCCGCCAGCAAAATCTATATGATTATCTTTAATCATTACCATATCATACAACGCAAAACGGTGATTTTCTCCGCCACCAATTTTTACAGCCCATTTTTCTAAAGCTCTAATTCCTGGTGTAGTTTTTCTGGTATCTAAAACTTTTGTTTTTGTTCCTTTTAACAAATCAGCAAAAAAAGCAGTTTTCGTAGCAATTGCACTCATTCTTTGCATTGCATTTAAAACCAATCGTTCTGCCATTAAAATAGATTGCGATTTACCTGAAACATGAAAAACAATATCTCCATATTTAACTTTTTGGCCATCATTTATAAATGTTTCTACTTGTAAATCTTTATCTACGTAAGAAAAAACTTGTTTTGCAAATTCTACTCCAGCTATAATTCCATCATCTTTTACCAATAATTTTGCTTTTCCTTTTGCATCCGAAGGAATACAAGAAAGTGAAGTGTGATCGCCATCACCAATATCTTCTCTAATTGCGTTTTTTATAATAAGGTCTAATTCGTTGTTAAATTGTTCTTCTGATATCATATTTTTTAATTCTGATGTAAAAATAAGAATGATTTTCAACTTTCTATAACTTCTGATGCTTTTATGTTTTAAAACTGATAAATTTGTCATAAAAACAGACACTAATTTCACCAAAACTTCTCTATACAATTCTACTAAAAAAAAAAAAGAATGACATGAAGTGACATTTTAGTTTTACTCTAACATTTTATTACTCACGAAATGTTTTATCGAGTGAAATTCTTTATTTAAGAATTTTGTATCGAGATGTTTTTTAATTCATAATTTGTAATTTTGAAAAATGAAAATTAAACTATTAGCAATAGGAAAAACGGATAACAAACAATTAATAAAATTAATTGAAGAATATCAAAATCGTTTAAAACATTATATTAAGTTTGAGTTAGAAATAATACCCGATATTAAAAATGTTAAGAATTTAAGCGAAGTTCAGCAAAAAGAAAAAGAAGGCGAACTTATTTTATCTAAACTACAAAATACCGACGAATTAATTTTGTTAGATGATAAAGGAAAACACTATACTTCTATTGAGTTTTCTAAATATTTACAGAAAAAAATGAATTCTGGACTTAAACAATTGGTTTTAGTAATTGGGGGTCCTTATGGTTTTTCTGATGCTGTTTACAATAAATCTACCGGAAAAATATCATTATCTAAAATGACTTTTTCTCATCAAATGATTCGCCTTTTTATTGTAGAACAACTCTACAGAGGTTTTACAATTTTAAAGAATGAACCTTATCATCATGAATAAAAAGATATATAATTACGTTGTGTTTTTATGCTTTAAATAATCTTGAGGAGAAAATGTTGTTATTTTTTTAAAAGCAATAAAAAACGGATTATACGATGAAAAACCAGTTTTATAAGCTAAAGATTCAAAAGTCTCAGTATTTAAAAACCCTTTTTCAATAAGAGAAATAGCATCTTGTATTCTACTATTCATTCTGTATTCTGAAAAAGAAATTTTAGAATGATATTTAAATAAATACACAATATGACTTGTTGGAACGCCTAATTTTTCGGCAATATCACTTTGAGAAGTTTTTTGATTTCGAAAAACTAATTTTTCTGTACTTAATTTATCAACTTCTATAATATAACTTTCTATATCTGTACTAATATTTTCTTGCAATTTCTGGTCTTGAGTACTTTTTATAGTGCTTGTTTCTAAAACCCAATTATTACCAGTTATCGAAATAATTTCTTTCTTTTCTGATAATAAGTCTGAAAACTTTAATAAAGTTTTATTCAATATTGGTAATCCATATAATATTTCTGGAGAAATTAAAATTTTAAAAAAAATAAATAACCAAAAGATTAATGAAAAAATAGCCATTGATTTTCCAGAAACGGCAAGTCCTTTATGAAATTCTGTATATAAAGAAATTAATACCATTAAACTATTAAGTACATTAATCACAAAAAAAATTATAGTCCAATTTTTAATTAATTTAAAATGCTCTTTGTTTAAATCATGGTTTTTTCTAAACCAAATTTTCTTACTTAATAAGTTAAAAATCAATAATAAATAAAACAGTATAAATATTGCAATAAAAAAGAAATTAGTAATAGGTCCAAAATAAAATATAAAACTATTATCTAAAGCTTCTATAGAATTAATAAAATACAGAAAAACAATAAAAATAATATGTTTTAAATCTTTTAGTTTATATCCTTTTTCTTGTAGAGTTAGATGATTATAATATAAATAAGAAGCAGGAACAATAGTTAAATATAATAATGAATATAAACCACTATCTGGCTGTAAAAATGTTTGTAAACCTAAATAATAACTACCATGTATTAAATATCGTATGGAAACAATACTAAAAATTAAAACTAAAAAAAAATTACAAAAGGGATTGGATTTATAATGCCTTAACATTAAGGCAAGTGTAATAAAACCGATTATACCAGTAAACAAGAATAAAAATGATTCTAACAAGCTCTTTTTTAATTCAAATATAATAAAATAGCTTATTTCTTTAAAATATAATTTACTGATTCTTTAAAACTCTTACTGATTTACTTAAAAATGCAACAATAAGTAAATAATAATATAATTTCATATTGATTTTTAATCTAAATTCGATTTTATAAAAGTTGCAGCTATGAATTGCAATTACTTTTAAAACTATGCATACCTGTTAATATTAAATGTTTTTTAAATAATAGTAAGAATTAATTATTTAGCTTTGGGGGAAGATAAAAATAATACTACTATATTTTAATAAAACAATATTGGCAGGTTTTTTTATGTCTTTCCAAAAAAATCTTCTACACTGATATTTCTTACTAAAAATTTCTTAACAAATAGTACTTAATATTTGCTCTATCTTTAGAATTATAATAATATAAAGTTATGCTACTGATCTAACAAAGGTTCAAAACATCAATAAATTTTTAGATTAATAGAAATATAGACAACTTAAAATTAATATTGACTAAATACTAAAAGGGTTTAGTAATGTTGGTAAACACATTACTAAACCCTTTTTTAAAACTGAAATTATTACTATATAAATTAAAAATTTTTAAATAAATAAATTCAAATTTGATTGTTCTGCTTCTTCAAGATAATTAGCAACTCCGCCAATATGAACACCTTCTAACAACTCTTCTTTATCAACTCCCATAATATCCATACTCATTTGGCAAGCAATCATATTAATACCACTTTCTTGAGCAACTTGAATCATCGTTTCTAAAGCATCTACATGCTTATCTTTCATTCGCCATTTCATCATTAAACGTCCCATTCCACCCATATTCATATTAGAAAGACTCAATTCACCTGCATGACCCGGCATCATTTTACTAAACATATTACCCATTGTATCTTTTTTTACTTTAGGTTTATTTGCATTTTTAATTACATTTAAACCCCAAAAAGTAAAAAACATTGTTACTCTTTTTCCCATACTTGCTGCTCCATTAGCAATTACAAAAGAAGCAAGTGCTTTATCTAAATCATCACTAAAAACAACAATAGTTTTATGATCTAGAGGAGCTTGTAATCCTTGAAACACTTCTTTTTTTTGCTTCTCAATTACAGCTTTAATTTCACCAGCATTATTTTCTCTAGTAACCAATTTATTACCAGTAACCTTACACCAAGATTCAACATCTCCAAAAAAACCAGGATCTGTAGCAATTACTTCCATTTGATCTCCATCAGATAGATTATCTATATTTTCTTTTAATTTTAAAATTGGACCAGGACATTGCAATCCACAAGCATCTACCTCAATCTTTTTTACAGTAATTGGAATAATTGTTTCTTCGACATTTTTAATTTTTACCTCATTTTTAAAAAAAATTGGATTAGATTGTTCTGCCATTGCTTGTTTGTACACTTTTAAACCACCAGAAAGATTGTAAACATCGTCGTAACCATGTTGACGAAGAATACGAGCAGCTACATAACCACGTAAACCTGCAGCACAGTAAATCATTACTTTTTTATCTTTAGGAATTTTATTTAAATGATTACGAATATCATCAACATTAAGATGCAACGCTCCATCAATAGAATTTAAAGCATATTCCTCTGCTGTTCTAACATCAAGAACAAAAGAATCTTTTATACTTCGTTTTTTAAATTGAAAAGGAGATAATGGTTTAAACAAACCTCTTATAATATTTTCTGCATTAAAACCTGCCTGATTTACAGGATCTTTTGCAGAACTAAATGGTGGCGCATATGCATGTTCAATTTCTTGTAAATCGTAAATTGTTCCTCCATTTTTAATTGTGGTAGCTAACAAATCTAATCGTTTATCAATACCTTTATACCCTACAATTTGACCTCCTAATAGCTTCCCATTAACAGGATCAAAACTAATTTTCATAATCATTTGCATAGCTCCTGGATAATAACCTGCATGCGAACCAGCGTTTACAATTGTACTTTCATGCTTTATTCCTAAAGCTTTTAATCCTCTGTGTGTTAAACCTGTAATACCAGCAGTTAAATCAAACACTTTTGCAATTGCAGTACCTATTGAACCTGTATATTTTCGTTTATGACCATACACCATATTATCGGCCAAAATACGACCTTGTTTATTTGCAGGGCCTGCTAAAAATGCTAAACTTGGTTTTCCTGTAATTGGATGAGGAAATTCTATAGCATCACCAACAGCATAAATATCCTTTTTTGATGTTTGTAAATATTCATCAACCCAAATTCCTCCTGCATCACCAATTTTAATTCCGGCAGTTTTGGCTAAAAAAGTATCTGGTTTTACTCCTATTGAAAGTATCACAAAATCAGCTGAGATAACTCTTTCACTAGAAAGGTGTACATCTATAAGGTCTCCATTAGGAACAAATTCTTTTACAGCATCTTCTAAAAACAAACCAACATTTTTTTCTTTAAAATGCTGATGTAATGGAGCTGCAATTTCACTATCCATCATATTCATAACCTGGCTTGCAGCTTCAACAACAGTTACTTTAACACCAATAAGATGTAAGTTTTCTGCCATTTCTAAACCAATAAATCCTGCACCAACAACAACTGCTGTTCTTGGATGCTCATCATCTACAAATGCTTTTATTTTATCTGTATCTTGCACATTACGTAGCGTAAAAATATTAGGAGAATTAATACCTGGAATTGGTGGTTTAATTGGAGAAGCTCCTGGCGATAAAATTAATTTATCATACGTTTCTGTATACGTTTCATCTGTTTCTATTTTTTTAACTGAAACACTTTTTTCATCAGAATTAATCGAAATAACCTCAGAATAAATACGAATATCTATATTAAAACGAGCATTAAAACTCTCGGGAGTTTGTACTAAAAGTTTATTTCTATCTTTAATAACACCACCAATATAATATGGTAAACCACAATTTGCATAAGAAATATGTGGCCCTTTTTCTAACATGATAATTTCTGCATTTTCATCAATTCTTCTCAAACGAGCTGCTGTAGTTGCACCACCTGCAACTCCTCCTATTATAATATACTTCATATATTTAATTTTATCATTGAGTTTTACTCAAAATTTTATACGCTATTTACGTTTGCAAATTAACAAGTTATTACAATTTATATGTGTAACTTTTATCACATATAGCTCATAAAACAAAGGTTTTGGCACCAAAAATACTTGCTACTATTAAACAATGATTTTTATCATATTTCTACTTTTTATTTGCTGATTATTAAATAGTGGATTGCATTATAAAAACAAAAAACTTATACTTTTGAAACTATACTAATTTGTGCCTTTTAACCTTTAAAAACTTTGTAACTTTGTTTTTTAAATACAATTCAAGAAAAAAACATGAAACTGGTATTTGCCACCAACAACCTAAATAAACTTGCTGAAGTTCAAAAAATGTTACCTGCTTCTATAGAATTATTGAGTTTAAAAGACATTAATTGTTTTGATGAAGTTGATGAAACTGAGCTAACTTTAGAAGGAAATGCAAAATTAAAAGCGAATTATATTACAGAAAAATTTGGTTTTAATTGTTTTGCTGATGATACAGGTCTTGAAGTAGAAAGTTTAGATGGTAAACCTGGTGTTTTTTCTGCACGTTTTGCTGGTGAACCTAGCAATTCTGAAAAAAATATGAAAAAATTATTATCAGAATTAGAACATAAAACCAATAGAAAAGCACAATTTAGAACGGCTATTTGTCTTAATATTGATAAAAATCAATTTATATTTGAAGGTATTTGTAATGGTGAAATTCTAGAAAAAAAACATGGCGAAAAAGGTTTTGGTTATGATCCTATTTTTAAACCAGAAGGATATAGCGTTTCTTTTGCAGAAATGTCATCCGAAGAAAAAAATAAAATTTCTCATAGAGGAATTGCAATACAAAAATTAGTCGCTTTTTTAAAAAAGTATAACAAATAATGTCTGTCTTGAACTCAGTCGAAACCTAAAAACATCTCGACTGCGCTCGATAAGACAAATTAAATCAATGGAAAACAAATCGTACACAAAACACTTTATTTACTTATCTGTTTTACTGGTAGTTTTGTTTTTTGTAAACGTTAGCTTAGGATCAGTTTCAATTCAGTTTAAAGATATTTTTAAAATTTTACTTGGCGGAATTCCAGAGAAAGAAAGTTGGCAAATAATCCTTTTAAACTTTAGATTACCAAAAGCAATAACAGCAGTTTTAGTAGGCTCTGGATTATCTATTTGTGGTTTGTTAATGCAAACACTTTTTAGAAACCCGTTAGCTGGTCCGTTTGTTTTAGGTATTTCTTCTGGCGCAAGTTTGGGAGTTGCTTTATTAATTTTAGGTTCATCGGTTTTTGGAGGTTTTTTATTAAACGCTTCCATTTCTAATTGGTCTTTGCCAATTGCTTCGAGTTTAGGCGCTTTTTTAGTTTTATCAGCAGTAATTATTGCTGCCAATAAAGTTAAAAATACCATGTCTATTTTAATTATCGGTTTAATGTTTGGTAGTTTAACATCTGCAATTATAAGTGTTTTAGCTTATTTTTCTGAAGCTGCTCAAATTCAGCAATATTTATTTTGGAGTTTTGGAAGTTTAGGCAATTTGAGTTGGAATGAAATTAGCATTTTTGCTATTATTTATTTGATAGGAATTACAGGAACAATATTTGTTATTAAGCCTTTAAATAGTTTTTTATTAGGCGAGAATTATGCAAAAAGTTTAGGAATTAATATTAAGAGAAGTAGAAATATTATTTTATTAATTACAAGTATATTAACTGGTGTAATTACTGCTTTTTCTGGACCAATTGCTTTTGTTGGCTTAGCTGTACCACATATTTCCAGAATGCTTTTTACAACTTCTAATCATAAAATATTAATTCCGTCTTCAGCAATTATTGGCGCAATTGTATTGTTAATTTGCGATTCTATTGCGCAATTACCAACAAGCGAATTTACACTTCCAATAAATGCAATTACATCACTTTTTGGTGCTCCAATCGTTATTTGGTTGTTAATGCGGAAAAAAAGGATATTTGTGTAAAGAAGTTTGAAAGTTTGAAAGTTTGAAAGTAAAAAAATTACATCAGTATTAACAGTTACACAATTAAACAATTACAAAATTAAACAGCAAATTAAAAATATCGTTCTAAAAACCGAAAATTTATCTATAGGTTATCAAACAAAAAAAGAGCAAACTATTATTGCTTCTAAGATTGATTTATCTATTGAAAAAGGGAAATTAGTTACCGTTTTAGGTAAAAACGGAATTGGAAAATCGACTCTGTTAAGAACAATTACCAAAGTTCAAGAACCTTTAAATGGCTCAATTTTTATCAATAATAAAAGTTTAAAAACATACAAAAATCAAGAATTAGCAACTTGTTTAAGCATGGTTTTAACAGAAAGATTGCCAGAAAGTCAATTAACAGTTTTCGAACTTGTTACTTTTGGTAGACAACCTTATACAAATTGGATTGATAAATTATCCAAAGCTGATTTAAAAAAAATAAATTGGGCAATTGATGAAACAGAAATCAATCATTTAAAAAATAAACGCTTTTACGAACTTAGTGATGGTCAATTACAAAGAGTTTTAATTGCAAGAGCTTTGGCGCAAGACACAGAAATTATCATTTTAGATGAACCAACTGCGCATTTAGATTTACATCACACAATTAAAATTTTTTCTTTGCTAAAAAATTTGGTTGAAAAAACTTCTAAAACAATTATTATGTCTTCTCACGAAGTAAATTTTTCTATCAAATTTGCAGACGAAATTATCTTATTTTCCGATGATAAAATAATGTATGGAAGTCCATCAGAATTAATAGAAAAAAATTCTTTCGATAATTTATTCCCTAAAGAAATTGTTAATTTTAACAGAAATTTACAACAATTTATCATAAACAAAAAGTAATTTTGAACAAACAGTAACTTTTTGTTACTTTTGAGTTGTAAACAAATTAAATACTTTTTAATAGATGAAAAAAATACTTTATGTTGCTAGTGCATTGGCTTTTATTGCGTGCGGTTCTAGTAAAAATGCACCAAAAGAAGATGCAAATGTAGATCAAGCTGCAAAATACGCTGCAACAATTACTGCAAAAGATTTAGGAACTCACTTATTTATTTATGCTTCTGATGAATTTGAAGGTAGAAATACTGGTGAACCTGGTCAAAAAAAGGCAGTTGAATATTTAAAAAACTATTATGTAAGTAAAGAAATCCCCGCTGCTGAAGGAAGTGATGATTATTTTCAAAAAGTACCATCAGAATGGTTAAACAAAAACTCTCGTCGTGGTAAATTTAATGATTCAGAAAATGTTGTTGCTTTTATTAAAGGAACAGAAAAACCAGATGAAATTGTAGTAATTTCTGCACATTTAGACCATGAAGGTATTAAAAATGGTAAAATTTACAACGGTGCAGATGATGATGGTTCTGGAACTGTAGCTCTTTTAGAAATTGCAGAAGCTTTTAAAATGGCTGCTGATGCTGGTAAAGGACCAAAACGTTCTATATTATTTTTACATGTTACTGGGGAAGAAAAAGGTTTATTAGGATCTAAATATTATACAGAAAACCCTTTATTTCCTATCGCAAATACAGTTTGTGATTTAAATATTGATATGGTTGGTAGAATTGACGATAGACATAAAGAAGATCCAAATTATGTATATTTAATTGGTTCTGATAAATTAAGTACAGAATTACACAACATATCTGAAGAAGTAAATAAAAAATACACAAACATTAATTTAGATTATAAATATAATGATGAAAATGATCCAAATCGTTACTATTACAGATCTGATCATTATAACTTTGCGCAATATAATGTGCCAATTATTTTCTACTTTAATGGTACACATGCAGATTATCACAAACATACAGATACACCAGACAAAATTAATTACGAATTGTTAGAAAACAGAACACGTTTGGTTTTTTATACAGCTTGGGAAGTTGCTAACAGAGAAACAAGAATTATTGCTGATAAAGCAGAAATTAAAAAGGAAGAAAAAGATAAATAATTTTTTTCATGCTTCATAACATTAAAAATCTCACCTACGTGAGGTTTTTTTTTTGCTCAAATCGATCAATTTGTTTTAAAAAAATTTTAAAACTAATATTTATTGTCAAAAAAAAACACCACAAACCACTATAAAACAACACATTACTAACAACACAAATAGCAGATAAAATTTTGTTTTGAAATGAATGAAATTGATAAATTTAAACATTGATAATAGTCATTAATCTTAAAAAAATAGAAGAATACATTTGTCTTATTAAAAACAAATAAAAAAATTAAGAATGTTACAAAACAGAAGAATTTATTTACCGCCATTAAGCTTAATAGGACCTGGAGCATTAAATGATCTTGGAGAAGAACTAAAAAGCCTTCCATACAAAAAAGCTCTTTTTGTTACTGACCAAATTTTAGTTAAAATTGGAGTAGCTCAAAAAGTAATAGAAGTAATGAAAGCTTCAAACATTGAAATTGTATTGTATGATGATGTGCAACCAAACCCAACAACTAAAAATGTAAATAAAGGTTTAAAGCTATTGCAAGAAAACAATTGTGATTTTATCTTAACATTAGGTGGTGGATCTCCACAAGATTGTGGAAAAGCAATTGGAATTTTAGCAACAAATGGAGGTAAAATAGGTGATTATGAAGGAATTAATTTATCAAAACATAAATCATTACCTATCGTAGCAATTAACACTACAGCAGGTACAGCAAGTGAAGTAACTATTAATTATGTAATTACTGATGAAAAACGCCATATTAAAATGGTTATGGTTGATAAAAATTGTTTAGTGTCAATTGCAGTAAACGATCCTAAATTAATGCTAGGAAAACCAGCTGCTTTAACTGCGGCTACAGGTATGGATGCATTAACACACGCTATAGAAACCTATGTAACAAAAGGGGCTTTTGGTTGGTCTGATGCTTTAGCTTTAGAAGCAATTAAACTAATTTCACAAAGTTTAGAAATAGCAGTTGTTGATGGTCAAAATCTTGAAGCTAGAAGTAAAATGGCTTGGGGACAATTTATTGCTGGTCAAGCATTTTCTAATGCAGGGCTTGGTTATGTGCATTCTATGGCGCATCAATTAGGTGGTATGTATGATATGCCTCATGGAGTTGCAAATGCAATTTTATTACCTCATGTAGAGCAATTTAATATTCCTGCTTGTGCTCATAAACTTAAAAAAGTTGCTAGAGCTATGGGGGTTGGTGTTTTAGAAATGAGTGATACACAAGGAGCTAATGCTGCTATTTCAGCAATTAAAGCACTTTCAAAATCGGTTGGTATTCCTTCTGGTTTAAAAGAGTTAGGCGTAAAAGAAGAAGATTTTGAAGAAATGGCTAAAAATGCGCTGGCAGATGTTTGTACTGGAGGAAATCCTAGAGAGGTAACTTTAGAAGATACAATTGCAATTTATAAAGCAGCAATGTAAATAAAAATTAAGTACTTAAAACCTCACAAAAGTGAGGTTTTTTTTGTTATAATAATAAATGAGTAAAATCAAAGTTGTAGTTTTTAATAAAAAATGATAAATTTGCTAATCAACCTATCACATATATTAGATACTTGTGCTTAAGGTAATTCAATATTAAAGTTCCCTAAAACTTAAGATAAATTATTAAACAATATTAAATTCAACAATATTTAATGGAAAAAGAAACATTAGAGCGAGAAGGGCTTCAAAAAATAAGGACAGATTTTAATTATCTGATTTCTATATTTAGAGAAATGCTTCAATCACTAGGTGAAGATAAAATGGCGGCAATGCTTCCATTTGAAAACAATCAACCTTTATTAAGTAATGAAAAGGTTTCTGATGAAAAAGTAGCACAAGCAATAGGTATTTGCTTTGAGCTTCTTAATTCGGTAGAAGAAAATGCAGCAACTCAATTTCGTAGAAAAACTGAAACTCAATTTGGTTTAGAAAATATTCGCGGATCTTGGGGAGAAACTTTAAACTTATGGAAAACATCTGGAATTGAAGAACAAGAAATAATAGCTTTATTACCTAAAATTAAGGTAATGCCTGTATTTACGGCACATCCATCAGAAGCAAAAAGATTAACAGTATTAGATATTCATAGAGAACTTTACATACTTTTAGTTAAAAATGAAAATCCTCTTTGGTCTATTTCAGAGCGCAATGTAATTAGACAAGAAATTAAAAGTTTATTAGAGCGTTGGTGGCGTACAGGAGAAATTTATTTACAAAAACCAAGATTAGACGACGAACGTAGTAATGTAATGCATTACTTTGAAAACGTACTACCGCAAGCTTTACGTTTAACAGATCAACGTTTACTTGATGCTTGGAAATATATGGGCTTTTCTCCTGAAAACCTAGAACGCCCAGAACAGTTTCCTAAAATAGAATTTGGAAGTTGGGTTGGTGGAGATAGAGACGGACATCCATACGTAACTCCAGAATTTTCTGCTTCTACGCTTAAATTACATAGAGAAGCTGCTTTAAAAATAATGAAAAAAGAATTGCTTCTTTTAGCTAAAGAACTCAGTTTTTCAGAATATTTAAATGCAATTCCTTCTGATTTTTTAACAAGTTTAAAAACAAGTGCAGAAAAATTAGGCAAAGCTGGGCAAAAAGCTTTAGATAGAAATCCATCAGAGCCTTTACGTCAATTTATTAATTTATTAATTGTACGTTTAGAAAACACGCTAAATGAATCTTTTAACCTTGATAAAGATTGTTATTTTTATAGACCAGAAAGTTTAGCGATAGAATTACAAAAACTAAGAAATCTTTTAATTAAATTAGGCGCAAATCAAATAAATTTAAAATGTTTATTTCCTGTTGAAAGATCTTTAGAATGTTTTGGTTTCCACCTTGCAAAATTAGATATTAGACAAAATAGTGAATATCATGAAAAAGCTATTACGCAAATACTTACAGCTTCTGGTTTTGCAGATGCTGATTATGCAAGTTGGACAGAAGAAAAAAGATTAGATTTTATAAATCAAGAATTATTAAGTAACAGACCCTTTTTAGTTTCTGGAACCAAATGTGGCACTGAAGCAGATAATGTTTTAGGTTATTTTAAAGAAATAAAAACATTTGTAGACTTACATGGATCTGATGGTATTGGATCTCTAATTGTAAGTATGACACGTAGTTTAAGTGATTTACTTCTGGTTTATTTATTCTTAAGAGAAGTAGGTTTAAAAGATGCTAATTTACCTGTTGTTCCGTTATTAGAAACTATTGATGATTTAATTGCCGGACCAGATATTTTAGAATCATTTTTAACGCATCCAACGGTTCAAGAAATAAGAAAAAACAAAGAAGACTTAGTACAAGAAGTAATGCTAGGTTATAGTGATAGTAACAAAGATGGTGGAATTTTAACTAGCAGATGGACAATTTATAAAGCCGAAGAAAACCTTACAGAAGTTGGTGATAAACTAGGTATTAAACTTTGCTTTTTTCACGGACGTGGAGGAACAATAAGCCGTGGAGGTGGAAAAGTTCATAGATTTTTAGAAAGTATGCCAAACGGATCTGTAAGTGGCCATATTAAAATGACAGTGCAAGGTGAAACCATTGCAGATCAATTTGCAAATCGCCTAAATGCTTGTTATAATTTAGAAATGATGATTTCTGGTACAGCTCGTCAAGCAATGATATCTAGCAACAAGGTTAAAAACCAAAAATTGTATGATATTATGGATCGTCTTGTAGAAATGTCTAGAAAAAATTACAGAAGCTTATTAGATCATCCTAATTTTATAAAATTCTATAGCGAAGCTACACCAATTGACGTATTAGAACAAAGTAAAATTGGCTCTAGACCAGCACGTAGAACAGGGCAGAGATCATTAAACGATCTTCGATCTATACCTTGGGTTTTTAGCTGGAATCAATCCAGATTTAACCTTACAGGATGGTTTGGAACTGGAGCTGCTCTTGCTGAATTTGAAGAACAATTTCCAGAAGATTTTGAGTATTTAAAAACGGTTGCAAAAGAATGGCTTTTTCTTAAATATGACCTAATTGAAATTGAAACAAATCTTTTAAATTCTGATACAGATATTATGAAATCTTTTGCTGATTTGGTGCATGATTCTGATGTTAAAACAGAACTTATGAATCTTATTTTATCTGATTATGAAAGATGTTTAAAACAGATTGAAAGTTTATTGAGTGCTTCTGCAGAAAAACGAAGAATCTCTAAATTAGAAAATAATAAACTTAGAAAAGAAGCATTAGATATTTTACACTTTATTCAAATAGAATCTCTTACAAAATGGAGACAAAATAAAGAAGGTGATCCAAAAGAAGACAGTCAATTATTATTAATGCTATTATTATTAGTAAATGCGTTATCTGGTGGTTTAAAAGGAACTGGTTAGAAGATTGATTCTTCATCGAAAAAGAATATACTTTTTCGTTAACCTTTAAAATTAGAAAACCATATCAAATTTAAAATTGATATGGTTTTTTTTTATAACTTTTATAACTACAGAAGAATCTTCTTTAGTTTTAGAAATATTATAAAACCTTACTTCCATAAATTATTTAGTCTTCAAAAATAACTAAGTAAAATACAGTTGTATTTATAACTAAAAAAATCAACTTCGCTAACGACTGAAATAAGTCATTAAAACGGACATCATATCAGCATTAAGTTAGCGAATATTACTCATCATACTCTTTCATTTCTTCATCATAAAAAGCACCAGCTTTATCCATTAAATCGGCTAATTCTGTAGCAATATCTTCTTCATTTTCTCCCGTTAAATCTTCAAACCATTCTATTTCATCATCTTTTAAATTGATAATAAAACGAGGAAATTCTGTGTGTAACACAAAAATATCATCAGGAAAATTGCTGTTATCGGCTAATAAAAATTTAGGTAAGTTCATTTTGTTTTATTTATTTTTTTGATAAAAAGTTTACATTTCGTTTGTAATTTCTTTCTCTTTAATCAACTTTAAAGTTAATGAATTAAATCTGATAAATAATAAAATAGAAGCTGTTGTTAATCCTGCTAATAAGCCTAACCAAATACCAAAACTTCCATACATTTCTTCACTTCCTAAAAAATAAGAAACAGGAAAACCAACCACCCAATAAGAAATAAAAGTTAGTATTGTAGGGACTTTAACATCTTGTAAACCACGTAAAGCACCTAAAAAAACAACTTGTATACTATCTGATATTTGAAAAAATGCAGCTGCAATCAATAAATTAGCCGCAATTGAAACGACTTCCATGTTGTCCATATAATTTGTAACATCCTTTAAATCTACATACATATGAGGCAAATTTTTATGAAATATAAAGAACAATAATGCAAAAAACATTGCTAACAATACTCCTAATAAAAAGATAGAAAATGCTATTCTACGTAGCTCTTTATAACTCTGTAATCCTTTCTGGTTTCCTACTCTAACCATAGCAGCAACACTTAATCCGGTTGCCACCATAAATGTCATAGAAGATAAGTTTAATGCTATTTGATTTGCTGCCTGTGGGTTTTTCCCCAACGTACCACTTAGCCATACTGCTGCAGTAAAAATAGCAACTTCAAAAAGCATTTGCATAGCACTTAAAGAACCTAGATTTACAATTTTTTTAATCGTTAAAATATCTAAAACAAAGAATTTTATATTTTTTACAATTTGCGCAGACCTTTTTTTATATCGTAATAATAACCATAAGTAAATAACCATTACCAATCTAGAAACTAAGGTACCATAAGCTGCACCCACAATCCCCATTTCTGGAAACCCGAATTTACCAAAAATCAGTAAATAGTTTAGCACCACATTAATAACGTTAGACAATAAAGTTGCATACATAGGATATCTTGTCATAGACATTCCATCGCTAAACTGCTTAATTGCCTGAAAAATAACTAAAGGAATTAATGAAAATGCTACCAAATCTAAATACGGAATTGCCAATTCCACAACTTCTTTTGGTTGTTTCATTAAATACATTAAAGGTTTAGAAAAGAAAACACCCAAAAAAAGTACAATACCCAAGGTTGTACATAAAAATAAACCACTTTTATAGGTAGCTCTTGCTTGTTGTAAATTATCTGATGAATCTGCTTCTGCTATTAATGGAGTTATTGCCGTAGAAAAACCAATACCAATAGACATGGCAATAAACATAAAACTATTTCCTAAAGAAACAGCAGCCAATTCTGCGGTTCCCAATTGACCAACCATAATATTATCTATAAAACTAACAAATGTATGCCCCAACATCCCTAACATTACAGGAGCAGCAAGTTTTAGATTGTATTTAAATTCTGATGTATATTGTACTATTTTCACTTTTTATAATTATTACAGTTTGCAAAAGTACAAATTTGAAATGCTAAAAGACGTCATAGACAATGTATTTTATAATCTAATAAAGAAAAATGAATTTTTATTTATTAAATTAAAGAAGATTTATTAACTTAAAAATTATATTATATTAAAATAAAAACAGCAATTAATACAAAAACAATAATTTGAATCCATTTTAGATATAATCCAATATTTTTATTTTCTTTAATTTTTTCTGATATCACTCCTGCTAAAATTGCGATTGTAGAAAATATAACTAATGAAACTAACATAAATAAAAGTCCTAATACATAAAACTGAATTACAGTGGAAATACTATCAGAAAATAAAAACCCTGGAAAAAAAGCTAAAAAGAAAATAGAAACTTTCGGATTTAAAACATTCATAATAAACCCTTGTTTAAACAGCTGTAAAGTAGTTTTCTTTTCTACATTTTCTTCTGATAAAAGAATAGAAGCATCAGATTTATAGACTTTAAAAGCTAAATATAATAAGTAAA
Source organism: Polaribacter sp. KT25b (assembly GCF_900105145.1). NCBI lineage: Bacteria > Pseudomonadati > Bacteroidota > Flavobacteriia > Flavobacteriales > Flavobacteriaceae > Polaribacter > Polaribacter sp. KT25b. The sequence goes on along the minus strand of NZ_LT629752.1, from coordinate 1,315,134 downwards.
TTGCACCAAATAATTTAATCGAAAAAAATAAATTTTCTGATTCTTTTATAATTGCAGAAACTCCAAAAGCCAACAAAGTTGTGTGTACTAAACAACCAGAAATTAGACCAAACACAGTTGCCAATCCAAACTTTTTACCATTTACAATACTTTGTGTTAAAACAAAAATATTATCTGGACCTGGAGAAATTGCTAAAATAGCTGTTGCAATTGCAAAAGATAAAAGGGTTTCTGTCATATTTTAATGAGATTCTAAAACAGTTCAGAAAAACAAATTAACCATTTGTTAAAATTGCTTTGTTAATTCTTTTTACTAAACCTGGTCCTTCATAAATAAAACCTGTATAAATTTGAACTAAATCTGCACCTACTTCAATTTTTTCTAAAGCATCTTTTTCAGAATGAATACCTCCTACTCCAATTATTGGAAAAGATTTATTAGAATTATCTGCCAAATATTTAATCACTTTCGTGCTCTGATCTTTAATTGGTTGTCCACTTACGCCTCCATTACCAATTGCAGCTAAACGTTCTTTAGAAACTTTTAAATTATCTCTATTTGTTGATGTATTTGAAGCTATTACTCCGTCTATTTTAGTTTCTGCAACCAATTCTATAATTTCATCTAATTGCTGATTATTTAAATCCGGAGCAATTTTAAGCAAAATTGGTTTTAATTTTGATTGACTAGTTTTAGAAAGTTCACTATTTAATTTCTGACAAGCGGAAATCAACTCTACTAAATAGTCTTTATCATTTAATTTTGCATGACTTCCCACATTTGGGCAACTTACATTTAGCACAAAATAATCTACATAAGGATGCAAACCTTTTAAGCATTCAAGATAATCTGCTGTATAATTTTCTGGTAAAGTTTGTGTGTTTTTACCAATATTTCCACCAATAATAACCTTGCCTTTATTCTTTTTTAATTGTTGAATTGCAGTTTGTAAACCTTCGTTATTAAACCCCATTCTATTTATAATTCCTTGATCATCTTTTAAACGAAATAATCTTTTCTTCGGATTTCCTACTTGTCCTTTAGGTGTTACTGTTCCTATTTCTATAAAACCAAAACCAAAGTTTGCAAGCTCATTATATAAAACTGCATTTTTGTCAAAACCAGCAGCTAAACCAACAGGGTTCTTAAAACTTAATCCAAATAAAGTACGTTCTAATTTTTTATCATTTATTTGATATAAACTTCTAAAAATATTAGAAACAAAAGGAATCTTACATAAAAATTTTATCAAATAAAAAGTAAAATAATGTATTTTCTCTGGATCAAAAAGAAAAAAAATGGGTCTAATAATAAGTTTGTACATATTTCTTAAATATAAAAAAAGCTCCTAAAAAGGAGCTTATTAATTTATCTTAAAACAGCTTCTAAGTTCTTCTCGAAAGTTTGCTGTAATTTTTGCATTATTTTATCAATTTGCTTGTCTTCTAAAGTCTTTTTTTCATCTTGTAAAACAAAACTAACTGCATACGATTTTTTACCATCTGGCAATTTATCGCCTTCATAAACATCAAATAAATCTACTTCTTTTAATAAACTTTTTTCTGATTGAAATGCTAAATTGTAAACTTGTTTAAATTCAGTTTTACTATCAATCAATAAGGCTAAATCTCTTTTTACTGATGGAAATTTAGATAACTCTATAACTTTAGTATTTCTCTTTGTTGATAATTTTAAAACGTTTTCCCAATTAAAATCAGCAAATAAAACTTCTTGCTTAATTCCGAATTCTTTTAAAAGAGAACGTTTTACAACTCCAAAATCTACTAATTTAATTTTCCCTAAACTTAAAGTGATTCCTTCTGAAAATATATCGCTTTTAGTAGGTGTAGTTTTTAAATTATTAATACCTAATCTATTTAAAACAGCTGTAATAATTCCTTTTACATAAAAGAAATCAGAAGTTGTAGTAGTTGTTTTCCAAGATTCTTTTGTTCTGTTACCAGTTATAAAAAGAGTTAAATGCTTATCTTCTTGATATTTATCGTTATATTTATGATACGTTTTACCGAATTCATAAAATTTTAAAGAATTGTTTTTTCTGTTTAAGTTATAAGAAACAGACTCTAAACCACTAAATAATAATGATTGACGCATTACGCCTAAATCTGTACTCAAAGGATTTAACATTACAACATTAGCTTCATCATTTAAATTGTCTGATAAATCTGTATAAGATGCTTTTGTTAAAGAATTTGCCATTGTTTCATTAAATCCTAAAGAACTTAATTGATTTGCAACCACATTTTCAATCTTCGTAACTTTGTTAGAATCGAAAGAAATTGACGTGTTTAATTTATGAGAAAACTCAATATTATTATAGCCATACACACGTAAAATTTCTTCAATAATATCTGCTTCTCGCTGAACATCTGTTCTATAAGAAGGAATTGTTAATCCTAAGCCGCTTTCGGTTTCACTATTTATTTTAATTTCTAAAGAAGCTAAAATGTTTTTTATAGTATCTTTTGGTATTTCTTGACCAATTAATCTGTACGCATTTTCGTAAGAGAAAAACACTTGAAAATCTTCAACTTTTACTGGATAAAAATCAGAAACATCAGAAGCTAATTTTCCTCCTGCATATTTTTCAATTAATAACGCTGCTCTTTTTAAAGCATATTCTGTACTGCTGATGTCAATTCCGCGTTCAAAACGAAAAGAAGCATCAGTATTTAAAGCGTGTCTTTTAGCAGTTTTTCTAATCGAAACCGGATTAAAATAAGCACTTTCTAAAAATATTGATGTTGTATTTTCTGTAACACCAGAATTTAATCCGCCGAAAACACCACCAATGCAAAGAGGATTAGAATCTCCATCACAAATCATAATATCATCAGCAGAAAGTGTTCTTTCTACAGCATCTAACGTTGTAAATTTAGTTCCTTCTTCTAAGGTTTTTACAATAATTTTATTTCCTTTAACTTTCTGAGCATCAAAAGCGTGTAAAGGTTGCCCTAACTCATGCAACACATAATTTGTAATATCTACAATATTATTTTTTGGCGTAATACCAATTGCTTTAAGTCTATTTTGCATCCATTTTGGAGAATCTTTTACAGTAATATCTGTAATCGCAATTCCGCAATAACGAGGAATTAATTCTTTATCCTCAACTTCTATATCAAAACGTAACGTTCTTTCATCTACATGAAAATCACTTACAGAAGGAGAAATTAATTCTAATTTATTTCCTTTTTGAATTAAACCAGCTCTTAAATCTCTAGCAACACCAAAATGGCTCATTGCATCAGATCTATTTGGCGTTAAACCAATTTCGAAAACATAATCTGTTTCTATTTTAAAAACTTCTGCAGCAGTTGTTCCTTCTTTTATATTTTCATCTAAAACTAGAATTCCGTCATGTCCTTTTCCTAGACCCAATTCGTCTTCGGCACAAATCATTCCATGGCTTTCTTCTCCTCTAATTTTACCTTTTTTAATTTTAAAACCTTCGCCTTTTTCATCATATAAAGTTGTACCAATTGTAGCGACAGGTACTTTTTGACCAGCAGCAACATTTGGAGCTCCACAAACAATTTGTAAAGGATTACCGTCTCCTAAATCTACAGTAGTTATTTTTAATCTGTCTGCATTTGGATGCTGAATACAAGTTAAAACTTTACCTACAACAATACCTTTTAAACTTCCTTTTATAGATTCTTTAGTTTCGATTCCTTCAACTTCTAAACCTAAATCGGTTAATAACTCTCCTGTTATAGTAGGTTCCCAGTTAATTTGTAAAAATTGTTGTAACCAATTGTATGATATTTTCATCTGCTTTTTTTGAAAATTTTAATCCTGCAAATTTAAAGTTTTTTATCAACTTAATTAACACAAAACCCCATTAAAATGAATATATTCTACAGTAATTTTTAACGAATTAAAAAAAGGAACAACATTATTTTATTTATCTAAAAATCAATTATTTAAAACTAAAATTATGCAAATAAAAATGAAATTATTAAAATTACAACTAAGAATTTATAGTTATAATTTAAAATACAAGACGTAATCAGAATTAAGTATAAAGTAAAAATTAATTAGTAGCTTATACTTTTATATCCTGATAAAACTATTATTTGCTGATGAAATTATGTTTTAAATTAGACACTCTAAGTCTAAGTAAATAGTTTTTTATCAATCTTCTTAAAAAGAAAATAATATCCATTTGCCAGTAAAATACCAGTTAAAATTCCTAGAGAAATATCTAACGGATAATGTACACCTAGGTACAATCTACTATACGCAAAAAATAATGGAAAAAATAAAATAAGGTAAATGTATTTATAATTTTCTCTTAGCAAAAGAATCATAAATACCGAGAAAAATGTTGATGTTGTTGCGTGACCAGAAATAAAACTAAAACTTTGTGGATTTTTTAAATGCCTCAATAAATGATTAATTTCAGGATCATTATTTGGTCTTAATCTTTCTACAGAGTTTTTAATTAAGTTTACAAACTGATCTGAAAAAGCGACTAAAACAATAAGAGATACTATTACAAAACCTCCTTTTTTCCATCCAAAGGTTTTAAATATTAAATAGAACATAAAAAGGAACAACGGAGTCCAAGAAAATTGGTTGGTAATAATCAACCAAAATGAATCCCATTGTTCACTTCCTAAATTATTTAAGAAAATAAGTAATTCTTTGTCTTTCTGTATAAGTGAGTCTAACAAATTATTTACCAATTTCTAAGATTTCTACTTCAAAAACCAAATCGGATTTTGCTGGAAAAGGTCCATATTTCGCTTCACCAAAACCAATATAATAAGGAATAAAAAGCCTAGCTTTTTCACCTGCTCTTAAGGTAGCAACTCCTTCTTCAAAACCAGTTATCATTGGTTTATCTGCATCATTTAACTGAAACACAAATGGCTCTCCAGTTTCTTCTGTAGATTGAATTTTTGTGCCATCAGCAATATATAATGTAAAATTAGTTTTAATTGGTTTGTGATCTACAACTTTTTCTCCTTTCGGATTTTTCTTTAGCATTAAAATACGCAAACCAGATTCTGTTTTTACAGCTTTAGATTCACCCATTTCTGCTAAAAAAACTGCTTTATCTTCTAAATATCTAGAATATCTAGCTATATCTGCATCAATTTCGTTTTGTTCTCTTTCTTTTTTACTTTCTGCATATTTAATTAGCTCATCATCAAAAACTTTAGCAGCATCAAAAGATGTTGCTTTTTCTCCTAATCTAATTATTTTTACAGTAAGCATTGTGTCTGCTTGTTGTATATTATTCACAACAACCATACGTAAAGAATCGATAGCTTTTTTAAGTTTTACAGAATCTTTTATTTGCTTTTTTAAGGTATTTAATTGTAGATTATCAATAGTTGTTTTACCAAAAACAGTGTGTTTTCCGTCTAAGTGAGGTATCGCTTTATGTGTAATAAAAAACTGACTACCATTACTTTCTGGCCCACCATTTGCCATAGATAAAATTCCTGCATCATCATGAGCATGCAATAATCTACCGTCTTTATCTTTGGTAAATTCATCTCCAAATCTATAACCAGCAGTTCCAGTTCCTGTTGCTGTTGGATCTCCTCCTTGAATAATAAAGTTTTCTACAACTCTATGAAAAGTTAATCCATCAAAATATTTTTTCCCTTTAAAAGAATCAGACACTCTATTATTAGTTCCTTCTGCTAAAGAGACAAAATTAGCAACTGTCATTGGTGCATCATCTGCATATAGCTCTAGAAAAATATCGCCCTTATTAGTTTGTATTTCTGCATACAAACCATCGTTTAAGTTCTTATACTTTTCTGAGGTACAACTAGATAATAAAACAAAAGCTAAGAAAATGTAAATACCGTTTTTCATTTATTTTTTAATAATTTCTAACAATTCTATTTCAAAAATTAAAGCAGAAAAAGGCTTAATTAATTCTCCTCTTTGTTGCACTCCATAAGCTAATTCTTGTGGAATAAATACTCTATATTTTGCGCCAGTATTCATTAAAGCTAAAGCTTCGTTAAAACCAGGTATAAATTGATTTGCATTAGATTCGTAAGGTTGTTTTCTATCAACAGAGCTATCAAATACTTGATCATCTATTGTTGTTCCATGATAATGAATTTTAATTTTTGAAGTTGGTAAAACTAAATCACCTTTTCCTTCTTTTAAAACGATATATTGTAATCCACTATCAGTAGTAATTACTCCTTCTTTAGTTTTATTTACTGCTAAAAAATCTTCACCTGCTTTTTTAACATCAGCAAACTTTACCTCTGCCTCTTTAGCCGCTTTTTCTTGCATTTCTTTTTGTTTAGCAACCTGTTGTTTTTGAAAGAAATCTCTTAAAAAATTATTTAAATCTTTATCAGCAATTAATAGGTTTGTAGAATCCATTCCGTTTCTATATCCTTGCAAAAATAAATCTGTATTAGCTTCACTAAAGTTTGCTTTTACTTTTAACGCCATGTCCATACCTAAGGCATAACTTGCAGAATCAATTTCTGTTTCTAAAGATTTTACATCAGCTTTTTGACCTGTACATGAAGTCAAAGATGCTATTGCTACTACAACTACTAAACTTTTTAGTATTCTCATTTTTCTATTTATTTAATGTTTGTTAATGTTACTGTACTAATTATCGATTGATTAATTCCTATTTTATTTCCATCTCCAGTAATGCCAAAGGCGCTGTATGAAGGAAGCACAAATGTAATGGTTTCTCCTATTTTCATCAACTTTATTCCTTTTTGTAATCCAGAAATAAAATCCTCTTTATCAACTACATAACTTTTAATCCCTAAATCTTTTTTACTGTAGATTAAAGAATCACTTAAATTTCTGATCTCATATTCAAAAATTACTTCGTCTCCATTTTTAGGTGTTGGCAAATTTTCTTCTATTTTATGAATATATGTATACCAAAATCCTTGTGAAGATTGCAAATATACTTTAGTAGAATCATTTTTTATCAATTGAAGAATTTTATCATCTTCAATTTTATTTAAAGAAATTGCCTCTTTAATCGTTTCATTATATAATGTTGTTGAAGGTTTTGAATTGATAGGTTTTCTTGGTTCAATTTTAGAACAAGAAAAACAAAACATTATTAAGAAAAAAAAATAACTATTCTTCATAAGAAGTTTCTAATTCTGATTTATATTTAGGCAATAAACTTGTAAATTTTATAATGGTATTTTCCATTGAATCATTAGATTTTCCACCTGCAGCATTATCGTGTCCGCCACCATGAAAATAATTTCTTGCAAATTGATTTACAGAAAATTCACCTTTAGATCTAAAAGAAATTTTAATTATTCCTTGTTCCTCATCTTCAATAAAAATAGCAGCAAAAACTATTCCTTTTAAAGACAATGCATAATTTACAACACCTTCTGTATCTCCTTTTTGAAAATCGAAACGTTTTTTTTCTTCTGAAGTTAAAGTTATATACGCAGTATTATATGTAGGTAAAATTTGTAAATTACTTAAAGCTTTACCTAATAACAACAATCTATTATATGAATTTGCATCGTATACATTGTTATGAATTCTATCATTTTTAGCTCCCTTATCAATTAAATTGGCAATAATTCTATGCGTAGTACTCGTTGTAGATCTAAATCTAAAAGAGCCAGTATCTGTCATTATACCTGTATAAATACAAGTTGCGATATCAGCATCAATTAAAGCTAAATCTGCATTCATTTCTATAAATTGATACACCATTTGGCATGTAGAACAAATTTCAACATCAGAATACATATATTTTACATCATCTGGCTGTTGATGATGATCTATCATAGCAAAATCATTTGGATATTTTTCTAATGTTTTTTGCATATCAGAACCTACTCTATGTAACGCATTAAAATCTAACAGAAAAATAATATCAGAATTATTAATTGCTCTTTGAGACTGGGTATTTTGCCAATCAAAGCGATAAGTTGTATCTGAACTAGGTAACCAGTGTAAAAAATCTGGATATTCATTTGGCACAACAACTGTACAACTATGACCTTTTTTATCTAAATATAGTTTTAAAGCCAAAGTAGACCCCATAGCATCTCCATCAGGATTTCTATGCCCAACAATAACTATATTTTTAGGTTTTTCTAAAAACGTTTTTAATTCTTCGAATCCTTTTAAAATCATAAGGCACAAATATACAATTTAATTAAAATTTTTATGTAATTTCGCGCCGAATTTGTGAAACACCTTCACAATCATCTATTTAAAAAATAAAAGTAAAAGAATGGCAACAAATAGAACATTTACAATGCTTAAACCAGATGCTGTAGAAAACGGGCATACAGGTGCAATACTAGAAAAAATGAATGCTGCAGGATTTAGAATTGTAGCTTTAAAGAAAACTCAAATGACAAAAGCTGATGCTGAAACTTTTTATGCTGTGCATAATGAGCGTCCGTTTTTTGGAGAATTAGTTGAGTTTATGACTCGTGGACCAATCGTAGCTGCAATCTTAGAAAAAGAAAATGCTGTAGAAGATTTTAGAACTTTAATTGGTGCTACAAATCCTGCGGATGCTGCTGAAGGAACAATTAGAAAATTATACGCAACTTCTATGGGAGAAAATGCTGTACATGGTTCTGATTCTGATGAAAATGCTGCTATTGAAGGAAACTTTCACTTTTCTGGAAGAGACCAATTTTAAGGATTTTTAATTCTTAGTTTAAAATATATTTAAACTCGTAACTTAATAGTTGCGAGTTTTTTTGTGTTTAAATTGTATAAATAATAACTAATTTAACTTGCTTCTGAAAGAAAAAAGTGAAACACTTAACTTACATAGATTATTCACTTAACTTACATAGATTATTAGCCACTAAAATGAAATCATAAACGTCTTATGTTAGAAAAACTTTAGAAATTTAAACCAACATCAGTTTAGTAATTACTTCATCACCTAATTCTTCATTCATCATTTTAATAATTTTATCTTTTCCGTAACTTAATTCTTCTCTTAAAACCGATGAATTTAACTGAATAATTAATGTCTTATTCTGTAATTTTACAGAAGTTGTGTGCGTTTCAACTCCTGGCCCCATCATTTTACACCAAGTTTCTTCTACTTTAATTTTTTGCATTCCTTTACTCAAGTTATTTTCCTTGATAAAACTTTGCATTAAATCCTGAATTGAAAATGAATCGTTTTCTCTTTTTGCCATTGTTTTTGATTTGTCATTGCGAATCTAGTTTTTTCGCTAGATGTGGCAATCTTATTATATTAAACAGATTACATCGTCATTTTTCCTCGTAATGACGATTATAATTTAAAAATCTTGTAAGGTTTGTTACTCTGTTTTACAATATTTTCTGTTCTTTCTTGATGTGTATCTGTAATAAATATCTGACCAAATTCATCATTATTTACCAAATCTATCAATTGTGAAACTCTATTTTCATCCAACTTATCAAAAATATCATCAAACAATAAAATAGGAATTATTTTTGATTGTTGCTTAATAAACTCAAATTGCGCCAATTTTAAAGCAATTAAATACGATTTTTGTTGCCCTTGAGAACCAAACTTTTTTATAGGATACTCTTCAATTTCAAAGCTTAAATCGTCTCTATGAATCCCAGAAGAGGTGTATTGTAAAACCTTATCTTTTTCTAATGATTTTTGTAAATTTTCTAACATTGTAAAATCTTCTAACTGACTTTTATACTTCAAATTTACACTTTCTTTATCCCCAGAAATTACTTGATATTTTTCATTAAAAATAGGAATAAATTTTTCTAAAAATTCTTTTCTAATTTCATGAATTTTAGTTCCAAAATTAGCTAACTGCTCATTGTAAACACTTAAATTTAAAGCATCAAAAGTTCTGTTTGCAGCAAAATACTTTAACAAAGCATTTCTTTGACTAAGTACCTTATTATAAGCAATTAAATCTTGTAAATAAGTTTTATTTTGTTGAGAAATTACACCATCAATAAATTTTCTTCTTGTGTCACTTCCTTCCGTAACCAAATCTCTATCCGCAGGCGAAATAATTACTAACGGAATTTGACCAATGTGTTCAGAAAACTTATCATAATTCTTACCATTTCTTTTCAATACTTTTTTTTGTCCACGTTTTAAACTACATACAATTTTCTCTGTTCTGTCGTTTAAAATGTATTCACCTTCAATCATAAAAAAAGGTTCATTGTGTTTTATATTCTGAATTGCGACAGAATTAAAATAACTTTTTGCAAAAGACAAGTAATAAATAGCATCTAAAACATTGGTTTTACCAACACCATTATCGCCTACAAAGCAATTTATTTTCTGCTGAAAATCAAAAGATTGCGATTCGATATTCTTAAAATTGACTAAAGAAATTTTCTGTAAATACATGAATAAAAAACAAGTTTGAAAATGAATTGCAAATTATTGAAAATTTAGCGAAATAACCTCTTTTAAAATCCAATTAAAAAAACTATTTTTGTCGCCACTAATTTTTAAGTAAATATGGCAACATACAAGAAAAAAGGATTTAAAGCAAAAGATAAAAAAGAGCAAAATCAAATAGACGATGCTAAGTTCGAAACTGCTGAAGTATTTCATAGTTTAGAAGAAACTGCTACAAAATCTGAACAATGGATAGAAAAAAATAGTCAACCTTTATTTTATACTTTAATAGGTATCGTGGTTCTTTTCTTAGCTTTTTTAGGTTATAATAAATATATTATTGAGCCTAATGAATTAGAAGCTTCTAACGAATTAGCTTTTCCAAGAAAACATTTTGATGAAGCTGCAACTGCAGGTTCTGGTATAGATTCTTTACTAAATTTAGGTTTAGAAGGTGCAGATGGTAAATATGGTTTTATAGATATTGCTGATTCTTATAGCGGAACTGATGCTGGAAATTTAGCTAATTATTATGCGGGTGTTTCTTATTTACAAATGAAACAATATGATAAAGGAATTGAATATTTAAGTAAATTTAATTCTGATGATGAAATGTTAGGCCCTGTTTCTTTAGGTGCAATTGGTGACGCTTTTTCTGATATTAATCAGCCAGAAGATGCTTTAGATTATTATGAAAAAGCAGCAAATAAAAAAGCAAATGATTTTACAACTCCTCTATTTTTATACAAAGCAGCACAAACAGCAATGTCTTTAAAAGAATACAGCAAAGCTGTAGATTTGTTTACGCAGATAAAAGAAGACTACGCTAAGTCAGACCAAGGTAAAGATATTGACAAATACATAAACGCTGCTAAATACGCGGAATAGTTTTAGTAATTAGGTCGCAGTTAGCAGTTAATTGCAACTAAAAACTAGAGGCTAACAACTTAAAACTAAAAAATGGCAACAACAAATTTATCCGTTTACGATAAAGCTACAATCCCAAATGCGAATAATTTTCGATTTGGGATTGTTGTTTCTGAATGGAATCCAGAGATTACACAAAACTTAAAAAAAGGCGCAATTGAAACTCTCTTAGATTGTGGAGCAACAAACGAAAACATTATTTCTTGGGATGTTCCTGGAAGTTTTGAATTAGTGTATGGTTGTAAAAAAATGATTCAATCTCAAAAAGTAGATGCAATTATTGCTATTGGAAATGTAATTCAAGGTGAAACAAAACATTTCGATTTTGTTTGCGAAGGTGTTACACAAGGTATTGTAGATTTAAACATAAAACACGATGTTCCTGTAATTTTCTGTGTTTTAACAGACAATACAAAACAACAATCTTTAGATAGATCTGGTGGTAAATTAGGAAATAAAGGTACAGAATGTGCTGTTGCAGCTATTAAAATGGCAGCTCTTAAAAACCTAGGTAAAAAAGCAGATAGTATTGGTTTTTAAGAAAAAAATCATACTATTTTGTCAGCATTAAAAAATTTATAGAAAAGTTAAAATTACATCACCACCATTCTTGATATAATTTTTTAACTTTGAATTATAAATTTACTTAATTGCTATGAATAAAAAACTGATTTGTCTTTCTTTATTATTTCTTTTACAATTTTTAGCAACGTCTTGTGATCCTTGTAGTTGTGGACCAATTAAAACTTACGAAAGGATAAACAAAAAATTAAATATAAAATCTTGGGATACTTCTGGCTTTCAAAATAGAGAAACAACAGAACCTGTTTCTAAAAACTCTTTTGGAATATCAATTTTTATTGAATCTGAATTGAAACAAATTGCCTTTACAAAATCAAAAATAAACATAAGTTCTTTGGGCTTTTCTTCTGCTTACGCCTGTAGTTGTCCACCAGATAAATATATTAATAATACCCCTGTTATTTCTATCCAAATTTTAGCAACCAACTCTCTAAATAGTGAAGTTATTGATGTAACCGATAACTTTTCTACTTATGATAATTTTGGTAAACAAATAGCAATAAAAGAATATCTAGAAAATAAAGAAATAAGCAATAATTATGAATATTATTCTGATGATTATTTTCAACTTGATATGACAAAATCTGATAATATTCCTGATACAACGATATTTACAATTAAGATTTTTCTTCAATCAGGAGAAGAATTAATTGAGAAAACTCAAGAAATAAATTTTAAATAAAAGACATTTAGTTAAGGTTTTCAAAACCATCTAAAAACATTTAAGAATACTTTTAACATCATTCTTTGACGCATTCCTTTTAATTCTTTAAATTTGGAAGCTTAAAATTGGTATAATAATTGATTATTTTAACATCAATATTCACCAATTTATTATTTTAATTATGGGATTTTTAAAAAGAACAAACAAAAAATTTGATTATCAGCCTCGCTATTATAAAGGAGAAGGAAGCCCTTATAAAATAGAGCACAAACTTGATCAATTTAGAACTACAACCGGAAAAAACAAAGGCTTAAAATCTAAATTTTCTACAGCTTTAAACGAACTTAAAAATGCCGAAAAAGGTTCTAACAATACTGTAATTTATATTGTTTTAGTTTTAGTAATGATTTTTTTATATATCATAGATTTTGATATATCAATATTCTATTCAAAATAATGTCAGATATCATTCAACTTTTACCAGATCATGTAGCAAATCAAATCGCTGCAGGAGAAGTAGTTCAAAGACCCGCTTCTGTGGTAAAAGAATTATTAGAAAATGCTATTGATGCTGGTGCATCGAGCATTACACTTTTATTAAAAGATGCAGGAAAAACACTAATTCAAGTTATCGATAATGGTAAAGGAATGAGTGCCACAGATGCTAGAATGTGTTTTGAAAGACACGCTACATCCAAAATTCAAAAAGCAGAAGATTTATTTAATCTCTGTACAAAAGGTTTTAGAGGCGAAGCTTTAGCATCTATTGCCGCAATTGCACATGTAGAATTAAAAACAAAACAAGAAAATGAAGAACTAGGTACTTCCATCAAAATTGAAGGAAGTAAAATCGTTTCTCAAGATTTTGTTTCTACTTCAAAAGGAACAAGTATTGCTGTTAAAAATTTGTTTTACAATATTCCAGCAAGAAGAAATTTTTTAAAATCTGATACTGTAGAAACCAGACATATTATTGATGAATTTCAAAGAGTTGCTTTAGCACATCCAACAATTTCATTTTTAATGCATCATAATAACAATGAAGTTTATCATTTAAAAGGTGGCAATTTAAGAAAACGGATTGTGGCTGTTTTTGGTGCTAAAATGAATGAAAAATTAGTGCCAATTAACGAACAAACAGATATTCTTACTATTGAAGGCTTTGTAGCAAAACCAGAATTTTCTAAAAGAAAACGTGGTGAACAATTCTTTTTTGTAAATGATCGTTTTATAAAAAGTTCGTACTTAAATCATGCAGTTGTAAATGCTTTTGATGGTTTGTTAGAATATGGAGCACATCCGTCATATTTTTTATATTTAACAGTACCAGCTAGTACAATTGATATAAACATTCATCCAACAAAAACAGAAATAAAGTTTGATAATGAAAAGGCTTTATATGCAATGCTAAGAGCAACTGTAAAACACAGTTTAGGTCAATATAATGTAGCACCTGTTTTAGATTTTAACAGAGATTCTAACTTAGACACATCTTATGATTTAAATAAAAATGCTGTAAAAACTTCTGTGCCAAAAATTACTGTTGATCCAGATTTTAATCCTTTTAAAGAAACCAAAACTACTCAAAAGGAAAATCAGACTCCTTACAAAAGAGAACAAAAAACACAAAGTTGGGAGTCATTATATACTTCTACTGCTTTTTCTGATGAAGGAAATCAATCAGAATTATTTGAACATCAGCAAGAATCAAAAACACAAAAAACATTTCAAATTCAGCGAAAATATGTAATGAGTTTGATAAAATCTGGTGTAGTTTTAATTCATCAATCATTGGCTCATCAAAGAATTTTGTACGAAGAATTTTTAGAAAGTATTACTGTTAAAGAAGCCAATAGTCAGCAATTATTGTTTCCCGTAAAAATTTCATTTTCATCTGCAGAAATAGAAATGATTTATACCATTAAAAACGAATTAGAAAACGCTGGTTTTTCGTTTGATGAATTTACAAAAGACAGTGTAACTATTAAAGGAATTCCAGTTTCTGTTACAGAAAGTAAAATTACCATTATTTTAGAAGAACTTTTAAATGATATAGATTTAGAAGTGCCAGATGCTAGTTTTAGTCATTTTGATGTAATGGCAAAATCATTTGCAAAAACATTATGTATAAAAACTGGAGCACAACTTTCTGAAAAAGAACAAGAAAGCTTAGTAAATAATTTATTTTCTTGCAAAGAACCTACTGTTTCTCCTTTTGGTAAAGCAACATTTAAAACACTAACTTTAAACGAAATAGATAATCTATTTAATAGTTAAAAATGAACAATATTACAGACGCCATAAAACACCTAATAATTATAAATGTAATTGTATTTGTTGCACCACAATTGCTACAATTAGATTTTACAAATATATTGGCTTTGCATTTTCCAATGAACGAACATTTTGGGATTTGGCAATATGTAACGCACATGTTTATGCACGGAAGTTTCGCGCACATTTTATTTAATATGTATGGTTTATGGGCTTTTGGAACGCCTTTAGAAAAAATGTGGGGAAAAAAGAAATTTATTTTCTTCTATTTTTCTGCTGGTTTGGGCGCAGGAATTATTTATACTTTGGTAAACTATTATCAATTTAATAACTTGTATGAACTTTTTATAAACGCTGGCTTAAATCATTCAGAAATTTTATCCATCTTAAAAAGTGGAACCACAAATGATACTCGTGTTATAACTGCTATAACGCAAGAACAATTTAACGAAATAACCTCTTTATTCAACACACCTGCAGTTGGAGCTTCTGGCGCAATTTACGGAGTTTTAGTTGCATTTGGTTTGTACTTTAAAGACGCAAAATTAGCCTTGATATTTTTCCCTGTTCCTATTGCAGCAAAATACTTTATTCCGGTTATGATTTTAGGAGATTTATTTTTTGGAATGACAAAGTATTCTGTTGGTAATGTTGCTCATTTTGCACATATTGGTGGTGCTTTAATAGGTTTTTTAATTGCTTGGTATTGGAAAAAAAATCAATTTAAAGTATACTAATGAGTTTTATAGACAATCTTAAAAACCGCTATTCTAATGGCAATATTGTAGATAAATTAATCTATATAAATATTGCTATCTTTGTTTTAACACTTGTAATTAGTACTCTTCAAGGTTTGTATAAAGGAGATATAAATTGGCTAGTAGAATGGTTTTCTTTGGATGATGATTATAGTTCTTTATTAAAAAAACCTTGGTCTATAATTACCTACGGATTTTTACATGCAGACTTTTTACACATTTTAATGAACTTAATTGTGTTACACTTTATTGGTAATTTATTTGTAGAATATTTTACGCAAAAACAACTGCTTAGCTTTTATATTTTAGGAACTTTTTTTGGCGGACTTTTATTTATTTTTAGTCAGAATTATTTTCCTTTATTTGAAGGACAATCTTCTTTATTAGTTGGCGCTTCTGCCGGTATTTCTGCAATATTTATAGGTATTGCTACGTATATGCCAAATTATCAATTAAAATTACGTTTTATTGGCTTTGTAAAACTTTGGCATTTAGCCGCAATTTGGATTGCTTTAGATGTTATTGCGTTAGTTGGCGATAATGCTGGCGGACATTTTGCCCATTTAGGAGGAAGTCTTTTTGGTTTTTTATATGTAACTAAA
This sequence comes from Polaribacter sp. KT25b, assembly GCF_900105145.1. NCBI lineage: Bacteria > Pseudomonadati > Bacteroidota > Flavobacteriia > Flavobacteriales > Flavobacteriaceae > Polaribacter > Polaribacter sp. KT25b. Next base: position 1,298,975 of record NZ_LT629752.1, on the reverse strand, counting down.
GCTAGTAATAAAGAAATTAATTTATTTAACGGAATTTTATCTATCTTTAAAACTAAAAGAAAGCCATTAAAAACAGTTTATAAATCACCTAAAAAAACAACAAGTACCACAAAAAATACAGATCTTACACAACAACAGATTGATGCAATTTTAGATAAAATAAGTAAGTCTGGCTATGACACTTTAACAAAAAAAGAAAAAGAATTCTTGTTTAGGCAAGGAAAAAAATAAGATATCCCCGAGTGAAAAAATTATCCCTATTTAATAAGTTAGTTTACATTGTAAATTCACTTATTGCAACTTTACTATTGCTTTCTTTTTTGCTGCCTTATATTTCGCCAAAAACGATTCCTGTTTTTGCAATTTTAAGTTTATTTGTTCCCTTTTTAATTATTATAAATTTTGTTTTTGTTCTTTATTGGTTACTTCAATTTAAGAAACAACTTTTATTATCATTAATAATTTTAGTTATTGGTTGGCTATTTATTACGCCATTTTTTAAAATGACAGAACATAATTCTTCATTAAATGATGATGTAAAAGTGATGAGTTATAATGTTAGAATGTTTAACCATTGGCAATGGATTGATGATGAAAACATTTCTAAAAAAATAAATGCTTTTATCACAGAAAAATCACCAGATATTTTACTTTTTCAAGAATATTATAGTTTAGAAAAACAGCAATTTAACTATCCTTATAAATACATAAAAACAAAGAATAAAAAAGATAAAATAGGATTGGCAATCTACTCAAAATTCCCAATAATAAATTCTGGTTCTTTAAATTTAGAACACACTTCTAACAATATTATTTTTGCTGATGTTCTAAGAAAAAAAGACACCATTAGAGTGTATAATTTACATTTACAATCGCTAGAATTAAACACTAAAATGGAGAATTTTGGTCAAGCAAATCCAGAAAAATTAGTAGCTAGGTTAAAAGAACGTTTTAAACAACAAGCAGAGCAAACTGAAATTTTTCTAGCTCACGAAAAAGGTTTTAAAGGTAAAAAAATAGTAGCAGGCGATTTTAATAACACCTGTTATTCTTGGGTTTACAATCAAATTGCAAAAAACAAAAAAGATACTTTTGTAGAAGCAGGAATTGGTTTTGGAAAAACATATAATTATTGGTTTCCTATGAGAATCGATTTTATTTTAACTGATGAAAATGCTACTGTTAATAAATTTACTTCTTTCTCAGAAAAAAATTCTGACCACTTCCCTATTATTGCAAAAATAAACTGGTAATTACTATTTTATATTTAAAACACCAATTTCCAATTCTTTAGCATTTTCATTTTTTTGAAATAATCTTGCTGTATAATTTCCTTTTAAAGAAATTATATCACCTAAAACTTCTAACCAACTTCCTTCTCGCAAACCTAAAACCGTAGTTTTATTAAAAACATGAAACTCTTTTATTCTCGTTTCTCTTGTCTCGCCCATGTGAGTAGAATCTTTTATAGGATCTAAATAATGCGCATTTATATTAAACGGAATCATACCTAAAGTTGTAAAACTTGGCGGATATACAATTGGCATATCATTCGTATTCATCATATTAACACCACAAATATTGCTTCCGGCACTTGTTCCTAAATAAGGAGTTCCGTTTTCTAAAACTTGTTTTAAAGTAGTAATTACATCATTTTTATACAATTGATTTACCAACTCAAAAGTATTTCCTCCTCCTGTAAAAATAGCTTCAGCTTTTTGTATTGCTTCTTTCGAATTTTTAAATTCATGAATCCCTTTTACATCAATTTCTATTTTTTCAAAAGCCTTTTGAGCAATTTTTGTGTACTCGTTATAAGATATTCCACTTGGACGAGCATACGGAATAAAAAGAAGACTTTTTACATCAGCAAAAAAAACAGCTAATGTTGGCATTAAATATTCTAAATATCCACTTCCATGAATGGTTGATGTACTTGCAATCATTAATTTTTTCATACATCAAAAATAAATCTTTTTTTTAGAACTATCATTTCTTAAAATCATCATAAAATTGCATTTTTAATTTCTGTTTAACAATAAATTATAATTGTGTTAGTAGATTTTTAAGAACAACTCCGCTTTACTTTGTAACTATGAAAAATCAACTAATACCTATCTTTTTATTTTTTGTGGTAATTACTTACAGTCAAGAAAAAAGAAAAATTATTTCAGGAAAAATTATTTTAAACACAGCTATTGTTTCTGATGTACATATTATAAATAAAAACACCAAACAAGGAACTATTACCAGAGATGATAATTGGTTTGAAATACCTGTTTCTATTGGTGACAGCTTACAATTTACGCATGTAAATCTAAAAGAAAAACACATCGTTATTACCAAAGAAATCTTTAAAAATAGAACTTTAGAAGTTGAATTAGAAGAAAAAACATATTCTTTAAATGAAATTACTTTAGAAAAACCTAAAAGTATTTTTTATGAAGATCCAGAAATAATACCACCAAAAACAGTAAATGCAGAAACACTTAAATTACCTTATGCTAATACTAAAGCAAAAAAAGATCTATCTGTTTTTAAATTTAGATCTGGTGGAGTTGTAAGTTTAGATAATTTAATAAATTCTTTAAACGGAAATAACAAACGTAAAAAAGAATTAAAAAAAATTACATTAGAAGACAATGCACTAGAAAAAATTAGAAAATACTTTACAGACGATTTTTTTATAACCGATTTACAAATTAAAAAAGAACACATCAATCCTTTTTTAAATTACTGTTATAAAAAAAATATAATTACCTACTTTAATAGAAGCGAAAACATAACAGTTACTGAAATTTTGATGAATGAAAGCAAGACTTTTTCTCAAAAAATAAGTACAGATACTCTTATTGTTTCTAAAAAATAATATTTTAACAGAAGTTTAGATTTAAATTTATGATAAATAAAAATTAAAATTACTTAATTTGTAAAAAGCTAAACTTTAACTATGATAAAAAAAATACTTTTTACTTCTTTATTTTTTATCAGTTTTATAAATTCTTTTTCTCAAGAAAAAAATAAAATTATTAGCGGTAAAGTTTCCGATTCTCTTGGTATTGTTAAAAATGCAAATATCATCAACCTAAATACAAGACAAGGAACTTTTTCTAGTGATGATGGTTTGTTTAGAATTTTTGTTTCAGAAGGCGATTCTTTAAAAATTTCTTCTATTCAGCATATTCCTAAAATAATCTTTATTACTAAAAAGATTATCCAACAAAAAAATATTCAAGTTTTATTAAAATCGAATATTTACACATTAAATGAATTTGAGTTAAAAAGGCATAATTTAAGTGGCAGATTAGGCATCGATACAAAAGTAGTTCCTATTAATAAAAAAGATTCTTTACTAGGTGAAGTTATGGATTTTTCTAATATTAACTTCAAAGAAAAAGACCTTACAATTGATGCCAATACGAGAGCAAAACCACCGGTAAATGATGTAGACCCAATTAGTAGATTAGCAGGTGCTGGTGCTAAAGCTGTAATTCCTTTTAAATATTCTGAACGTTTTAAAGCTTTACGTAAAGAATTAGAATTAAAAAAAGCATTTCCAAATAAAATATTATCAGAACTTGGTGATAAATTCTTTTTTGATGAATTAAAAATTCCTGTTGAAAGATACTTTCATTTCTTAGAATATTGTAATCCTTTAGGAATAGAAAACCTGCATAAAGAAGGCAAAATATTAGAACTTATTAAAATTTTAAGAACAGAAAGTGTTCCTTACCATGAAATCATAAAGAATGATTAATTTGGCTTAATAATTGATTTTTAAAATGTATGAAATTAAACAAAACCTTTTTACTGTTATTAATTATTCCTTTACTTTCTTTTTCTGCCCACAAATATTATTTGAGCTTAACTCAAATTAATTATAAACCAGAAGCAAAATCGGTTCAAATAATTATAAATGTTTTTATGGATGATATAGAAACTGCTTTAAATAAAGATTATTCGATTGATTTAAGATTAGATACCAAAAAAGAATTAAAAGATAACGATGTTTATTTTAAAAAATATTTAAAAGAAAAATTGAAGTTTAAAATAGACGGCGTTGCTAAAGAATTCATTTTTATAGGCAAAGAATATGAAAGCGATTTAGTTTATTTTTATTTAGAAATAGAAAACATAAATGAACTTAAAACTATAGAGGTTACAAATAAATTATTAATAGAACATTTTCCTCAACAACAAAATTTAACAAAATGTAAACTTGGTAAAAAGCATAAAAGTGTGCTCTTAACCAAACAGGAAAACTCAGCAAAATTCAGTTATTAATATTCATTCAAATCAAAATCAAAATCAAACATTTATGAAAAAAATTGGAATTCTCCTTTTATCCTTCGTTTTTGTAGCAAACACATTTGCACAAAAAAGACAAGTACAACAAGGACACACAAATCAAAACAAATTTAAGCAGTTAAAAGATGAGTTTTCAACTCCTAACGATCAAAGAACTGCTTCTGGAGCTCCAGGAAAAAACTACACACAACAGAAAGTAGATTATGTAATGGATATTGTTTTAGATGATGAAAAACAAAAAATTACTGGTGCAGAAACAATTACATATCATAATAATTCTACGGATGATTTAGCCTATTTATGGTTACAATTAGATCAAAACATGAGAGCTGCAGATTCTAAATCTCCAGATATTCAAACAGATAATGTTCCTACTAAAATAAGCAAAGCAAGATTTGATAAAAATTTTTCTGATGAAACTTTTGATGGTGGTTTTAAAATTATGAGCGTAACAAATATTAATGGTAGTAATTTATCGTACACCATTAATCAAACAATGATGCGCATTAATTTACCTAAACCTTTGGTTGCTGGTGCAACTTTTAAATTTAATGTAAAGTGGTGGTACAACATCAACAATCATAGAACTGATGGAGGAAGATCTGGTTTTGAACATTTTGATGACGGAAATAACAACTATGTAATTGCGCAATTTTATCCAAGATTATGTGTATATGATAATGTAGAAGGTTGGCAAAATGACCAATTTTGGGGAAGAAGTGAGTTTGCCTTAGAATTTGGAGATTTTACGGTAAATATTACAACTCCAGAAGATCATATGTTAGGTGCAACTGGAATTTTAAAAAATGAAAGTGACGTTTTAACCAAAAAAGAACAAAAAAGATTAGCTACTGCAAGAAAAACTTTTGACAATCCTGTAGTTATTAGAACACAAGAAGAAGCAGAAAAAATTGAAAAAGGACATTCTAAAAAAACAAAAACCTGGAAATTTTTCGCAGAAAACGTGAGAGATTATGCTTTTGCAACTTCAAGAAAATTTATTTGGGATGCAATGGCAGTAGATATTAATGGCAAAACGGTTATGGCATATTCTTTATATTCTAAAGAAGCAAACCCATTATATGGCGATCATTCTACAAGAGCTGTTGCACAAACTTTAAAAACATATTCTAAATACACGTTTGATTATCCATATCATAAAGCAATTTCTGTAGACGGACAAATGGGAATGGAATATCCGCAGATTTGTTTTAATCCAGGAAGACCTGCAGCAGACGGAACATATTCTGACAGAACTAAATATAGAATGATTGGTGTTACAATTCATGAAGTTGGACATAACTTTTTTCCGATGATAGTAAATTCTGATGAAAGACAATGGACTTGGATGGACGAAGGTTTAAATTCTTATATGCAAATGTTAGCAATGATGGATTATGAAGAAGGGTATCCGTTAGGAAGAGGATTACCAAAAAATATTGTTCGTTATATGAGTGGAGATCAATCTAAAATTTCGCCAATAATGTCTAAAGGAGATAATGTACACAGTTTTGGAAACAATGCGTACGGGAAACCTGCAACTGCTTTATGGATTTTACGTGAAACAATTATGGGTAAAGAATTATTTGACCATGCATTTAGAACTTATTCTCAAAGATGGATGTTTAAACACCCATCGCCAGAAGATTTCTTTAGAACTATGGAAGATGCTTCTGGTGTAGATTTAGATTGGTTTTGGAGAGGCTGGTTTTATACTACAGATGTTACAGATATTGGTTTAAAAAATGTTAAAAAATTCTATTCAACACAAAATGATAATATTGTAGAGTTTACAGAAGATACTAGTGAAGGTTTAGGTTTTTCTAACAAACATAAAAAATACCACTACGAAATTACCTACAACAAACCTGGCGGATTAGTAATGCCAATTATTGTTGAATTTACATATAAAGATGGTACAAAAGAAAGAAAAACATATCCTGCTCAAATTTGGCGATTAAATGATAATGAAATTACAAAAGTTTTTTCTTCATCAAAAGAAATAGAAAATATTGCAATTGATCCAGATTTAGAAACTGCTGATGTTGATATTTCTAACAACAATTGGCCACAAGAAAAAGCTGATAAGTTTGATAAATTTAAAAACAAAATTAAAGGCTAAACTTTAATTAAAATTATCAAAAAGGCAATCAAATTAACGATTGCCTTTTTTTTATGATAAAGGTTTGTTAAAATTTTAACATTCTTTAACTTATTTACTGATATATTGTTAATTTAGTCGGCATGTTTAATTCAAACCAATTCAAATGAAAAAAATTTCTTTACTAGTATTTTCTTTATTCTTTGTAGTTGCAGCAAGTTTAGCGCAAGAAAAAAAAGAAGCTAAGGAAACACAACAAGGACACACAGATCAAAACAAATTCAGACAAATGAAGGATGTTTTGGCTACTCCTAACGATCAACACACAGCTTCTGGAGCTCCTGGTCATCAATATACACAACAGAAAGTTGATTATGTGATGGACATCCGTTTAGAAGAAAGTACTAACAAAATTTATGGTGATGAAAAAATTACCTATCACAATAACTCTAAAGATAATTTAGATTATTTATGGATTCAGTTAGATCAAAACATGAGAGCAGATGATTCTAAAACTCCTTTAGCTTCTTCTAATGCTGCTTCAGCTTTTTTAACGCCTGATAAATTTAAATCTTCTTTTATGAAAGAAGGTAAAGGTTTTGGTTTTAATATAGAAAAAGTAGAAAGTAATGGTAAACCATTATCTCATTTTATTAATAGCACAATGATGCGTATTAATTTACCAAAAGCATTAGCTCCTGGTGAAACTTTTAAATTTAGCATTAAATGGAACTATAAAATAAATGACATCAACAAAGATGGAGGTCGTTCTGGTTTAGAGTCTTTTCCTGATGGAAACAACAACTATACAATTGCACAATTTTTTCCAAGATTATGTGTATATGATAATGTACAAGGATGGCAAAATATGCAATTCTGGGGTAGAAGTGAATTTGCTTTAGAATTTGGAGATTATGAAGTAAACTTAACAGTACCTGCAGATCATATTGTAGACGCAACTGGTGTTTTACAAAATGAAAAAGATGTATTAACTAAAGAACAACGTAATCGTTGGGCTAAAGCTAGAAAATCTTATAAAGATCCTGTAATAATTGTAACGCAAAAAGAAGCTGAAATAGCAGAAAAAGGGCGTTCTACAAAAACTAAAACTTGGAAATTTAAAGCTGAACAAGTAAGAGATTTTGCTTTTGCAACATCAAGAAAATATATTTGGGATGCAATGGCAACTAATATTAATGGTAAAACTGTTATGGCAGTTTCTTTATACCCTAAAGAAGGGAACCCGTTATGGGAAGAGCATTCTACAAGAGCAGTTGCACATACTTTAGTTGAATATTCTAAATTAACTTTTGATTATCCTTATCCTAAAGCTATTTCTGTTCATTCTGAAAGACAAGGAATGGAATACCCAATGATTTGTTTCAATTTTGGTCGTCCTGATGAAGATGGAACATATTCTGACAGAACTAAAAAAGGAATGTTAGGAGTAATTATTCATGAAGTTGGTCACAACTTTTTCCCTATGATTGTAAATTCTGATGAAAGACAATGGACTTGGATGGATGAAGGCTTAAATTCTTTCGTAGAAATTTTAGCAGAATTAACATATGATCCAGAATTGTTTGCAACAAATCCTGCAAATGAAATTACAAGATATATGGGTGGTTCTCAAGACAACATATCGCCTATTATGTCTCAAGGAGATTACGTAAAACAATTTGGACCAAATGCTTATTCTAAACCAGCAGCAGGTTTATATATGTTACGTCAAACAATTATGGGACCAGAATTATTTGACCACGCTTTTAGAACTTATTCAAAAAGATGGATGTTTAAACACCCAACACCAGAAGATTTCTTTAGAACAATGGAAGATGCATCTAGTATGGATTTAGATTGGTTTTTTAGAGGATGGTTCTATACTACAGATGTTACAGATTTAGGTATTAAAGAAGTAAAACCTTTATATTTAACTGATAAACCAAGTGAAAGAGTTGCAAAATTAAAAGAACAATACAAACAATATTTTGAAGGTTTAGGAGATTTAGTTTATATAACTGACAAAAAAGAAGATGCAAACCCTAAAGCAATGGAAAACCATGCAGATGGTAAAGAAGTACCTTCTTTTATTTATTCTGTTGAATTTGAAAAACCAGGAGGTCTAGTTATGCCAATTATTGTTGAATTAACATACGCTGATGGTACAACAGAAAAACAAACTTTCCCAGCTCAAATTTGGATGAGAAATGATACTTCTGTAAAAAGAGTATTTGCTTCTACACAAGAAATTACAAAAATAACTGTAGATCCAGATTTAGAAACTGCAGATGTTAATACTACTAACAACAGCTGGCCTAAAAAAGAGTCTGATAAATTTGATCAATTTAAAGAAAAAGTAAAAAATTAATTCTTTTATTTTAAACCTTATAATTCTAAGAAACCTCACAAATTTGTGAGGTTTCTTTTGTTTGAATAATAATTTGAGTTATGACACAGTTGGCGTTTTGGTTAAAAAAAATAAATTAGCTAACTTGGTTTATAAATATTAAAAACGATAAATAAACTGTTATAATTGTATTTAATGGCTGACTTCTAACAGAAAACACTAATTAATATTTTAATTTTAAACCTTTTGTGTTGTTATATTTTTTAATTAATATACTTAAAAATTCAATCAGTTCGTTTTTAAAATATTTACGAAATGGAAAATAAAACATACCAATAATATTTAACATATCTGACTTACGACTTACCTTGGACAATTAAAATTTTAAATTATTCTACATTATAGATTATTTTAATTTGGCCCTTAATTTTTTTTTGTTCAACATTTATGTTGGATAATCCAAAATATCTATTTCTTACTTTTCTAATATTTATTCTGATAAATAGTTAACCTTTTATGATAATTGGACTAATTATTTAGAGTTTTAAATTATTCAAAAAAACCCATTAATTTCAATATCCATACCAATCATTTTATTATTAGGATTTATTTATTTGATATCACTTTTGCTACTTAATTAAAATAATTGATTTTTTAGTAACTGAATGAAATACCTCTAAATAAAACACCATTAATAATTTATCGCGAGTTCGAGCTTACTTACTAACCCCCCTCGGATTTTTCTATCCGATTTGTGTTTGTTAAATTAACTGCTTAAAAACATTGACTAAGCAAAAAAAAAAGCATCCATTTATTTAATAAATGGATGCTTTTTAAGTTTATAATAAGAAAATTAAGATCTCCAGAATTTTCGTTGTTCATTTAATTCCTCTTCTTCATTTTGAAGCTCTTCTAGCTCTTTTACAGATAATACTTTTAAAAAAGAAGGATGTTGTTCTATAGCGTACTCAATTTTTGTAATAATATCTGCTACTTCTTCATTTTCATAATCAATTTCTAAAGGTTCTTTAATAACCATAGTTTGTAACACATTTTTCCGTTTAATACGTAAACCTTTTTTATCAAAAGAGCGTCTAAAACCATCAATAACAATAGGTACCACAACTGGTTTAAAAGTTTTAATAATATGTGCAGTTCCTCTCCTAATTGGTTTAAAAGGAGTTGTTGTTCCCTGCGGAAAAGTAATAACCCAACCATCTTTTATTGCTTTACCAATATTAGAAATATCAGAATTTTTTACGCGTCTATTTATATCTTTACCTTTACTTCTCCAAGTTCTATCAATAGAAACAGAACCAGCATACGCAAATATTTTTGGTAGTAAACCAGCTCTCATCGTTTCACCAGCTGCAACAAAATAAACATTTAATTTAGGATCCCAAATATAACCAATATTCTTAATAGTATCATCTCTACCTTTTAAAGCTGCATTAAATACGTGAAACATGGCTGCTACATCTGCAAAATATGTTTGATGATTAGAAATAAATAGTACATTTTTATCTGGTAAGTTTCTTATTATTTCTGATCCTTCAATATGAAGATCATTAAATTTACGATATCTACCGTGAGAAACAATTCCTAAAATACGAATAAGCCATTTCTTTAAAAATAAATAATGACCAAAAGGATTCCTTTTAAATAAGGGCATTTGCAATGTTTTTATACTTGGTTAACTTAACAAAATTACAAAACTATTTAAGAACTTACTATTTTAAGAGTTCTTTAATTTCAGAAAGCATCATACCTGTTGCTCCCCAAACAATATGGTTGTTAATTTTAAAACAAGGTACTTCTATTTTTTTCATGTAAGAAGTATCTAAAATAACAGAACTTAAAGTTGCATCATCTAATAAATCACTTACCAAAGCTTCTATTTCTACAGCTACTTCATGATTTAAAATAAATTTAGGCCTTTCTGAAACAAAACCTAAAAACGGAGTTGCCAAAAAGTTACTAGGCGGAATATAAACGTCTGTTAATTCTCTAATAATTTCTACGGATGAAGGCAAAACACCAACTTCTTCTAGGGTTTCTCTTAAAGCTGTTTGCTCTAAATTTTTATCAGTTTTTTCTATTTTACCACCTGGAAAACTAATTTGTGCAGAATGTGTACCTTTATAACTGGCTCTTTGTGTTAATAAAAAACAGGTTTCATTTTCTTCATTAGGATAAAATAAAACCAAAACAGCTGCTTTTCTAGGTTTTTTCGCTGCTATTTTATCTTTATCGTATCGTAAACGTAGTTTTGGTGCCAATTTAAATTGAGCTTCTAATCCGCCTAATTCCTTTCTTTTTAACTCTTCAATTTTTTGAGTGAAGTTTTTAAAATTCATTTTGAATTATTACTTTTAACAAACTTATAATTTTCTACTACAAAACAATATTTTTTGGCAAGAATTTTGATTTATAATATGCAAATAAAATAAATGAATAAAAAATATAAAAAATTAATTTTAAGTATTGTTTTAGATGCAATTGGTTTTATTACAATTATTCCTGTTGATGTAGTTTGGGCGCCAATTTCTGGTTATATAATGTCTAAAATGTACAAAGGTAACAAAGGTAAAATTGCTGGTGTTATCAGTTTTTTAGAAGAAATTATACCAGGTATAGATGTAATTCCTACTTTTACAATTATGTGGGTTTACACCTACCTAATCAATAAAGAAGATAAAAATAATCAAGAAGAAACTATTATTGATGTTTAGTTACTTTCTTTAAACAAAAAACCTAAACCTAATCTACTTAAAAACTTTTTTTCGAAAGCCCAAAAGAATCTAAATTGCCCAAATAACCAACCTACAATTGGCAAAGTCAATTGATAAATTGGAAATATTAATAATATTCTTAATGGCCAAAAAATAAATGGTGAAACTGTTTCTAAAGATAAACCAAAGAAACTAGTAATCGGTTTTGCTACCCAAGCCGCAAAAGAGCCATTTATAGAAAAAACCAATAAAATGGCAATAATAGACCAGTTACTCTCAATATTCCAACGTTGTTTTAATTTTTCTATCAAACCTATGCTGCTTTTTTTGTTTTTTTGAACATCAACCAAAGTCCAATTAAAATTAAAGGAATACTTAAAACTTGACCTGTATTTAACAGATTAAAAAAAGCATCTTCTCTACCCTCAGTTTGTTCTACTTTTAAAAATTCAATTACAAAACGTAAAGACCATAAAACAACCATAAACAACCCAAATAAATAACCTATTTGTTGTTTTTTATCAGTTTTCCAATACAAATACCAAAGCACAAAAAATAAAGCTAAATAACTAAATGCTTCATATAATTGCGTTGGATGTCTTGCAAAATCCTCTCCGTTTGCTTTAAAAATAACACCAAAATTAGAACCTGTTTCTTTTCCATAAATTTCTGAGTTAAAGAAATTTCCCATTCTAATAAAAAATCCTGCTAAAGCAACCATAATTGCCAATCTATCTAAAATAAATAACCAAGGTTTATTTAAATGTTTTTTAGCATAAAAATACATAGTTATAATGATAGAAATTGCTGCTCCATGACTTGCAAATCCAGTAAAACCAGTAAACTTCCAAGTCCCGTTAACTTGTTTAAATGGTATAATTATTTCTAGTAAATGGTTTTGATAATAATCCCAACTATAAAAGAAAACATCGCCTAAACGCATACCTATTAACATAGAAATAAACGTATACATAAATAAAGTATCTAGCTTTTCTACAGGAATTTCATCTTTTATATATATCTTTTTCATTAGATGTAAACCCAACAAAAACGCTGTTACAAACATTAAACTGTACCAACGTACAACAAAAAACCCAAGGTCAATACCTAATGATGGATTCCATTCTATTGCTAAAAAACTCATATTTTTTATTTTATTTTTTGTCATTGCGAATGTAAAGAAGCAATATTTATTAAAAAAAATTACTTCGTTATTTTTCCTCGTAATAACCTTACTATTATTCTAATTTCTCCGGCACAGGATCATAACCACTTCCGCCCCACGGATGACAACTAAAAATTCTTTTCAAAGCTAACCATCCACCAGAAAATAAACCATGTTTTTGTAGTGCCTCTATTGTGTAATGCGAACACGTTGGACTGTATCTACAAGTTGATGGTGTATATGGTGATATTGCCGCTTGATAAAAACGAACTAATAATATAAATGGAAATGACAATATTTTTTTCATTACTAAATTTTACGATTTAAATTATGAAATTTCTACTTTTGTCTAAATGACAATTATTCTCAATAACTGATAATTCATAATTTACAATTCGTAATTACCTATTAATTAATTGAAAAGGTTGTGCCCTCTTTTCCATCTTTTAATTGAATGCCTAACGCAATTAATTCGTCTCTAATTTGGTCTGATAATGCCCAATCTTTATTTTCTCTTGCTTCTTTTCTTAACTTGATAAGTAACTCAACAACACCTTTAATTTTTTCTGAATTATCTTGAGAGTTTTCATTCATTAAACCTAAAACATCAAAAACAAAAGCATTTATTGTCGTTTTTAATTCTGATAAATCATCCGCAGTTAAACTTGCTTTTTGTTCTTTAATTTGATTGATAACTTTTACAGCATCAAACAAATGTGCAATTAACATTGGCGTATTAAAATCGTCATTCATTGCTGCATAACAAGCTGTTTTCCATTTTTGCACATCAAAAGTAGATGTTTTTGCAGCTTCTATTTTATCTAAGAAATTAATAGCTTCCATTAATTTAGCATGTCCTTTTTCTGATGCTTCTAAAGCTTCTCCAGAAAAATCTAAAATGCTTCTATAATTGGCTTGCATGTTAAAAAAACGAACTACACTTGCAGAAAATGCTTTTGGTAAAACGTTATTTTCTCCTGATAAAATTTCATTTGGTAAAATAAAATTACCTGTCGATTTAGACATTCTTTGTCCGTTTAAAGAAAGCATATTTGTATGCATCCAATAGTTTACAGGTTTTACACCAGAGCAAGTTTTAGATTGTGCAATTTCACATTCGTGATGTGGAAATTTTAAATCCATACCTCCACCATGAATATCAAAACTTTCACCTAAATATTTAGTACTCATTACAGAACATTCTAAATGCCAACCAGGAAAACCATCGCTCCAAGGAGAAGGCCAACGCATAATGTGCTTTTCATCCGCTTTTTTCCAAAGTGCAAAATCTTGTGGATTTTTCTTATCAGATTGCCCGTCTAAAGTTCTTGTATTATTTAATAAATCTTCTACTTTTCTTCCAGAGAGAATTCCATAATTTTCTTTTTTATTGTACTCATGCACATCAAAATAAACAGAACCATTTACTTCATATCCAAAACCTTTATCAATGATTTCTTTAATCATTTCTATCTGCTCAACAATATGCCCTGTTGCAGTTGGTTCTATACTTGGTGGTAAAAAATTATAGTTTTTTAACACATCATGAAAGTCTACTGTGTAACGTTGTACAACTTCCATCGGTTCAATTTGTTCTAAACGTGCTTTTAGAGCAATTTTATCTTCACCTTCATCAGCATCATTTTCTAAATGCCCAGCATCTGTAATATTACGAACATAACGCACTTTGTAGCCTAAATGTAATAGATAACGATACACAACATCAAAAAACATAAAAGTTCTTACATTTCCTAAATGTGCGTTACTATATACAGTTGGTCCACAAACGTACATACCTACATATCCGTCTGTTATGGTTTTAAAATCCTCTTTTTGTTTGCTAAGAGAATTGTATACTTTAAGTTTATTTTCTTTGTAGAGTTCCATTAAAAAAGTTACAATTTACAGCCGATAAAGATAGGCACTTTAAAAAGAATAGCGAAATGGAATTTGTTAGAAGTTTGGTAAATTTAAATGTAGGTTTTTACTTATAAAATATCTCTTATTATAGTTAATTTACTGTTTTTTCCTTCAATAATAAACGTATCATTATCAATTGTATTTACAAAACCATTAAATATTGATACTTTTTTATTCGTTGTCGTCTTTTCTGGAATAATTATATTACTTGCGCTTAATTTAAGTTTACTATTAGCAACAGATAAGTTTAGTTTTGCCTCAGAATTATCTAAAGTCAATTTAAAAGTTTCGTATTTTGGTTTTATATTTTCAATTGTTAATTCGCCAAATCTATCTATAATCTTTACATTTTCATTTACATTCATAATTTTTAAGGAAGATGAATTGTTAGATAATGTTGTATTTGTAACTGATGTAATTTTAGCATCAGTTACATTATTTAAAAACAAATTACTTTTGTTTAAATTGTTTATCAAAACTTTAGAATAATCTATAGTTAGTTTACCTCCATTTAAATTATTGGCATTAAAATTACCATAACTTACTTTACCAAAAGCTTTTGTATTTGGTAATTTCACTTTACAATGGCGTGTATTTAAATTGAAAGTTGCATTTTCTGGAACTTTAATTTCTAACCTTTTTTTTATTATTATTTTCTTTCCATTGAAAGTAATATTACCTGAATTTGAACTATGGTTTAACTTCATTTCCATAATTTGTTTCTTGGCTTTAGCTAAACTTCTTTTTATTTCTGCTTTATCAATTTTTTCATATTTAAGCTTTGCTTTTTCTAAACCTATTTTCATTTTTTCTTTAGATTCGGCAAAATTCTTTCTTAATTTTTCTTTTTCAATAGACATTTTATCTTTTAATTCTTGATATTTTTTACTTTTCTTAAAAGCTTCCCACTCTTTTTTAGATTTAATGCTAATTTTTTCAACTCCATCATTCCAATCAAATGAATATTTGCCGTTTTTTTCCATATTTTCATCTAAGTCATCCAAATCTTCTAAAATGTTTTCAAAATCGAAATCAAAATCAAAATCAAAATTAACTTCAGGTAATACGATTGAATCAAAATCTGGCATTTGAATATCAGGTAACGTAAAATCCATATCATTAAAAATTAAAAAATCATTTCTTAAATTAGAAGAATTATTTCCTAAACTAATTTTTACTTTACCACTATTACCTAAAGCTTCGAAATTTTCGTTTTTAAAATACTTTTCTGCTGCTTCTTTAGATAACCCTTCCACTTCTAAAAATGCCTGAACCTGAACTTCATTTTTTTTCCAAGTAGTTACATTAATTGCTGCATTTGATGTGTTAATTACAACCTCTACATCTTTATTTACTTTAAAATTTTCGGTAATTTTTTTATCAAACTTTTGCGCAAATGTTGTTCCTAAAAAACAGAGTGCAAAAAGTGTAATAACACTCTTATAATATTTGTGATTCATTTTGTTTTGTGTTTAAATTTTTAACTCGTTTTAATTGCTTTTGTAAGCGTTTTAACAGCTGTAAACGTAATTGCAAATTACTAATTAATGCATCTATTATTGAATCATTAACTCCATTTGTATTGAGCTCTTTGGTTAATGATTTGTATTCTTTTGTGAGTTCTCCTATTTTAAGTAAATAACCGTCAATAATTTCTTTATTTTGATCGGTCATTTCTAATTCGCTAATTTTTAAACTAATACTATTATTATAATATGTTTCTATAGTTTCAAATTCTGGCGAAATACTTCCTAAACTAATTTCCTTACTTTCATTTTTTACAGGAGCATCAATTTTTTTTGTTGGATAAAATTTAGTTGCCAAACAGATGATTAACATAACCGAAGCTACAACAGACAACCATTTAAAATTTTTCTTTTTTGATGTATGTTGATGCATTTCTTTCTCTAATAAATCTTGAAACTTACTAGAATGATTTAAGGGCAATTCTATATTTTCTGCTTTGTAATCTTTTAATAATTTTCTAATATCTTGCTGCATAACTCGTATTTTTTAACTCTTCTTTCAATAAGTTTTTACCTCTTAATAAATGTGTCCTAGAAGTATTTGATGTAATATTTAAAATTTTTGAAATTTCATTATGATCGTAACCTTCTAACAAATACAATGTTAAAACCAATCTATACTTCTCTTTTAAACCATTTATAACCTCAACAATTCTATCAATAGAAATATCACAATCAATATTCCAATCATCTTCAACAGATTTTACAATTACCTCTTCATTAATAGAAACTAGTTCTAATTTATTTTTCTTTAATTCATCAATACTTTGGTTAATAACAATTCTTTTTAACCAAGCACCAAAAGCAACTTCATTGTTATAATTATGAATATTTTTAAATGCTTTTATAAACGCATCTTGCATAACATCTTCAGCCATAAAACGGTCTTTTACATATCTAAAAGCAACTAAAAACATTGCTTTACAATACAAGTTATACAACTGCATTTGCGCTTTTGCATTGTTCTTTTTGCATTGATTAATAACTGATTGATGTATTTGTTTGGTTGATCTCATTAAAACTTTCTTACTCTATAGACGATGGATTTTTTAAAGTGTTGCAAAATTGATGAATATTTATTTCTAAATTTACAGATTAATTTTTACGAAAGGTAAAAAGGAACTAGAATACATAAAAATGAATTGGATTATATTAATTATTGCTGGTCTTTTTGAAGTTGCTTTTGCAACCTGTCTTGGTAAAGCAAAAGAAAGTACTGGTACAGAAGCAACTTACTGGTATGTTGGTTTTTTAATTTGCTTATCAATTAGTATGGTTTTACTTTTAAAAGCAACTGAAGAACTACCAATAGGAACCGCTTATGCCGTTTGGACAGGAATTGGCGCAATAGGAACAGTTTTATTAGGGATTTTTATCTTTGAAGAACCAGCTACTTTTTGGAGACTCTTTTTTATATCAACTTTAATTATATCAATTATCGGATTAAAAATTGTTTCCCATTAAAAGAAATTTCATCAGAAAAAATTATTGAAAAATTAACTAATTTCACTCCAAATTTTAGAGTTTTTAGAAACTTCTACATACGTTTTTTTAATATTCGCGTTTTCTGGTTTCGATAAGTTGGAGTCTTCTTGTAAAACAGCAATTGCAGTATTTCTAGCATTTACTAAAATTTTAGAATCCTTAACAACATCAGCAATTTTAAGGTTTAAAACACCACTTTGTTGCGTTCCCATTAAGTTTCCTGGCCCACGCAATTTTAAATCTACTTCTGCAATTTTAAATCCGTCAGAAGTTTCTACCATAGTTTTTAAACGCGTTTTTCCTTCTTCGGATAATTTATAACTAGACAATAAAATACAATAACTTTGGTCTGCGCCTCTACCAACTCTTCCTCTTAATTGATGCAATTGACTTAAACCAAAACGTTCTGAACTTTCTATAATCATTACACTTGCATTCGGCACATTTACACCTACTTCAATTACAGTTGTAGCAACCATAATTTGCGTTTCTCCATTAACAAAACGTTGCATTTCAAATTCTTTATCAGCAGGTTTCATTTTTCCATGAACAATACTAATTTGATATTTTGGCGATGGAAAATCTCTAGATACACTTTCATAACCATCCATTAAATCTTTATAATCCATTGCTTCAGATTCCTCTATTAATGGATACACAATATAAACCTGTCTGCCTTTTTCAATTTCATCTCTCATAAATTTAAAGACAGCTAATCTATTACTATCAAATCGATGTACAGTTTTAATTTCCTTTCTTCCTGGAGGTAATTCATCAATTACAGAAATATCTAAATCGCCATACACAGACATTGCCAACGTTCTTGGAATTGGCGTTGCTGTCATTACTAAAATGTGAGGAGGAAGAGAGGCCCACCCTAACCCTCCCGATGGGAGGGAATTCTTACTCTTATTTTCTTCCTCTTGTGGTACATCTTTTAATTCTTTCGAAATTTTATTTAGAACATTTTCTATGTTTCCTATAACTTCTTCATTTGTGAATCTTATCACTTTAAAACCTAAATCTTGTAAAATGTTGGTTCTTAAATCATCTGCTTCTTGTTGTTCTTTTGTATTATGATATTTTCCATCAACTTCTATTATCAAACATTTAGAAATACAGATAAAATCAACTATAAATTCATCAACTATATGTTGCCGCCTAAATTTAAATTCTAATTGTTTCGTTTTTAATTGTTCCCAAAGAATTTGTTCAGCTGGAGTCGTTTGTTGCTTTCTGTTTTTCTGCAATTCCTTCATCAATTTATAAACTGATGGACGAGCAGTTTCGTAACGATTCCGTATTTCATCTCCTTGTTGAGATGGGCTCCTTCCTCCTTTTTTCCACAATTGTGAACGTTGTTTTACCCCAAATCGATGTTGCTCATCGATAATTGCAATTCCTAAATTTTGAAATTGTACTTTATCTTCTAATAAAGCATGTGTACCAATTAAAATATGTAATGTTCCGTCTTCTAAATTTGCATGAATTTCTCTTCGCTTTTTTGCTCTTACAGATCCTGTTAATAAATCGACATTTAAATCCATGTCTTTCAACATTTCTGAAATTGCATGATAATGCTGCGTTGCCAAAATTTCTGTTGGCGCCATAATTGTTGCCTGAAATCCGTTATCAATGGCTAAAAGCATGGTTAATAGAGCAACAATGGTTTTTCCTGATCCAACGTCACCTTGTAAAAGTCGATTCATATGTGCGCCAGAACCTACATCTTTTCTAATTTCTCTAAGTACTCTTTTTTGTGCATTTGTTAAATCGAAAGGTAAATGATGCGTATAAAATTCATTAAAATAATCGCTTACATTTTCAAAAATAAATCCTTTTATTTTGGTTTTATTGATGAGTTTTTTGCGCAATAATTGTAACTGAATAAAAAATAATTCTTCAAATTTTAAACGGAATTCCGCTTTTGCTAAATTTTCTTGACTTTTAGGAAAATGTACATTTAAATAGGCATCTCTTTTGTGCATCAACTTAAAATCATCAATAATTTCTTTGGATAAACTTTCTTGAATTACATCAAAAAACTGCTGTAATAAATTCTGAATATACGTTCTAATCATTTTATTAGAAACGCCAGAGTTTGTTAATTTTTCTGTTGATGGATAAACGGGTTGCATTTTAGTTTGTAACTTTTTTTTATATTCTGTAACCAATTCCATTTCTGGATGCGGAATGCTAAAACTACCATTATAATGATTCAGTTTGCCATAAACTACATAAGGTTCGTTTGGTTTAAGCGCATCCTTAATCCATTTTTGACCTTTAAACCAAACTAATTCCATCGATCCAGTAGCATCTTGAAAAGTTGCCACCAACCTACTACCTCTTTTTTGTGCAACAGATTTAATACTCGTAATTTTACCTACAATTTGCACTTCAGATGAATTTGGTTGTAACTCTTTTATAGCATAAAAAGCAGTTTTATCAATATATCTAAAAGGAAAAAAGTTGAGTAAATCATTACATGTTTTGATACCCAATTCTGTGTACAAAAGCGCTGCTCTTTGCACACTTACTCCTTTAATATATGTAATTGGGTAATTTAAGTTCAAAATAAAAGATATGAATAACGAAAATACAGAATTATGAACTAATAAATAAATAGATTTTTACATAATATTCATAAATAGTGGCTAAAATCTAACTTTTGTATAATTAACTCACAATGAATTAGTACTTAAAGACTAATTTTTATTTAAAAATACATAAAGAGAAATCAATAAAAACCTTACTCAAAATATTGATTTCAATAAATTAAATCCTAATTTTTTATCAAATTAATAGTATCTATTAAAAAGAATAGTAATTTTTACTATTTATAAATTATTAACTTCATATTTTAATGGTCACTTTTATTAAAAATATTCTAAAATTCCCTATTCATAAGTCATATTTTGTACCTTAGCGCCCCATTCTAAAAAAATAATGAGATTACATAGAAATTTAACTTTTGCAGTTATAGACAGCATTAGAGATATATTTAATGAAGGAGTTTATGCAGACAAAGCTGTAGAAAAAGCATTAAAACGAGATAAACGTTGGGGAGCAAGAGATCGTAAGTTCGTTGCAGAAACCATCTACGACATTGTTCGTTGGAACCGTTTGTATGCAGAAATTGCAGAAGTTAAAGCGCCATATGATAGAGATAATATTTGGAGATTATTTTCTGTTTGGTGTATTTTAAGAGGAATTAAATTACCAGATTGGAATCAAATTGGTGATGTACCAGAAAGAAGAATTAAAGGTCGATTTGCTGAGTTATCTAGAACTAGAAAATACAGAGAATCTATTCCTGATTGGATGGATGAATTGTGTCTTTCTGAATTAGGCGAAGAAGTTTGGACCAAAGAAATTGCTGCATTAAATGAGCAAGCAAAAGTAATTTTAAGAACAAATACTTTAAATATTTCTAGAGAAGCGCTTCAAAAGAAATTACAAGCAGAAGATGTAATTACAGAACTTGTACCTAATCATCCAGATGCATTAGTTTTACCAGAAAGAGCAAATGTATTTAAAACAGAGGCTTTTCATAATGGTTTATTTGAAGTTCAAGATGCTTCATCGCAATTAGTTGCTGCCTATTTAGATGTAAAACCCGGTATGAAAGTAGTTGATACGTGCGCAGGTGCAGGTGGTAAAACATTGCATTTATCAGCTTTAATGGAAAACAAAGGGCAAATTATAGCTATGGATATTTACGAAAGTAAACTCCGTAAATTAAAAGTAAGAGCAAAAAGAAACAAAGCACACAATATTGATATGCGTGTAATTGATTCTACGAAGCCCATTAAAAAATTACATGGTAAGGCTGACAGAGTTTTAATTGATGCTCCTTGTTCTGGTTTGGGCGTTATCCGTAGAAATCCAGATTCTAAATGGAAATTACAACCTGAGTTTATAGAAAATATTAAAAAAGTACAACAAGATGTTTTACAACAATATTCTAAAATGGTTAAACCAGGTGGAAAAATGGTTTATGCAACTTGTTCTATTTTACCATCAGAAAATCAAGAACAAGTTAAGAATTTCTTAACATCAGAATCCGGAAAAGATTTTACATTTGTGTCCGATAAAAAAGTGTTAGCTCATATTTCTGGTTTCGACGGATTTTACATGGCACTTTTAGAAAAAAAATAAAATTATAATTTTACAATATATTTTTTCATTGCTAGAAAAAGAAAGTAACATTTTGTATAATTTAAATTAAAAAAATGATAAAAAAACTACTTCTTTTAATAGCAATAACTACTTGCTCTTTAACTTTTTCACAAGAACAATATTATTTTAATGTAGATTTAACTTTAACCGGGCTTCAGCTTAAAGATGAATTAGCTACAAAAATCATAGCAACTCATACAAGAGTACTCGATTATACGAGTAACAACGGCCCTGATGTATGGGACGCTTGTAAGGCAACAGATGAAAACACATCTAACACTGATGAAGTTGTTCTATTTTATGGTTGGGAAGAAGGTAGAGACCAAGATGACACTAACGACAGAACTCGTGATAAAGACTTACAAGATGCGGGTGGTGGAGATGCTTTTGTATGGAACAGAGAACATGTTTTCCCTAAATCTTTAGCAAACCCAGTTTTAGATACAGATATTCCTGGACCATCAACAGATGCTCATCACTTAAGAGCAGCAGATAGAATTCGTAATTCTACAAGAAATAACAGAAAATATGGAAGAGGTTCTGGAAACTCAGATTTTTCTTCAATAGATTTTTTTAATGGATTAAGTGGTCCTAACACAGCTGCATGGTATCCAGGAGATGAATGGAAAGGTGATGCTGCAAGAATGATTATGTATATGTATGTTCGTTATGGAGATGTTTGTTTACCTAGCGCTGTTGGTGTTGGTAGTAGTGAATTTACTCCAGATGATATGATTGATTTATTTTTAACATGGAATGCAGAAGATCCAGTTTCTGATATTGAAATCGCTAGAAATAATTATCATGAAGATACTAGAAATTATGCAGCACAAGGAAACAGAAATCCTTTTATAGACAACCCTTATTTAGCAACAAGAATTTGGGGAGGAACTACAGCAGAAGATAGATGGGGATTATACTCAGGTAGTGATACAGAAGCTCCTACTACTCCTACAAACGTAACACTTAGCAACATTAATTTAACTTCAATTGATATTTCTTGGACTGCATCAACAGACAACGTTCAAGTTTCTGGATATAATGTTTACGTTAATGATGTTTTAACAGCTCAAACTTCTAATACTAGCACAACAATAAATAATTTAAATACAAATACAACCTACAGTTTTACTGTCACTGCAAGAGATATTATAAATAATATTTCAGAGGCAAGTACTGCTGTAAATGGTACCACTTTGCAAGATACAGAAGCTCCTACTACTCCAACAAACATAGTTATTAGTAATACTTCTGACTCTTCTTTTAAAGTAAGTTGGTCTGCTTCTACAGATAATAATGCAGTTGCGGGATATGAGGTTTATATAGATGGAAACTTAATTGCTTCTACAACAGATCTTTTTTATACTGTTACAGGATTAAACACTTCTACCACTTATGCTGTAGAGGTTTTAGCAAAAGATATAGACAATAATAAGTCTTCTAAAAGTGCAACAGTTAATACAACAACAACAGACGGTAGCTCTAATGGTGTTACAGAATTATTTATTTCTGAATATGTAGAACCTAATACTGCTGCTGGTGGTAACAATAAAGTAATAGAAATTGTAAACTTATCGAGTGCTACAATTAGTTTAGCGGGTTACAGTATACAAAAGCAATCTAATGGAGGTTCTTGGGTAAATGATTTTAAATTAGATACTGGAGATGTAACAAGCATTATACCTAATGATGTTTTTGTAATTACGCATGCCGATGCTAGCAATGAAATTCTCTTAGCAGAAAGAGATTTAGTTGGCCCACCTAATAATGACACTAACAATTTTGGCTCACCATTTAATTTTAATGGAAATGATCCTGTTGGTTTATTTAAAAATGGTGTTTTAATTGATATTATTGGTGAAGAAGGAAATTCTAGTGACCATATTAAAGATAAAACATATAGAAGGAAAAGTAATATTTCTGTACCAAACAGCACTTTTACTTTAAGTGAATGGGATGCTTTAGATATAACCTATGATGGTATTGGGAGTCATACTTCTACTTTAAGCACACAAACCAATGTTTTTCAATCTTTTAAAATGTTTCCAAACCCAGCAAACGGAAATAATGTTTACTTTAGTGTTACAGAAGATGCAATTATAAGCGTATACAATGTTTTAGGAAAATTGATACAATCTACAGAAGTTACGAAAAGTAAAAACAATATTGATATCTCAAATTTATCTAAAGGCGTTTATTTGCTAAAAATTAACTCTGGAAAACAATTTATTACTAAAAAATTAATCAAAAATTAATCCTTAAATTTATACTTTAACATAAACGATTCATATCCTGAATCGTTTTTTTACCCATTAAAAAATGAAAAAAACATTATTCTTATTTACTTTATTTATTTCATTATTTGTTTCTGCTCAAGAACAATATTATAATGGACTCGACTGGACAAAATCTGGTCTAGACCTAAAAGATGAATTAGCAACAAAAACTATAAATGCCCACACTAATATTTTATCTTACGGTTGGGATGCTATAAAAGCAACTGATGTAAACCCTGAAAACAGTAGTGAAGTTTTATTAATTTATGGTTATTCTGCTTCAGGTACAACAGCAAGAACTAGAGGCATTAATGAGAATGGAGGTGGCTCTAATGAATGGAATAGAGAACATACATATGCTAAATCTTTAGGAAATCCAAACCTTGGCACTTCAGGCCCAGGTGCAGATACTCATCATTTAAGAGCTTCGGATGTTAGTTTTAACAGCCAAAGAGGAAGTCTTAAATTTGCTGATGGTACAGGAAATGCAGGAAGTGTTTCCGGCGGCTGGTATCCTGGTGATGAATGGAAAGGTGATATTGCAAGAATGATGATGTATATGTATATCCGCTATGGAGACAGATGTACACCTAATGGTGTTGGTATTGGTAATAATGCTAATGCAGGTGACGATATGATTGATTTATTTTTAGAATGGAATGCAGAAGATCCAGTGTCAGATTTTGAAAGGCAAAGAAATACTTACCATGATTCTAACGCTAACTTTGCTCAAGGAAATAGAAACCCATTTATAGACAATGCATATTTAGCAACTAGAATTTGGGGAGGAACACCTGCAGCTGATACTTGGGGTATTTTTACTTCTAATGATTCTGAAGCGCCAACTGCACCAACAAATGTTAGCTTAAGCAATATTACTACCTCTACAATTAATGTTTCTTGGACAGCTTCAACTGATAACGAAGAGGTTTCTAAATATGAAATTTATGCTAATGATATTTTAAAAGGAGAAACAGCTAACACCAATTACACATTAACTGACTTAAATTCTAATACACTATATGCAGTAACTGTTTTAGCAAAAGATGTTGCAAATAATGAATCTGCAAAATCTAGTGTCGTTAATGCAACAACTTTAACAGATACTACAGCACCATCTGTTCCTACAAACATTACTATAACAAACCAAACCGGAACAAGTTTTAAAGTAAACTGGTCTGCATCTACGGATGATTCAGCAGTTACTGGTTATGATATTTATGTTAATGGAACTCTTAATAGTTCTAACATTGCAAACACGAGTTATACAGTAACAGGTTTAACAATCTCTACAACATATAGCGTAACAGTTTTAGCAAAAGATAGTGCCAACAATATGTCTGCACAATCTGCTGCAATAAATGCTACAACTACAGATGGTAGTAACAATGTTGTAGAATTATTTTTCTCTGAATATGTAGAAGGAGCTCTTAATAACAAAGCCTTAGAAATTGTTAATTTAACTGACAACCCAATTGATTTATCTGAATACAGCATTAAAAAACAATCTAATGGAGCTGGTTCTTGGATAAATGAATTACCATTAAGTGGAACAATTAACGTAAATGATGTTTTTGTTGTTATCCATTTTGAAGCAGATAATGCTACCTTAGTAAATGAAGCTGATTTAGTAGCACCTGAAGGATCTAACTGGGGTGCACCAATAAACTTTAACGGAAATGACCCAGTTGGATTATTTAAAAATGGTGTTTTAATTGATATAATTGGAGAATATAATCAAACAGCTAAAAATCTTGAAAATATGACTTTAAGAAGAAAGCTAATTATAACAAAGGCAAATACTACTTTTACAATTACTGAATGGGATCAATTTGCAAGTGAAACGTATGATGGAATTGGTATTTATAACGCAGCAACTGCTAACACAAATACTTCTGACTTTGACACTTTTAAAATGTATCCAAACCCAGTTGAAAATAAATTATACTTTAATACAACTAAAGATGTAAAAGTATCTGTCTATACAGTTTTAGGTAAATTAGTACAATCATCAGAAATTACGAGTACTAAAAAAAATATTGATGTTTCTAATCTATCTTCAGGAATTTATATTATTAAGATTGATAACGGAAATCAATTCATAACTAAAAAATTAATGAAGAATTAATTTTCTTTATTAAAAATTATAAAAAGACTGCTTCGGCAGTCTTTTTTTTTTGGTGAATAACTAAAAAATTTCGATTAAATTAATCTTAAGTTTTAAATTGAAAAAAAGTAAATTTGCATTTTTAAAAACAACCCGCTAACACACAACTCAATAATGATTCATTTCTTTGGAAACAAAAGCAGTAAAGTATATGCTGTTCAAACAACAAAAGAATTAACTGCAGAAACTATTGCTAAGTTAACATGGCTTTTTGCCAATCAACCTAAAATAGAAGAAACATCAATAGATGCTTTTTTTGTTGGCCCAAGAGCAGCAATGATTACTCCTTGGAGTACCAATGCTGTAGAAATTACTCAGAATATGGGGATTTCAAACATTATTAGAATTGAAGAATTTACGACTGTTTCAGAAGATTTTTCTGATTTTGACCCAATGATTTCTGAAAAATTCAATGGTTTGCATCAAGATTCATTTACCATAGAAATTCAACCAGAAGCAATTTTAGAAATTGAAGACATTGCCGCATATAACAATCAAGAAGGATTGTCATTAAGTGATGAAGAAGTAGAATATCTAGAAGGTGTTGCTACTAAACTAGGTAGAAAATTAACAGATTCTGAAGTATTTGGTTTTAGCCAAGTAAACTCAGAACACTGTAGACATAAAATATTTGGCGGAACATTTATTATTGACGGAGAAGAACAACCTACTTCCCTATTCAATATGATTAAAGAAACCTCTAAACAATGTCCTAACGATATTGTTTCTGCATACAAAGATAACGTAGCTTTTGTAAAAGGGCCAAAAGTGGAACAGTTTGCGCCTAAAACGGCGGATAAACCAGACTTTTATCAAACACAAGATTTTGAATCTGTAATATCATTAAAAGCAGAAACCCACAATTTCCCAACAACTGTTGAGCCTTTTAATGGTGCTGCAACAGGTTCTGGAGGAGAAATTAGAGATAGATTGGCTGGTGGAAAAGGTTCTTTACCTTTAGCAGGAACAGCTGTTTATATGACTTCGTATTCTCGTTTAGAAGCGTCTATAGATGCAGTTAAGAATACAAGATATTGGGAAAATAAATTTGAAGCAAGAGATTGGTTGTACCAAACTCCTATGGATATTTTAATAAAAGCATCAAACGGAGCGTCTGATTTTGGAAATAAATTTGGACAACCTTTAATTACAGGTTCTGTTTTAACTTTTGAACACGAAGAAAATTCTTCTGTAAGCGATTCTTCTGCAAGAAAACTTGGGTACGATAAGGTTATTATGCAAGCTGGTGGAATTGGGTACGGAAAAGCAGATCAAGCATTAAAAGATACACCAAAAGAAGGCGATAAAATTGTAATTCTTGGTGGTGAAAACTACCGAATTGGAATGGGAGGAGCTGCTGTTTCTTCTGCAGATACTGGAGAATTTGCTTCAGGAATTGAATTAAACGCGGTACAACGTTCGAATCCAGAAATGCAAAAACGTGCTGCAAATGCAGTTCGTGGAATGGTAGAAAGCGATGAAAACTTTATTGTTTCTATTCACGATCATGGAGCTGGCGGACATTTAAATTGTTTATCAGAATTGGTAGAAGATACAGGTGGTAAAATAGACTTAGATGCTTTACCGGTTGGAGATCCTACGCTATCGGCTAAAGAAATTATTGGTAACGAGTCTCAAGAAAGAATGGGATTAGTAATTGCAGATAAACATTTAGAAACTTTGCATAAAATTGCAGATAGAGAACGTTCTCCTATTTACGATGTTGGTGTAGTTACTGGAGATGATCGTTTTACTTTTGAGTCTAAATCAACAGGCGTAAAACCAATGGACTTGGCCTTAGAAGACATGTTTGGTTCTTCTCCAAAAACTGTTTTAACAGACAAAACTGTCATCAGAAAATATAAAAACCCTCGTTATAAAACGAAGAATTTAGAAATCTATTTAAAACAAGTTTTACAGTTAGAAGCTGTGGCTTGTAAAGATTGGTTAACAAATAAAGTAGATCGTTGTGTTGGTGGTAAAGTAGCCAAACAACAATGTGTAGGACCATTACAAATTCCGTTGAACAACGTTGGTGTAATGGCTTTAGATTTTAAAGGAAAAGAAGGTGTTGCAACGTCAATTGGCCACTCTCCTATTTCTGCATTAATTAGTCCAGAAGCTGGTTCTAGAAATGCAATTACAGAATCTTTAACCAACATTATTTGGGCACCTTTAAAAGACAATTTAAAAAGTGTTTCATTGTCTGCAAATTGGATGTGGCCTTGTAAAAATGAAGGTGAAGACGCTCGTTTATACAAAGCTGTAAAAGCCGTTTCAGAATTTTCTATAGGTTTAGGAATCAATGTTCCTACAGGGAAAGATTCTTTATCAATGAAACAAAAATATACAGATGGAGAAGTAATTGCTCCAGGAACTGTAATTATTTCTGCAGCAGGAAACTGTAATGCGATTACTAAAGTTGTAGAACCTCTTTTACAAGTTGATGGAGGAAACATCTATTATATCAATATTTCTCAAGACGAATTTAAATTAGGTGGAAGTTCTTTTAACCAGACTTTAAATGCGATTGGAAATGAAGCTCCAGACGTTACTAATGTTAATTATGTAAAAACAGTTTTTAACACCATTCAAGATTTAATTACAGCAGATAAAATTACAGCAGGACACGATGTTGCTTCTGGTGGATTGATTACCACTTTGTTAGAAATGTGTTTTGCTGATGTTAATTTAGGAGCAGATTTTGATATTTCTTCTTTACATGAAGAAGATTCTATAAAAGTGTTATTCGCAGAGAATTCAGGAATTGTTTTTCAAGCAGATGCTTCTGTAGAAACGATTTTATCAGAAAATAATATTGAATTTTTTAATATTGGTTCTGCTAATAATTCAGGAACAGTTACTATTAAAAACAACGAAGATAATTTCTCTTTTGATGTAACCGAAATGAGGGATGTTTGGTACAGAACTTCTTTCTTGCTAGATCTAAAACAAACTGCTAATAATTTAGCTCAAGATCGTTTTGACAATTTTAAAAATCAGCCTTTAACGTACAAATTCCCTGAGAATTTTACTGGTAAATTACCTGTAATTGGTAAAGAGAAGCCAAAAGCTGCTATCATTCGTGAAAAAGGTTCTAATTCTGAACGTGAAATGGCAAATGCAATGTATTTAGCTGGTTTTGATGTTAAAGATGTACACATGACAGATTTAATTTCTGGTCGTGAAACATTAGAAGACATTCAGTTTATTGGTGCTGTTGGTGGTTTCTCTAATTCAGATGTTTTAGGTTCTGCTAAAGGTTGGGCAGGAGCATTTAAATACAACGAAAAAGCAAATACTGCTTTAAAAAACTTCTTTAAAAGAGAAGATACGTTGTCTGTTGGTATTTGTAATGGAGCACAATTATGGATGGAATTAGACCTAATAAACCCAGAACATAAAGTTCATGGAAAATTAGGTCATAATGATTCTATGAAGCACGAAAGTTCTTTTACATCGGTGAAAATCCAGGAAAACAATTCGGTAATGTTATCTAGTTTAGCAGGAACAGAATTAGGTGTTTGGATTTCTCATGGAGAAGGTAAATTTAATTTACCAGAATCTGAAGAAAACTATAATATTGTTGCCAAATATGGTTACGCAGGATACCCTAATAACCCAAATGGTTCTAATTTTAACACAGCCATGCTATGTGATCCATCTGGAAGACATTTAGTGACTATGCCGCATATTGAGCGTTCTACTTTTCAATGGAATTGGGCAAATTACCCAGCAAATAGAAAAGATGAAGTTACCCCTTGGTTAGAAGCTTTTGTAAATGCCAAAAACTGGTTGACAAAATAATTTATTAAAAAAAAGTATATCAAAAAGGGCTTTTTTAAGAGCCCTTTTTTTGGTTTTAATAAATAATAAAATAGCACTATTTAATTAGTAAAAATGAAAATTCCAGAAAAATATAAGTTTATAGTTGAATTAGGAAAAGCACTACATACTTATGGTATTCCTTCTTATAAAATTCAATCTTATTTAACAGAAGTTGCCAAAACACAAGGTATTACTGGTAGCTTTATGGATTCTCCTACTTGGATAAATTATGTTTTTTATGAAGATGAAAATTCTTATAATTATATTGAATGTATTCCTCCTGGTTCTTTAAATTTAGGAGCACTTTCTAGAATTGCAGAACTAACAAATAAGGTTATTGATTATAAAATTGATAATGAACAAATAAATGAAGAATTAAATATAATTCACGCCAAAACTAAATTAACTAACCATTATCAATTAACTTTGGCTTACGCTTTTTCTGCAGGTTCTTTTAGTATATTAATTGGTACCAATTGGATTTCATTTGCTTTTTCGTTATTATTAGGAGCATTTATTTACCTTTTGGTTTATTTATCAAGTAAATCTAAATATTTAGTAAATGTATTTGAATCTTTAAGTGCATTAATCGTTACGATTATTTGCTGCTTATTAACATTAATTTTTCCGAACTTTAATTTAGGATTAACCATTTTAGCTTCTATCATTATTTTTATTCCTGGATTAGCAATTACTACTGCTTTAGAAGAAATAACTTCTAAAAATTTAGTTTCTGGAGGTGCAAAACTTTTTGATTCAATAATATTATTATTTAAACAGTTTTTTGGAGTATTACTTGGATTAGCTTTAATGACATCTTTGATAGATATTGATTTAACATATCATGTATCTGAAATGCCAAAATGGACCATATTTTTTGCTGTTCCGGTATTATCTATTACTCTTTTACCAATATTTCAAGTGCGTAAAAAAGATATGATTTTTGGCGTATTAACTGGTGTTATTGCTTTTTTTATGACAGTTCTATTATCTGGTTACGGAGTTTTAGTTAGTACTTTTATTGGTACTTTAACAGTGGTTGGAGTTAGTCGTTTGTTTGGTTTTATTTCTAAAACTCCAAAAACAGTTTTCTTAATCCAAGGAATTGTAATGTTAGTACCAGGAAGTAAATCTTTTATGGGTTTAAGTAACTCTTTTTTTAACCCGAATACAACTACTGGTTCTGGAAATTTATTTGAACAAGTTGCTTTTATTCTTATGGGTATTATTGGCGGACTTCTTTTTGCTGGTACTTTTAGAGAAAGAAGTCCTAAAAAATATAAATTAGAAACAAAAAAATAAAGAAAATCTTATATAAAAAAAAATCAGCTTCTAGAGTTTTCTAAAAGCTGATTTTTTTTTTTGCGTTAGGGATTGCAGTGGAAATCCTTTTTGCTTTTTTAAGCAAAAAGATTGTAGCGAAAAGCCCGACCTTGGTAACGCCCAAAAAAGAAAACTATTGCACTTTTCTAATCGTAGATTCGCCAATAACAATTCCTTTTTTTAATGAAGCATCACCTTTATAAAGTACCGTTGCTTCGCCATAAGATGTTACTTTTATTTTTTTAGAAACGTTAAATGTAAAGGTTCCATCTCCATAAGCAGTTAGTTTTGTTTCTTCTGTAATTACATCCGATGCCATAACTTTACTCGCACCATAAGCTGTAATTTTCTGTTTATTAATGTTTCCATTATCCATCTTTAAAAAACTATCTCCATAAATAGAAACAGTTAATTTATCAACCTTAATTTTGTTAATCGTTACTTCTGATTTACCATAAATTAACAATTTACATTGATCTTGGTTTAAAGGCGTTTGAAATGTAATTTTCTCTTCTCCACGTAAAGAAAAAGTGTTTACATCTACATACGTAATAATTAATTTTACAACTCTACCTTTATATAATGGCACTTTCATTTCGGAATTTCTGATAACAACTTTTTTATTTTTAGTATAGGTTTTAGCCCCTTTTAAATATACTTGAAGGGTTCCTTTTTCTAATTCGTAGTTGAATTTTTCATCTGGCACGTTTATATCTTCAATAACTATGCTTGGTTCATTTCCTTTTTTAAAAACCGCTTCTATATGTGGACTTACTATAACTTTATCAAAATCTTTACTAAGTTTTATAGTTTTTTGCGCTTTTAAGTTACTATTAATCGTTATTGAAAATATAAGTAAGACAATTAATTTTAATTTCATAATTTTTATTTTAAAATTGATTTTGTTGTTGATTTTGGGTTTAAACTATTACTAAACTATACAAAAGACAATCTTACTTTAAGTTTGTGACATTTTAAAGGATAAAAATTATTTTTTCCTATTAAAGAGAACTTATATAACAATTTATTGGTACTTTTTTATCACAAATTGATGCTTTAAAATATAAAAGCTAGTAAAATTAAATTATATGATAAAAATCAATTCAACTCTATCTATTGGCTTTTGGTCTATAGCAATTTACAACAAACCTAATTAACCAAACAATTAAACTAAAAAGTATTAATATTAATGAATATTCTTTTATGTAAATTATAAAATGGAGTTTATTACATTAGATTCACATACAAAAAACCCTTTAATTGATTATTTTTATCAATTTAAAATAACGGAAAAAGATTTACCTTTTGAAACTCTTATACTGCCCGTTGGCAGCTCTAACATTGCTTATAATTTTTGTGAAGAAGATATTTTATTTACACATAAAAAAAATAAATCTTTTTATAATAAACTAACTTTAATAGGGCAATTTTATGGCAGTTATGAAATATTAATAAATAAAGTAAATTACAATGTTGGTTTTGATCTAAAACCAACATCCTTATATAAAATAATAGATAAAGATGTTTCTTTTGTAACAAATAAACAAAAGCAATTAAAAGATTTTCACTTTGAATTATATGAAAAATTAAATCCTTTATTTTTAAAATATAAAGATGATATTACCAAGCTTATAGAATCTATTAACAACGAATTTGATCAATTAACTTTATCAAAAGATAAAAATATAGAACATATAGATAAAGCTATTGCTATTATAATAAAAAATGAAGGAATTATTAAAGTTACAGATTTATTAAAAGAAGTACCTTTTAGTCAAAAATCTTTAGAAATTCAATTTAAAAAAATAATCGGTGTTACTCCAGGTAAATATATAAGACAATATCGTTTTATGAATTTAATGCGAAAATATGTATCTAAACAAATAGAGATAAGAGATTTAATTTTTCAATCTAATTATTATGATAAATCTCACTTTGAAAAAGATTTTAAACTTTTTATGAATCAAAGTTCAAAAAAGTTTTTTCACGAAGATTACCCTTTATTAAGAAAGATTCTTAAAGAGTCATAATTACGATTTTTTACAAAAATTTAATAATTTAATAACTTATCTTTACTGATGATTATTTACAGTTTTGGGGGAAACTAATAATTAATAATTTTAAAAAGAGTTGATTTTTATAATCAACTCTTTTTTTATGCCTAAAACTGTCACAATTTAATTTCATTGCTGTCTTTACATAAAATAACTTTAAATAAATACATCATGAAAAATAAAATTACATTCATCTTTTTTCTTTTTTTAGCAACAACATTTTCATTTGCACAAAAAACAATAGAAGCTACTAATATTTTAAAAGATATAAAAGCAGGCAAATCTGTTTCTTATAAAAATGCAACAATTGTTGGGGTTTTAGATTTAACGTATATGGATGATGCCATGAAAAAATTACCAAATAAAAAGAAAAGTAGTTGGTGGAGCAGCGGAAACTCATCTAACGAGATAAAAAAAATAATTGATGTAAAAGTATCTTTCATTAACTGTACTTTTAAAAATGATGTTTTGGCTTATATACCAGATGAAGATTCTGGGTACACATTTACCGCTAGTTTTGAAGAAGATGTAATTTTTAAAAACTGTAACTTTGAAAGAAAAGCAATGTTTAAATACTCTCGTTTTGAAAGAAATACCGATTTTTCTGGCACTTCTTTTAATGATGATAGTACTTTTAAATATGCAAAATTTGATAATAGCATTAATTTTTCAAACACTAAGTTTGATGAAATTGCAACTTTTAAATATGCTAATTTTAGCAAAAATGTAAGTTTTGCAGATGCTGATTTTAAAGATTCTGCAATATTTAAATACACAAAATTTAATAACGGGGTTTCCTTTAAAAACACCAATTTTAAAGAAGATTTAAATATTAAATATATGAAAGTATCTGGAGATTTTAACATTACAAACATGAAAGTTAGCTATGAAATAGACTCTAAATACACGAAAATAAATGGTAAAAGTTTCGATAAATATTTACTAGAAACCAGATAAAAAAGCAAAAAAAAATTACAAAGAAAGGTTGATAAAATTATCAGCCTTTTTTTGTGTTTATAATTTAGTAATTTAAGTTATTATCAATACAAAAAACTCAAATTTACTAAGTTTTTTCTTTGGATAAACTTTAAACTATTTATCAATAAAAATAATTAAGATGAACATAGAAAACTTTATTAAAAAATAAAAAATTTAACAATAAAAAGAAAACGCAAAAGAACAATAATTATTGAAAACCATAAAATTTAACATCAAAATATAAATTATTCTTAAAATATAAAGTCTTTTAATATGTATTTGTAAATTACAAGTAATTTTACTACTTTGCAATGTACAAATTAGAACAACCTTATGCCTACAGAAATTACAAGATTATTTGATTTTCCTAACTATCAATTAGAAACTTATAATCTTAAAAAAGCTCTTTCCACAAAATATAATGGAAAATGGAAATCTATATCTTCACAAGAATATGTAGATAAATCGAATCAATTTAGTAGAGGTTTACTAAAATTAGGTATAAAACCTAACGATAAAATAGCCATAATTTCTACATCAAACAGAACTGAATGGAATATTTGCGATATTGGTGTATTACAAACTGGCGCACAAACTGTACCTATTTATCCTACAATTAGTAAAGAAGATTATGAATACGTTTTAAATCATTCTGAATCTATTTATTGCTTTGTTTCTGATGTTACTATTCTAGAAAAATTAAATCAAATTAAAAGTAAAACCAAGCTTATAAAGGTTTTTACTTTTGATGATATAAAAGGAGAAAATAGCTGGAATGAAATTTTAACTTTAGGAGAAGATACCAGCAATCAAAATGAAGTTGAAGAAAGAAAAAACGCAGTAAAAACAGACGACTTAGCAACACTTATATACACTTCTGGCACAACAGGAAGACCAAAAGGCGTAATGCTTTCTCATAAAAATATTGTTTCTAATGTTATTTCTTCTACTAAAAGAGTTCCTTTAGAATATGGAAATTCTAAAGCTTTAAGTTTTTTACCAGTTTGTCATATTTTTGAACGTATGATTTTATATTTATATCAATATTGTGGTGTAGATATCTATTATGCAGAATCGATTGAAAAACTATCAGAAAATGCACAAGAAATTAAACCAGAAGTAATGACTGCTGTACCTAGATTATATGAAAAAATCTATGATAAAATTGTACTAAAAGGAGAAGATTTAAAAGGTATTAAAAGAAATTTATTTTTCTGGGCACTAAACCTTGGCTTAAAATATGAACCTTATGGAGCAAACGGCTGGTGGTATGAAAAACAATTATCTATTGCTCGTAAACTTATTTTTACAAAATGGCAAGCTGCTCTTGGTGGCCAGTTAAAATTAATGGTTTCTGGAAGTGCAGCTTTACAACCAAGATTAACACGTGTTTTTGCTGCTGCAGGAATGCCAATTATGGAGGGTTATGGTTTAACAGAAACCTCTCCTGTAATTTCTGTTAATGATGTAAATAATGGTGGTTTTAGAGTTGGTACTGTTGGTAAAGTTATAGAAGGTGTAGAGGTAATAATTGCAGATTCTGGTGAAATTTTAGTAAAAGGACCAAATGTAATGCAAGGTTATTATAAAGATCCAGAAAAAACAGCTACTGCTCTTAAAAATGGTTATTTTTATACGGGTGATAAAGGAGAACTTGACAAAGATGGATTCTTAAAAATTACGGGTAGAACAAAAGAAATGTTTAAAACTTCTGGTGGTAAATATGTAATTCCGCCTTTATTAGAAGGAGATTTAAAACAATCTTTATTTATAGAACAAGTAATGGTTATTGGTGAAAACGAAAAAATGCCAGCTGCTATTATTCAACCAAATTTTGAATTTATTAGAGAATGGATTCATCATAAAAACTATACAATAGGTACTTCTAATGAAGAAATTGTAACTTCGGATATTGTAATAAAACGTATTCAGCAAGAAGTTGATAAATACAATAAAAACTTTGGTAAATGGGAGCAAATAAAACGTTTTGAATTAACTGCAGATGAATGGACTATTGAAAGCGGACATTTAACGCCAACTATGAAAATGAAACGTGTTATAATTCTAAAAATATATGAAAACTTATATAATAAAATTTATAGATAGTTTAAATTTTAATTAAAAAAAACTCCCACAAGTGGGAGTTTTTTTTGCTTTAAAAACACATAATAAAACCTTCTTCTATCAACATCGTTAATGAAAAATATTAGCATTAAAAACAATCATAAATTATAAAGCAATATATATAGTTTTTAAATATCAAAACATGATCTTCTAAAATTTAAAATATTCTATTTATTTAATTATTAAGACGTTAAACTTTTAAATTTTAAAATTTTCATTATTTAAAAAAAATATTACTTTAGCAACCCCCAACGTAATTCTTTAAATTACTGCAATTTAACTTCTCAAGTTAAATATGTATTATAAATTTTATAAATAAAATTTAATAATATAAATAATAATTCTTAACATTTCTCAATTTTATAAACATGAATAGCCCCCAAACTTTGGTAAAAATGAACCATATAAAAAAAACTGCTAATAAATTAATAATAATTAGTTGTGTATTTTTTAGCTTAGCTGTTATAATTAGTTGGTTTACTAAATCCGAAGAAATTTTATATTTTTTTACTAGTGGTGCAACAATGAAGTTTAATACCGCTTTAATATTTCTACTTTTAGGTATAAACTTATTCATTTTTGATAAAAAAGAAGAAATTTACAAATCACTTTACAAGTTATTTAGTACAATTACTATTTTACTTGGTTTATTTACTTTAGTAGAATATGGTGGATTTACTTTTTTTGAAATAGACAACCTTTTTATAAAGGATTCTTTTTCTAAAGTTAATCCTGGTAGAATGTCTCCTGCAACCGCAATTTGCTCTATTTTAATCGGTATTTCTTTTTTAACCTGTAAAACGAATAACGATTTACTTATACAATTTGGTAAAAGCACTAAAGTATTAGTAACAATAATTTCATTTATTTCAATCATTTCTTATATACTTATAATACCATCAGAAAATAAATCTTTTATTTTTAGAACAATGGCAATACATACTTCTGTATTATTTTTTGCTATTTCTTTATTATTAATGTTTAAAAGAGAAAACTCAATATTTAATAGTTTATTTTTTGATAAATCTATTGGAAGTAATATTTTTAGAAAATCGCTTCCTTTAATTATTTTAATTCCTGCAGTTATTGCGAATGCCATATTATTAGCTATAAACCAAAAATGGTTAAGTATCGATTTTGGCCTAGTTACTTTCACTATTATACTAACTCCAATTTGTATTATTTATCTTTCTAAATTGTCTATAAACCTAAATTTAATTGATACAAAAAGACAATTACTTGAAAATAATTTAAAATTAAAGAACAAAAATCTTGTAGAATTTAATGAAGCACTAGATTATACTGCGATCTTTTCTATTACTAATATTGATGGAAAAATAAAATATGCAAATGATTCTTTTTGTGAAATTTCAAAATATTCTAGAGAAGAACTTATTGGTAGCTCTCATACGCTGTTAAATTCTGGCTATCATGATAATAATTTCTTTAAAAACCTTTGGCAAACAATTATTTCTGGAAAAATATGGACTGGAGATATAAAGAATAAATCTAAAGACGGTAGTTTTTACACTGTAAATACCACAATAATACCAATTAAAAATTCTAGTGGAAATATCAGTGATTTTTTAGAAATAAATAACAAGTTCACAATTTCATCATAAAAATAATGTTTTTCTTCTTTTTTTATATTTAATTTATATTTTTCAATAAAAAAAACCTATAAAATTATCTATTTAACATTTTAATTGTTTATTTTTAGTTTGCTAAAAGAAAAAGAAATGAAAAAATACTTTTCAAATAAAACTATTGAAGATTACAATTTAAAAAATTCCTTTATAGACATTTATCAAAAAGCAGTTATTGCTATTTGCTTTTTAGTGAGTTTAACAGTAATGTTAGGTTGGTTTTTAGATATAAGATTCCTTTTAAGTATTTTACCTGAAAGTGCTACAATGAAATTTAATACTGCTCTAATTTTTTTTATTGCGGGTATTAATTTAGTTATTCTTAGAGCAAATAATAAATCTTTTAAAAAAGTTTATAATTTTTTAGCTGTAACAACAATAATTATTGGAGTTATAACATTTATTGAATATTTTGATATTTCTAGCTTTAAGTTTGATAATGTTTTTGTTGAAGACAATTATTCTTTAGAAAACCCAGGAAGAATGTCTCCCGCAACTGCCTTATGTTCAATTCTATTAGGTCTTGGTTTTTTAGGTAATAGCTCTAAAATAAAGATAATTAAAAAACTAAGTGAAGATACTGTTTTGTTCGTTGCTTTAATTTCTTTAATTGCATTAGTATCTTACTTTTTAATGATTCCTTTAGAAAAAAGAACTTACTTTTTTCAATCAATGGCATTTCATACCTCAATAGTCTTTTTTATAATTTCTATACTACTAATATTAAATAATAATAGCTTATACATAATAAATTTAGCAAAAGGAAAATCTGAATCTAATAAATTTTTTAGAAAATTACTTCCAAAAATTATCTATTTCCCTATAGCATTAGGTAGTGTATTATTAGTAGCAATAAACTTAGATTTGGTAAATTCAACATTTGGAATAAGTAGTTTTATATTAATACTTATTTTTATAAATATTATTTATATTTCTCATATTTCTAAAAATTATGATGTAAGTAATATAAAGGAAAATGTTTCTAAAAACACTAATAAAAAAGATCTCCAATAATTTTAAATTAACATCCTATAATCTTAAATTAAAGCTTTTATTAAAACTATCTGTTAAGATTAAACTTTAAATTGAGTTAAATGATGATCTAAATGTTTGTAAAAAGAATTATTCCATTCAGTAATTGTTAGTTTACCAAAAGAATGAGATTCTTTTCCATCAAAATATTTTTCACCTAATTTTTGAGTTTTATTTATAAAATCTATCAAACGTTTTTTTTCTTTTTCAAATTCTCGTTCATCAGAAATTATAAATTGCGGAGCAGTTCTACTATTTTTAGAGTAAGTTTTATCAGAAACAACAGTCTTTTTAACAAACATTTTTAACATCATTTTTACAAATGCATTTGGTTTTGGGTGTTTGTCTGTATAAACCATTTCGTAAGTTACACAACAATGAGCTAACATTTGTGAAACCGACATTTTACCCCAATTTGCTTGTGTGTTTGGAGATAAATTATTTATTCGTTTAACTATTTCGTCAACAACTTCCTTTGTAAATATATTTTTCATTTTAATGTAAAATTTTAAATAACAATTCTTTTAAAATATCTTCTTGTGTTAAATTTGCTCCAACACCTTTACTTTTTACATCTGCATCTCTTAAAAAAGCAATTACTTGCGCAACTTTGCGCATTGGGTAATTTCTACCAGCTAAAAAATATTCATCTACAAAATAAGGATTTACACCTAAAGCTCTAGCAACAGAATTTTTAGATTTATCTTTTAAACCATGAAATAATAAAAGTTGCGTAAAAAAACTATTTAACAAAGAAATCGTCATAACTGTTGGGTTATTCTTCGGATTTTCAGAAAAATAGTTAATAATTCTGTTCGATTTTAAAACGTTCTTCTCTCCTACTGCTTTTCGCAATTCAAAGTTATTAAAGTCTTTAGAAATTCCAATATTGTCTTCAATATGTTTGTCATCAATAATGGTTTCTTTTGGCAGAATAATCATTAATTTATCTAACTCATTCGATATTTTACTTAAATCAGTTCCTAAAAACTCCACTAACATTTGTGATGCTTTAGGTTCTATTTGATATTTTTTGCCACTTAAAACTCTTCGAATCCAATCTGAAACCTGATTTTCATACAACTTTTTACTTTCATAAATTAAACCAGATTTTACAATTGCTTTGTGTAATTTTTTACGTTTATCAAGTTTTTTATATTTATAATTTATAACTAAAACCGTTGTTGGTTGCGGATTTTCTGCATAAGACAACAATTTTTCTATGCTTCTACTTAAATCTTGTGCCTCTTTTATAATTAAAACCTGTCTTTCTGCCATCATAGGATAACGCTTTGCAGACGAAACAATATCTTCTACACTTGCATCTCTACCATACATTATTTGCTGATTAAAGCCTTTTTCTGCTTCATCAAGAACATTTTCTTCTATATAATCAGAAATTTTATCAATATAATAAGGCTCATCACCCATTAAAAAATAAATAGGTTTTAAGTTACCATTTTTAATATCTGAAACAATGTTTCTTATTTCGTTCATTTTCTTACTTTTGATTGATGATTAAACTCAACCTACCAACGTATAATTTCAAACTCAAAAGTAAAGAAAATAAGACGCTTATTTTTGATAAATTGAGAAAAAAATATATGGTTTTAACGCCAGAAGAATGGGTTCGTCAGCATTATGTTTCTTTTTTAATTGAAGAAAAAAACTACCCAACCTCTTTAATCGCTTTAGAAAAACAGTTAACAATTAACAATCGTAAAAAGAGAACAGATATTTTAGTTTTTAATACGGATGGAAATCCTGAAATTATTGTGGAATGTAAAGCGCCTTCAATTAAAATTACACAAGATACTTTTGATCAAATTGCGCGCTATAATTTAAAATTAAAAGCCAATTTTCTGATTGTAACAAATGGTTTAGAGCATTTTTACTGTAAAATGGATTTCGAAAATGAAACCTATATTTTTTTAAAAGAAATACCAGATTATAAATAACAAATCTTTCCTTTTTTATTAAGAAATAATTATCAGTAAACTAATTTTTAAACTGTAAATTCGCATCCTTGAAAACAGCAATTGTCATATTAAATTGGAATGGAAAAAAATTGTTAGAACAGTTTTTACCATCTATCGTAAAATTTAGCTCAGATGAAGCAGAAATTTACGTGGCCGACAATGCTTCGGATGATGATTCTATTTCTTATATAAAAAACGCTTTTCCATCAGTAAAAATTGTTAAAAACATAGAAAACGGTGGTTATGCACAAGGATATAATGATGCTTTAAAAAAAATTGATGCAGATATTTATTGTCTCATAAATTCGGATGTAGAAGTTACACAAAATTGGCTCTCTCCTATTTTAGATGTTTTTAAGTCTGATGAAAATACAGCTATTATTCAGCCAAAAATATTAGATTTTAAAGACAAAACTAAATTTGAATACGCTGGTGCAGCAGGCGGATTTATTGATTTATATGGTTATCCTTATTGCAGAGGTCGTGTTTTTAATGATTTAGAAAAAGACAGCAATCAGTATAATGATATTTCAGAAATATTTTGGGCATCTGGTGCTTGTTTATTTATCCGTTCTAAAATCTATTGTAAATTAAATGGTTTTGATGAAGATTATTTTGCACATCAAGAAGAAATAGATTTATGCTGGCGAACTCAAAATATTGGTTACAAAGTAAAATATGTTGGATCTTCAACTGTTTATCATGTTGGTGGCGCAACTTTACAAGAAACAAATCCGCAGAAAACATTTTTAAATTTTAGAAATAGTTTGTTAAATGTGGTGAAAAACGTGCCTAAAAAATGGTTTTTGTTTGTAGTTTTTTCACGTTTACTTTTAGACGGAATTGCAGGAATCAAATTTATTTTAGAACTAAGACCAATACATACTTGGGCAATTGTAAAAGCACATTTTAGTTTTTACAAAAACTTTTTTAAATTCTTAAAAAAGAGAAAAGTACTTCAAAAAAAATCTGATTATAATCTACACACAAGTATTGTTTGGCAGTATTTTGTTATGGGTAGAAAAAAATTTACAGATTTAAAGTAACTAATTTTAATTTGCTCTCAATACAATTCTACAAAAAAACTGAATCAATTAAACTAACAAATTAATTTACTTTCATACTTTTAAATTTACAGAGTAAACCTAAAGTATATCTAAACTTCCTTTTCCTTCTCTAATTACTTCTGGATAATCATCTGTTAAATCAATAATTGTAGAAGCGTAATTATCACCATAACCACCATCAATAACAACATCTACCAAATGATTCCATTTTTCAAAAATCAATTCTGGATCTGTTGTATATTCTAAAACATCATCATCATCCCTAATTGATGTAGACACAATTGGGTTTCCTAAACTTGTAACAAGTGCTCTAGCAATATTGTTATCAGGAATACGAATACCAACAGTTTTTTTATTTTTAAAAGACTTTGGTAAATTATTACTTCCTGGTAAAATAAAAGTATAAGGCCCCGGTAAGGCACGTTTTAAAAGCTTAAAAGTTGGCGAATCTATTTGCTTAACATAATCTGATAAATGACTTAAATCGTTACAAACAAAAGAAAAATTAGCTTTGTCTAATTTTATACCTTTCATCTGTGCTATTTTTTCTAAGGCTTTAGTATTCGTTATATCGCATCCTAAACCATAAACAGTATCGGTAGGATAAATAATTAATCCTCCTTTTTTTAAAATTTTAACAACTTTATCTATTTGTCTTTGATTTGGGTTGTCATTGTATAATTTAACAAATTCTGCCATAGTATAAAAATACAAAAAAACTCAACTTGAAGTATACAAGTTGAGTTATATTTTTGGGAAGCTACAAATATTAAGTCTTATCTACTAACCTAAATCCTTCTCCATGAATGTTTAAAATCTCAACATTCTCATCTGCTTTTAAATATTTTCTAAGTTTAGCAATGTAAACATCCATACTTCTAGAAGTAAAATAATTATCGTCTCTCCATATTTTTGTAAGCGCTAACTCTCTTGGCATTAAATCATTTTTATGAATAGCCAACATACGTAACAATTTACTTTCTTTAGGTGACAATTTAACAGGCTCACCATCTTTACCATCAGATAAATGACGTAATTTAGAATTAAAGAAAAGAGAACCTATATTAAATTCAAATTCTTCTGATTCTTTAGATTGATCGCTATCTTTTCTTTGTAAAATTGCTT
The DNA here is from genome assembly GCF_900105145.1 of Polaribacter sp. KT25b. Lineage (NCBI taxonomy): Bacteria > Pseudomonadati > Bacteroidota > Flavobacteriia > Flavobacteriales > Flavobacteriaceae > Polaribacter > Polaribacter sp. KT25b. The sequence goes on along the minus strand of NZ_LT629752.1, from coordinate 1,255,613 downwards.
TAATTTTGTGCAATAATACTTCAGAATCAAAAGGTTTATTTAAATAATCATCTGCACCAACAGCATATCCTTTTAAAACATCTTCTTTTAATGTTTTAGCCGTTAAAAAAATAATTGGCACTTCTTTATTTGTTACTCTAATGTCTTGTGCTAAAGAAAAACCATCTTTTCTTGGCATCATAACATCTAAGATACATAAGTCATAATCACTGTTTTTAAACATAATTAAACCTTCTATACCATCTTTAGCGTGTGTTACATTATAATCGTTTAACGCTAAATAATCTTTTAAAACTGTTCCGAAATTCGGATCGTCTTCTACTAATAAAATCTTTTTACTTCCCATTTTGTATACTTTTATATTAAAGGTAATTTTACTGTGAATATACTTCCTTCTCCTTTTTCACTTTCAACAAAAACTGTTCCATGATGTTTTTCTACAATTTCTTTTACATAAGCTAAGCCCAATCCATGACCTTTTACATCATGTATATTTCCTTTTTGCTCTCTATAAAATTTGTCAAAAACAAGTTTTTGTACACTTTTTGTCATTCCTATTCCGTTGTCTTTTATTTTAAAAATAAAAAACTTATTTGTACTTTCTGTGTAAACATCAATCTTCGGACTTTTTTCTGAAGAATATTTTATGGCATTTTCTAACATGTTAACAATAACATTTGTTAAATGAAATTCATTACCAGAAATCTCTGTAGTAATTGCCTCAAAATGTGTTTCTACAATTCCGTTTTTGTTATTAATTAACAAACTAACATGACTAATTGCGTCTTCAATTATTTCGTGAACATCAACAATATCCTTACTAAGTTCTAATTGATTTTTTTCTAACCTAGAAATACGTAACACATTTTCTACTTGCGTATGCATTCTCTTATTTTCATCACGAATCATTTGCACGTATCTCAAAACTTTTTCTTCATCATTTAGAATCTTAGGATTTCTTATAGAATCTAAAGCTAAATTAATGGTTGCTATTGGAGTTTTAAACTCATGCGTCATATTATTAATAAAATCAGTTTTAATTTCTGATATTTTTTTCTGCTGAAGTAATTGATATAATGAACTTGAAAATGCAACAATTATTATAAAAATAAAGAACAAAGACAACAATAATATATTAGAAAGACCAGATAAAATATGATCATTTTTAGTTGGGAATGTTATATATAATAAATATTCTGGTTCATCATTAGAATCAAAAAATAATGGAAACGAATAACTATCTTTCTTATTAATTGTATAATAACCAGATTTTAAATTAATTGCTAAACCATCTCTACCATAAACACCATATTTAAAATCTAAATCGATGTTTCTTTTCTTTAACTCTTCTTTTATTGTTTCGTTAAGCTCCCTATTACTTAATCTTTTATGAATAGGATTTATTCTATTATAATCTTTAAACCACTCAGAAAATTGACTTTTTTCTATATTTGTTAATCGTTTAGTATATGAATAACTTTTTTCATCGGTAGCAGAAAATAAATTATCTGGACCTTTTATTAATTTAGATTGAAAAAAATCTTTTTTACCTGTAACTCTTTTAAAAATAACTGAATCGTTAGATAAAAATTCTGTAGGAATTTCAATGTTTTCTTCTAAAATGGTAGATCCAAAAGAAATTTTTTGATGATTTGTTGTGTCTATCTCTTGAAAGAAAAGACTTTTAATTTGAGCTTTATTTGCTAATACTGCAGATTCAAGAATACCCTCAAACTTTTTATCAAAAAGACTTCGTTCTTTTTCATTTATCTTTTCGGTAACACTACCCAAAGATTTTTGAACATCATTTTTAAATTGTTCCTTTTTACTTTCTACGGCATTATTAATCCAATACAATTGCACAGCTATAATCCCAATTAGGGAAAAGCTCATTAATACTACAATAAGAACAAACATTTTCTTGCCCATAAATCAAAATTAAGCTATTCAAAAATTGAAATTCAGGTTTTATACGAAATTAATGCAATTTTAAGAGTGTTTTAACAGTATCAGTAAAAATACTTAAAGGTATCTATATTTTTCTGTTAAAATATTATGAATATAATTTACTTGTTTTTTGGAATCATCAAGGTTTTCATTGCAAATTATATAGTTAGATTGCAACAATTTTTTATCGTCTTTCCATTGATTTTTCATTCTACTTAACACTTCTTCCTTTGTTGATGTATCTCTTAAAGTAACTCGTTTAATTTTCGTACTTATATCTGCATAAACTGTTATAATAAAATTACAAAAAAGATTGCTTTTACTTTCAAAAAGAATTGCATTTTCATAAATAATATATGTTTTATCTAAATTCTTGTTAACAAAATCTTTAAAATGTTTTTTTACTTCCGGATGAACAATCGCATTTAAAGTAGCTAATCTTTTTGCATCATTAAATACAATTTCAGAAATATACTTTCTGTTTAATTTTTGATTAACAAAAGCTTGGTCTCCAAACTCTTTAATCAATTTTTCTTTAATCACTTCAGATGAATTCATTAATTTCTTAGCTTCAACATCAGCAATATAAATAGCAACATTTTTAAACTTAAAAAATAAATTAGCAACTGTAGTTTTACCACTTCCAATGCCACCTGTTAAACCAACTATCATGTTTTATTTTTGAATTAGAAAATCTATTTTTGTGGGTACAATTTTAAAGCTTTTTATAAAATCTGGCTTTGTTGTTACTTTGGGTATTAAATAAGAAAGGTTATTCTTTTCTGATATTTCAAAATCGCATTCTACTGTAAATGATGCTTCAGAAACTTTAGTAAAATTAGATAAAGCAACAATAAACACAACTTCTACATTATCAGAAAGTGTGGTTAAATTAATATGATCTGGAAGGTTTTTTGTTATAAACGGTATCTTTAATCTTCCTTCTGTAAATCTTTCTACATTTCCAGAAACAGTTGCTTTTGCAGTACTAAACTTAAGATTTTTACCTTTAGTTTGCTCAACAATCTGTACTTCTTCAGAAAAATTTTCTTTTAAATCATTTAATGTTATTTTTTTTAAATTAAGAGATGTTATTTTTTTTAGTTGATCTTCTGGACCAGAAATTACTATAGAATCTGGAACTACTTTTATATCACCTAAAAGAGCATAACCAATTTGATACTTAATGTCTAAATCTGGTTTTAAAACTACTTTCTTTGATTTTAATAACCCTAAATTTAAATAAATTGTGTCTTGTAAAATTTCTTGTAATTGAATACCCGATTTTAATTGTTTTTGAATTTTAGTAAATTGATTTTTAACTAATAAATAATACTTAGAACCTTTTTTTCTTTGTAAAACAGAAGACTCTAAATTAATTGTTTTATTATAAATTTTAGACCTTAAAAGTTTAAACCCAGACGATTTAACGGCAATATCAATTTGCTTAATTGGTGTTTCTTGCAACAACTTATCTTGCTGTATATTTATATAATTTACAGGACAAGTAATTACAGTAGAATATTCTTTTGAAAAGGTAATTAACAACCAAATAAAAAAAGAAGCAATTAAAAAGCCTATAAATGTTTTTGGTATTTTTTGGGTAGTTTTCACCTTATTTTTTTTATTGCAATCTAGTAAAAAGATACAAAACAAAAAAAGTGAGCTTCAACTAAAAAGAAAAAGCTCACTTTAATTATATTAATTAGTAAAATTATTTAATAGCAGGTGCTAAATATTTTTTACTTAATTCCATAGAAATAGCAGAACGTTCAAACTTAATTTTACCAGCTCCAGTTTCTATCGTTACAGTATTATCAGTATTATTTATTTCTACAATTTTACCATGTATACCGCTAGAAGTAACCACTTTTGTTCCTTTTTTAATTTCTGCTTGAAAAGCTTTCTCTTTCTTTTGACGATTCATTTGTGGTCTTATCATAAAAAAATATAAAACCCCTATCATTGCTACAAAAGGTAACATTGAAGCTAAACTACCGGTATCGAATTGTAATCCTATTGTTGAAAACATATATTTATTTACTTTTTGGTGTAACCATCCCTTTAATTGTTAACATTTCTCTACCTGCTTCTGTATTGGTAGTTAATGTAACTGTTTTTTGTTGTCTGTTTGGTTTACCGTTTGTGTTAAACTTTACTTGAACATCTCCAGTTTCGCCTGGTTTAATTGCTCCTTTTGGCCAAACAGGAATTGTACAACCACAAGTTGCTTGTGCATTAGTAATTACTAAATCTGTTTTACCCGTGTTGGTAACTTTAAAAACAGTTTCTACAATATCTCCTTCATTTACAGTACCAAAATCAAATTCTGATTTATCAAAAGAAATAGATGCTACTCCTTTTTTAATTTCTAAATCTCTAGATTTTGCATTGTCAACATTTTCTTTGTTAATTTTTTTTGCTGCATTATCTGCATTTTTACAAGCTGTAAAAAAACTTGCTGACAAAACAAAAGCTAACAAAATTGTTATTTTTCTCATGATGTTTAAAATTTTTTGTAAAAATACTAAATTAATTATCTAAAACAATATTTTATAGTAAGCCTCTTCCTATTTTAACAATTCTTTTATTATTTATAAATTCTTTAGAAATTTTATCTAAAACTCCGTTTATAAAGTAACTACTTTTTTCTGTAGAATAATCTTTAGCTATTTCTATATACTCATTTATAGTTACTCTTGTTGGTATAGACGGAAAACTAATAAACTCAGTAATTGCCATTTTTATTAAAATCATATCAATATCTGCAATTCTATCAGTTTCCCAATTAGGCGTTTTATCTGTAATATCTTGTTCGTAGGTTTGTTGTTTTAAAACCGTTTTCTTAAATAAAGCAGAAACAAAATCTTCATCATCTTTATCTTTATACAAACTACCTACAACAAAGATTCCAATCTCTTTAAATTTACTTAAAGACTTTACTACCCAAGTATTTACAAAAGGAATATCATCTACCCAAGAAATCATTTTGTCTTCGTAATACTCTGCCAACTTTTCATTAGGAGCAATAATTTCTTTAAAGAAATCAACAACAAAAGCTTTGTCTAATTTAAAAGAACTTTCTTTTGTGTTTAAATATTTATTGTATAAATCACTTTTTTGTAATTCATCTAAAATAATTTTAACATACTCAGAATCTAATTCCCAGTTATTAAGATTATTCATCTCAATATAACTCTCTACGCTTATGCTTTCTGCAATTGCGTTAATTACTTTATTGTCTAAAAATTTAGTGTTTGGGTTTAATTCTTCTTTTGTAACAAGAATTTTCTTTTTTGATAGCGCAATTCTTTTTGCTGCTAGTTTTTGAACTTCAACTAAAAGTTGAATGTTTAAAACATACAAATCGAACATTTTTAAAATACTATGCTTTAAAAATTTATCTTCTCTAATAATATCGTCATTATTAGATTGCTGCATTGCGTATACAGATTGCATTACTTTAACTCGAATATGTCTTCTGTTAATCATTGTAAAGAACTTAAATTGTTGGCATTTTTATTGCGCTGCAAAAGTAGTATTATTTTAGTTTTACAACAGCTTTTTTAATACTTTTTTAAGAAAAAGATTCTTTTTGAAACGCGTATCTTCGTGCTTTATTTCTTAACCCAATTTTCTTTGAAAGCTCTACAATATTTAAATAAATATTTTTCTAAATACAAATGGCGATTTTTAATAGGAATTTTAATTACAGTTCTTTCTAAAATTATAGCTTTAAAAGTACCTAAACTTGTTGGTAATTCTTTAAATATTGTCGAAGATTATTTAAAAGGAACTACTACTGATTTAGACATTGTAAAACATGAGCTTTTTATAAATATTTTACTCATAATTGGGGTTGCGTTTTTTAGTGGGTTTTTAACTTTTTTAATGAGACAAACTATTATTGTTACTTCTCGTTTAATTGAGTTCGATTTAAAAAATGAAATCTATCAGCAATATCAAAAATTATCGCTTAATTTTTATAAAAACAATAGAACTGGCGATTTAATGAACAGAATTAGCGAAGATGTTACAAAGGTTAGAATGTATGTTGGCCCTTCTGTAATGTACACCACCAATATGATTGTACTGTTTGCTGTTTGTTTTGCAGAAATGGTAAAAATTGATTTAAAACTTACCTTATACACTTTATTACCTTTTCCTTTACTTTCTTTTTCTGTATTCTTTTTAAGTAAAATTATACACAAAAGAAGCACAATTGTACAACAAAATCTATCAAAATTAACAACATTTACGCAAGAACTTTTTTCGGGAATTGATGTTGTAAAATCTTATGGAATAGAAAAATCGATGACCAAAGATTTTGATAAAATTTCTAATGATAACAAAGAAAAAAACATCCATTTAGAAAAGGCAAATGCACTATTTTTTCCATCAATAGTTTTATTAATTGGTATTAGTAATATAATTGTGGTTTATGTTGGTGGTTTACAATACATAAACGGAACTATAAAATCTGGAACTATTCTAGAATTTCTATTATATGTAAATTATCTTACTTGGCCAGTTGCAATTGTTGGCTGGGTAACCTCAATGATTCAGCAAGCTGATGCTTCTCAAGCAAGAATAAATGAATTTTTAAATCAAGTACCAGAAATTAAAAACGAAAACGATTCTCACACAGATATTTACGGTAAAATAACTTTTAAAGACGTAACATTTACTTATGATGATACAGATATTACAGCTTTAAAAAACATCAATTTTACAGTAAATCCAGGCGAAACACTAGCAATTTTAGGAAAAACGGGTTCTGGTAAATCCACAATTATCGAATTAATAACAAGATTGTACGACACTCAAAAAGGTATTATTTTGTTAGATGATAAACCAATTAAAGAAGCCAATTTATATGATGTTAGGCGTCAAATAGGTTTTGTTCCTCAAGATCCTTTTTTATTTTCTGATACAATTGAAAATAATATTAAATTTGGAAAAGAAGATGCTACTGAACAAGAAATTATTGAAGCAGCTAAAAATGCAGTTGTGCATGATAATATTATAGATTTTGCTAACGGATACAAAACCATTCTTGGAGAACGTGGTGTAACTTTATCTGGCGGACAAAAACAACGTGTTTCTATTGCGAGAGCAATTATTAAAAACCCTAAAATATTAATTTTTGATGATTGTTTATCTGCTGTAGACACAGAAACTGAAGAAAAAATACTATCTAATTTAGAAAAAGTTTCTAAAAACAAAACCACTCTTATTATTAGTCACAGAGTTTCATCAGCAAAAAATGCAGATAAAATTATTGTATTAGATGCTGGTAAAATCATACAACAAGGAACTCACAATCAATTAATAACAGTTAGTGGTTATTACAAAGATTTATACGATCAACAACTTTTAGAAAAAGAAATGTAATCTTTAACATTGCTACCTAAAATATTTTATTAGATTTGTAGGTATAACAAACAATTTATAACAACTATTTAAAAGAATTATGGCAGAGAGAGTTGAACAGGAAGAAATTTTTTCACAAGTATTAAGAGCAGGAAGAAGAACCTATTTTTTTGACGTTAGAGCAACAAAAGCAGATGATTATTACTTAACTGTTACCGAAAGCAAAAAATTTACGCACGATGATGGAACTTTTCATTATCAAAAACACAAAATTTACTTATACAAAGAAGATTTTACAGATTTTCACCAAATGTTAAGCAAAGCTACAGATTACATTCTTAACGAAAAAGGAAACGAAGTAATTAGCGAGCGCCATCAAAAAGATTTTAAGAAAGAAGAAACTACAGAACAAACTAAATCTACAGACAGTTTTACAGATATTTCTTTTGATGATATTTAAAGATAAAAAACATTTAATATTTGATTTTTAGTTTGTTAAAAACTAAGACAAATAAAACAATTCTTAATTCAAGTTTAATATATATTTTAGAAATCGTAAACATTTAATGTTTACGATTTTTTTTATAAAACACGTTTCATTACATTACTTTTAGAAACAGTTTCTTCCCATTCTTTTGTAGCATTACTGTCTTTTGTAATTCCGCCACCAATAAAAAGAGATGCTTTATTTTTGTTGATATTCATACATCTTAAATTCACAAACAACGAAGAATTTTGAATGTTAACTGTTGAATTTTCAATATTTAATTCCCCTAAAAAACCGGTATAAAAACTTCTTTTATAATATTCGTTTTCTAAAATAAATTTTTTCGCTTTTTCTCTTGGCAAACCACAAACAGCCGGCGTTGGATGCAATGCTCTTACCAACGTTTTTAAGTTTGATTTTTCATTTAAAACTCCTGTAACTTTTGTTTTTAAATGCAACAAACTACCAGCTTTTACAGTTTCTGTTTTATCAATTTTTAAATTTGATGAAATGTCTGTTAATTGATTTTTTATAAAATCTGTAACTAACTGTTGTTCTTCTAATTCCTTATTTTTCCAAACAACATTTTCGGTATTTTCATACACTTGAGTACCTGCTAAAGACATGGTTGTAAATACTGAATTTTCAATATTTAAAAGCGTTTCTGGCGTTGCGCCAAGCCATAAACCAACCTTTGGATGAAACCAAACATACGCAAATGCATTACTATAATTCTGCAATAATTTCTGATAAATTTCAAGCAAGTTAAAATCAGAAATTTCTACTTCTTCAGTTCTTGAAATTACTACTTTTTTAAAATCATTTTTTTTGATTTCTTTAATCGTTTTTTCAACTAATTTTATATGATTTTCTTTGGAAGCTTCATCCGCCGAAAAAGTTTTTTCATCAGTAATAAAAGTATCTAAAGAAAGTTTTTCTGTAATAAATTCAGATTTTTTAAATGGAAATAAAATTGCTTTTTGCTCGCTATCAAAAGGTGCAAAAACAAAACCAGATTCGGCAAAATTATCAGTAAAAAAAAGAGTTTCATCACGCATAAAAAAACCAGAAATAGTAAATGAATTTGGTTTTCTATATACCACAAAAGGTTTCGCCTCTTTATAAAAAGCAGTAATATTATTAAAAATTTTCAAGCTATTTTTTGTCTAAAATAATGTTGGTAAGTTTACAAATAGAAATTAAATTATCTTCTTCGTCGATAATTTTAATTTCCCATAAATGTGTTGTTTTTCCTTGATGAATTGGTTTTGCAATACCAAAAACAAATCCTTCTTTTTTACTTTTTACATGGTTAATACTTAACTCAATTCCTTTAACAATCTTCGTTTTTGTGTCTACAAAAAGCGCAGAAGCACAACTACCAACCGTTTCTGCTAAAGCTGCAGTTGCGCCGCCATGTAGAATTCCGTAAGGTTGATGAACCTTCGAATTTACAGGCATTTTTGCTGTAACATAATCAGTACCAACATCTACAAACTCAATATTTAGAGTTTCCATTAAGGTATTTTTGTTAAGATTGTTTAAAATTTCTAGGGTTTTTATTTTATCCATTAACAAGAAGTTTAAAAAGTAAAAATACGCATTATTTTTTTGTATTTTTGCATCAATATTTTGATTGATTTTTATGTATAAAATACGCATTATTTTAGATACCAAAGAAGACGTTATTAGAACTATTTTGGTTGACGAGAGCATTAATTTAGAAGATTTACACACAACAATTGCAGCTTCTTTTGGTTTTGAAGGACACGAAATGGCTTCTTTCTACAGAACTGATGATGAATGGAATCAAGGTGAAGAAATTCCGTTATTTAACATGGCAGAAGCTGGCGAAGAAATTTCTATGCAAACTTGTTTTGTTGATGAAGTTTTACCCCAAGAAAACAGTAAACTTATTTATGTTTACGATTTCTTAAAGATGTGGACCTTTTATGTAGATGTTGTAGAAATTTCATCAGAAAAAAATGAAAACCTACCTCAAACAATTTTATCTTTTGGTGAAATGCCAGAAAAAGAACCTAAAAAAGAATTTGTTGCAGAAAAATTAGAAGACGAGTTTGGCGATGAAGACATCGATGATTTTGATGATTATGATTTTAATGAATATTAAATAATTTTAAATTTATAAAAAGCTTAAGCGTTTATCAACTAATTTGATAAACGCTTTTTTTATCCAAAGAAAAAGAATCTCAAAAAAGCAACTTTTTAAAACTTTACAGAAATTATTTATTGATAATTAAAAAACTTTCAACTATAATTTTAATGAATAAATCAAAATTATTAATCGTAACAAAAAGTGATAATTAATAAATGATAACATATTTTTACGTAACAAAATTGTAAATTGGTCGTCTAAACTCTATAACCGACTAAAACAATTTCTTTGGAAACAATCTTATCTCTCAAAAATCTCGATAAAAAATACGGTAAAGTTCATGCAGTTAACAACCTTTCTTTTGATATTCAAAAAGGAAATGTTTACGGAATTTTAGGCCCTAATGGTAGTGGAAAATCTACAACTTTAGGTATTATTTTAAATGTTGTAAACAGAACTTCAGGAGAATTTTCTTGGTTTAAAGGACAATTATCTACACACGAAGCTTTAAAAAAAGTTGGCGCAATTATAGAACGCCCAAACTTTTATCCCTACATGACTGCAACTCAAAATTTAGCATTGATTTGTAAAATAAAAGGAATATCAACAGAGAAAATTGATGAAAAATTAGCAACGGTTAATCTTTTTGAGAGAAGACATAGTAAATTTAGTACATTCTCTTTAGGAATGAAACAACGTTTAGCAATTGCTTCTGCATTGTTAAATGATCCAGAAATTTTAATTTTAGATGAACCAACTAATGGTCTAGACCCGCAAGGAATTCACGAAATTCGTCAAATTATAAAATCGATAGCAGCAAACGGAACAACAATTTTATTGGCTTCTCATCTTTTAGATGAAGTTGAAAAAGTATGTTCTCACGTTGTTGTTATTAGAAAAGGAATAAAATTATATAGTGGTCGTGTTGATGAAATGACAGCATCTAATGGTTTGTTTGAGTTAAAAGTTGATGAAAAAGAAGATGAATTAATTAAATTATTAGAAAACCATGAAGCAATTGGTAAAATTACCAAAGATCATGAAACACTAATTACAACTTTAAATAACAATATTTCATCCGCAGAAATAAATGCTTATTTATTTAAAAATGGAGTTGTTTTATCTCATTTGGTAAAACGTAAACCTAGTTTAGAGCAACAATTTTTAGATTTAACCAACAACAATTAATCAACAAAAATCTTTACTAGTTTTTTACATCAATTTATAAAAGTTAAAAAACTATAAAATATTTTACCAAAACATAAAACGCCATGTTTAGACTTCTTACTATAGAATTTCATAAATTAAAATACAATAAAGCCAGTAAAGTGTTATCAATTATTTACTTTGGCTTGCTAACGTCAATCGCATTAATTGCTGCTATAAAGTTTGAATTCGGGGATTTTAAATTGCATTTAGCAGAAGCTGGAATTTTCAATTTTCCTTATATATGGCACTTTAACACCTATATTGCTGCCATTTTAAAATTCTTTTTATTGTTAGTAATTGTTTCCATGATGTCTAACGAATATAGTTACAAAACCTTAAAACAAAATTTAATTGATGGTTTAAGTAAAAAGGAATTTATCTTATCAAAATTTTACACTGTAATTACTTTTGCTTTAATTTCTACAATTTTTGTTTTCGTAGTTTCTTTAGTTCTAGGTTTAGTTTATTCTGATTATAATGAATTAGCAATTATTTTTTCTGATTTAGATTATTTATTAGCATTTTTTATAAAATTAGTTGGCTTTTTCTCTTTTGGATTATTCTTAGGAATTCTTGTAAAACGTTCTGCTTTTGCTGTTGGAGCAATGTTTATTTGGTTAATTGCAGAAAGTATGTTTAAAGGCTATTTATATTGGGTTTTTAAAGATGCAGAAAACACAGGAGATAAAGTAGATGGAGTTATGCAATTTTTACCTCTAGAATCTATGACTAATTTAATAAAAGAACCTTTTTCTAGATTAGGCGCAGTAAGATCTGCAGCCAATACAATGGGTGAAACTTTTACTAAAAGTTATGCGGTAGAATTCTCAACTATTTTAATCGTTTCTTTTTGGACTTTTATCTTTATTTACCTGTCTTACGCTTTGTTAAAAAAGAGAGATTTGTAATACTTTTTAAATATATTTGATGTTTTTATAATAAACATTAATAAATGAGAAAAATATTACTCTTTTTACCACTAATCTTTACATTAAATATATTTTCTCAAAAAGAAGCTAATTTTTGGTATTTTGGTGCAAATGCAGCATTAGATTTTAATTCTGGCCAACCTGTTCCTGTTGATGGAAGCCTTTTAAATACTGTTGAAGGTTGTTCTTCTTTTTCTAATGCAGATGGAGAATTATTATTTTATGTTGGTGCACCTTCCCCAACCACTAACAACCTAACAATTTGGAACAGAAATAATGAACCAATGCAAAACGGAGTTAGCATTCAAGGTGATGCTTCAAGCTCTCAAGCAGCATTAACAATTCCGGCGCCTGGTAACCCAAATTTATATTACCTTTTTGTTGTTGGTGCCGCATCTAGCGGAAATCAAGGTTTTTGGTATTATACAATTGATATGACCAAAAATAATAATTTAGGTGATGTAGTTAGTGGACCAAGAGATTTATCTGATGGTCTTATTGATTTTTGGTCTGAAAAAGTTACAGCAGTTAGAGGAAAAAACTGCAATGAATATTGGGTAATTTCTTTAGTTAGTAACACCTTTTATTCTTATAAAGTAAATAGTTCTGGGGTAGATTATAATAATCCTATTAAAAGTAATATTAGTAACTTTTTCAATAATGATTCTAGAGGATATTTAAAAGTTTCACCAAATGGCACAAAAATAGTTGCTGCAAATATGTCTGCAGGTTCTTTTTTATTAGACTTTAATGATGAAACAGGTATTGTAAGTAATATTAAAAAGCTAAATGTAGATGGTGATGGATATGGAGTAGAATTTTCAAGAAATAGTGAAAGAGTATATATATCTACAGGTCAAGTTTCTAATTCAATAGAAAACTTATTTCAATTTGATTTAACACAACCTTCAATAGATGCAATAAATGATTCAAGATATTTAGTTCATTCATATAATAATGCAAGAGGCGCCTTACAACTAGGGCCAGATGGTAAAATATATTGGACAAGTAATGGTTCTGAAAGAATAAATGTTATTAAAAACCCTAACGAATTAGGTGCTAATTGTGATTATTCTCATAGATCTGTTTTAATTACAACTCCTGGTTCTGGAGTAACTGCAAGTCAAGGTTTACCTCCTTTTATTTCCTCTTTATTATTACCTGTAAAAGTTACAGAAACTTCTAGCGGCAATAGTATAAACGACGAAATATTACAATTATGTACAGGACAAAATAAAGAAATAACATCAGAAAAAATTGTGGGTTCTGAAATTACTTATGAATGGAGTTTTATAAAAGACACTAACTCAACCATAATTTCTACCGAACCAAATTTACAACTAACAAATATTAATTTGGAAGATACAGGTAACTACACTCTTACTGTTAAATTAAAAGATGAATGCGATAATTTTACACAATATACAGCATCATTTCAAATAGAAGTTTTTGAATCTCTAACTGCAAATAAACCAAATGATATAAATTTTTGTGATTCTGATAATGATGGTTTTAATGAGTTTGATTTAGAAACTACAATAAATTCACAAGTTTTAAATGGACAAAATGCTTTAATATCAAATATATCTTATTACAATTCTTTTGAAAATGCTATAGATTTAGTAAACCCTATAACTTTACCTTATAAAAACCCTACAGCTTTTAGTAAAGAAACAATTTATGTTAGAATTCATAATAATCAAGCAATTAACACCTGTTTTGAAATTACAAATTTCGAATTGAATGTTTACGGAGAACCAATTATCCAGGATCCTACAGAGTATAGAGTTTGCGACAACACATCAATAGGTACAGATACAGACGGAATTGTTAATGATTTTATTTTATCAAATAAAAATTCAGAAATTCTTGGCAGCTTAGATCCAACAAAATACAGTATTTCTTATCACACAACACTTAACGGTGCTCAAACTAGTTCTTTAATAGATGTTATAGATAAAACAACCAATTACACAAATATAAAAGCAAATTCACAACCTATTTTTGTTCGTGTAGAAAACAATAGTAGCTCTACTTGTTTTAATGCTAGTAAAAGTTTTAATTTAGAAATAAGTCCGTTGCCAATTATCAATAGTAAAGTAGAATTAAAACAATGCGATAATGATACAGATGGTTTTTCTAACTTTAATCTTTACCAAGCTGCAACAAGTATATCAACAGATTATCAAAATGAATCCTTTACTTTCTACCCTACTTTAGCCGATGCGAATGCAGGTTCAAATGCATATTCTATTGATGAAACTACAACTTTTAGAAATAGAACTCAAAATACAGACACAGTTTGGGCACGTGCTAAAACTTCTTTTGGTTGTTACAGAATTTCAGAAGTTTTATTAACAGTTTCTACTACAGGAATCCCAGAAACATTTCAATATTCTTTTACTGAATGTGATGATTTCTTAGATTCTGATGGAAATTATACTATTTCAAATTCTGATACTGATGGAATTACAAATTTCGATTTTAGTTCTGTTAATGAAGAAGTAATTAAATTATTTCCTATTGGTCAGCAGATCACTATAACTTATTACAGAAATGAATCAGACGCATTAGCAGAAAAAGATCCAATTATAAATACAAGTAAATACAGAAATATCGGGTATTCAACTACTCAAAAAATATTTATTCGTGTAGATAGTGATTTAAACAATGATTGTTTAGGACTAGGACCTCACATAACCCTAAATGTAGATACCGTTCCTAAGGCAAACTCAGTACAAAATCTTGAAGAATGTGATAATATTAAAGATGGTAGTACTTCAAACGGAATTGTACAAAACTTTAATTTAGAAAGCCAAACTGCAACAATTTTAGGAACTCAAAATCCAGCAGATTTTACAGTTACATATCATGATTCTGCCGCAAATGCAAATTCTGGAAACGATCCTCTTTCATCTCCTTTTACAAATTCTGTAAGAGATTTACAAACCATTTATGTTAGAGTCACAAACAACTCAACTAGCTGTTTTACAGACCACATAACCTTTAATTTAATTGTAAATCCTTTACCAATTGCCAATTTTGTAGACGATTTAAACGTTTGTGATAATGATATAGATAATTCTGCTAGAAATGGATTTTCTAGTAGTATTGATTTAGAAAGTCAAACCTCAGGAATTTTAGGAACTCAAGATCCAAAAATTTATTCTGTAACGTATCACAATTCACTTGCAGAAGCACAAAATGGAAATTCACCTTTAGTTTCACCATATACTAATTTAACACCTTATCGAGAAACAATTTATGTACGTGTTTATAATGCTGATGCACAATGTGCAAATGGAATTTCTAATTTTGATGTAATTGTAAATCCGGAACCAACTTTCGAAACAATTTCTAATCTTTCTGAATGTGATAATAATGATGATTTTGATGATGCAAATAACATTATTCAAACCATCGATTTAGACGGGAAAATTCCTGAAATTTTAGGCGCTTCTCAAGATCCAGATGATTTTAATGTAACTTTTCATTCATCAAAAGCAAATGCAACATCTGGAAATTTGCCAATTTCATCTCCTTACGAAAACTCATCAGCAACAGAAACAATTTATGTTCGCATACAAAACAAAAAAACTGGCTGTATAAATGATGATGCCTTTTTTGATGTAATTGTAAATCCATTACCAGATTTTACGGTAACAACTCCGCAAATTTTGTGTTTAAACAATTTACCACTTAATATTTTTGTAGAAAATCAGAAAGGTACTTACGAATATGTTTGGAAATATCAAAACGGAGATACTGTTAGCACAGAAGACAATGTTAATATTTCCGTTGCGGGAACTTACACTGTAACTGCTACAACTACTAACGGAACTTTCTGTTCTAGAACAGAAACAATTGTTATAAACGAATCAAATATTGCAACTTTAGAAAATAGTTTTATCACCATTATTGATGAATCTAATAATATTGGTAGCGAAAGCAATTTATCTATAGCAATTAACACAATTGACAATGATTTAGGTCCTGGTGATTATCAATTTGCAATTGAAAACACAGATGAAAATACGAGAATTCCTTTTGCTGGTTTTCAAGACGATCCTCTTTTTGAAAACCTAGAAGGCGGAATTTATAAAATAATTGTAAACGATAAAAACGGATGCTCTCCAGACACAACTTTGTTAGTTTCTGTAATTCAGTTTCCAAAATTCTTTACGCCAAATGCTGACGGAGATAATGACACTTGGATTGTAAGAGGTGTAAACAAAACTTTTTATCCAACTAGCAGCATCAATATTTTTAACAGGTTTGGAAAATTAGTAGCTCAGTTACCAATTGACAGCCAAAGTTGGGACGGAACTTATGGAGGAAAAACGCTTTCTTCGGATGATTACTGGTTTAATGTTACGCTAATTCCTGCGGATACAACAAAACCAACCATCAACAAAAAAGGACATTTTTCTTTAATCAGAAAGTAAAAACACGCTTTTAAATCATAAATAAATACGGATACTTTTTTAGAAAGTATCCGTATTTTTGTAAAATGGAATTTAAGTTAGAATCAAAATTTTCTCCAACAGGAGATCAACCAGAAGCAATAAAACAACTTAAAGAAGGAGTTTTATCGGGCGAGAAATTTCAAACATTATTAGGTGTAACAGGGTCAGGAAAAACTTTTACAGTAGCAAATCTTGTTAAAGAAGTAAATAAACCAACCTTAGTTTTAGCACACAATAAAACGTTGGCTGCTCAACTTTACTCAGAATTCAAGCAATTTTTTCCTAAAAATGCAGTAGAATATTTTGTTTCTTACTATGATTATTATCAACCAGAAGCATACATCCCTGTTACAGGAACTTATATAGAAAAAGATTTATCTATTAATGATGATATTGAACGATTACGAATTAGAGCAACCTCTTCTCTACTTTCTGGCAGAAGAGATGTTTTAATTGTTGCATCCGTTTCTTGTTTATACGGAATTGGAAATCCCGTAGAATTCAAGAAAAATGTAATTCCTATTGAAGTAAATCAGCAAATTGCAAGAACAAAATTTTTACATCAATTAGTGCAAAGTTTGTACTCTAGAACCGAAGTAGAAATTAAAAGCGGAACCTTTAAAGTAAAAGGAGATGTCGTTACTATTTATCCATCTTATGGAGACTACGGCTATAGAGTTCACTTTTTTGGAGATGAAATTGAAGAAATAGAATCTTTCGATTTAGAAAACAATACAGTTATCGAAAGCTTTAATGAACTTACTATTTATCCTGCAAATTTGTTTGTAACTTCTCCGGATGTTTTACAAAATGCCATTCATCAAATTCAAGAAGATATGATGAAACAGGTAGATTATTTTAAAGAAATTGGCAAACATTTAGAAGCAAAACGTTTAAAAGAAAGAACTGAATTCGATCTTGAAATGATTCGTGAATTAGGTTATTGTTCTGGTATTGAAAATTATTCTCGTTATTTAGACGGTCGTCAACCAGGTACAAGACCATTCTGTTTATTAGACTATTTTCCTGATGATTATTTAATGGTTATTGATGAAAGCCATGTAACAGTTCCGCAAACTCATGCAATGTATGGTGGCGACAGAAGTAGAAAAGAAAACTTGGTAGAATATGGTTTTCGTTTACCTGCTGCTATGGACAATCGTCCTTTAAAGTTTGATGAATTTGAAGCAATACAAAATCAAACTATTTTTGTTTCTGCAACTCCAGCAGATTACGAATTGCAAAAAACAGAAGGCGTTTTTGTAGAGCAAATTATTAGACCAACAGGATTATTAGATCCAATAATTGAAATTAGACCAAGTTTAAATCAAATTGATGATTTAATTGAAGAAATTCAAATTAGAGTAGAAAAAGACGAACGAACTTTAGTGACGACTTTAACCAAAAGAATGGCAGAAGAGTTAACTAAATATTTAGCAAGAGTAGATATTCGTTGTCGTTATATTCATTCTGATGTTGATACTTTAGAACGCGTAGAAATTATGCAAGATTTGCGTAAAGGTTTGTTTGATGTTTTAATTGGAGTAAACCTTTTAAGAGAAGGTTTAGATTTACCAGAAGTTTCTTTGGTTGCAATTTTAGATGCTGATAAAGAAGGTTTTTTAAGAAGTCACCGCTCAATTACTCAAACAGTTGGTAGAGCTGCAAGAAATGTAAATGGTTTGGCAATTTTATATGCTGATAAAATGACGAACAGCATGCAAAAAACCATCGACGAAACAGAACGTAGAAGAGAAAAACAAATAGCTTATAATACAAAAAACAACATTACACCTACTCAAATCAATAAAAAAATTGATGATACTTTATCTAGAAGCGCCGTTTCTAGTTATCATTACGACAATGCAAAACAAATTGCAGCAGAGCAAGATTTACAATATTTACCTAAAGAAGAAATTGAAAAACGTATAAGAGACAAACGTAAACAAATGGAAGCTGCAGCTAAAGATTTAGATTTTATTGTAGCAGCAAAACTGCGAGATGAAATTACTACTTTAAAAGAAAGTTTGTAAGTTTTTAATTATAAATAATACTAAACTAATTACATAAACCAGATCAATAGCAAGTGCATAAAGAACATAAAATCTAAAAAAACATGAAATTTAACAGCATTATAGAAACCATAGGTAACACACCAACAGTAAAATTATCTAAATTATTTCCGAATGCAAATGTTTGGATAAAACTAGAAAAATCAAATCCTGGAGGAAGCATTAAAGATCGAATTGCCTTAGCAATGATAGAAGATGCAGAACAAAAAAAACTAATTACTAAAGATACAGAAATTATTGAACCTACTTCTGGAAATACAGGTATTGGTTTAGCAATGATTGCTGCTATAAAAGGATATAAATTAACATTAGTAATGCCAGAATCTATGTCTGTAGAACGAAGAGCATTAATGACAGCTTATGGCGCAAATATTGTTTTAACTCCAAAAGAATTAGGCTTAGGTGGCACAATAGCAAAAGCAAATGAAATGGTGGCTAAAAATAAAAATGCTTGGATGCCTTCTCAATTTACAAACCCTGCTAACCCGGCAATACATCGTAAAACCACAGCTTTAGAAGTAATAAATGATTTCCCAGAAGGATTAGATTATTTAATTACAGGTGTTGGTACTGGTGGTCATATTACAGGAATGACAGAAGTTTTAAAAGAAAAATATCCTTCTTTAAAAGTATTTGCTGTAGAGCCTAATGATTCTGCAGTAATTTCTGGAGACAAATCAGGACCTCATCCTTTGCAAGGTATTGGACCAGGCTTTATTCCCGAAACTTTTAATATTAAAATTATAGACGGGGCAATCAGAATTACAAAAGAAGAAGCTTTTTCTGAAGTTAAAAACATAGCAAAATCCGAAGGTATTTTAGTTGGTATTTCTACAGGTGCATCTTTAGCTGCTGTTAGAAAACAATTGCAAACTTTAAAAGGAGATGAAACTATCTTAACCATAAATTATGACACTGGTGAACGTTACATTTCTATTGAAGGATTATTGTCATAAAAATTTAGGTAATAGTATTGATTAAAATTTCTAATCTATTTCTATAACTAACTCCTAATAAACAAACTTAAGCAAGAGCTACAATAAAGTTTATAACTTTTATTGTAGCTCTTTTAACATCAAATATTAATCTATAAGCGACATAACTTGATTCAATTTATTGCCATAAATAATAAAAATTAAACTAGTTAATACCACAACAAATGTTTATATAACTTTTTTAAATAAGTACTTTTTACATGTTAATCAAGTGCTAAAAATTTTAATAAAACCTATATAACTTGACCAAGGGCAACCATTTTTGTAAATTTGCACAATGAATGTAAGCAATCAAAAACTACATAACTTTAGAATATTTATTTTTATTGATTTCAAAAATCAAATTAAAAAAAATCTCTCCACGTAAACATTTACCATAAATTGCTTTTTAAATTTTTAGTTTAAAAATTTAGACACTTTAATTAGAACATCTTTTTACAAGTTACATATTTAAATACTAATTATAAATAAATAACTTAGTAACAAAAGATATACATCTAAAAAAAATTCAATAATATTTAATAATAAAAAAAATGAAAATACTAGTAATTGGCGCAGGAAATATGGGGTTAACATATGCCCAAGGAATGTCTAAATCAAGATTATTAAAGAAAAAAAATATCATGGTTTTAGATAATTCAGTAGAAAAACAAGAAGCGTTAAATGAAATCTCACACTTTGATGCTTTTAAAGAACTAGAAGACTGCGTACCTAAAGCAGATATTATATTTATTGCGGTAAAACCATATCATGCAGAAAATCTATTTAAAGCCTTAAAACCATACACAAAACCAGGTCAAGTAATTGTATCTATTATGGCTGGTGTTCATATTGAGAACATTAAAAAATATTCTGGTTTAACAAAAATAGTTAGAGCAATGCCAAATCTACCTGCTCAAATTGGTAAAGGCCTAACCTCTTATGTAACATCAGAAGAAGTTTCTAGAATAGAAAAGCTAACAGTAGAAAGCTTGTTAGATACTACAGGAAAATCTATGGAAGTAAGCAACGAGAAATTAATTGATGCTTCTACAGGTATTTCTGGAAGCGGACCAGCTTATGTTTTTTACTTTATGCAAAGTATGATGGAAGCTGCGTTAAAAATGGGCTTTTCTAAAAATGATTCTACTGTTCTCGTAAGTCAAACTTTTATTGGTGCTGTAGAACTTTTTAATCAATCTAATTTATCACCAAATTCTTGGATGGAAAAAGTAGCATCTAAAGGTGGTACAACTCGTGCTGCTTTAGATTCTATGCAAGATAATAATGTAAATGAATTAATTAAAGAAGCCGCTTTTGCAGCGTTTAACAGAGCCATAGAACTTGGTAAAGAAAACTAGCAATAATTTTATTCTATATTATATTTTCTAATCAACAATAAAGTTAATTTATAATTTAAATTATAACATTTAGAAAATAAGCTAGTAAGTATACTAACCGTTTTATGTGTGTTTCAATGCACAATGGCACAAACCGATAATTTACAATGGTTAGACCTTCAATTATCTAACTATCAATATCCGTATAATGTTTCTTCTTTGGATTTAAAAATATTACCGCACCAACACTTTTAATTATTGGTACAAGAGATAGAACAGCACTTGGCAAGCCACTTGTTTCTGATGAAGTTAGAAAGACCATGGGACTTTATAATGAGTTAGGGAAACGAACTCAAAAAGAAATTCTAAATGCACAACTAGTAGAATTAAAAAATGTAGGTCATTTACCTCACATAGAAAAATTTGATAGTTTTATTAAACCATTAATTAAGTTTATTAAAGAATAAATATCATTTTAATATTTCTGTTTCTTAATTGCTAAGTTTAGTACTAAATGAGTTTTCAAAATAGTAATTTTGTAGCAATTTAAAAGATATCCTAAAAGCAGTAATTTTTATACATTTTGTACAAAAATTACTGCTTTTTACTGATATAAAAAATAGTAGTATTCAAAAAAATAACTTTTATGATTAATTTTATCCTCATATTTTAATTGATTCCTTGATTACACTTATTTATTAATAAATTGCTTTGGCAATTTTTATAAGCAGTTTTGTTTTCAAAATAAAGAAATAAATTTTACAGAAGTAAAAGACTTAACATCCTATTAAAACACACTTAAAACTTTCCATTTAAGCTAACAATTTAAAAGTTAATGGTGATAAAATTCAAGAAATAAAAAAAATAAAAAAACGCCTTACCAAAGTAAGACGTCTCTCTATACATAATAAACTAAAAATTAAGAAGCTTCTAAAACCTCTTGTACTTTATCTGCAGCTTCTTGAAATTCTGTAGCAGAAATAATTTCCATACCAGAATTATCAATTAATTCTTTTGCCTCTTTAGCATTTGTACCTTGTAATCTACAAATAATTGGCACATTAATTTTGTCTCCCATACTTACGTAGGCATCCACAACACCTTGTGCAACTCTATCGCAACGTACAATACCTCCAAAAATATTTACTAAAATTGCTTTTACAGCTGGGTCTTTTAAAATAATTCCAAAAGCAGTTTCAACTCTTGCAGCATCAGCAGTACCACCAACATCTAAAAAGTTAGCAGGTTCTCCTCCAGATTCTTTAATTAAATCCATAGTACCCATTGCTAAACCAGCACCATTAACCATACAACCAACATTACCGTCTAAATCTACATAGTTTAAACCAGCAGCTTTTGCTTCAACTTCAATTGGGTTTTCTTCACGTAAATCGCGCATTGCTGCATAATCTTTATGTCTAAATAATGCATTTTCATCTAAAGAAACTTTAGCATCAACTGCCATAATTTTATCATCAGAAGTTTTTAACACAGGATTAATTTCAAACATAGAAGAGTCTGAACCAATGTAAGCTCTATATAAATTAGTAACAAATTTTGTCATTTCTTTAAAAGCTGCACCAGATAAACCTAAGTTAAAAGCTATTTTACGCGCTTGAAAAGGCATGATACCTAATAAAGGATCAATTTCTTCTGTAAAAATTAAATGCGGAGTTTCTTCTGCAACAGTTTCAATATCCATTCCACCTTCTGTAGAATACATAATCATATTTTTACCAGTTGCTCTGTTTAAAAGTACAGATATATAATATTCATCTGGCTCAGAAGCTCCAGGATAATATACATCCTCACAAATTAAAACTTGGTTTACTTTTTTACCTTCAGCAGAAGTTTGTGGTGTAATTAACATCATACCAATAATCTCATCAGAGATTCTTTCTACATCTGCTAAGTTTTTTGCCAACTTAACTCCTCCTCCTTTTCCTCGTCCACCTGCATGAACTTGAGCTTTAACAACGTGCCAACCTGTTCCTGTTTCTTCGGTTAACTGTTTTGCTGCTTCTACAGCTTCTTTAGCATTACTTGCTACAATTCCTCTTTGAATTCTAACGCCAAAGCTGCTTAAAATTTCTTTTCCTTGATATTCATGTAAATTCATCTGTATCCCATTTAAAAACGCTCAAAAATACAAATTCAAAGGCAAAAGTTATACATTATTTAATAAAATAATTAGAAACACAAAACATGTTGCGCTTTCCTTAATTATTATAGGATTAAAAATACTTATGTTTTGTAAAAAAAATCTTTTTAAGAAATAATTAACATACCCAATCTGTAACACTTTAAATTTTGAAGTGTCTTTACCTATGTAGATACATTATTTTTTGATTTTTAAAAGTAATATAATAAATTTCAAGAATTTGTTTTTACACTAACAATCAACCAAAACAAAATGATAAAAAAGTTAGTATTACTAGTCTTAGTTGCTGCATTTTCAATTAAAATATCGGCACAAAACAATCAAAATAGAAAAAAAATTAAAGCTACAAGAGTCACTAAAACTCCTAAAATAGATGGAATTTTAAATGATGATGCATGGAAAAATGCAGAAATAATGACAGACTTTGTAGAATTAAGACCAGATAATGGAAAAATTGTTTCTGACGAATATCAAACAGTTGTAAAAGTTATGTATGATGATGATGCAATTTATATTTCTGGTCAAATGAATGACCCAGATCCAGCAGGAATTCCTAAAGAATTTGCAGTAAGAGATAATTTTAGCATTGCAGATTTCTTATTGGTAACAATAAACCCAAATGACGATGGTCAAAATCCTTTTGAATTTTTAGTTCAAGTTACAGGAAATCAAGGTGACGCAAAAGTATCTAACGGAAATGAAGATTTTAACTGGAGTGCAGTTTGGGAAAGTGCTGTTTCTACAGATGATAAAGGCTGGAATGTTGAAATGAAAATTCCTTACCGTGCTTTGCGTTTTGCAAATAGACCTATACAATCTTGGGGATTTAACTTTCACAGAAGACTTGAAAAACTAAATGCACAACATACTTGGACGCATATTGACAATTCGGTTGGAAGATGGACACAATATGATGGTTTAATTGAAGATTTTAAAGACATTAAACCACCAACAAGATTAAATTTCTATCCATATGCATCTGCAACTACAACATCTTATGAAGGAAAAACAGATTCTGACTGGAGTGTTGGAATGGACATTAAATACGGTTTAACAGATAATTTTACACTAGACGCAACTTTAATTCCTGATTTTAGTCAAGTAGGTTTTGATGATGTTGAACTAAATTTAGGTCCGTTTGAACAACAATTTACAGAACAAAGACAATTTTTTACAGAAGGAACAGAACTTTTTTCCATTGGTAATCTTTTTTATTCTAGAAGAATTGGTGGCTCACCAATAGATCAATTTAATGTTTCTGAATCTTTAGCTGCAGATGAAGAAATAATCGATTACCCAGGCAAAGTAAATATGTTGAATGCCGTTAAAATTTCTGGAAGAACAAAAGGCGGATTAGGAATTGGTTTTTTTAATGCAATTACAGAAACCACAAATGCAACCATCAAAAATAATTCTACAGGAGAAACTAGAGAAGAAGTTATTAATCCTTTTACAAATTATAACATTTTAGTATTAGATCAACAATTTAATCAAAATTCAACTATTTCTCTTATAAATACAAATGTTACTCGAGACGGAGGTTTTAGAGACGCCAATGTTACGGCATTAGATTGGCATTTAGAAACAAAAGACAGTAAATACAATGCAGATGGATCTGTAAGAATGAGTAACATTTCTGATGATATTTACAATCCAAATACTGGTTATACTTTTGATAATAGCTTTGGATATAATTCTGGACATTGGAATTGGGAAATTGGTTACAATTTTGAAAACAAAGATTTTAATCCTAATGATTTTGGAATACTTTTTAGCAACAATCAACAAACAATTTATAATAGTGCTGGTTGGCGAACTTTACAATCAACAAAAAGATTTAACTATACATATTTCAATTTTTATCAGCAATTAAATTTTCAGCATTATTCTGGAACTTACACTGGCTATAATGCTGGTTTTGGTTATGATGCACAAACTAAAAGTCGTTTTTCTTATGGTGCAAATTTAAATTACGGAACAGAAGAAAAAGATTTTTTTGAACCAAGACAAGGCTCTACAAGCGGAATCTATTTTTTACAACCAGAAAATAAAAATGTAAATTTCTATATTTCTACAAATTCTCAAAAGAAACTTGAATTAAATGTAGACGGTTACTACACAGGTTACAGTAACAATCCAAAAACTGGGTATGGTTTTAGTTTTGCTCCTAGATATCGATTTACAAATCAGCTTTCTTTAAGATATAATTTAAATTTTAACAAAACTAATAGCGACCAAGGATATGTGGATAAAGTTGATACCAACATTATTTTTGGTATGAGAGATCGTAAAAGCTACACAAATACCATTTCTGGTAGTTACAGTTTTAGCACTAAATCTTCATTATCTTTAAGTTTTAGACATTATTGGAGTTCTGCTAAATATAATAATTATTACAATTTAAACAGCGATGGAGAATTAGATATTAACAACTCATACACAGGCGATAACGTAAACTTTAATAGCTGGAATTTAGACTTAAATTACATCTGGCAATTTGCACCAGGAAGTCAGTTAATTGCGTTTTATAGAAATTCAATTTTTAATTCTGATACAAATTCTAATTTAAATTTTAAAGACAACTTAGACAATTTGTTTGATCAATCTCAAAGTCATACTTTTTCTGTAAGATTTGTGTATTTTATAGATTATAATAAAATAAAAAATATCTTTTAATACACAATAATTATAATATAAACGGATATACTTTACAAAGTATATCCGTTTTTTTATACTTTAGTGCCAGATAAATTTCTTATGATTACTACAAAAAATATCCATAAATATTATGGCGAAGTTCAGGTTTTAAAAGGACTGGATTTACACATTAAAAAAGGTGAAATTGTAGCTATTGTTGGTCCTTCTGGAGCAGGAAAAACAACTTTGCTACAAATTTTAGGTACTTTAGATAAACCTTTAAAAGAACAAGATTTCGAATTATCTATCAATAATATTTCTCTAAAAGATCTTTCTGATAAAGAATTGTCAAATTTTAGAAACAATCAAATTGGTTTTATCTTTCAATTTCATCAATTATTACCAGAATTTTCTGCCTTAGAAAACGTTTGTATTCCTGCATTTATCGGAAAAAAATCTAAAAAAGAAGCAGAAACGAGAGCAAAAGAGCTTTTAGAATTTTTAGGATTATCACACAGAATTCATCATAAACCCAATGAACTTTCTGGTGGAGAACAACAAAGAGTTGCCGTTGCAAGAGCATTGATAAACAACCCTTCTGTTATTTTGGCTGATGAACCTAGTGGAAACCTTGACAGTGAATCTGCTAAAAACTTACATGAATTATTTTTTAAATTACGCGATGAATTTGGCCAAACCTTCGTATTAGTAACTCATAATGAAGAATTAGCAAACATGGCAGATAGAAAACTAACAATGATTGATGGTAAAATAATTTAATACAATTTGAAGAAACTCACTCTCTTTTTACTTATAATTATTACACTCACCTCTTGTGCAACAATCTTAAATGGAAAGAAAACTGTAGTCAAAATTTCTGCAGATAAAGAGAGTAAAATTGTATTTGAAAAAGACACTATATCTATCAATAAAAAAGAAATAATTATATACCCTAATCGCTCTAAAAAGCCTTTAAAAATTATAGTTTTAAAAGATAGTTTAAGTCAAGATTTTTATTTTAATCGAAAATTATCAAGTCTATTTGCTCTTAATGTATTAAATAATTATGGAATTGGAATACTTGTAGACTTAACAAATAACAAACGTTTTACTTATAGACATAATTTACATTTTATTACAGATACAATTTCGAATAAAATACTATTAAGTAATAAAAAAGTAACTGTTTTACCTAAAAATAGTTTTCTTCTTTACACCTCTCCTCTACAATTTTTAGACTTGTTTTCTATACCAATGTTTACATTAGGTACTGAATACTTTATTAAAAATAATATTAGTTTAAGTGCAGAATTTGGGTATAAAATCAAAAATGCAACATCAAGCTATGAACATACTTCATACTTAAAAGACAATGCATTTACATATCGATTTGAAACAAAACTCTACAACGTTATAAACTTAACAAACAATGTACATTTAAACGAATATGTATCTCTAGAGTTTCGTAAAATTAAGAGTCAGTATAATGATTACATAGATTATACAGAAATAAATAATTCTGACATAGAGAATTACATTACAGATGATTTTGGCACGAAAAAAGATGTAACAATTATTAATTTAAAATATGGTCTTTTGGTTCCTTTGGGAGAAAGATTCTATTTTGATTTTTATTCAGGGTTTGGAATAAGAATTAAAAAATTTAACCATATAAATCTAGAATATAATAAGTCTATCCATCATATTAATTTTTCTGATTCTTTATCTTTATTTGATTTTAGAGAATTTAAAAGTTATGATAAAAAATCCTTCTTAAATTATTCATTAGGTTTTAAATTCGGAATCAAACTATAGAAAAATGAAAAAATCAGAACTCAAAGAATTTTTAGATGAAAAAGTAATTTTATACAATAATCCTAAATTTATTGAGTCTGATCCAATTCAAATTCCACATCAATTTTCTAAAAAAGAAGACATTGAAATCGCTGCATTTTTAACGGCTACAATTTCCTGGGGAAATAGAACAATGATTATTAAAAACGCCTTTAAAATGATGGAATTGCTAGACAATTCACCTCATGATTTTGTTTTAAACCATAAAGAAAAAGATTTAGAAGCATTTCAAAATTTTGTACATAGAACTTTTAATTATATCGATTTTAAACAGTTTATAAAATCACTACAAAACATTTACCAAAATCATGGCTGATTAGAAAATACACTTTCAATTAAAGACAATTCTACTAATTACCAAACAGCAATTCATCAATTTAAAAACATCTTTTTTGAGATTGAGCATCAACAAAGAACTCAAAAACATGTTTCTGACCCATTAAAAAATTCGGCTGCGAAACGTATAAATATGTTTTTACGATGGATGGTTAGAGACGACAAAACTGGTGTAGATTTTGGAATTTGGCAATCTCACAATCCAGCAAATTTATCTTGTCCTTTAGATGTACATTCTGGCAATGTGGCAAGAAAATTAAAACTGCTTTAAGAACACAAAACGATTGGAAAGCACTTTCTGAATTAGATAAAAACTTACGAAAATTAGACAAAAAAGATCCTGTAAAATATGATTTTGCTTTATTTGGATTAGGAGTTTTTGAGAAATTTTAGGGAAAATTTAATTTCCAAAAGTAAAAAAACTAGACAAAAAATAATGCTTTTTAAAATTTTTATTTGAAAATTTAATTAAAAATTTCTAAAGATTAGACACCTATTTACAAAGTTAATTCTATAAAAATTCCCTATTTTTGAATCAAATAGAAATACCATAAATGCAATTTAAAAACCCAGAAGTATTATACTTTTTAGCATTACTAATTATCCCTATTTTGGTGCATCTTTTTCAACTACAAAAGTTTGTAAAAGTGCCATTTACAAATGTTGCTTTTTTACAAAAATTAGTACAAGAAACACGTAAGAGTTCTCGCATAAAAAAGTGGTTAATTTTATGTGCAAGATTACTTTTATTTTCAGCGATAATTTTTGCTTTTTCGCAACCCTATTTAAGTCAAAAAAACACAACTCAAGATCAACATACCTTCATCTATTTAGACAATTCATTAAGTACAAATACAGAAGGAGAAAAAGGGAATTTACTACAAATATCAGCACAAGAAATTATAGAAAATGCCTCAAAAAAAGACATCTATTCTTTGCAAACAAATGATCATTTTTACAAAAATATTCCATATTCAGAATTAAAAAATGAGCTACTAAAAGTAAAAAATACATCAAAAAAATTAGCATTTAGCAATATTTTATTAAAAATAAGCAACACCAAAGAAAATAAAACAAACACTTCACATAAAAACATATTAATATCTGATTTTCAGAATAATTACAATTACAAGTTTACAAATGTAACACCTACTTTTTCAGCAATAAAACTAGAAGCTAGCACAAAAAATAATATTTCTATAGACAGCGTTTTTATAAGTAATAGAAACACCAATAATTTTACTGTTAATGTAGTTATTAAAAATCAAGGGAAAGAAAAAAACAACGTTCCTATTGCAATTTTTAACGGCACAAAACTAATCAGTAAACAGTCCTACTCTATTAAAAAGGACAGCAAAGAAATTGTACCTTTTGTTATTCAAAATCAAGCTGATTTTTTAGGCAAAATACACACAACTTTTAGCGACACTTTCTCATTTGATAATACTTTTTATTTTAGTTTAAATTCTACTAAAAAAATAAACATTTTAAGCATCGGAAATGAGGCTAATTTCTTATCAAAAATCTACACAGAAGATGAGTTTAATTTCACTCAAACTTCTTTGCAAAATGTGAATTATAATTCCATTCAAAAACAACAATTAATCATCTTAAATGAACTAGAAAAAATACCCGAAACTTTATCAAAAAGCATTTTAGATTTTTGTAATAAAGGAGGTAATATTGTAATCATCCCGAATGAGAATTCTGAAATTAAAACCTATAATAATTTTCTAGAAAAAATTTCAAGCTCAAAAATTTCTTCCAAAATTTCTGACACTTTAAAAATTACAACTATAAATTATGAGCATCCATTATTTAAAAATGTGTTCCAAAATAAAGTAAGTAATTTTCAATATCCAAACACGCAAAGTCACTTCCCTATTGTATCAAAAAATAGTAGTAAAATTGTTTCTTTTGAAAATAATTCATCTTTTATAAGTCAGATTAAAAACACCAATAACAACAAAATTTATTTATTTTCTAGTGCCATAAATAAGAACAATAGCAACTTTCTAAACTCACCTTTAATTGTGCCCGTTTTTTATAATTTTGGAAAAATGAGCTTTCAACAGTCAAAATTATATTACTATTTAGACGATGAAAATAAAATTGATATTGAAACAAGTTTAGATAAAGATGAAATTTTAAACATTTCAAATTTAGAATCCTCATTTATTCCCGAGCAACAAACATCTCAAAACAAAGTAAGTATTTTCACTAAAGAGCAACCTTATAATACAGGTTTTTATTATATCCTAAGAAAAAAAGACACGATTCAAACACTCGCATTTAATACTCCTAAAGAAGAAAGTTTATTAAATTTTATAAACTTAAATTCCTTAGAAGAAAATAACAGCAAAATCAGTTTTTCTACTTCTATTTCTGATGTTTTTAACGATTTGAATAAAAATAATAAAGTTCATTGGCTTTGGAAATGGTTTTTATCGTTGGCAATTGTATCTTTGCTTTTAGAAATTTTGATTTTAAAATTCTATAAACCATGAGTACGCTTCTTAAAAACGCAACTATTATAGATGCAAACAGTCCTTATCACAACCAAAAAAAGGATATTTTAATTAGTGATGGAAAGCTTGAAAAAATAGCCAATTCTATTCCACAAAAAGATAATTATACTGTTATAGATCTTGAAAACTTGCATGTTTCTTCTGGCTGGTTTGATACAAGTGTTTCACTTGGAGAACCTGGTTTTGAAGAAAGAGAAACCATAAAACATGGTTTACAGGTTGCAGCAAAAAGCGGGTTTACATCAATTGCTGTTAATGCAAACACAGATCCTGTAATTGATTCTAAATCTGATGTTGAATTTTTAATCAGTAAAGCTTTTAATTCACCTACAAAATTGTATCCTATTGCTGCTTTAACAAAAGAAAGTAAAGGTGTAGAAATTTCTGAAATGTACGACATGCAACAATCTGGAGCGATTGCTTTTGGAGATTACAACAAACCAATTGAGAATGATAATTTGATGAAAATTGCACTTTTATACGCGCAAAATTTTGATGGTTTGGTTTTAAGTTTTCCTAAAAATAATTCAATTGCTGGAGACGGAATTGCAAATGAAGGAATTAACAGCACAAAATTAGGACTTAAAGGAAATCCTGCTTTAGCTGAACATATTCAAATTGCAAGAGATTTATTTTTACTAGAATATACTGGAGGAAAATTACACATTCCAACAATTTCTACAGCTAAATCGATGAACTTAATAAAAGAAGCAAAAAAGAAAGGTTTAAAAGTAACTTGTAGTGCATCTGTACATCATTTAACTTTAACAGATTATGAATTACACAGCTTTGACAGTAACTTTAAAACAAACCCACCTTTAAGAACAAAAGACGACGTAAAAGCTTTACAAAAAGGTGTTGAAACAGGAGTGATTGACATCATTACTTCTGACCACAACCCAATAGATATTGAACATAAAAAAGTAGAATTTAGCGAAGCAAAAGAAGGTACTATTGGATTAGAATCTGCATTTGGGGCTGTAAATTCAATTTTAGATTTAGAAGATTTAATCAACTGTTTTACAACAAAACCAAAAACAATTTTCGGAATTGAAAACCATTCAATTCAAGAAGGAAATATTGCAGATATTACACTTTTCAATCCAGAAACTGAAACTATTTTTACTCACAAAAACATTTTATCAACTTCTAAAAACAGTGCTTTTATCAACAAAAAACTAAAAGGAGAAGTATATGGTATTTTTGCCAATAATCAATTAACATTAAATAAATAACAATGGAAAACTATACTGTAAAAGAAGGTAAAACAGCTGCAATTATTAGTTATTTTACTATTTTAGGTACCATTATTGCTTTTTTTATGAATAGTAATAAAAAGAATTCATTTACAAGTTTTCACATCAGACAAATGATAGGAATTTTTCTACTATCAATGATTAACAAATATATTATTTATGATTTTTTAGGAAATACCGTAGGTTATGTGGTGTTCTTATTTATTGTTGTACTTTGGGTTATTGGTTTTATTGGCGTTTTAAAAGGCGAAGAAAAACTAGTGCCTTTTGTTGGTCAACAATTTCAAACTTGGTTTCAAAACATATAAATTACCAAAATTAACTATGAGCTTAGATTACATTTCAAGAGAACCAAAAATAAAAACAGAAAATCCACCATTATTAATTTTATTACATGGTTACGGAAGCAATAAAGAAGATTTATTTTCTTTTGCTGAAGAATTACCAGACGAATTATTAATTATAAGTGCACAAGCGCCTTATGAAATGGGGTATGGAGGTTACGCTTGGTTTTCTATTAATATGGATTCTGCAAAAGGTAAATTTTATGATATTGATGAAGCAAAACAATCTGTAGATAAAATTGCTATTTTTATTGATGAAATAAAAGAAAAATACAAGACAAATCCTGATAAAACATTTTTACTAGGTTTTAGCCAAGGTGCAAGTTTAAGTTATGCTATAAGTTTTTTATATCCAAATAAAGTACAAAATGTAATTGCTTTAAGTGGATTTATAGTTACCGAAATGTTACCAAAATCTATTAGTAAAGATATTACTACCAAATATTATTCTTCTCATGGTTCTGTAGACCAAGTAATACCTGTAGAATGGGCAAGAAAAAGCAAACCTTTCTTAGATAAATTAGGTTTAGAAAACGTGTACTCAGAATACCCTGTTGGACATGGAGTTGCTCCTCAAAATTTTTATAGTTTTAAAACTTGGATTGAAGAAAACTTATAAATAATATCTTTTTATTTTATAAAAGATGAATTTAGAAACTATAAAATATTTAGCTTACGAGAAAGAACTTCCACAAGCAGGAAAACATATAATTGGTCAAACAAGAAACAATAATATAATAGTTTACCAAGCTTTTAATCTAAATATCTCAAAATGGGCCATCGAAAATCAAAAATTTGGTGGTAGCCATTATAAGTTTTCTAGAATGTCTTGGATAAAGCCTAATTTTCTTTGGATGATGTATAGAGCCGGATGGGCAAAAAAAGAACATCAACAAAAAATCTTAGCGATAGAAATTTCTAAAAGTAATTTTGAAGTTTTATTAGAAGAAGCTGTTCATTCTGACTTTAAGGAAGAAATTTACGTAACAAAAGAAAATTGGAAATCTCAATTAGCAAAATCTAAAGTAAGATTACAATGGGATCCTGATCATGGTCCTGATGGAGAAAAGTTAGAAAGACGAGCTATTCAAATTGGTATTAAAGGGGATTTACTTGAGAAATTTGGAAAAGAATGGATAATTTCAATTGAAGATATTACAGCATTTGCTCACGAACAAAAAACAATACTAGATTCTAAAAAACGAGAAAATCTACATGTTATAAAAGAGCAACCTATTATTATTGAAAACAAAAATATTATTGACAAGCTACAATTAAGTAAACTATAATAAAAAGGATAAATTAAATCAAAAAGATAAACGATTAAACTATTCTAATTTTTTAAATTATTATTCAAAATTTCTACAAATTGAGTACTTGTAAATGGTTTTGGAATAACACCTTTAAAACCAATTTTAAGATAACCTTTAACATCCTCAACAGAACTATTACCTGTTAATGCTAAAATAGGAGTTTCTGAATTAAATTCTCGATACGTTTCTTTCTGCTTAACCAAACTTGTTCCAGATAGATTTGGCATATTAATATCTAATAAAACTAAATTAAATTTTTCTTTTTGCAACTCAGACAGTGCTTCTATTCCGTCTTTTACCAATGTTAAATTAGCCTTCTCCTTATTTAAAATATGAGCCACAATCGTTCTATTTAAAAAGTTATCATCAGCAACTAAAATTTTACTGCCATTAATATAATTTTTATCTAAAACCTCTTCTAAATTTTCATTAACAATTATTGAATCATCAATTTGAAAAGGAATATCGACTTGAAAAACTGTACCAACATCAATTTTACTACTTACAGAAATTGTGCCGTTCATAGCAGAAACCAAACGTTTTACAATTGCCAAACCTAACCCCGCACCTTTATGAACTCGATTATCATTTAATTCATTTTGTTGATACTCTTCAAAAACTGTTGCTGCTTGGCTTTCGGTCATTCCTCTACCAGTATCTGTAACCTTAAAAGAAATTTTTACATTTTTTTTATCCGAAGAAATTACATTTACTTGAGTTGTAACTGCTCCTTTTTGGGTAAATTTTATAGAATTATTAATTAAATTGGTAAGTATTTGCAACAATCTAACATCATCTCCAAAAACAAATTTTGGTAGTTTTTTTGAGCAAGAAAATTCTAAACTTATATCTAAATCTCTATGACTACTTTTATAATTATTTCTAAGTTGCTCTACCAATAAAGTTAAATTTACAGGCGTATTACTTAATTGTAATTTACCTGCTTCTACTCTTGATAAATCTAAAATATCATCAACAATTACTTTTAAATTTTTACCAGAAATTGTTAAATATTTTAAATGTTCTTTTACATTTTTAGAAACTTCTTCTTCATTAATTAACTCTGTATAACCAAGAATAACATTTAAAGGATTTCTTACCTCATGACTCATCATCGCTAAAAAGCGAGACTTCTCTTCATTGGCTTTATCTGCTATTTTTCTTAATCTATCTAATTCAATATTTTTTTCGTGCAACTCTCTTTTTAAGAAAAAAAGATCATTTCTATTTTGATTTAATTGTGCTGCATATTTGTAAACATTTGTTCTATTGTGCACTAACACAGAAACCTCTTTTTCGGTCTTCAACAACTCAACATCAACATTATATTCTTTTTCATCAGAAACGATAATCATACCTTCAATTAAAAAAGGATCATTAATTATAAGTGCTTCTAATGTACCTTCTAAAAACGGACATCCTGAATATATAGATTGGTTTACTTCAAATTCATTAATAGCAAATTTTCCAGAAATAATATCTGTAA
The DNA here is from genome assembly GCF_900105145.1 of Polaribacter sp. KT25b. Taxonomy (NCBI): domain Bacteria; kingdom Pseudomonadati; phylum Bacteroidota; class Flavobacteriia; order Flavobacteriales; family Flavobacteriaceae; genus Polaribacter; species Polaribacter sp. KT25b. The sequence goes on along the minus strand of NZ_LT629752.1, from coordinate 1,220,785 downwards.
GAATACCAATATGATTTGTTCTTAATTCAATAAAAAAATGTTCAATTTTTGAGATTGCCAATTGATTTTAGTTTAGAGTTTGTTTTGCAAGTTCTTTAAATGCATCTTCTACATTTTCGTTATCTTTTGCACTTGTAATGAGATCTACAGAAATAGAAATTGATTTTTTAAGTTGTTCAATTTCATCTACAGATACCAAATCTTTTTTATTTCCTACAACTGTTATATTTTTTAAACCAGAAAGTTGCTTTACTACTTCAACTTGATTTTTTATACTTTTATAAGTTTCTTCTCTACTTAAATCGAATACAAACATTGCTGCACTTGCACCTAAAAAATAAGCTTTAGGTACTTTTTCGTCATCGCTTGTACCTGCCACATCCCAAATTAACAACTTAATTTCTTCTTTATCAATTTGTATAATTTTAGAACTGACTCGTACACCAATTGTACTAATATATTCTTCGGAAAATTCGTTAAGCACAAACCTTCTTATTAAAGAGGTTTTTCCTACACCAAAATTTCCTACTAATAAAACCTTTTTTGCGATCATTAATGGGGATTTCTATAAATTTTACTCGTTTTTTATAAGGTACTTTTTAATGACTTTATTAAGTCTTACTTCATCTACAAGATACGTTCTATCTCTTAAAATAACTTCTGCAAGATTGTTAATATCATCTAATAATTCATCTTCAAATTCAGGACTTATAACACCTGAAGTTGCGGTTGCAATGTAAATAGTTTTAAAATTTTGAATGGATAATTGAAAGTTTTCGAACTTAATATCTTCTATATCTTGACCTTCTTGAGAAAATGAGTCTTTAGCAAAAGATTTAATAGCGGTTAACATCCCAGAAACCATATCTTTATCTGCAATATTACCTCTAGAATAATTACCAGCAAGTAGACCTGAATCTTTATTAATAACAAAAACTTCTTCTATTATAGGTTCAAAAACTTCTTGCAAAACATCGTCTGCGTCTGTTCTTTTTCCTTTAAATAGCCGTTTAATAATTTGAGAAATAGAGAACTTATCGTTAATTGTTTCATTAATGCTCTCTGTTAGTTTGGTAATTTCTGCAATAATAAATTTCTTAACCAACTTACCCATAATTGGGTAAAGAGCTTCTACTACTTCATCTTGAGAGTCTCTAATTTGAACTTTAATAGTTTCTGTAATAGTATCGCCAAAATATTTAGGAAAATTTTCTTTTAAATCTTCTATTTTCTCATCAACTACAGGATCTACTTTTATCTTAAACTTTTCTCGTTCAAGATATTCTTCTTTTAATAAATTAAAGTCTTTTCTATCATCAGCTAAAAGAAGTTCTTTGAGTAACTCAAAACGATTGTCTTTATTATCTACAGTCGTTTTCTCCATCTATTCTTGCAACATCAATGCTATTTTCTCTAAGGCTTTACCAAGTTTTTTTCTATCTGCTTTTTCATCATCTAAATCTGCTAATCTTTTATCTAGATCTTCATTTAAATCTTGAAATTTATGATCCATTAAGCTTTCTAAATCAGACAGCTTATTTTCTAGCTGAATTACAGATTCTGCTAAATTACTTCTTGTTTGATTTTCTAATGCTTTTAATTTATCATAAACATCTGCAAACTCTGTATTATATTGTTGAATATTTTCACCAAATATAAGATCTCTTACTGCCGCTATTCTACTATCAACTTGTTGGTTTTTTATTTCAACTTCGTTGTCTTGTTGAGGGTTTTTTCCCATAAATTTTAACGTTAAATTAGTAATTGTAAACTATTAGTTACGAAAACTATAGCCTTATATACAAATATACATTAAAAAACAATCTATAAAAACCTAAACACTTATTTTTAAGCCATCATAAGCTAAATAAACATTTTTTGGTAAAGTTTCTGAAACTTTAGAGTGAAAACCTAATTTATGGCTTATGTGTGTAAAATATGTTTTTTTAGGCTTTATTTCTTTTACAAAATCTAATGCATCTTGTAAATTAAAGTGCGTAGGATGTTCTTCATGCCTTAATGCATTTACAACTAAAACATCTAAGTTTTTAAGTTTTTCTTTTTCTGACTTTAAAATTGACTTTACATCTGTTAAATAAGCAAAGTCTTGAATTCTATAAGCTAGTACAGGCAAATTACCATGCATAACGTGAATAGGAATTACCTGGACATCATCAAGAATAAAAGGTATTTTGTTAACAATATTAGATTGTACACTTGGTGCACCAGGATATCTATTTTCTTTACTAAAAATATAATCAAAACGCTGCTCTAAACTTTGTAATGTTTTCTCACTTAAATAAATTGGCATTTCTCCTATTTTGTAACAAAAAGGCCGTAAATCGTCTATACCAGCAGTATGATCTGAATGTTCGTGCGTAAATAAAACACCATTAATTAATTGTACATTTTCTCGCAACATTTGCTGCCTAAAATCTGGTCCACAATCAATTACATATGAAACTTCATTCCAAGAAATCATTATTGAAGAACGTAATCGCTTGTCTTTTTGGTCTTTAGACAAACAAACTGGGTCGTTACTTGCAATCATTGGTATTCCTTGAGAAGTTCCCGTACCTAAAAAAGTAATCTGTAAGAGTTTTTTATCTTTTTTCATTTAAACAAAAGTAAGATAAAAATTGACTGATAGTATTCTTATTCCTTACATTTGTTTAGACTAAAAACATTCATATATGGCAATTTCTTTAAGAGGAGATCAAGAAATTAGTAGTGTACCAACTATTAAAAGCAAAGCTTTAAGAATAAATTTAAACAGAGATATTTACGGAACATTTGCCGAAATTGGAGCAGGACAAGAAACTGCTCGTAATTTTTTTAGATCTGGCGCTGCTTCTGGTACAATTGCAAAGGCAATGAGTGCTTATGATAAAGATTTTTCTGATGCTATTTATGGTATGGAAGAAGATAAACGCTACGTTACACAACCTCGTTTACACACAATGCTTCGACATGAAATAGATTTAATAGAAGATCGATTAAGTAGACAAAAACATCCTGAAAAATTATTTTTTAGTTATGCAAATACTGTAACTACAATCGATTTTGCTAGACAATTTAAAGGTCATGGTTGGGTAGGAATTCGTTTTCAATTAGATCCACTAGAAGGTTATAATGAAATTGTTTTGCATTTACGTTTTAAAGAAACAGATGCTCGTTTACAACAAGAAACTCTTGGTGCTTTAGGTGTTAACCTAATTTATGGTGCTTTTTATTTAAATGATAGTCCTAAAGAATTGATAAAATCTTTTTATGACAATTTAGGAAATCATCAAATAGAAATTGATATGGTTAATTTCTCTGGACCACGTTTTATGTACGTAGACAATAGATTAATGAGTTTACAATTACTTAAAAATGGCATGACAAATGCAGTAATGTTTGGTGCTGATGGAAATAATTTATTACCAGCACAAGTACTTTATAAAAAGAACATTTTAGCTTTGCGTGGTAGTTTTAGACCTGTTACTAAAGTAAATATGGACATGTTTGAACTTTCTAAAAAAATGTTTTTAGAAGATAATAAAGTTGAAGAAAAAAAGACCCAAATTATATTTGAAATTACCCTAAGCAATTTAACAGAAGAAGGTAAAATTAACGAAAGAGATTTTCTTGACAGAGCCGAATTATTGTGTTCTTTAGGGCAAAATGTAATGATTACCAACTTTCAACAATACTTTAAATTAGTTGAATATTTTAGCGAATTTACAAAAGAAAGAATGGCTTTAGCAATGGGCGTATTTAATCTTATTCAAATTTTTGACGAAAAATATTATCGAGATTTAAGTGGTGGTATTTTAGAAGCATTTGGTAAACTTTTTTATAGAGATTTAAAAGTATATATGTATCCTTATAAAGATCCAGAAACTGGAGAATACATAAATAGCGACAACTTAAAAGTACATCCACGAATGAAAGAATTATACAAGTACTTTAAGCATAATGGTAAACTTGCAGATATAAAAGACTTTAACAAAGAACACTTAGAAATCTTTTCTAGAACTGTTTTAAAAATGATTATGGATGGCGAAAAAGGTTGGGAAGATATGTTACCAGCCGGAATTGCAGATACCATAAAACAAAAACGTTTATTTGGTTATTCTAGAGCAAGAGCTACTAGAAAATAAATTTAAAAGCAAATTACAATTAAACCTTTTAACCTTTTTTCTGTCTAACTATAAAATGAAGTTTTTTGACTGAAGAAATTACTTTTATTGCAGAACTTAAAAACGGTAAAACTAAAGAAAAAGCGTTTCGTGTATTGATTACTCAATACAAAGAACGCTTATATTGGCACATTCGTAAAATTGTAATTTCGCATGATGATGCAGATGATGTTTTACAAAATACTTTTATAAAAATTTTTAAAAATATAGATAAATTTAACGAGCAAAGTAAACTCTATTCTTGGATGTACAGAATTGCTACAAATGAAGCTATTACCTTTATCAATAAAAGAGCCAAGGATAGAAGTGTAGATATTTCTGATTATCAACATCAATTAGCCTCTACTCTAGAAAGTGATGTGTATTTTTCTGGTGATGAAATTAAAGTTATTTTACAAAAAGCAATTGCAACTTTACCACAAAAACAGCAACTTGTTTTTAACATGAAATATTTTGATGAATTAAAGTATAACGAAATATCAGAAATTTTAGAAACTTCTGTAGGAGCCTTAAAAGCATCTTATTTTCATGCAGTTAAAAAAATTGAAAATTATATAAAATCAGAAACTAATTAAACCTTTTTATAAATTAAAGGTCTAACTAACAATGGAAAGAGAAATTAAAAATAACGTAAATTACATCAGTAAAAAAACTGGCAAGAAAACTGGTTTTTCAACTCCTACAGACTATTTTAATAATTTGGAAGATGTTATTGCTACAAAAATATCCGAAGAAAACCTTAACAAAGAAATAGGTTTTAAAGTTCCTGACACTTATTTTAATAACTTAGAAGATACCATTTTAGCAAAAGTATCGTCAGAAAAAGAAACGAAAATTATTTCTTTTAAAGACAGACTTTTAAAAATGATTCCTTACGCTGCAGCAGCTTCTATTGTATTATTTATTGGGTTAAATTCTTTTGTCTTTAATACTGATAAAGAACTTACTTTAGACTCTCTTACAGATACTGAAATTGAATATTGGTTAGATGCCAATACATTAAACACAAACGACATTAGTATTGTTTTAGAAGATGATCTTTTAGATGAAAATGATTTCTACTTTACAACTCTTAATGATGAAACTATTGAAGATTATATTAATTCTATAGACAATATAGCTTTATTAAATGAAATAAATTAAAAATATTACAAAGATGAAAAAATTAATAGCTTTTATAAGTATCTGTTTTTTTTGTATTCTTTCTTTTTCTGCTCAAGAAAAAAAAGGTGGTAAAGAAAAAATTATAGCACTTAAAATATCTTACTTAACAGAACAATTAAACTTAACACCAGCAGAAGCTCAAAAATTTTGGCCAATTTATAATGCTTATAGCGAAGAGCAACATGATTTAAGAAATAAGCAGCGAAACGAGTTAAAAAAAGCACTTAAAAATAGTGATGAAATTGAAGCTTTAAATGAAAGTGATGCAGAAAAGTTAATAACATTAAAATTAACGATAGACAAAAAATTATATGAGTCTCAAAAAGACTTTATCAACGATGTAAAACAAGTAATTTCTTATAAAAAAATTATAAAATTACATGTTGCAGAAATGGAATTTGGCAGAAAATTAATGTCTAAATACAGACACAAAAAAAATTAGAATTCTAATAAACTTTTAAACCAAAAAAAGTATTGGTTTTAACTTATAAATTATAAACTTTTAATTGCATTTTTTTTGAACTTTTTTAATAAAAAACATTGCAGAAATCAAAAATGATATTATATTTGCAACCGCTTACCAATAATGCGAAAGTAGCTCAGTTGGTAGAGCGTCAGCCTTCCAAGCTGAATGTCGCCGGTTCGAACCCGGTCTTTCGCTCAAAAAAGACTTTACTTAATTGTAAAGTCTTTTTTATTTTTACAAATTCTTTAATTTATCACCAAAAAGCAATAACAAAATAATAGGAATTGCAAGCATAATAACTAATTGACTATTAGTTGTAAATAAAATAGGATTTAATATAAGTGTTAAAATAAACCCACCGATAGTTCCTCCTAAATGTGCAGCGTGTCCAATATTACCTACTTGTTTTTTCATACCATAAATAGAATATAATAAGTATCCTACAGCAAAAACATATCCAGGAATCGGAATTGCAAAAAACAATAACAATTGCATATCTGGAAATAACAAAATAGAAGAATATACAATTCCAGAAACTGCACCAGAAGCACCTACTGCACTATAATAAGGTTCGTCTTTATGATAATGTAATGTATATAAACTACCTGCTAATAAACTTCCAAAATAAATAATTAAGAAACTAATAGTTCCTAAAAAGTTAGTTACAAAACCACCAAACATATAAAGCGCATACATATTAAACCCAAGATGCATCCAATCTACATGTAAAAAACCAGAAGATAACATTCTAATTTTTTCTTTACCTAAAACTCTACCTACTTGAAATTTATATTTATCTAAAAAAGAATAATCATCAAAACCTTTCATAGAAAACAAAACGTTGGCGATAATTATTACTAAAACTATGGGATTTGAACCTTGCATCATGTTGCAAAAATAACAAAATCTCTTTGTATTATTTACCCTTTCTTTTTAATTTAAAATATAGATATTTGCATCTAAAATAAAACGTATGCAATTTTTAGCCTTTGCTATTACTTATCCTTTTATCTGGTTACTTTCTAGATTACCAATGCGCATTTTATATGCATTCTCAGATTTCTTTTACTTTTTAATTTACTATGTAATCGGCTATAGAAAAAAAGTAGTTTTAGAAAATTTAAAACTGGCTTTTCCAAAAAAATCCGAAGAAGAGAGAATTAAAATAGCTAAAGGTTTTTTTAAACATTTAACAGATCTAATTATGGAAAGTGTAAAAGCTTTTTCTATTTCTGATAAAGAAATTTCTAAACGTTATACTTACAAAAATCCTGAGTTAGTAAACAACTTTGTACAACAAGGAAGGAGTATTGCATTAGTTGCTGCACATCAAGCAAATTGGGAATGGTCTATAAGTTTACCATTAGTTTTAGAAGGTAATATTTTGGGTGCTTATACAAGATTAGGCAATTCTTATTTTGAAAAAGTAGTTAGAAATTCTAGAGAAAAATTTGGTATTCTAGGATACAAAACAAGTGAAACCGTAAGAGGAATGCAAAAGAATTTTTCGGAAAAAATGCAAGGTTCGTACGTATTATTAAGCGATCAATCTCCACAAGTACATAAAACATTTTACTGGAATGAATTTTTTGGAGTTAACGTTCCTATTCATACGGGTGCAGAAATGCTTTCTAAACGATTTAATTTAGTGGTCATAAATTACATCACTAGAAAAGTAAAAAGAGGTTATTATGAAACGGAATTTCAACTAATAACAGCTTCTCCAAAAGAGTTTGAGGATTATGAAATTACAGATAAATATATCAGCTTAACAGAAAAGAATATTAACCAACAACCTGAGCTTTATTTATGGTCTCATAAGAGATTTAAACACAGAAACAAATTTGAAGAATGGAAAAAAATAAAGGCTTCTAAACAGAAAACCAACTCTTAACCAACTCTTTTTCTATTGGTTCTACAGATTTATGTGCGTAATCATTCTTAATGGAATCGTAAGAATAATCTTGAGACCAATTTTCTATATTTTCTGATAATTCTTGTAGAGAATTACAAATAAAATCGAGTTCAGCATTTGTTACTGTTGGATGTAAAGACAAACGAATCCAACCTGGTTTTTGCGTATTACAACCGTGTAAAATTTCATCTTTTATTCTGTTTGATGTTGCTTGATCTACATTTAGTAAAAAATGTCCATACGTTCCTGCACAAGAACAACCTCCTCTAGTCTGAATTCCGAAACGATCGTTTAATAATTTTACAACTAAATTAAAATGATACTTTTCAAAATAGAAAGAAAAAATACTTAATCGTTCTTTATGATTTGGCGCTAATATTTTTACGTCTGATAAATTTTCTAAAGTAGCAAACATCACTTTATTAATTTCATCTTCTCTTTTTTTGATGTTCTCTACACCCATTTTGTTTTTCAACTGAATAGCCAAAGCAATCTTAATAGTTTGTAAAAAACCGGGCGTTCCACCATCTTCTCTAGTTTCAACATCATCAAAATAATCATGTTGTCCCCAAGGATTTGTATAACTTACAGTTCCTCCTCCAGGATTATCTGGCACTGTATTTTTATATAATTTCTTATTAAAAATTAAAACTCCAGCACTTCCTGGTCCTCCTAAAAATTTATGCGGAGAAAAGAAAATTGCATCTAAATATTCTTCCTCAATTTCTGGATGCATATTAATATCAACATAAGGTGCACAACAAGCAAAATCTACAAAACATAAGCCATTATATTCATGAATTAATTTTGCAACTTTATGATAATCAGTTTTTATACCTGTAACATTAGAACACGCAGTAATTGACGCGATTTTTATAATTCTATTTTCATGTTTTTGAATACATTTTTCAAAGCTTTCTAAACATACTAAACCTTCTTCGTTACAAGGAACAACCTCTACATCTGCAATTGTTTCTAGCCAAGAAGTTTGATTAGAATGATGTTCCATATGAGATACAAAAACAATCGGTTTTAAACCCTCTGGAATAGTTGTGTAATTTTTTAAACTTTCTGATACTTTTAACCCCAAAATTCTTTGAAACTTATTCACAACACCTGTCATTCCAGAACCTGTGGTAATTAAAACATCGTTCGAATTTGCATTTACATGACGTTTTATAATATTCCTAGCTTCATGATACGCAAGCGTCATTGCAGCGCCTGTTGTAGAAGTTTCTGTATGCGTATTTGCAACAAAAGGTCCTAATTCATTACAAATTTTTTCTTCAATTGACCTGTACAATCTACCACTTGCAGTCCAATCTGCATAGATTATTTTCTGCTCTCCATAAGGAGATGTAAATGTTTGATTTACACCAATAGTTTGTTGTCTAAACTGAGAAAAAAATTGTTCTAAATTCATTGTTTACCTTTAAAAAATATTAAATCTACCTCCAAAAAGAATTGTTCTTTCAAAAAAGGTAAAAGATTGTGTTGCTTTATCATCAGTACTAATTGTAGTTCTAACATCTGGCAGATTTATATATCCTAATTTTAAATCAGATTGTATAAAAAAATATTTAAAAAATGTTAGATTTAATCCTACAACTGCTGATGCTCCCCAACCTGCCAAATGAAATTCATCATGCCTGTCTTGCCCTAATAATGTTACGTCAGATCTTGGATATAAAATTCCTGTACCAAAACCTTCCGTAAGATTTACTTGAAAATTTTTATGGTTCAAACCAAATAAATGGCTAATATCATCAAATCTTCTAAACTCAACATTTACATAATTTAAACCATCTGTATGTTCTAACTTTAAAAAACCTTCTAACAACTCAATATCATCATTGTTATAAATTTTATCAAAAGTAGTTCCTGAATTTATTTCTCCATCAATTTTAACAGTTTGACCTGCATCCATTACATATTTCATGTGATCTACACCTATTGAAATCGTATAATTTTCCTTTAGAAAATAACCAATTCTATAATTATTTTGCGGAATTGTAATTCTTCCTGGATTTAAATAATCATTAAAACTAAACGGAGTTTGTCTGTCGTGTGCTGTTACATCATGTAACGTAAAATCGTAATTATTTCCTGTAAAATGAATATCAGAATTGGAATAATTAGCCCTATTCCATCCCCAATAGACAAAGAATTTTCCTTTATTAGTTATTTTTTCTGATTTTTCTTCTTGTGAAAAAGAAAAGACGCTCATTAACAAAAATGAAACTATGATTGCTTTTGTTTTCAAAATATTATGCTATTATTGCTTTAATTTCCTTGATAAATCTAACCGCTAAATCATCTGCTGCTTGTTGTGATTTTGCTTCTGTATAAATTCTAATAATTGGTTCTGTGTTCGATTTTCTTAAATGAATCCATTCATCAGCAAAATCGATTTTTACGCCATCAATTGTATTTACATCTTCATTTTTATAGGTTGATGCCATGGTTTCTAAAATTTCATCAACATTAATTTCTGGCGTTAATTGAATTTTATTTTTACTCATAAAATAACTTGGATATGAATCTCTCAAGGTTTTACAAGATACTTTTTGATGTGCTAAATGCGATAAAAACAAAGCAACTCCAACAAGAGAATCACGCCCATAATGTGACGCAGGATAAATGATTCCTCCATTTCCTTCACCGCCAATTACAGTATTTGTTTCTTTCATTTTTATTACCACATTAACTTCACCAACTGCAGATGCAGTATAGGTTCCGCCATGTTTTTCTGTAACATCTCTTAACGCTCTAGAAGATGATAAGTTAGAAACTGTGTTTCCGCCTTTTAATCGTCCTAAAACATAATCTGCACAAGCAACCAACGTATATTCTTCGCCAAACATAGAACCATCTTCAGAAACTAAAGCCAATCTATCTACATCTGGATCAACCACAATTCCTAAATCTGCTTTTTCTTTAACTACCAATTCAGAAATAGCTGTTAAGTGTTCTTTTAAAGGTTCTGGATTGTGAGGAAACTCGCCATTTGGTGTACAATATAATTCAACACATTCAACACCTAATTTTTTTAACAAAGCAGGAATAAAAATTCCTCCAGTAGAATTTACACCATCAACAACTACTTTAAATTTTGCTTTTTTAATGGCTTTTACATCCACTAAATCAAGATTTAAAACTTCTTTAATATGTTTTTTTAGGTATTTTTTATTCTTTTTATAAGAACCTAAATCATCAACTTCTGCAAACTCAAAATCTTCACTTTCTGCTAAAGCAAGAATTTGCTCACCTTCTTCTCCATTTAAAAATTCTCCTTTTTCGTTTAATAATTTTAAGGCATTCCATTGTTTTGGATTATGAGAAGCAGTTAAAATAATACCTCCATCAGCATTTTCTAAAGGCACAGCAACTTCAACAGTTGGCGTTGTTGATAAACCTAAATCAACTACATTAATACCTAAACCAACTAAAGTATTTGCTACCAAACTAGAAATCATTTTACCAGAAATACGAGCATCTCTACCAATTACAACTGTAATTTTTTCTTTGTTTGGGTTTCTACTTTTTATAAAAGCTCCATAAGCTGAAGCAAATTTTACAGCATCTATAGGTGTTAAATTATCGGCAGTTTTTCCACCAATTGTACCTCTAATTCCTGATATTGATTTTATTAATGTCATTGTCTTTATTTAAGCGAACAAATATAAAATTTTTCAATTGATTAAAATTGATTCTAACCTTATAAGTACTTTTTTATTGAATATTGCTTTCTTTTATTTAAGTCAAATCGCAATACCAAAAACTAGTATCGTGGTTTGCTCCTTCTTTTTTAGCTTGATAACAATTATCATCGTCATCGTCATGCAAGGTGTAAGAACGTAGCGTTTTTTCTCCAACAGTAAAATCAATTGGTTTTTTAAAAATAGGTCCATCAAAAACAAAGGTGTGAAACTCTCCATTTTCGCCACAAACATCTACATTTTCTGGTAAGTCTTTTATAAACTGTTCGTCAATAATTCTACCAACAAACTCCTCGCCTAATAACTTAGCATTTACACAAACAGTAATTGCTTTAAAGCCCAAATCTAGAAATTCTTGTAGTATTTCTTTTGTATCTTTTTTCCAAAGCGGATAAACTCCTTTAATATTAACTTCTGCTAATTTGGTATCTCTATACGCTTTTAAATCTTCTAAAAAGATATCACCAAAAATAGTATGCGAATATTCTTGTTCTACTAAAGAATCCATCGCTTTTTTCATGATTTCGGAATACAAATCCATCGTAACATCCGCAGGAAATTCTATAGTTTTTAGATTGATTCCTATTGATGCTGCTTGCTTCGATAACAATTCATTTCTAAGACCATGCATAGAAACTCTATCAAAATTTTTATTGACTGTGGTTACTAATAAATCTACATTATAATCTGAATCTTGTAAAACTTTATAAAGCGCCAATGCAGAATCCTTACCAGAACTCCAATTAAAATATGTTTTTTTCATCGTACTTTATTGTATAAAAAAATCCTACTTAGCGTAGGATTTTAAATTTTCTATTTTCTTTTCTGATTTAAAGAAACTGGTTTTTCTTGCTTTACAACTGGCGTACCATGTAAATCATAATCTCCAGCATCATGAATTTTAATATCAATAAATTCACCAATTTTAATATAATGTTCTTTCGCATCAACGACAACGTCATTATCTACATCTGGCGAATCATATTCTGTTCTTCCGTAGAAAAACTCTCCATCTTTTCTATCAAACAGACATCTAAACGTTTTACCAATTTTTTCTTGATTCAATTCCCAAGAAATTTGAGATTGAGTTTCCATAATTTCATTAACTCTTTTAAACTTCACATCCGCAGGAACATCGTCTTCTAAAACATACGCACCTGTATTTTCTTCGTGCGAATATTCAAAAACTCCTAAACGTTCAAAACGCATTTCTTCTACCCAATCTTTTAATTCTTGAAACATTTCTTCTGTTTCTCCAGGATAACCAACAATTAAAGTAGTTCTAATACCCATTTCTGGAACCGTTTCTCTAAATTTATGAATTAACGCGGTTGTTTTTTCATGCGTCGTTCCACGTTTCATCGATTTTAATAACTCGGTATTAATGTGTTGCAACGGAATATCTAAATAATTACACACTTTAGGCTCGCGTTTCATCACATCTAAAACATCCATCGGGAAACCTGTTGGAAAAGCATAATGCATTCTAATCCATTCAATTCCATCAACTTTTGCCAACGCTTCTAACAAATCTGCCAAGGCTCTTTTCTTATAAATATCTAAACCATAATATGTTAAATCTTGTGCAATTAACATTACTTCTTTAATTCCTTTTTCGGCTAATTTTGTAGCTTCTGTAACGATATCTTCAATAGGCGTAGAAACATGTTTTCCTCTCATTAAAGGAATTGCGCAAAAAGAACATGGTCTATCGCAACCTTCAGCAATTTTTAAATATGCATAATGTTTTGGCGTTGTTGTTAAACGTTCTCCAATTAATTCGTGTTTATAATCTGCTTCTAAAACCTTTAATAAATTAGGTAAATCGTGTGTACCAAAATATTGATCTACATTCGGAATTTCACTTTCTAAATCTGGTTTATAACGTTCACTTAAACAACCAGAAACAAAAACTTTATCAATTTCACCAGCTTCTTTTCTTTTTGCATAATGTAAAATAGTATCAATACTTTCTTCTTTTGCTTTACCAATAAATCCGCAAGTATTGATTACCACTATATTTCCATCATCATTTTCATCTTCATGAACAACCTCTTTTCCATTGGCTTTTAATTGCCCCATTAATACTTCAGAATCGTAAATATTCTTAGAACAACCTAAAGTAACAACGTTAATTTTATTTTTTTTGATGGTTTTTGTACGCATATTTGTGGCTTTTCGCCTTTAGCTAATTCGCTTTTGGCTGTAAATCTTAATTAATTTTTGTTTCAATTTAATAAAATTAAAACGAGTGCAAAAATAACCTTTTCATTATGATTTTATTACTTTCTTTACTGATATTTTTTTTATCGTATTTTTACTTTAAATAACTGATTCTCAAATGGTATTTTTTAAACCTTTAAAAAAAAGAGAAGTCTTATAGTACAAATATCTTATAAATGAATTCAACCAAAATATATTCGTTATTACTTTTATTTTTTTTCACATTTTCTTTTTGTTCAAAAAAAGATATTGAAGAAGAAATTATAGAAGAACCACAAACAGCAGAAATCTACTTTCCTTCTATAACAACAAATATTTGGGAAACAATACTACCTGAGGAATTAAATTGGAATCTTACCAAAATTGAAGATTTAAAAACATTTTTATCAGAAAAAAACACCAAAAGTTTTATGGTGCTTTACAACGGAAAAATTGTGATGGAAGAATATTTTAACAATCACACGGCAACTTCTAATTGGTATAGGGCAAGTGCGGGCAAAACATTAACTTCTACAGTTTCCGGAATTGCACAAGACGAAAATCTATTACATATAAATGATAAAGTTTCTGATTATTTAGGAACTGGTTGGACAAGCGCTACTTTGGATAAAGAAAACCTAATTACCTGCAAAAACCTTTTGTCTATGACTTCTGGCTTAGACGATAGTTTAGGTGATGCTGTTTCTCCAGATAATTTAAAATATGTTGCTGATGCAGGAACTCGTTGGGCGTATCATAATGTGTATGTAAAAATGCAAGATGTTGTTGCAAACGCAAGCAATACAACTTGGTCTAACTACTTTAATACAAAATTACGAGATAAAATTGACATGAATGGAGTTTGGACAGATGTAGGAAGTTTAAGTGTTTATTGGAGCACAACAAGATCTATGGCGCGTTTTGGGTTGTTAATTTCGGCAAACGGAAAATGGGAAAACACACAAATTGTTTCTGAAAGCTTTTTAAATGAAGCTACAAATACTTCTCAAAATATTAATACTTCTTACGGATATTATTGGTGGTTAAACGGAAAACCGAATTATCATTTACCACAAAGTCAGTATCAATTTAATGGCGAATTAATACCAAATGCTCCTGCTGATATGTTATGTGCTTTGGGAAAAAATGACCAGAAAATTTACGTTGTTCCAAGTAAAAAACTAATAATTATTAGAATGGGAGAAGCCGCAGAAGACTCTAATTTTGCATTGTCTAATTTTGATAATGAGTTGTGGGAAAAGATGAATGACGTAATTGAATAGAATTGTTTCTTACATAAATATGATTAAAAAAAGGTAGCTATACTTTGCCTTTTCTCCTTTTAAAAAGGTAACTTAACTATTAAGTTTATAGAAAGTTACATAAACATGTTAAAGTTGCCAATAATTATTGAAAAAGAAAAATATTAATGAATCTACGCCTTCTACTACTTCAATATATTTTACAGGAATTTTAAACTAGTCTGAAATATCAATTACAACTCCGTATTTGAGACTGTTCCGTCTAATTTTGTAACCGCTAAAAGAATTTTCTTTATTCTCCTTTTTATCTAAATCTAGTGATTATAAAGGTTTATGTTTGGGTAATTTTATAACCATGATTTACGTAAGTTTCTATGCGAACTGTCACATCGAGTGAAATTCTTTTTTCAAGAATTTTGTATCGAGATGTTTTGAATTAAAAGAAAAAGTTCTCGATACAATTTTTTCGTGCCTCAAAAATCACTCGAACTGACAAGTAGTAAGCATTTCTACTTTTAACTTATAAAATTATTATCTATATTCTATTTAAAAAAAGAATCTACAAACTCATGTTTGTTAAAAACTTGTAAATCGTCTATTCCTTCTCCTACTCCAATATATTTTACAGGAATTTTAAACTGGTCTGAAATTCCAATTACAACTCCGCCTTTTGCTGTTCCGTCTAATTTTGTAACTGCTAAAGAAGTAACTTCAGTTGCTAATGTAAATTGTTTTGCTTGTTCAAATGCATTCTGACCTGTAGAACCATCTAAAACTAATAAAACATCATGTGGCGCATCTGCTACCACTTTTTGCATCACACGTTTAATCTTCGTTAACTCGTTCATTAAGTTCACTTTATTATGCAAACGACCAGCAGTATCAATAATTACAACATCGGCATTTTGAGTAACGGCAGATGTTAAGGTATCAAAAGCTACAGAAGCAGGATCAGAACCCATTTCTTGACGAATAATTGGCACATTTGTTCTATCTGCCCAAACTTGTAACTGATCTATTGCTGCGGCTCTAAAAGTATCTGCGGCTCCTAAAACTACTTTTAATCCTTGTTTTTTAAACTGACTTGCCAACTTACCAATTGTGGTAGTTTTACCAACGCCGTTTACACCAACAACCATTATTACATACGGTTTTTTGTTTGCAGGAATTGTAAAATCGGTTTCGTTACCAACATTAGTTTCAGATAAAAGACCTGCAATTTCTTCGCGTAGAATTCTATTTAATTCGTCTGTACCAACATATTTATCTTTAGCAACTCTTTCTTCTATTCTGGTAATAATTTTTAGTGTTGTATTTACACCAACATCTGATGCTACTAAAATTTCTTCTAAATTATCTAAAACATCATCATCTACTTTAGATTTTCCTGCAACTGCTTTCGATAATTTACCAAAGAAACTTTCTTTCGATTTTTCTAAACCTTTATCTAAGGTTTCTTTTTTTTCTTTCGAAAATATTTTTTTAAAAAAACTCATAATCTGTTTTTATATGCTAAACGAACTACCTTAAAAAGTATGCCATTTATTAGGTTTGGTCAATTTGTCATTTAAGAAGTCGCGTTAATGATTGAAATGGCATCCTTTTTTTAGATACGAAAAAAAAAAGATATAACCTTTCGACTTCGCTCAAGATAAATTCTAAGCACGACCTTTAGGTAACGCCCAAAAATACGCAATTATTATCCATAAAAAAAGCTACTTTCTAAATTAGAAAGTAGCTTAAAATATTTTATATAGTAAATATTACTTTTTTGCTAAAAATTCATTTACTTTTTCTGGTATAATAATCGTTTCCACAAATGTATAAGCTCCAGATTTTGGAGATTTAACCATTTTTATAGCTTTAGTTAATCTTTTTGAAGATGTTTGTAACGATGCAACTGTTTTTTTTGCCATTGTCTAAATGTTTTTAATCTATATGCTCTTTTCTGAGTTCTAGATGTTTTAATTATTTAATTTCTTTGTGAACAGTCATTTTCTTTAAGATAGGATTGAATTTTTTAATTTCCATTCTATCTGGAGTGTTCTTTTTGTTCTTTGTAGTTATATATCTAGAAGTACCTCTTTCTCCTGAAGCTTTGTGCTCTGTACACTCTAAAATTACTTGAACTCTGTTTCCTTTTTTTGCCATCTCTGTATGTTTTTAATAGCTTTAGATTATTTTGTTAAAAATCCGTTAGCTTTCGCTTCTTT
Organism: Polaribacter sp. KT25b; assembly: GCF_900105145.1. Lineage (NCBI taxonomy): Bacteria > Pseudomonadati > Bacteroidota > Flavobacteriia > Flavobacteriales > Flavobacteriaceae > Polaribacter > Polaribacter sp. KT25b. The sequence continues at coordinate 1,203,660 of NZ_LT629752.1, read as the reverse complement.
AATAACTGCAGAAATTCCTTTCTTGTTAATATTTTTTAAAGCTGAAGCAGATATTTTTAATGTAATCCATTTATCTTCTTCTGGAATATAAAAACGCTTGGTCATTAGATTAGCGTCAAATGTTCTCTTTGTTCTATTCATAGCATGAGAAACATTGTTCCCAACCATTGCTTTTTTCCCTGTTAATTCACAAACTCTAGACATTATCTTGACAGTATTTTTATTGTTATCTCTAAACGAGGTGCAAATCTACAATTAATTCTAATTGTGAGCAAAATAATTTTATTAATTTTTTAATATTTCTTTTAGAAGCATCTCTAACGACTTATTTACCGTTTTTTCAATGACTCTTTCTCTTGGTTGCCCAAAGTTAAACTCTTCTACGTAAACACCTGTATCTGTTGCTAATGCAATAAAAACAACACCCACACTTTTATCTGTAAGGTCTGTTGTTGGCCCAGCGTTTCCTGTTACTGCAATTGCATAATTTGTTTTTAACTTTTGTTTTGCTCCTTTTGCCATTGCCAAAGCAACCTCTTTACTAACCACAGAATACTTTTCTATCGTTTCTTTTGAAACATTTAGCAAACTATTTTTAACTTCTGATGAATAGGCTACAATACTACCTTTATAATAGGTAGAAGCTCCAGGAACTGAAACTATTGTTGACGCAATTTTTCCGCCAGTTAAACTTTCTGCTGTAGAAATCGTTTTTCCTTTTTCTGCAAGCAACTCTCCTATTCTTTTTTCTATCGTACCATTATCATCCAAACCTGTTATAATTTCTGGAATTAATGCATAAACTTCTGCTACTTTTTCATTTAACTCTTTTTCAAGAATTTCTTTTGTATCGCCTTTGGCGGATAAACGCAAACGAACTTTACCAAATGATGGCAAATACGCTAACTTTATATAGGATGGTAAATTGTTTTCAAAATTTTCTATTCTTTCTGCAATCATACTTTCACCTGCTCCATACGTCATAATTGTTTTATGAATGATAAAAGGCAACTTAAATTGTTTTTGAATTCTTGGTAAAACTTCATTGGTAATTAAACCTTTCATTTCATAAGGAACACCTGGTAGCGATATAAAGACAGTATTATTTTCATAAAACCACATTCCTGGCGCTGTACCAAAATTATTCTTTAATAAAGTAGCTTTTGATGGCAATTGCGCTTGATATCTTTGAACCTCATTAAATGGATGATCTAGTTTTTTGAACATCTCTTTTATATGTGCTATTACTTCTGGATATTCTATGAGCTTATCATCATTAAAATACTCGGCAATTGTTTTTTTGGTGATATCATCTTTTGTAGGACCTAAACCTCCTGTTAAAATTACAATATCTACTCTTTCTTGCGCTTCTTTTAAAGCATTTAAAATATGTTGTTTATCATCTTGAATGGAAGTTATTTGATAAACTGAAACTCCGATTTTATTTAATTCTATCCCAATAAATTGAGAATTTGTATCTACAATTTGACCAATAAGAATTTCATCTCCTATCGTTATTATTTCTGCTTTCATAGATTTATTTAAACCTTGATTATTCTACTAATATTTTATATTTCCGTTTTTCCTATTTGATCTATTAAACTATCATTTATAGGATTTTTATGCTCCCAAGTTTTCTCTAAATATTTATACAATAAATAACATCCTAAAAGACCAAATGGCATTGCAATTAACCCTAAAATATAATCGTTTAAGGTATTAGAAAAACTTTCGATTATAATTAATATAACTGTAGCGAAAATTATACTGACTGCGTAATAGACTACAATTCCTAGAATTGCATAACCCCACTGACTTTTATTATATTCTTCTGCTAATTTGTAAAACTTTTTTCCAAGCCAATAGATTAATATTAATCCTAACATATTTTTTATTTTATTAAGGTTGAAAGTTAAATATACCCAACTTTAATCTTCACCAATTTTATCTACTTCATTTTTTAATTTCTTTTTTTTACTCCAAATAAAATTTAAAATTTTAAATAAAAATACAACAAAAACAAAACCAGCAATTGACGACTTAAAGGATAAATTAGTTATTTCAAACTCATTGATAATTATTTCAGTAAAAAACCTGATATATAATAAATACAAAATACTACCCAAGAAAAATGAAGCAATACCTAAAAAACCACAAAGCCATTTATATTTATTATGATTTTCTGCAAGTCTATAAAAATAAAAACCTACATAAAATAAAAAAATATAACTAAGAAGTTTTATTGCCAATTTTAATTTACTTTACTCTAATATTAAAAGCTTCCTTACCTTCTATTACACCTTTTAATGTATCGTTTTCCACAACTCTACCAACTCCTGCTGGTGTTCCTGTAAAAATAATATCTCCTTTTTTTAAGGTGAAATATTGAGAAACATAAGCAATCAGCTCATCAGTTTTCCATAACATAGCATTTGTATTTCCATCTTGAACAATTTCATCATTCTTAAATAATTGAAACTTTAAATTATCTAAATCAAATTCTTCCTTCGGATAAAATTCTCCTACAACTGCACTTCCATCAAAAGCTTTTGCTTTTTCCCAAGGCAAACCTTTTTCTTTGCATTTTGCTTGCACATCTCTTGCTGTAAAATCGATTCCTAAACCAATTTCATCATAATATTTATGAGCAAATTTTGCATCAATATGTTTACCTACTTTATTTATTTTCACCAAAACTTCTACTTCATAATGAACATCATCAGAAAATGGCGGAATAAAAAACGGATTTTTTCTTGGTAAAATAGCAGAATCTGGCTTCAAAAAAACAACAGGATTTTCTGGTCTTTCGTTTGCTAATTCTTCTATGTGTTTTGCGTAATTGCGCCCAATACAAATTATTTTCATAAGCCCCTTTTAATTTCCCCGAAGGGGAAAACACTCTTCTCTTTATCGTTACGAAAAAACAATTATGTATTTTACTACTAAATTATTTTTTTTCGGAAATATATTTTATTCAAACGGTTTTTAACACAACAGTTTCTTCCCTTCGGGAAGATTAAGATGGGCTATTACTCTCCCGCTTCCGGAAAAACAATGGCTCTATTTCCTGAAACAATTATTTGATGATTTAAATGGTTTTTCACCGCTCTTGCTAACACCAATTTTTCGATATCTGCACCAATCCTCTTTAAAGTTGTTGGCGTACTTTCGTGCGTTACAGGTTTTACATCTTGCTCAATAATTGGCCCTTCATCTAAGTCTTCTGTTGCATAATGTGCTGTAGCACCAATTAACTTCACACCTCTTTCGTATGCTTTTTTATAAGGGTTTGCTCCTTGAAAAGCAGGTAAAAAAGAATGGTGAATATTGATAATTTTCTCTGGATAATGATTGATAAAATCCGAAGACAAAATTTGCATATATCTAGCCATAATTATCAAATCGATTTCATTAGCATCTAACAAATCAATTACCTGAGATTCTTGCGCCAACTTCGTTTCCTTAGTAACCGGTAAATAATGAAAAGGGACATTAAACATTTCTGCAATATATCTTAACTTATCATGATTACTAATAATCATTTTTACATTACAGGCCAATCGTCCTTCTTTAGAACGCTCTAGCAAATCATATAAATTATGACTTGTATGCGAAACCATAATGGCAACATTTTGCTTTTTATCATCATAATTTACAGACCAATCTATCTTTAAAGGAGTTGCCAATTCTAAAAAACTACTTTCTAACTCACTTTTAGAAAGTGTGGTTCCATCCGCATTTAAACGAATTCGCATAAAATAGGTGTTCTCAATCGCATTTACATATTGCTGTGAACTTACTATATTGAATCCTTTTTCATAAAAGAAACTGGTAATTTTTGCTACCAATCCTTTTTGATCTGGACATTTTATTAAAAAAGATACTACTTGTGATTTCATTTTACTTAATTACAAATTATAAATTTAAAATTACGAATTTTTGAAGTTTTCATAATTTTAAATTAAAAAAAAGGTTTCAACCGGGCTAAACCTAATAACTGATTACTAAAACCTCTATGGAATCCATCTTTTTGGAAAGTTAGGTTTTCTCTTTTCTAAAAAAGCATCTCTACCTTCTTTTGCTTCTTCAGTCATATACGCTAAACGTGTTGCCTCACCTGCAAAAACTTGTTGACCAACCATTCCGTCATCTGTTAAATTCATTGCAAATTTTAACATTTTTATGGATGTTGGCGATTTCGCTAAAATTTCTTGCGCCCATTCATAAGCAGTAGATTCTAATTCATCATGCGGAATAACTGCATTTACCATTCCCATTTCGTATGCTTCTTGCGCAGAATAATTTCTTCCTAAAAAGAAAATTTCTCTAGCTTTTTTCTGACCAACCATTTTTGCCAAATAAGCAGAACCATAACCACCGTCAAAAGAAGTTACATCTGCATCTGTTTGTTTAAAAATTGCGTGCTCTTTAGACGCTAACGTTAAATCGCAAACTACATGTAAACTATGTCCACCACCAACTGCCCAACCAGGAACCACAGCAATTACTGCTTTTGGCATAAAACGAATTAAACGTTGAACTTCTAAAATATTTAATCTGTGATAACCATCTTCACCAACATAACCTTGATGACCTCTTGCTTTTTGATCTCCACCAGAACAGAAAGAATACACGCCATCTTTTGTACTTGGTCCTTCGGCAGACAATAAAACCACACCAATATTAACATCTTCTCCAGCATCATAAAAAGCATCATACAACTCTTTTGTTGTTTTTGGACGAAAAGCATTTCTAACATTTGGCCTGTTAAAAGCTATCCTTGCAACTCCATTACACTTTTTATAGGTAATATCTTCATATTCTTTAACAGTTTTCCATTCGGGTTGTATCATAATTTTGTATTTTGTACGTTCTTTTAACAGAACAAAAGATCATTGCTTGCAAAAATAAACATTCTAACTTATGATTAAGAAATCACTCACATTATTATTTATACTTTTTTGTTTCTGCGGATATTCTCAAAAAATAATTCAGAAAAACTTAGAATCAACTTTTTTAGATTCTGATAGAAGCATCAGCATTTATATTCCTGAAGGATATGAAAAAGACAGCATTAAAAATTATCCTTTAGCAATTGTATTAGATGAAGATTATATGTTTGACATTTATGTTGGCAACTCCATTTTATTTTCAAAAAAAGACAAAGCACCAAAACAAATTGTTGTTGGTGTTTCTATGAAAGATACCAAAGGTGCTGATGTTTCATTTAATAGAAACACTGGGGAATTAACTGCTAGTGCACAAAATTTCTACACTTTTATAAGAGATGAAGTGTTGTTTTATATGGAAAGCACTTACAGAACATCGCCATTTATCACTTTGGTTGGCCAAGGTTATTCCGCCAATTTAATCTCACACTTTTTACAAGAGGACACTGCTTTTATCAATTCTTTTATTTGTATAAATCCTAGTTTTTCTGATTTTATTGGTGGCGAATTACAATCTTACAATCTACCAAAATTTGGACGAGAAGACAATACATTTTATTTTTACACAAATAATTCCACATCATTTTCTCCCGAAAAGCAAAATAAAATTAATCAAGTTCAAAAAGGATTATCTACCTTAGGCATTAAAAACTTTAACGTTAATAACGATGTTATTACTACTTCTAGCTCAATTTCTGCTATGAGCGAGGCAATACCTAGAGCACTTACAAAAGTTTTTGAAGTCTATTCTGGAATCACAAAAGAAGAATATGATAAATACATTAAAGAACTAGCTCCTTTAGATGCAATTTCTTATTTAGAAAATAAATACCTAGAAATTGAATTTCTTTTTGGTACTAATTTAGGAATTAGAGAAAGCGACATTTACGCTATTGAAAACATAATTATTGAAAAAGAAAATGGAGATCGTTTGCGCGATTTTGGTAAAATGATTTTAAAAATATTTCCATCTTCTCCTTTAGGCGATTATTACATCGGTAAATATTACGAAACAGGAAAAATGATTAAAAAAGCAATAAGACAATACAAAATTGGTTACGGTAAAATGGATCCATCAGACCCAAATGCAGATGCTTATTATGAAAATATTTTAAGACTTGGTGGGCAGTAAAATAGTTGACAGTATTTAGCCTATTAAAATGACTGAATACTGCAACCGAATACTGATACTGTAAACCGAACACTATAAAAGCTCTATTCTGTCTTCTTTAATAAGAATAAGCTTTTGTTTATATAAGTTTCCAACAGCTTTTTTAAATGCTTTTTTACTCATTTTCATATGAAAACGAATAGAATCAGGAGAACTTTTATCTGTTAATAATAAAAAACCTTCCCTACTATTTTTTAGTTTTACAAGTACTTTTTCTACATCAGAATTTATGACATTTCTAAAACCTTGTGGCCTTAAAGAAACATCGATTTTACCATCTTCTCTAATATTTTTGATATAACCAACAACTTCCATGTTTTCTTCTAACTCTTGAAAAACTTCACTTCTAAAAAGTAAACCATCAAATTCTTCATTAATTAAAACTGTATAACCTAAATTAGTTTCAGTCTCAATTATCAACTGCACTTTATCTCCTTCTTTCAAATTCATTTCTACTTCTTCGAAATCGTCGTGTTCTTGTATATCCATTATTGTATATATTTAAAATATGCTGTTAAAATTAAATCATTTTCTGCACTTGGTGTAAAAATTTCTAAAATTTTTGGTTTTTCTGATGTTTTATAGAAACCTTTCAATTCTTCTGTTACACTTTCGGATGAAAATGCTTTCTGATACTCAAACTCATACATTTTACACAAATGTTCTGCAGTTAAACAATGTGGCGTTTCAAAAAATGACAATGCATTGGTTAATTTTGGTCCGGGTAAAATTTTAAAAATTCCACCGCCAGAATTATTAATTAAAATAATTCTAAAATTTGATGGAATATTAGTATTCCAAAGTGCATTAGAATCGTAAAAAAAGCTGATATCACCCGTAATAAAAACCGTCTGATTTTTGTTTGCAAAAGCTGCTCCTATTGCTGTACTTGTGCTGCCATCAATTCCGCTTGTTCCTCTATTACAAAAAATAGTGTTTGTTTTATCAATCGTAAATAACTGCGCATATCTAATAATAGCACTGTTACTAATTTGCAACTGAGAATTCTTTGGAATACTTTCTAAAATTTGTTCAAAAACTTTAAAATCTGAATGTACTGTTTTTGATAAATATTGTTGATGTTTTACTCGTTTTTCATCACGAAGTTGCAACCATTTTTGCTGATAATTACTTTCCTTTTTTAATATTAATTTGTTGAAATTAGAAAAGAAATCTACTGGTTTTGTTTGTATAAATTCTGATAAACAAAAGAATGTATTTACTGCTTTACGTTCATCAATATTCCAATGATGTTTTGGTTGTTGTTTTCTTAAAAATTGTTTTATTTTTTTAGAAACAATCATTCCTCCAAATGTGATAAGAATTTCTGGTTTTAAATCTTGCAACTGACTTTCTTCCAAAGAAAAAATAAGCTGATCTATTGAATTTACAGCATTTTTATGATATAAATTTGAGGTTGTTTCTGTTAATATTAAAACAGATTTATCATCAGCATAAAAATCTATTAATTTGTGTAAACCTTCATCAGGATAATTTACTCCCACTAAAATCATTTTCTTTTCAGCTGCATTCCAAATTTTAGAAAAATTATCATAATTTATATGAGAATTATCTAAAGAACTTAAAGAAATATGAGGGAAATGAAATTCTTGCAATTCTGCGACCGTTTCATACAAAGGCTCATCAAAAGGAACATTTATATGCACAGGTCCTTTTTGTGAGGTTGCTATTTGTAAAGCTTCGCCAATTAATTGAGAATTGCGTGTTTTAAACTTTTCATTTTCTACCAAATTTGCAGAAAACAAAATATGATTTTCAAACACATTTTCTTGACGAATTGTTTGTCCGTCGCCAATATCAATTAAATGTTTTGGTCTGTCTGCAGAAATTACAACTAACGGAATATTGCTATAAAAAGCTTCTGCAATTGCAGGATAATAATTTAACAAAGCAGAACCAGAAGTACAAACAATTGCCACTGGTTTTTTGGTTTGTTGCGCAATACCCAAAGCAAAAAAAGCAGCACAACGCTCATCTACAACACTTAATGTTTCAATTTCTGTATGGTTAGAAAAACCAATTGTAAGTGGCGCATTTCGTGAACCTGGAGAAATAACAACCGTATCAATATGAAATTGATGACAAGCCGAAATTACCATTTGTGCTAAAGGTTTCTGTGGAAAAGCCCCTTTTAATTCCCCCATTTCGTCTGCGCTAAATGCAGGCTTAGAGGAAAAACCGTTTATGTTATTTATTTTGCGCAAAAAATCTTTTCTTTTGAGAAAAAAACTCCAAACTTTATAAATTTGGAGTTCTATATTTTTAATATTCGTTAAAAACGAGCAATTCTTTTAAATGTTGCTTTTAGCTTGCAAACAAATCTAGCCCTGATTGAGCGGTCTGTTTGAGCTCTTTTTTGCCTTTTTTAGCAAAAAAAGCGAGTAGCGAAAGCAGGAAATAGCTTCTAATAAATATTTCCATACCTCAATTCCTGCAACAGTTCCTTCCTTTTGGGAAGGTTAGGATGGGCTTCTTTTTAGTTTCCTTTTTTGTAATCTTCTAAAAATTTAGCCAAACCACTATCTGTTAAAGGGTGTTTTAACAAACCTTCTATTGCACTTAAAGGTCCCGTCATAACATCCGCGCCTAATTTTGCACAATTAATAATGTGCATTGTATGACGCACAGAAGCTGCTAAAATTTCAGTTTCGAAACCGTAGTTATCATAAATTAAACGAATTTCTTCAATTAAATTCATTCCGTCTGTAGAAATATCGTCTAAACGACCAATAAACGGAGAAACATAGGTTGCACCTGCTTTTGCTGCCAATAAAGCCTGACCAGCAGAAAACACTAAGGTTACGTTTGTTTTAATTCCTTTAGAAGAGAAATATTTACACGCTTTTACACCATCCTTTATCATTGGTAATTTTACCACAATTTGCGGATTTAAAGCAGCTAAAGCTTCACCTTCTTTTACCATTCCGTCGAAATCTGTAGCAATTACTTCTGCAGAAACATCGCCATCAACTAACTCACAAATTGCTTTGTAATGATTGATAATATTAGCTTCGCCAGTAATGCCTTCTTTAGCCATTAAAGACGGATTTGTAGTTACACCATCTAAAATTCCTAAAGCTTGTGCTTCTTTAATTTGCTCTAAATTTGCAGTATCTATGAAAAATTTCATCTTGAAAAGAGTTATTATATTAGTTAATAATTAATCTTACAAAGATAAAACAAAGATAACTAAGACATAAAATAATACTAATAAGTTTTTAACTAGTAATTAAAAAGTAGTATTTTTAAACTTTATTAAACTTTAAAGGTCTAATTATAACAAAAGATTAAAAAAAGCTAAACCATTAATAATAAAATAATTATGAAATTTTACAGATATATTATAACTCTTTTTTTTATATCTACTTTATTTTCTTGTGATGAAACAATTTTAATTACAGGAATTGAAGGTGAAATTATTTGCGATGTTTCTGAAATTGAGGTTTCTGCTTCAGACAATATTGTTATTGCTGATGATGAATCTCCTGTTTTTTGGCAAGGTACTTACACAGATAATTCTGTAAAAATTAGTTACACTAAAAATGCGGGCACAGATGGTGAAACAGAAACTTTAGCTTTTGTGTTTAATAAAAAAGACGGCTGTTTACAAATAGATCGTTGCTATAAATACTATTATGGTTCTGTTGCAGATATTTCTGCTGTTACAGAAATGCAAGTTTTTGAGTTTAAAATGAAAGATTGGGAAATTGACAAAAAATTTACTGGTCAATTAGTTTATAAAGATCATCATGACAAACAAACATATACAATTAATTTTTGGGTAGAATTTACTGAAGAAAATTATGAAGTAGAAGATACAAATTACACTTATTTTTCTGATTGTTTTGACAATCAATTACCAATTGACATCGACTTAAATAAAGATGGAATTACAGATTATAGCATAATTTCAGAAGAAAAATTTGACTTAGGAAATGTACCAAACTTTGCCTACAACAATATTAAATTAATTTCTGTTGATGAGTCTATAAACGAAATACATTCTCCTAAAAAAAGCTCAATACCTTACACAGTAATCTTTGAGCCTCCTTTTACATCCGAAGACACAAAAAAATATGACGCTAATAAATTTGATTCTGAAGAAGTAAAAAATTCTCTTGATGTTTTTTATGAATTTGCTGCTCCGTATGAAAGCTATAACTTTTTTCTACAAAATAACTTAACATATAAAAAAGAGTTATCAAACAATAAAGATGATTACTATATTGTAAAAATGGCTATTGATGAAAATAGTTATTACGGTTGGATAAAAATAGAGTTTAGCGCAACAGAATGCTACATTGCTGTAGTAGATACTTATTTAGAATCTATACCTAATAAACATATAAGTGTAGACTAAAGTTTATAATGATTCATTAATATTTTCTGATACATTTTATCTGGCAAAACACGTTTTAAAACGATAGAGAATTTCTCCATAAATCCACCAACTTTATAATGTATTTTGGGGTTTTCTGTATTGATGATTTTATAAACCGTTTTTGCCATTTCTAAAGGATTCATTCCGCCTTTAACATGCGCATTCATCAAATCTAAATTTGCTTGATAATTTTCTTTATAAGCAGAGTTTTCAAAAACTGGCGTGTGATATCGTCCTGCAGCAATATTTGTTGCAAAATCTCCAGGAGCGACATTTATAACTTTAATTCCAAAGTTTTTAACCTCCATACTTATAGCTTCTGTAACCAATTCTAAAGCTCCTTTTGTAGCAGAATATAATCCTCTATAAGGTAAACCCATATAACCAGCAATTGAAGTTACATTTAAAATCATTCCAGATTTTTGTGTTCTCATTTGTGGCAAAACAGCCTTCATTACATCAACAGCACCAAAAAGATTGGTATTAAAAACGGCTCTCATTTCATCCGTTGGCGTATCTTCAATTGGGCCCGTAATTCCCATTCCTGCATTATTAATTAAAACATCTAACCTTCCTTGTTTTTTGATGATATAAGCAACAGCACTTTCAATGGTTTCTACTTTTAGAACATCCAAAGCAATAAGTTCAAAAGAAAAATTTTCTGCATTTTTAGGATTTCTACTTGTTCCAAAAACTTTGTAGCCTTTTTCTTGTAAAAAAGTTGCGATTGATTTTCCTATTCCAGATGAAGCACCAGTAACTAAAATTACTTTAGACATAAAATTAAGTTCTTATTATAAGAGTACGAAGTAACAAAAAATAAATGTAAAGAAAATGAAGAAATCTAAATTTAGTAAAATTCCAGACGAAACTTTAGCGCATAAAAAAAGGCAAGCTACCTACATCACACTGCTACAACCTAATACCCTTGCTGTGTTCCCACCCTGGGGGATTCAAAGGGAGCTAGTTGTGTAGGACTTGCCTCTGCAAATTTACAACAGATTTTTATTATATCACTTAAAAAATTATTAAATTTTTTGTAACACTTTTAACTCACTGAATACTAATAAGATGTTTTTTAGTTTTAATCTTTTAATAAAAATAAAAACTTTAAAAAATGAAAATCATATATTTGTATCACTAACTAATTTAAACACAAAATGGAAAATCAAACGAATAGTAAAAGTATTATTTTAAACTACGGATTAATTCTAGGAGTTATAAGCATACTTCCTGGACTTATAAAATATGCAATGGGAGGTAATTATCTAGAAAACGACTGGATTTCTAGTGTTTTAAGCCTTGTTTTAACTGTAGCTTTTATAGTATTAGGAATAAAAAAATTTAAATCTGAAAATGAAGGTTTTTTATCTTGGGGACAAGGTGTAAAAGTTGGTTTAGGAATCGTTTTAATTAGTATGATTATTTCAATAGTATATTTACTACTTTTTACTAATTTCATAGAACCAGATTTTAAAAACAAAGTAATAGAATCATCAATAGTTAAATGGGAAGATGCAGGTATGTCTAGCGATCAAATAGAAATGTCTACAAAAATGACTAAGGATTATTTTGAATTATCTTTATATGGTAGTATTGTAGTTATGAGTTTATTTTTAGGATTCGTAATTTCTGCAATTACTGCTGCAATTATGAAAAAAACTGAAGAAGATACTTATTAAATTTATAGTTTAAAGTTTTTAAAGTAACAAATTTGAAAGTATTTCTTCAAGACTTTTTAACTTTACAACTTGTAACTTTACAACAAAAAATATGGATATCTCGGTAGTAATACCACTTCTTAACGAAGATGAATCTTTAATAGAATTACACGATTGGATTGCAAAAGTTATGCAATCCAATCGTTATTTATATGAAATTATTTTTATTGATGATGGCTGCAAAGACAATTCTTGGAATGTAATTGAGCAATTGTCTGCAAAAAACAAGAACGTAAAAGGAATTCGTTTTCAAAAAAATTATGGAAAAAGTCAGGCTTTAGATGCCGGCTTTCAACTAGCAAAAGGCAATGTAGTAATTACTATGGATGCCGATTTACAAGACAATCCAGAAGAAATACCAGATTTATATAACTTAATTATTGATGAAGATTTCGATTTAATTTCTGGCTGGAAAAAGAAAAGATACGATAATATTATCACTAAAAATATCCCTTCAAAATTATTTAATGCTGCCGCAAGAAAAACATCAGGATTAAAATTACACGATTTTAACTGCGGATTAAAAGCCTACAAAAACGAAGTTATAAAAACCGTAAAAGTAAGTGGCGAAATGCACAGGTACATTCCTGTTTTAGCTAAAAATGAAGGTTTTACAAAAATTGGCGAACAAGTTGTAAAACATCAAGCAAGAAAATATGGAGTAACAAAATTTGGTATAGACCGTTTTATAAACGGTTTTTTAGACTTAATTACAATTTCCTTTTTATCAAAATTTGGCAAAAGACCGATGCACATTTTTGGGCTTTGGGGTACTTTTATGTTTTTATTTGGAACAACATCTGCATTTTATATTGGCGCCTACAAACTTTATAAATTGTATAATGGTTCAAAAACTATTTTAGTTACAGACAACCCTTGGTTTTACATTGCATTAACCTCTATGATTTTAGGAACTTTACTTTTTTTAGCTGGTTTTATTGGCGAACTCATTATAAAAACAAAAAGCGACGAAAAACACTACACAATTAAAGAAAAACTTAATTTCTAAATAGTATATTTGTTCACCTAATTTAGTAACCAAAATTTAATTCTCTATGGAAGATATTTTAAACAAAGCAAAACAATGGCTAACATCAACTTTTGACGCCGAAACTCAATCAGAAATACAAGATATCATTAACAACAATCCAAGTGATTTAGCAGACAGATTCTACAAAAACATGGAATTCGGAACTGGTGGAATGCGTGGAGTTATGGGTGCAGGAACCAACAGAATTAACAAATACACATTAGGTAGAGCAACACAAGGATTATCTAATTATCTAATAGAAAACGTAAAAAAAGAAGAATTAAAAGTTGTAATTGCTTTTGATTGTAGACATAACAGTAAAAAATTCGCAAAAGTAGTTGCAGATGTTTTATCTGCAAATAATATTAAAGTATTTCTTTTTGAAGATTTACGTCCAACTCCAGAACTATCATATGCAGTTCGTCATTTAGGTTGTGATGCAGGTATTGTTTTAACTGCTTCTCATAATCCACCAGAATACAATGGTTATAAAGTATATTGGGCAGATGGTGGCCAAATTGTTCCTCCTCATGATGGCGGAATTATTGCAAAAGTAAATGACTTAGATTTTTCTGAAATTAAATTTGATGCAAATGAAAGTTTAATAGAAGTAATAGGTAAAGATGTAGATAGAGATTTTATTGAAGCATCTGTTAAAAATGGTTCTTTATCTGATAGAATTAATAGAGATAACTTAAAAATTGTATTTACTTCTTTACATGGTACTTCTATTGTTTCTGTACCAGATGCATTAGCAAAAGCAGGTTATACAGATATACATATTGTTGAAGAACAAAGAGTACCAAATGGAGATTTTCCTACTGTAAAATCTCCAAATCCAGAAGAACCAGAAGCTTTAAAAATGGCTACTGATTTAGCTAATAAGATTAATGCTGATATTGTAATTGGTACAGATCCTGACTGTGACAGATTAGGTGTTGCTGTTAGAGACCTTGATGGAAACATGAAGTTATTAAACGGAAATCAAACCATGGTTGTAATGACAAATTTTTTAATAAAAAAATGGAATGATGAAGGTGAAATTAATGGTAAACAATTTGTTGGTTCCACAATAGTTTCTACAGAATTAGTAAATAAAGTTGCTGAAACTTATAATGTTGAAACCAAAGTTGGTTTAACAGGCTTTAAATGGATTGCTAAAATGGTAAGAGATTTTCCAGAGCTTGATTTTATTGGTGGTGGAGAAGAAAGTTTTGGTTATATGGTTGGTGATTTTGTTCGCGATAAAGATGCTGTAACTGCTACTCTTTTAGCTTGTGAAGTGGCTGCGTATGCAAAACAACACGGAAGCTCTTTCTATGAAGAATTATTAAACATTTATGTTAAAAATAGTTTTTATAAAGAGCATTTAATTTCAATCACCAAAAAAGGAATGGACGGTGCTGCAGAAATTCAACAAATGTTAAGCGATATGCGTAACAATCCTTTAACTGAAATTGATGGAGAAAAAGTAGAGTCTCTTTCTGATTATGATGCATCAACTAAGAAAAATATTATAACTGGCGAAGTAACAGAAATTGATTTACCAAAATCGAATGTGTTAATTTATCAAACAGCAAACGGAACAAGAATCGCTGCAAGACCAAGTGGAACAGAACCTAAAATTAAATTCTACTTTAGTGTAAACACTCCTTTGGACGCAATAGAAAATGCAAAAACTGTTGAAGCTGAATTGGATGCTAAAATTCAAAGAATTATTAAGGAAATGAAATTGAATTAATGAATCATTTTAAAGACATTTTAAGATACGAGAAGAAATACAGAAAATTTACCCTTTTAAATATTATCTTCAATATTTTCTATGCTATTTTTAATGTCTTATCAGTTTTAGCTTTTATTCCTGTTTTAGGAATACTTTTTGGAACGGATAAAAAAGTAGTTACAAAACCTACTTATGAAGGATTTACTAGAATTGGCGGTTTTTTAAAAGACAGTTTTTATCATTTTATTTCTGAGAAAATAGAAAATGAAGGACAAATAAACACACTTTTCTTTATTTGTTTATTAGCACTTTCTATGTTCTTTTTAAAGAATTTATTTAGATATTTAGCTTCTTACGTAATTACTTTTTTAAGAACAGGAATTGTAAAGGATATAAGGGATAAACTCTACAATAAAATTGTAGAGTTGCCTATCTCCTACTTCACCGAAAAAAGAAAAGGAGATATTATTGCTCGTATGACTTCGGATGTTCAAGAAGTTGAAATTTCTATTCTAACATCTATAGAAACCATAGTAAGAGAGCCTTTAACAGTTGTGATTGCCATTTCTATCATGCTCTTTATGAGTTTGAAATTAACACTTTTTGTTTTTATTTTATTACCAGTTTCTGGATTTATTATTTCATCAATCAGCAAAAAATTAAAAGCAAAATCTATAAAAGCTCAAAAAGAAACAGGAACTTTTTTATCATTTATAGAAGAAACTTTAACAGGTTTAAGAGTGATAAAAGGTTTTAATTCTGAGAAAATTATTGAACGCAAATTCAATACCTCAACAGAAACCTTTAGATCTTTAATGACAAGTGTTTTTCACAGACAAACTTTGGCATCACCAATGAGTGAATTTTTAGGTTCTGCTACTATTATTGCTATTCTTTGGTATGGAGGAACAGAAGTTTTATCGAATACAAGTTCTCTGCAACCAGATGAATTTATGGGATATATTGTTTTGTTTTATACGGTTTTAAACCCTATTAAATTAATTACAACATCTTATTATAACATTCAAAAAGGAGAAGCTTCTGCAGAAAGAATTATGCAAATTTTAAATACTGAAAACAGTATTAAAGACAAACCTAATGCATTTATCAAAAAAGATTTTAAAAACGAAATTTGCTTTAATAACATTTCATTCAAATACAAAAATGATTATGTTTTAAAAGATTTTTCTTTAACCATTAAAAAAGGACAAACTGTTGCTTTAGTTGGGCAATCTGGAAGTGGAAAATCTACCTTAGCAAACTTAATTACGCGTTTTTATGATGTAAATAAAGGCTCTATTTCTATTGATGGAATAGAAATTAAAGACATCACAAAAAAATCTTTAAGAGGTTTAATGGGCATTGTTACTCAAGAATCTATTTTATTTAATGACACAGTAAAAAATAATATTAAATTAGGTACTGAAAACGCATCTGAAGAACAGATTAAAGAAGCTTCTGAAATTGCAAATGCTTATGAATTTATTAAAGATTTACCTCTAAAATTTAATACTAATATTGGTGATTCTGGAAACTCTCTTTCTGGTGGACAAAAACAACGTTTATCTATTGCAAGAGCAGTTTTAAAAAATCCACCAATTATGATTTTAGATGAAGCAACTTCTGCTTTAGACACAGAATCTGAACAATTGGTGCAAGTTGCTCTAGAAAAAATGATGCAAAACAGAACTTCTTTAGTCATAGCTCACAGACTTTCTACAATTCAAAAAGCTGATATTATTGCAGTTATGAAAAAAGGGAAAATAGTTGAACAAGGTAGACATGAAGAATTGCTTGCAAAAAAAGGCGAATATTTTAAACTAGTTTCTATGCAATCTTTTTAACAATAGCATTTAGTAGTTTTAAACACTAATAAAATAAAAAAACTTCAAATAATTCTTATGATTATTTGAAGTTTTTTTTATGTTAACAGTAACCACAATTAATTACAAAATAAGTTCTCTATACAATTTTTTACCAAAAATCACTCGAACTGACATTGCAATAATTTATATTATATCAGATTAATCAACATTATTTCAACTTAATAATTAAATCATCGGCATTTACCATCGTTCCTGCTTTTAAAACTATTTTATTTATCGTTCCGTTTTCATTTGCTGTAATGGTAGTTTCCATTTTCATAGCTTCAATTATAAATAACGGCTGATTTTTCACAATATCTTCTCCGTTTTTCACTAAAATCGTTGACAACAAACCTTGTAATGGAGCACCAATTTGTGTTGCATCACTTTTATCTACTTTTACATTGCTAACTGTTTCAACCTTAATAGAATTATCTTTAACTTGTACAATTCTACCTTGTCCATTTACTTTAAAATGCACAGTAACCATTCCTTCAGAATTTGGTTTTCCTACATAATCTAAAGTTACCAATAATGTTTTTCCTTTGTCAATATCAACGGTAATCTCCTCTCCTATTTCCATGCCATAAAAGAAGTTTTTGGTTGGAAGATTCGTTAAATTATCATATTTTAAATGATTATTATACGCATCTGTAAATACTTTTGGATATAATTTATAGGATAAAAAATCGGTAAAATCAATCTTTCTTCCTAAATCATTTTCAAATATTTTTCTGAATTCAGCATATTCTTTGTCAAAATCTGTTGGTGGAATATGAGCATTTGGTCTATCTGTAAAAGGAATTTGATCTTTTAAAATTAACTTCTGTAATTTCTTTGGAAACCCATTTACAGGCTGACCTAATTCGCCTTTAAAAAAACTAGCAACAGATTGCGGAAAAGAAATGGTGTCACCTCTTTCTAAAACATCTGTTACCGTTAAATTGTTGCTAACTAAATATTGCGCCATATCACCAACAACTTTAGAGCTTGGCGTAACTTTTACAATATTTCCAAACAATGTATTAACTTCTGCATACATTTTTGTAATTTCATGAAAACGATCTTCTAAACCTAAAGATTGCGCTTGTGGTTTTAAATTAGAATATTGTCCGCCAGGTATTTCATGCTGAAAAACTTCTCCAGAACCCGATTTTAATCCTGATTCAAAAGGATAATAATACTCTCTTACGGTTTCCCAATAATTAGAATACACATTTAATGAATTAATATTTATCGGATTTTCACGCTCATGAAACTTCATCATTTCTACAATAGAATTAAAATTTGGTTGAGAAGTTAAACCAGACAATCCGCCTAAAGCAACATCAACAACGTCAACTCCAGCTTCAATTGCTTTTAAATACGTAGCAGACTGAATTGATGATGTATCATGCGTATGTAAATGAACAGGAATGTTTAATTCGGCTTTTAATGCACCCACTAATTCTGATGCTGCATAAGGTTTTAATAAACCTGCCATGTCTTTAATTCCTAAAATATGAGCGCCAGAGCTTTCTATTTCTTTTGCTAAATCAACATAATATTTTAAGTTGTATTTGGTGTTTTTTACATCTAAAATATCACCTGTATAACAAATTGAACCTTCTGCCAAACCTTGCGTTTTTGTACGAACATGTTCTATACAAGGCGCAATAGATTTCATCCAGTTTAAAGAATCAAAAACTCTAAATAAATCAACGCCATTTTCCCAAGATTGTTCTACAAACTTACCAATTAAATTATCTGAATATGCTTTATAACCAACGCCATTAGAACCTCTAATTAACATTTGCAGCAAAACATTTGGCATTTTTGCTCTTAACAATTGCAAGCGTTCCCACGGATTTTCTTGTAAGAATCGTAAGCAAACATCAAAAGTTGCGCCTCCCCAAACTTCCATACTAAAAATATCAGGATTATTTTTTACATATCCTTCAGCAACTTTTAGCATATCAAAAGTTCGCATTCTGGTTGCTAATAAACTTTGATGCGCATCACGCATTGTAGTATCTGTATAATGTATTTTTTTCTCATTTTTTAACCACTGAGAAAATTTATCCGGACCTAATTCTGTTAATAGATCTTTTGTTCCTTTTGGAAATCTTGCATCAGCATCAAATTTAGGAATTCTTGGTTTTATAAATGTTTTAGTTGCATCAAATTTCTTAACATCAGGATTACCGTTTACAGTAATATCTGCCAAATAAGTAATTACTTTATTAGCTCTATTTCTTGGCGCTTTAAAAATAAATAAATCAGGATTTGATTTGATAAAATTAACAGTAATTGCTCCTTTTTTAAAAGTATCGTGTTTTAAAATATTATCTAAAAAAGGCATATTTGTTTTTACACCTCGTATTCTAAACTCGCTTAAAGCTCTTCTAATTTTTCTTGATGCTCCATCTAAAGTTCTACTATTTGCCGTAACTTTTACTAACATGGAATCAAAAAACGGGGAAATTTTAACACCTTGATACACACTTCCTGCATCCAGTCGAATTCCAAATCCAGAAGCACTTCTGTAAGTAGAAATCGTACCGAAATCTGGTTTAAAATCATTTTGCGGATCTTCTGTAGTGATTCTACATTGCAATGCGTAACCGTTAATTTTGATTGATTTTTGATTAGCAATTTTTATTTGTTGATCAGATAATTTATATCCGCCAGCAATAAATAATTGTGTTTTTACCAAATCAATATTTGTAACAACTTCTGTAACCGTATGTTCTACTTGAATTCTAGGATTTACTTCTATAAAATAAATAGAACCATCATCATCAACCAAAAACTCTACAGTACCAATATTATTATAATTTACAGCTTTACAAATAGTAATTGCATAGTTGTATAAATCATTTTTTGTTTCTTCTTTTAATCCGTAAGACGGCGCAAATTCTATTACTTTTTGATAACGACGTTGCACCGAACAATCTCTCTCAAATAAATGAACCGTATTGCCGTAATTATCTGCAACAATTTGAATTTCTATATGCTTCGGATTTTCTACAAATTTTTCTAAAAAAACAGTATCATCACCAAAAGCATTTAAGGCTTCTCTTTTACTTTCTCCGTAAGCTTTTTTTAATTCTTCTTCTTCTCTAATAACTCGCATTCCTCGTCCTCCACCACCAGAAGCCGCTTTTAGCATTAAAGGATAACCAATAATATTGGCTTCAAAAAGCGCAATTTCTAAACTTTCTAAAGGCTTTTGATTACTTCTAATAATAGGAATATCGTTTTCAATGGCTACTTTTTTAGCAGCAATTTTATCACCAAGAGATTTTAAAACAGATACTTTTGGACCTACAAAAATGATATTATTATCTTCACATTTCTGTGCAAATTCTGCATTTTCTGATAAAAAACCATAACCGGGGTGAATTGCATCTACATTATTTTCTAAGGCTACTTTTATAATAGCATTAATGTCTAAATACGGTTTTAGAGGTTGGTTGTCTTCACCAATTTGATAAGATTCATCGGCTTTGTATCTATGTAAAGAATATCGATCTTCGTATGTAAAAATACCAACCGTTTTTACACTAATTTCTGAACATGCTCTAAATATTCTTATTGCAATTTCTCCTCTATTTGCTACAAGTACTTTCTTTATTTTCATTTTTTTTTGAGTGTGATTAATTAGTACAAATCCTCAATAAATATATGAAATTAGCAATAAAAAAAGGTTTTATTTTAGAAAAATAGTTAAAAAAGGATGATTATTTTTTATTTTGATATTTTAAAAGCATTTCACCCATTTTGGCATGAATTAAATTTAATGCTTTTAAAGGTCTTAGCATTACTTTAAAACTGGTTATTTTGCCTTCATCATTCCAAGAAATCATATCGATTCCGTTTACGAGAATACCGTCAATCTCAACTTCAAACTCTAACAACGTTTCCGTTTCGTTTACAACCTCTCTAACATATTTAAAAGTATCATTAAAAAAAACCACAAAAGCTGCAGATAAATACATAAATGTAAGTTGTTTTCCTTTTTGTGGCGTATGTACAACAGGCGAATGAAAAACAACATCATCGGCTAAAATCTCTAATAATTTTGTTCTATCTTGATTAAAAATTACTGTATGCCAAGTTTCTAAATTTGCATTCATTTAAGATTGTTTTAACCCTAAAGATAAACCTTTTTCAATCATAAATTGATAAGATGCTTCGTGTTCATTCGGAATTTTGCCGTCTAAAATAGCTTCTTTTATAGCTTCTTTAATTTGACCAATTTCTCTACAAGGTTTTAAACTAAAGGCTTTCATAATTTCTTCTCCAGTAACAGGAGGTTGAAAATTACGAACTTTATCTTTCTCTTCTACCTCAATTATTTTAGCTCTTACTAACTCAAAATTTTGATGATAACGTTTAAATTTCTTCGGATTTTTAGTTGTAATATCTGCTTCGCACAAAGTCATTAAGGAATTGATATCATCTCCAGCATCAAAAACCAAACGTCTTACAGCAGAATCTGTAACTTCACTTGCTAAAACTATTGGACGAGAACTTAGCAACACCATTTTCTGAACAAATTTCATTTTGTTATTCAAGGGCATTTTTAACTTTTTAAATAACTTGTAAACCATTTTTGAACCTACAAATTCATGTGCATGAAACGTCCAACCCACTTTTTTACTAAACTTTTTTGTAGGTGCTTTTCCAATATCATGCAATAAAGCAGCCCAACGCAACCAAACATCATTGGTATTTTGAGCAATATTATCTACAACTTCTAGCGTATGATAAAAATTATCCTTATGTTTTTGACCTTCAACCTCTTCTACTCCTTTTAAGGCAACTAATTCTGGCAATATTTGAGGCAATAAACCTGTTTTCTCTAAAAGTAAAAAACCTATAGATGGTTTTGCTGATGATATTATTTTATTTAATTCATCAACAATTCTTTCTCTTGTTATAATCTTAAGTCGATTAGCATTTTTGCTTATGGATAAAAGTGAATCTTGTTCAATTTTAAAATTTAATTGTGTAGCAAAACGAATAGCTCTCATCATTCTTAAAGGATCATCAGAATAGGTAATATCTGGATCTAAAGGCGTTTTTATAATCTTATTTTTTAAATCTTCAATTCCGTTAAAAGGATCTAATAATTCACCAAATTTTTCTTCATTTAAACTGATTGCTAATGCATTTATGGTAAAATCTCTTCTATTTTGATCGTCTTGTAAAGTACCTTCAGAAACTTCTGGGTTTCTACTTTCTTCAGAATACGATTCTTTTCTAGCTCCAACAAACTCAATTTCTATATCTTTATAACGTAACATTGCTGTACCGTAAGTTTTAAAAACTTGAACTTTTGGTTTATTTGGTAATAATTTTGCTACTTTTTCTGCTAATTTAATTCCGCTTCCAATAGCAACAACATCTATATCTTTTGCTGTTCCTCTTTTTAAGAAATAATCGCGTACAAAACCACCAATTACATAACTTTTAATTCCTAATTGTTTTGACGCGTTAGATATTACACTAAAAATTTCTGATGAAACTGCTTCTGTATACTTCATATTTTTTACTAATCGCTAATTCGTAAATAATTAATCATTAAGACTGAATTCCTTTAATTTTATATAAAAAAAGGACTTTAAATTTAGAATAATTATAAACTTTAAAATTCTATGCTATTATATTTTCTTATTTTAAGAAAAAAAACAAATTTATTGTTTTCTCTACTTTTAATCATCAATTGATAAAAGAAAATTGCAATAACATTTGTATTTTTGTTTGAACCTCTTAAATAGAATTTAAATGATTATAGTTAAAATTATTGGCGGACTTGGCGGTCAAATGTTTCAATATGCTTATGCAAAAAACTTAGAACAAAGAGGTTACAAAGTAAAAATAGATATTTCTAAATCTAAAAGATTTAAATTACATGGCGGTTATCAATTAAATAAATTTAAAATTGATTTAAAAACCACTACGAACGTTTCTAATTTTCAATCAGAATTAGGTTTAAGAAAGTTTTTAAAAGAAAAAAGTTTACTTTTTAATGAGACTTTTTTAAACATTCCTAAAAACGAATATGTAAAAGGAAGGTTTCAAACAGAAAAATATTTTAAAGAAATAAGAGCAATTTTATTAGAACAATTTGTAATTAAAGAAAAACATTCAAATTCAACAGTTGCTTTTTCAGAAGAAATAAAATCAAAAGAAAACTCATGTTCTTTACATGTTAGACGAGGCGATTTTATTTCTGATAGAAAAACAAATAGCATTCACGGAACTTGTGGTTTGCATTATTATTCTGAAGCTATAAAATTAATAAATAAAAAATATAGTAACACTCATTTTTATGTTTTTTCTGATGATTTAAATTGGGCAAAACAAAGTATTAAAATAGAAAATGTAACTTATATAGATCACGAAGTAATACCTCATGAAGATATGCATTTAATGAGTTTATGCAAACACAATATTACTGCAAACAGTAGTTTTTCTTGGTGGGGAGCTTGGTTAAACACAAATAAAGATAAAACTGTAATTGCACCAAAAACATGGTTTACAGAAAGTGAAAACGAAGTCGCTTGCGAAAGTTGGATAAAACTTTAGAATTATACTAGAAATTCTTTATCAATAAAGTAATACAAGATTTATATATTTTGTTTTTTGTGCTCGTTTTTGGCTTAAAATTATGTAACCAAAACAATTCAAAAATGTACATTTGCATTTTTATTTAAAGAATATGTATAAAAAAATTCCAAATTATATAAAGTACATCTTTACAAATATTTTTTTCCTATTTGTTTTTAATATATTATTTAGAGTAATCTTCTATGTTTTTTTTGTAAACTTAGACGATATTACAAAATCAGAAATACAAAAAGCACTATTTTTAGGTATACGTTTTGATTTAAAATTAGCTATTCTTACTTTTTTTCCATTAGCAATTATTGTTTTAATTACTAATTATCGTTTTTTTGAAAAGACAGTTTACAAAAAAATAGCAACAATTTATTTAATATTATCCTACTTAATTTTAACGCTCTTTTATATATTTGATTTAGGTTATTATGAATATTTAGGAATTCGTTTAGATGCTTCTTCACTGCGATTTTTAGGGAATTTAAAAATTTCTAGTCAAGTATTGGCAGAAAGCTACCCGGTTTACAAAGGTCTTTTTGCATTGCTTATTTTAGGTTTTATCATCTATAAATTTGCGGGTTTTCTTTATAATTCATTCATTAAAATAACTATAAAAAACACTAAAAAAATAAAAACGATACATTTTATTGTAACTTTTTTATTATTATCTTTTGGTATTTACAATAGTGTAAATCATTATCCTTTAAGATGGAGTGAAGCTTTTTTCTCTAAAAAAAACACAGTAAATCAGTTTGCCTTAAACCCCGTTTTATATTTTTTTGATAGCTTTAAATTTAGAAGTGAAGGTGTAGATATTGAGAAATTTAAAACTTACTACCCAGTAATTGCAAAACATTTAAACTTACCAAAAGACACTATTAATTTTGCAAAAAAAGTAACTTTTAAAGACCATTATAAAGAAAAACCAAATGTTGTTTATGTAATGTTAGAGTCTACCGGAACTGCAACTTTAAGTAACTATGGAAATCCTTTAAATAGTTCACCAAAAATAGATTCAATAATCAAAAAGAGTTTAAGTTTTTCTAAATTTTATGTTCATAAACCAGGAACTGCAGGTAGCGTTTTTGCAAGTATAACCGGCTTACCAGATATTGAAGACGTAAAAACGGCTTCTAGAAACCCAATGATTATAGACCAACGCATTATTTTTGATCAATATAAAGATTATGAAAAACTATATTTTATTGGCGGTTCTGCCAATTGGGCTAATATTAGAGGCGTTTTTCAATCGAACATAAAAGACTTAATAATCTATGAAGAAGGTGGTTTTGAAGAAGAAAACCGAGCTGATGTTTGGGGAATTGATGATTATGATTTATTTAAAGAGTCTGATAAAAAATTAAAACAATTACATAAAAAAGGAAAACCATTTGTTGCGTACATTCAAACTGCAACAAATCACATGCCTTTTACTGTGCCAGATAAAAAAGAAAGTTATACACCTATTTTAGAAAGTGAAATTACTGAAGAAACAGTTTTAAAAGGTGGTTTTAGATCTTTAGACCAATTAAATGCAATGCGTTATTTAGATTTTAATGTTGCTCGTTTTTTAGAAAGAGCCAAAGAAGCTGGTTATTATGATAATACTATTTTTGTGTTTTTTGGCGATCATAGAGGAGGTATGAAAAAGCTAAATTTCTTAGACAATAATGAAGACGATTTAGGAATACAAGTACATCATGTTCCGTTTTTTATTAATGCTCCAAAATATATAAAACCTCAAGTTGTAGATAAGTACGCAAAATTAATAGATATTTTTCCTACAGCAACAAGTTTAGCAAAAGTAGATTATACCAATTATACTTTAGGAAGAGATTTATTAGATAGTACAACTGTAAACACTGCAGCATTTGTATACATACAAAGTAAAGGAGAAAAAGCTGTTGGTCTAATAAAAGATGGTTATTACTACGAAAAAACTAACATATCAAAAAAAGCAAGTTTATTTAGTTTAGATGTAAATAAAATTAAAGATATTAAACTAGAAAAACCAGCTATTACTACAAAAATGGATAGCCTTTTATCAGCTTATTATCACACCACAAAATATTTATATTTTAATAATAAAAAAGTTACTAAACCTGTTGTTAATATAAAATAGTTATTAATTTAAATAAAAGTGTTTTTAAGGTAAATTAATCATATTTATTTTGAAGCCAATTTTTGATATATTTCAGCTTATCATCAGGACATTGATCTAAACTTTGCATACAAAGAAATAGTTTATCTTGATCTTTATTAGCTCGTTTTAATTTACTTTTAATCCACCAAAAAGGTTTTTTATAATTCTGAAAATAAACTAATTGAAAATCATTTTTTAAAACATAAGTATTGTTTTGAATTTCTAAATGATTTGCCAAAGATTGATTGGTATATTGTTCTGGATGCCTAAAACGATGTTTTACATTTAGTTCTAAGATCTCTGGATATTTTTTATAATAATTATCATACGTAGAAACCCTTAACGGTGCTATTGTATGATCTAAACGAACATATTTTTTAAAACCTAAAATTTTAGCAATATTCTGCTGTCCTTTTTTAAAACCCCAAATATTTTCTTTACTTTCTTTTCCTAAAAATTTGTAAAGCTGTTTTTGAAGTTTTTTATACCAAATGTTTTCATAAAAATTAGTCCAAAACCCTCTAATAATAGGTTTTCCATCAATAAAAAAATCAGAAACTTTGGCTTCCCTTAGTAAAAAGAAATCATCGTTTAAGTACAAAAAATGTTCAGAAAGATTAGGAATTTTATATAATAAAGATTCTATAGGAAAACAATTAAAAGTAGGTAAATAGTGATAAAAACCTTCAAAAATAGTTTTATGATCTACAACAAAAACGGTTGGATATTCTTTTTGCGCCTTCTCTTTATCCTTTAAAAAATCTGGAGTTTGGTTATCTGTAACAATATAAATATTTCTTACAAATTTGGCATATTTTAAAATCGATTTTACAGAATATTCTATTTCATTAACTTGATCAAAACGCATTCTAACAGCCTTACTATTTATTGAACTCTTATTTTCAATATAGTTTTCCATTTTTTGTCGATGCTTAGGGTCATTTCCATCTACCCAAGCAATAACTGCATCAACTACCAAGTTTTCATTATTCTGCATTTAGTTTATTTTTCTATTTAACAGCCACAATTTAATATATCTTGTTAAAACTCCATAAGCTTGAGTTTTAGCTACTAAAAAACCTGCAAAACCATCTAAAAAACCAAGACGTATAAAATAATGAATAAAAAAACGTGCAGAAGGTTTAATCATAACATGATAAATATTTACTTTATCTCCTCTTTTATGTAATTCTTTTGCTCTAATTGCTGCATAATGATTCATTTTAGAAATATAATGATCATAATTTCTATAAGAGAAATGATCTATTTTATTTTTAAAAAAACCTAATTTTCCTGTTGTAGTAATTTTTTCATGAACATGCCCACTATATCTACAATGATCTTTTAAAAATAACCGAATTACTTTATCTCTCTGAAAACCACTATAATCAACTCGTTTATCACAAAAATAAAAAGTTCTTCTAACATAAAAACCCACACATTCATTTGGATTTTTAACAGCTTCTAAAATTTCTTTTTCAACAGCTAAAGTAACTCTTTCATCTGCATCTAAAATATAAATCCAAGGATGTTTTGCTTGTTCTATTGCAAAGTTTTTTTGAGAAGAAAAATCATCAAACTTTCGCTTGATGATTTTTACATTGTATTTTTCTGATAAAGTTACTGTATTATCTGTACTAAAAGAATCTATAATGATAATTTCATCAGCAAAACTTACAGATTTAATAGCTTCTTCTATATGAATTTCTTCATTTAAAGTAGGTATAATTGCAGTAATCTTTGTCATAGTTTTTTTAAATCTTAAACTGCAACGTCATACTCACGTAATGCGTCGTTTAAAGAAGTTTTTTTGTTGGTACTTTCTTTTCTTTTCCCAATAATTAAAGCACAAGGCACATTGTATTCTCCTGCTGCAAATTTCTTGGTATAACTTCCTGGAATTACTACCGATCTTGCAGGTACAACTCCTTTCATTTCTATAGGAGTATCGCCAGTTACATCAATAATTTTAGTACTCATTGTTAACACAACATTTGCTCCTAAAACAGCTTCTTTTTCTACTCTTACACCTTCTACAACAATACATCTAGAGCCAATAAAAGCACCATCTTCTATAATTACAGGCGCAGCTTGTAATGGTTCTAAAACACCACCAATTCCTACTCCACCAGATAAATGTACATTTTTACCAATTTGCGCACAAGAACCAACTGTAGCCCAAGTATCAACCATGGTTCCTTCATCTACATAAGCACCAATATTTACATAACTTGGCATTAAAATAGTACCTGGAGAAAGATAAGATCCTTTACGAGCAGATGCACCAGGAACTACACGAACTCCTTGTGCAGCATAATCTGTTTTTAAAGGCATTTTATCGTGATATTCAAAAATACCAGCTTCTAAAGTTTCCATTTTTTGAATAGGAAAATACAACACAACTGCTTTTTTAACCCATTCATTTACTTGCCATCCACCTTCAATTGGTTGTGCAACTCTTAATTCTCCTTTATCTAATAAATCAATTACTTTTCTAATGGTATCAATCGTGTTTTGTTCTTTTAATAACTCACGATTTTCCCAAGCTGATTCTATAATTTTTCTAATTTTTTCCATCTTAATAAATTCATTTTTGCAAATATAAATTTATCTACAAAAACTAATAGCGAAGATACATTTTTTAAACAGATATTCCTCCTTTGTTTAAAATACAAAAGCGTTTTCTATCTAACTTATTGATAATATTCTCATTAATTTATCTTATTAAAACTATAAACTTTATTTTTGCAAAAAAAGTATACAAATTGGGAAGAATTTTAGCGATTGATTTTGGAAAAAAAAGAACAGGAATTGCAGTTACAGACGAATTGCAAATTATTGCTTCTGGTTTAACAACTGTTAATACGGATGAAATTTTCGCGTTTTTAAAAGAATACATTTCTAAAGAAAAGGTAGAGCTTTTTATCGTTGGAAAGCCAAAACAGATGAATAATACGGATAGTGAAAGTGAAGCTTTGATACTGCCGTTTCTAGAAAAATTATCCAAAGAAATACCACAAATTAAAGTAAAAAGGGTCGATGAACGTTTTACTTCTAAAATGGCTTTTCAAACCATGATTGATGGAGGTTTAAAGAAAAATCAGCGTAAAAATAAAGCATTAGTAGACGAAATTAGTGCCACAATTATTTTACAATCTTACTTATATAATAAAAATTGATATCTTTACTATGTAACTGTTAAATTGCATGTTTAAAATGTAGTATTCTTAAATACAAATTTGCTTTACAACAGCGTTTTTATTTTAAAAAAAAATCTATCCTTTTAAATACCTTTAGTTTCTTAAAACCATAGTAAGTGCATAACTTGTTAAAATTATTGATTATTAAAATTCATAATTCAAAAATTGGTAATTCGTAATTCTAAATTGTACTTTTGCAATCAATAAAAAATTAAAAATGATATTACCAATTATAGCTTATGGAGATCCTGTTCTTAGAAAAGTAGGAACAGAAATTGACAAAGATTATCCAAAATTAGAAACATTAATTGCCAACATGAAAGAAACCATGTACAATGCTTCTGGTGTTGGTTTGGCGGCCCCTCAAATTGGACTTGCAATTCGTTTATTTATTATTGATGCTTCTCCTTTTGCTGAAGATGAAGATTTAAGTGATGAAGATAGAGCAACTTTAAAAACATTTAACAGAGTTTTTATAAATGCACAAATCGTTAAAGAAGAAGGTGAAGAATGGTCTTTTAATGAAGGCTGTTTAAGTATTCCTGATGTTCGCGAAGATGTATCTCGTCAACCAAAAATAACGATTGAATATCAAGATGAAGATTTTAACACACACACAGAAGTTTTAGAAGGACTAGCTGCTAGAGTTTTTCAACATGAATACGATCATATTGAAGGTATTTTATTTACTGATAAACTTTCTACACTTAGAAAAAGGTTATTAAAAAAGAGATTAGAAAATATTTCTAAAGGAAAAGTTAATGCAGATTACAGAATGAGGTTTCCTAATTTAAAAAAAGGTAAATAAAACTAACGTCTTTTAAATTTTACTATAAATCAAAAAAAAATGATTTATAGTAATAAATATACTTAAAAAAACAACAATTTTCAATTAAAAAAAACTCTCGATAATTATCGAAGAGACAAACAATATATAAAATATGGAATTTAATAAAATCATTTCTGTTAACGGTAAACCAGGTTTATACCAAGTAGTTTCGCAATCTAAAAATGCAATAATTGTAGAATCTTTAACAGACAAAAAACGTTTAGCAATTAACTCTACACAAAATGTTAGTTTGTTAGAAAATATTGCAATTTACACGTATGAAGAAGATGTGCCTTTATTAACTATTTTTCAATCAATGTTTGAAAAAACAGAAGGAAAAGAAGCAATTTCTCACAAGGAAAGTGGTAAAAAATTAGCTGCTTTTTTTGCTGAAATTTTACCAAATTATGATGAGGAGAGAGTGTATGCTTCTAACATTAAAAAAGTAATTCAGTGGTATAATTTATTAGTAGTTTCTGGAATGGATTTTTCTAAAACCGAAGAAACAACGACTGTAGAAGATACAGAGAAAGAGTAAATTATATAGTTGAGAGTATTCAATAGCAATAATTAGTATCAGTTTACAGCACCAAAACAGCTGTAAATAAATATACTGAATTCTTAATACTCTAAGGCTTTGAAACTTTGAAACTCTAAGAAAAAAAATGAATTCAAGAAAAGAACAATTAGCAGCTTTTAATCGTTTGTTAGATATTATGGATGATCTTCGTGAGAAGTGTCCGTGGGATAAAAAACAAACCTTAGAAAGTTTACGTCATTTAACAATTGAAGAAACGTACGAATTAGCTGATGCTATTCTTGATAACGATTTACAAGAAATAAAAAAAGAATTAGGTGATGTTTTGTTGCACATTGTTTTTTACTCAAAAATTGGAAGCGAGAAAAAAGCTTTTGATATTGCTGATGTTGCAAACGCTATTTCTGATAAATTAATTCATAGACACCCTCATATTTATGGCGATGTTGTTGTTAAAAATGAAGAAGATGTAAAACGAAATTGGGAACAACTAAAACTAAAAGAAGGAAAGAAATCTGTTTTAGAAGGTGTTCCTAAAAGTTTGCCAGCGGTTGTAAAAGCTAGTAGAATTCAAGAAAAAGTAAAAGGTGTTGGTTTCGATTGGGAAAAACCCGAACAAGTTTGGGCAAAAGTACAAGAAGAACTTACAGAATTAAACGAAGAAGTAAAAGCAGGCAATAAAGAAAATACCGAAAAAGAATTTGGTGATGTTTTATTTTCTATGATTAATTACGCTCGTTTTATTGGCGTAAATCCAGAAAATGCTTTAGAAAAAACGAATAAGAAATTTATAAATCGTTTTCAATATTTAGAACAAGAAGCTAAAAAAGAAGGCAAAGAACTATCTGAAATGTCTTTAGTAGAAATGGATATTTATTGGGAAAAATCGAAAGAATTTTTTAAATAATTTACAATAAAATAATCAAAAAAAAATCCTTCAAGTTTTAAACTTTGAAGGATTTTTTATATTAAAAAAAGTTATAATTAGCTCTTTATTTTTTCATCAGAAATTAAAGCAAAGAATTTGTCTAAATTTGGTAAAATTATAATTTTAGTTCTTCTATTTCTATCGTTGTTTTTTGAAGATTTACTTTAACATTTGTTTACTGACTCTCTAAAGCAACATACTTTTTTTTGGAAACACACGATGCTGCTACTAAAATTAGAGCTAAAATGGGGATGATTGTTTTTTTCATTATTTTCAGTTTTGTTTGTTATTATATAAAACTTGAAAGAAGTAAATACATTATACATTTAGATAAATCTTAACATTTTTTAAGTTTTAACTAAAAAACCATAATAGAAAGTCTATTATGGTTTTTTTAATTATAAAATATCTAAAATAAATCTTACTGCAACGAAGATAAACTACTTTTTATAGTTTCAATTTTTGCAATAGTATCTGCCTCTTTTTTACGTTCTAAAGCCAATACTTTTTCTGGTGCATTAGATACAAAACGCTCGTTAGAAAGCTTTTTATTTATTCCGAATAAGAAACCTTCTGCTCTTTTTAACTCTGTTTCTAATTTTTTAATTTCTGCTTCAACATCAATATTTTCTATAGAAATAGGAATAAAATACTCATTAGATTTTACTCTAAATGATGCTCCTTCTACTTTTTCTGAAACATAATTTATAGCTTCTGTATTTGTTAATTTTTGAATAACAGCATCAAATTCTTTAGAACTTTTTTCTGCATCAACAACAAATAATTCTACAGCGTCTTTAAAAGAAATATTTTTATCTTTTCTGATGGTTCTAATACCTGAAACTATATCTGTAGCGAATTCAAAATCAGCAATAATCTGAGTATCGAATTCTTTAATTTCTGGATATTTTGCAATAACTAAAGCTTCTTCTGTAGTTCTATCTGCAATATATTGCCAAATTTCTTCCGTTAAGAAAGGCATAAAAGGGTGTAAAACCTTTAAGTTATTTTCTAAAACTTCAATAATCGCATCAAAAGTCTTTTTATCAATTGGTTGTTGATATGCAGGCTTTACAATTTCTAATAACCATGAAGAAAAATCGTCATTAATTAATTTGTAAATTGCCATTAAAGCGTCTGATAAACGATATTTAGAAAAATGATCTTCAATTTCTGCCAATGTTTTTTGAAACTTAGCTTCATACCAAGTCAATCCAATTTTAGCCGTTTCTGGTTGTGGTAAGCTTGCATCAACTTCCCAACCTTTTATCAAACGGAAAGCATTCCAAATTTTATTTGCAAATCCTTTTCCTTGCTGACATAAATCTTCATCAAACATTAAATCGTTACCTGCGGCAGAACTTAATAAAAGTCCTACTCTTACTCCGTCTGCTCCATAATCGTCAATTAATTTTAATGCATCTGGCGAGTTTCCTAAAGATTTAGACATTTTACGTCTTTGCTTATCTCTAACCAAACCTGTTAAATACACATTCTGGAAAGGTTTCTCGTCTTTATATTCATAACCTGCAACAATCATTCTTGCAACCCAGAAAAATAAAATATCTGGTCCTGTAACTAAATCGTTTGTTGGATAATAATATTTAATTTCTTCGTTCTCTGGATTTCTAATTCCGTCGAAAACAGACATTGGCCACAACCAAGAAGAAAACCAAGTATCTAGTGCGTCTTCATCTTGTTTTAAATCTGATGTTTGTAAATTTGATTTTCCTGTTTTTTCTTTAGCTAAAACTAAAGCATCATCAATATTTTCTGCAACTACAAAATCCTCTTTTCCATCTCCGTAGAAAAATGCAGGAATTTGTTGTCCCCACCAAAGTTGACGAGAAATGTTCCAATCACGCACATTTTCCATCCAATGGCGGTATGTGTTTTCGAATTTCTTTGGATATAAATTGATTTCAGCATCTTCACCTAAAACAGCATCAATTGCAGGTTGTGCTAAATCTTTCATTTTTAAAAACCATTGATCAGACAATCTTGGTTCTATAACGGCTTTTGTTCTTTCTGATGTACCAACTTTATTTGTATGAACTTCAGTTTTTACTAAAATTCCTTTTTCTTCTAATTCTTTAGCAATTTCTTTACGAACTACAAATCTGTCTTTTCCTTGATAATGTAATCCAAAGGAATTTAAAGAAGCATCATCATTAAAAATATCAATAACTTCTAATTTATGCTTATCACCTAAATTCTTATCATTCTCATCGTGAGCAGGCGTCACTTTTAAACAACCTGTACCAAATTCTAAATCTACATATTCATCTTCTATAATCGGAATAATTCTTCCACAAAGCGGCACAATTGCTTTCTTTCCTTTTAAATGTGTAAAACGCTCGTCATTTGGGTTGATACAAATTGCAGTATCTCCAAAAATAGTTTCTGGACGTGTTGTTGCAATTGTTAAAGTATCTGTAGAACCTTCAATCTTATATTCTAAATAGTACAAGTTTCCTTGTCTTTCTTCGTGAATTACTTCTTCATCAGAAAGTGTCGTTTTAGCTTCAGGATCCCAGTTTACCATTCTGTAACCTCTATAAATTAAACCTTTGTTATATAAATCAACAAAAACTTTAATTACAGATTCAGACATTTCTGGATCCATTGTAAACGCAGTTCTTTCCCAATCACAAGAAGCTCCAAGTTTTTTTAATTGTTCTAAGATAATTCCTCCGTATTCATCTTTCCAATCAAAAGCATGTTGTAAAAACTCTTCTCGAGTTAAATCGCTTTTTTTAATTCCTTGTTCTTTTAACTTTGCAACAACTTTTGCTTCAGTAGCAATAGATGCGTGGTCTGTACCTGGAACCCAACAAGCATTTTTACCTAATAAACGTGCACGTCTTATTAATACATCTTGTATGGTATTATTTAACATGTGCCCCATGTGTAAAACTCCTGTTACGTTTGGCGGCGGAATTACAATTGTGTAAGGCTCTCTTTCATCTGGCGTTGAATGAAAATAGTTATTTTTCATCCAGTAATCGTACCATTTATCTTCTACTTGTTTTGCATCGTATTTAGATGGAATTGTCATACTTTGGTATCCTTTTTGATATATAGTTGGCAAAAATACAATTATCTATTTTGTAGAAAAAATAGATTGATTGATTTTTTAAAACAAAAAATAAGTTATAATTTTACACTATAAATTTCTAATTATGAAAAGCCTTACTTCTATTTTAGTTTTATTTTTAATTTCGTTTTCTATAAACGCACAAGAGTTTAAATTTGAAAAGGAAACAATTAATTATGGAAAAATTAATAAAGGTGCAGATGGTGAAAGGATTTTTACATTTACAAATATTGGCGATCAACCTATAATTATAAAAAGAATACAATCTTCTTGTGGTTGCACGGTTCCTAAAAAACCAGAAAAACCAATTATGCCTGGAGAAAAAGGCGAAATAAAAGTTTCTTACGATACAAAAAGAGTTGGTGGTTTTTCTAAATCTATTACTATTTTCTCTAACGCTACAGAAGCAATTAAAGTTCTTAGAATAAAAGGAATTATTAGCAATGGCGTATCTTTAGAAAAAGAAAAAAGTATGCTTTCTAATTCTGAAATCTAGTTTATATTTTTTTTTCTAAACGGAATTCAAATTTTAATTCTTCTCCGTTTCTATTAACAATAATTTTTATTTTCTTATTATCCTTTTCTTGAAATTTAAATATTATTTTATTTAAATTTAAATGATGAGCTGGTGTTCCATTTATTTTTAAAATAATATCATCTTTTAATAATCCTGCTTTTTCTGCTGGCGAATTTTTTAAAATACTTTTTATTTTAAAAGACGATTTAAACTTATAAGAAAAACTTGAAATATAATTTATAGAATTATTAAGGTTATATTCATTATTATTAGAATATGGCTTCAAAACTTGTTCTTCAACTAATTGTTTTCCATTATAAATTACATCTAAACCTGTCATATTATAATTAAATCCTTTAGTAAAAGAGCCATTTTTTTTAAACGTAATTTTTTTACTCGGATAATCAAACCATACTATAAATCTTTTTAAAATACCGCCACCAATACTACCATTTCTCTCCTTAAATCTTCTTGCGTTTTTTGTAGAAATTGTATCTAAAAAAGAAACAGTAGGGTTTTCAATTTCAAAATCTCCTAATTTAATTTTCGGAATTCTACTTCTATTTCCATAAATATGTCCGCTTAAACCTTCGCCTAAAATATCATTAAAAAAACGTATTGGTGTTTTTATTTCTTTTTTAGAATTTTCAAAAAGCCAAATAGCATCACTTCCTCCAGAATCTATTAATAATTTTACATCAGTTAAAACATTACTTATTGTGTCAATTTGAACTTTGGTATTTATATATGGTTTTTTCTGATAAAATTCTAAAGGGAAAACCTCACATTTTCTACATTTTTTATAAGCATAGCTTTTAGGATTATAGAAATCTATTTTTTTAGATTTATAATTTATTTTTACCACAAAATTTCTTAAAATATTGTATCCAATTATTCCGTGAATTGTAATACCCATTTTACTAGATAAATCAAAATAATCATTTAAAAGAACATAAATAGTTTCATTATTACTTGCAATATTTTTTATTTTGATATTATTTTTTCTAGATAACAAAGCACCAACTGGCTTGCCTTCTCCTAAACCTTGAAGCGAAAATTTTTCAACATCATTTAAACCAATACTATCATTTTGACTAATATTAAAAAGAATAGTTCTTGTTACACCAGAATCTAAAATAAAAGATAACTCTTTACCATTAATCACTAAAGGAATCACAATCAAATTATTAATCAACTTAAAATTAACACGTTGATGCTTTTTACTTTGATTTATAAAACGAAAACTTTCTTGAGCTTTTGCTTTTAAAAAAAAGTAAATAAAATAATTATAACTAGTTTTAATGTTCTTTTCAAAAAATAAAATTTAGATTTTAATGAAGATACAAATTAAGAAACTGATTTAAAAAGTTTTATTATAAATTTTACATTTAAAGAAACTTAATTTAAAATGCACATCTAAAAAATATTTCGCAAATTTGCATACAAATAAAGTAATTCAATATTATGCCAACAATATCTAAAAAAGGAATACAAATGCCAGAATCGCCAATTAGAAAATTGGTGCCATATGCAGAAGATGCTAAAAAAAGAGGTACAAAAGTATTTCATTTAAATATCGGTCAACCAGATATTAAAACACCACAAGTTGCTTTAGATGCTGTAAAAAACAATAATATTACAACATTATCTTATGCACGTTCTGAAGGTTCTGAAGAATACAGAACTAAACTTGCCAATTACTATAAAAACCATAATATTAATGTTAATGTAAATAATATTGTAATAACAACCGGTGGTTCTGAAGCCTTACTTTTTTCTATAGGAAGTATTACAGACCCTGGTGATGAAATTATAATTCCAGAACCTTTTTATGCAAATTACAACGGATTTTCTACTGCTTCTGGAGTTACTGTAGTTCCTGTAATTTCTTCTATTGATAATAATTTTGCTTTACCCAAAATTGAAGATTTTGAAAAACTTATCACAAAAAAAACAAAAGCAATTTTAATTTGTAATCCAGGAAATCCGACAGGATATTTATACTCTAAAGAAGAAATTGAAAAACTAAAACAAATTGTTTTAAAGCACGATTTATATTTAATTGCCGATGAAGTTTATAGAGAATTTACCTACGATGGTTTACAACACACTTCTATATTATCTATAGAAGGCTTAGAGCAAAATGCTATTGTAATAGACTCTGTTTCTAAACGTTACAGCATGTGTGGCGCAAGAATTGGTTGTATTGTTTCTAGAAACGAAGAATTTATTAAAACTGCTATTAAATTTGCACAAGCTAGGTTAAGCCCGCCAACATATGCATTAATTGCTAGTGAAGCAGCTTTAGAAACACCACAAAGTTATTTTGATGAAGTAATTGAAGAATATGTAGAAAGAAGAAATACATTAATTACAGAATTAAAAAAAATTGAAGGTATAAAAGTTGCCAATCCAAAAGGTGCTTTTTATTGTGTTGTAGAATTACCTGTTATAGATTCTGATGATTTTGCGCAATGGCTTTTAGAAGAATTTAGTGATAATAATGAAACCGTAATGGTTGCGCCCGCAAGCGGATTTTATTCTACTGCTGGCGAAGGTAAAAAGCAGATAAGAATTGCATACGTTTTAAATAAAAAAGACTTAATTAGATCTGTAGAAATTTTAGCTAAAGCTTTAAAACAATACAATTCATAAACTTATTTTTGAACAAATTCGGTTTATATAAATCGTATACATTCAAATAAAAAATATTTTTTTTTGAACATTCAACAAAACAAATCTTTAAAAAATTATAATACGTTTGGTATTTCTGTAAATGCCAAACGTTTTATTTCTATTGATTCTGTATATCAATTACAACAACTTTTAAAAGTTGAAAAAGACCTTTTTTTAATTTCTGGCGGAAGTAATATGTTGCTTACAAAAGATATTAAAGAGTTGGTTGTTCACATTAATATTAAAGGAATTTCTATTGATAAAGAAAATGAAAACGAAGTTTTTATTACGGTAAATGCTGGCGAAAGTTGGCACGAATTTGTAGTTTGGTGTGTTGAAAATAATTATGGCGGAATTGAAAACTTATCTTTAATTCCTGGTAATGTTGGTACTTGCCCTATTCAAAATATTGGTGCGTATGGCGTTGAAGTAAAAGACACAATTACAAAAGTTGAAGCACTAGAAATTGAAACTGGTAAATTAGTTTCTTTTTCAAATGATGAATGTAATTTTGGATATAGAAATTCTATTTTTAAAAACGAAGTAAAAGGGAAATATATTATTACTTCTGTTAGTTTTAAATTAACTAAAAATAAGCATCAACTAAACACTTCTTACGGTGCAATTGATGTTGAATTAGCATCCAAAGAAATAGAAAAGCCTACTTTAAAAAACATTTCTGATGCTGTAATTACTATCAGAAAATCGAAACTTCCAGATCCGAAAAAAATAGGAAATAGTGGTAGTTTTTTTAAAAACCCTGTAGTTTCTAAAAAACAGTTTTTAAAAATAAAAGAAGCAAATTCAAAAGTACCTTTTTATGAAATAAAACCTTTAGGCGACTCTAAAGGTGACGTTGAATATAAAATTCCTGCAGGTTGGTTAATTGAACAAGCTGGTTTTAAAGGAAAACGTTTTGGCAATTATGGTGTTCACGAAAAACAAGCATTGGTTTTGGTAAATTATGGCAATGCCACCGGATTAGAAATTTATCAGCTTGCTGAAAAAATAAAACAGACAATTCTTCAAAAATTTGGTATTTCTTTAGAAATTGAAGTAAATATTATCCTTTAAAAAACTCATCAGAAAATCTGATTAAAGCTTTATTTATAATTTACTATTATGATAAATTTATAAATAGAATTCTAAACTTATAAGAAATTAAACTAAGTTAAATTTATTTTTTCGGATAAAATACCCACATATTAAGGTAATTTATATGAAGTATTATTGTTGATTTTTTTGCTATTTTGATATTCTAAACACACAATAGTTTATAAGTTGAATTATTCAAATACTTCTAGAATGAAAAACAAGTTTTTACTAAGTACTTTATTATTATCGATTGTGATTTCTTTTACAGGATTCTCTCAAAAGAAAAAGCAACCAAATGTATTATTTATTGCCGTAGATGATTTACGTGCAGATCTTGGAACTTATGGTTCTGATGTTGTAATATCTCCTAATATTGATAAGTTGGCAAGTGAAGGAATTCAATTTAACAAAGCCTATGTTCAGCAATCTATTTGTGGGCCTTCTCGTGCAAGTATTTTAACTGGATCTCGTCCAGAAACAATTAATGTTATCGATTTATTTCAAGATTTTAGAGCAAACAGACCAAGTATTGTTACGTTACCTCAGCATTTTAAAGAGAATGGATATGAAACTGTTTATCTTGGTAAAGTTTTTCACGGAAAATATAACGACCAAGAATTGTCTTGGAGTAGAAAACCTACTATAGTAAAATTAAATGATAATATTCCTGAAACTTCTGGTGGTTATGCACTTGCAGAAAGCCAATTAATGTATTTAAAAAACAAGATTGCTTTAGAAGCTAAATATGGCGAAAAACTTATTCGTGAAAACTGGTTAGATAAAGGACCGGCTTTAGAATCTGCAGATGTACCAGATGAAACTTATGAAGACGGACATAACACACTTTCTGCTATTGCAACCTTAAATGAAATGGTTAAAAAAGACGACAAACCTTGGTTTCTTGCTTTAGGATTTAAAAAACCGCATTTAGATTGGATTGCTCCAAAAAAATATTGGGATTTATATGATGAAACAAAAATTCCTATTGCTACAAATGTAAATCCGCCAAAAGATGGTGCTGCAATGGGTTTATCTGAATCTTTAGAATTACGTGTTTCTGCTGATATACCTAAAACTGGAGAATTTAGTGTAGAATTACAGCAAAAATTACGTCACGGATATTATGCGTGTATTAGTTATATTGATGCTCAGGTCGGTAAAATGATTCAAGCTTTAAAAGATTCTGGAGAGTATGAAAATACAATTATCGTTTTTTGGTCTGATCATGGATTTAATCTTGGAGAAATGGGTTATTGGGGAAAAGCTACAAATTATGAAATTGCAACGAGAGTTCCTTTTATTATTTCTGCACCAGGAATTACTGATAAAACAAAAGGGCAAAAATCTGATGCGTTGGTAGAATTACTAGATTTATATCCTACTTTATGTGATTTAGCTGGTTTAGATAAACCAAGTAATTTAGAAGGTAAAAGTTTATTGAAAAATTTAAAAAAGCCAAAAACAAAATCTCAAAAACCTGCATTTAGTTTATTCCCAACTCCGGCATTAAGAGAATGGGCAGCAAGACCATTTACACCTCCTTTTAGAACTACTTTTTTTAAACCTTTAATTGTTAAAATTGAGAATAAAATTAAAGCTCAAATGGGAGAAAAATGGGATAAAAAAACTTTTGAACAATTTGTTATGGGCTATGCAATGAGAACAGATGATTATAGAATTGTAATTTGGAAAGATAGAAGAAAACCTAAAGAAACACCTTTATTTATAGAACTTTATGACCATAGAACAAACTCAGATGAATCTGTAAATGTTGCAGCTCAAAATCCTGAATTGGTAAAAAGACTTGTTAATCAATTTAATAAGATTTACTAGAAAATAATTAGTACAAAAAAAAAGTCCAAAACTATTAAATATAGTTTTGGCTTTTTTTTGGGGACTAAATTTAGAAATAAAATACGTAGAAAAATAGCTTTAATTTTCTACGGATTTCATTTCTAATTTACTAGTTTTTAATATTATAAATAAAACTTAAACCTAAAATATTCTTAGTATCAGGAAAATCTACATTTAGCTCTTTCTCAAATCGATAAAACAAACCTACTTTACCAATATTCTTAATTTTATAATCTGTGCCTAGCGTTAACCTATATTTATTAAAACCATTTTCTTCTCCTTCTTGAAAACGATTAAATATTTCTGCAGAAAATTTAGGGTCTAAACTCCAGTTATTAAAATTGTATTCTACAGATGTTTTAAAACGAATATTCTGATTTACATAATCTCCTTCATCCGCAGAAACACCTAACTCATTTTTGTTTTGATAACGTAATCGATATCCAAGGTTAAAATTATTTATTTTATGTTTATAAGCTGCATCAAACTGAAATCTAAAATGATCTTCATAACCTTGTATGTTTCCTGTGTTATCATTTTCTCTTATATATCTAATTCCTGCGCCTAATTTAAAATTATTAAACAGTTGATAATCTGCATTTAATTGTGTAAAAAAATTATCGGTTTCAGAAAAATTTTCTTTTAATCTAAATTGTTCTTCTAGACCAAAACTCCATTTTTTATTAAGCTTATACTCTACTCCTATTGTGCTCCAGGATGCCCAATCTGTTTCTCCTTCTGATTGTGCTAAATTTACACTCGTAAATAACACAATATTTAATAGTACTAATTTTAAAAATAACTGGTTGGTTTTATTGCTTTTCATCTTTAAAAAATTATATATTTATCTGTTTATTTTCATAATAATAAATAGTAAGCGTAGCAACATCTTTTAAGAAATCTACATTACCAACTGATATTGAATTAATAGTTATTCCTGTTCTGTTTTCTAAATCATTTTTTAGCAAATTGTAATTTTCTGGTTTAATATTCTCAATATTTTCATAAACAATAGTTTTAGAAACTACTTGTTTTAGAGCCCAATATTTTTCTATAAAAACTAGAACAACAACAATAATTGCATTTGCAGAAAGAATTTCTGCATAACTCATTTTTTTATTTGCTAATGAATTGATGATAGATACACCAATTACAACAAACAAATAAGTCATTTCTTTAATATCAACAGGATTAGTTCTGTAACGAATTATGCCAAAAATGGCAAAAAGACCTAATGCCATACCAATATCCATTTCATATTTTTTTAATGTAAAACATAGAAAAAACACAATAATGCTTATTAAATAGTAGGTAAAAACGTAATCTTTTCTTTTTGAATTTGGGTAATAAATAAATCTAATTATTAAAGTTAAAAATATAAAGTTTAGTGTAAATCTAAACATCATTTTAAAAAAGTCTTGGTCGAATAGTGGTATATCTAAAAATTCCATAAATTATTGAGCTATTATATTATTAATTTTGATTAATTTTTTTTTGAAAATATTATATTTTAAATCTTTGTAAAGACTTATCATTCCTATACAATACTTGCTAATGCTATAAGGGTTTTGCCTTAATGCTTTTAAGGCTTTTACGATTTCTGATTTTCTATTAAACCGTTCTTGCTTTAATTCTACAATTACTAGATTCTTAAAGTTTTTTTCTACTTCATTCATTTTATAAGAAAGATTTAAATCTAAAGTAACTCGTTCTTTCTCTTTAAGGTTTACCAACGTAATTCTATTAAAACCGTTCCATAAACTTGGTTTTAAATTATATTCTTTGTCTGTAGTTGATGTTATAAAATCTAAGGAAGTATTCGTTAAATCTAGTTCGAAATCATTAACTCTTATTCTCGATTTATTGGTTTCTCCTTTACCATTTTTTTGTTTTATTTCTAGAAAACAAAGATTAGATTCTACATATTTACGTTGTCTTATTTTAGTTCTATTAACTTTGCCGTTATGATGATCGTTATAAAATTTATTTTCAATAGTATCAAAATACAAAGATGAATAAGTCATTATTCTATCACTTTTAATTTCTAAAACTTTATAATCGCTATTTAAATTTTCTAGCATTAGAACCAATTGAGTTTTATTAATTACAAACTTTGTATCTGTTCTTTTCATTAAAGCAACACTATTCATTTCTTCTAAAGAAATGGGTAAAAATTCTGCTATTAATTTTTCAATATTTCTTTGCATACATAAAATTGATTTTAATATTAAATTATTGTTACTAAATTGTTACTTTAATTTAGATGCTGTTTACCTTAAAAACTTGTTGTTGTTTTGTTAAAAAAAACCTAATAAAAAACCATTTTAAATAAATTAAGAGCTGTAAAAAATATCTTTAAAAAACTTATGTAATATTTATTCTAAAAAAAGGCTCCATCAAATAAATGATGAAGCCAATTAACCAAACTCAACTAAAATGTTTTATATAATTTATTAATTTAAATAAGAAGTTACAACAGATTTACGAGATGTTGCATGTGCTTTTAATGTACTTACAGCCGATTGAAAATCTGAACTTGAATTTAAAAATGTATAACCACTAACTTCTGATGTTGCATATTCTTCTACTAAAGAAGCATAATTAGTGTATAATGCTTGAATTGTAGTTTCATTAAAAGCACCATTTATAACCTCTTCTACATAAGCATCATATTTTGCTTTATATACATCATCTTGATATAAATAACCTATTAAAGGCCATTGAGAAGAACTTAATCCAGAGAAATTTAAAGCTAAAGAACCACCTTGATTTCCTGTTTGTAGAGCTTCATTATTATCCCAAGGAATCCAATTTAATTTGCTTGTTGCAGGATTGTTGTACAAAAAGTAATTATGTGTCATTCTACCATAAGTATCCCAATTTTGGATAACCGTATTAACTGCTAAATATTTTATAAAAACATCTGTATCAAAAACTGTTTCTAAATTAGTTCTCCAAGTTTCTGCATCCGAAGTTCTAGAACCATCATGCAAAATTGTTAGTAAATTTTGTACATCAGTAAAATCTGCTTCATCTTCATTATTTTTTTTCACATATTCATCTTCATCAAAAGTTCCATTTGCAAAAGATGCAGCATCTCCATCTGGTTTGTATAAATTTCCATTATCATCAGAAAATTGATCATCTAAAACAGTGTCATCTACTTCTTCTACCAAAGTGTACAAACCAAAATATTGTGGTCCATTACCGTTATCAACATAAACAGTATAAAAAGCTGTATGAGAAACTGCTAAACCAGCATTTCTAAAAATATCTGCAGCAACTTTTTCTCTTAAGTTAG
Source organism: Polaribacter sp. KT25b (assembly GCF_900105145.1). NCBI lineage: Bacteria > Pseudomonadati > Bacteroidota > Flavobacteriia > Flavobacteriales > Flavobacteriaceae > Polaribacter > Polaribacter sp. KT25b. Next base: position 1,160,012 of record NZ_LT629752.1, on the reverse strand, counting down.
ATTTGTCATTGTAATTATTTTTAAGACTTAATTTCTTAAATCCGTAGAAACGTTGATTTTCAATTTGTGGATAATCATCTTCAAACTCATCAAAATCTAATTTAAATGATAGTTTTAAAATTCCACTAGACCAAGAACTTACTAAACTTGAATTTCCTTTAAAACGAACACCAACTTTATACCATTCTTTACCATTATAAAAAACTTCACTTGGTACAAAAATTGGATCTTCATCATCATTTGAAAAACTTCCTCTACGAGAGCCAAAAGCACCATACATAGATGTCATATCTGATAACATACTTTGCCAATTACTTTCTGTAATTACAATATCTAATCTTTTTACAGCATTATCTTCAAATACTTCATCAAAATTTGGATCTGCGTCTTTACTATGAGTTTCGGTTGTCCAATCTGTAGCTTCAAAATCTGTATCATCTATATCAACAACAATTTCTTCTTCTTCTGCCGCTGCATCAACATCAGATATATCATCACTAGAACAAGATAAAAACGAGGTAACTATTAATGCAGAAAACATTATGGTTTTTAGATTTTTCATTGTTTTATTTTAAATTGTTATTATTTAATTTCTTGGTCTTTCATTTCTTTCTGGTTTTGGCGCATTTTTTAATTCTTCTTTAGAAATAAAACCATCATCATTTGTATCTATTTTAGAAAAACTTTGTGATAAAGGGCCTTTTGCTTCACTTTTAGAAATTTTACCATCTTTATTAGCATCCATTTCTGTAAAAATAGTTTCTAAATTTGGGCGTTCTCCACCTTTTCTTTGTCCTGATCTTTCTGTTCTTTCTTCTTTAGCATCTGCTGTAGATTTACAAGAAATTGTTAAGGTTGCTATTGTTAATAAACTTGCTATAATAATTGTACTTCGTTTCATGTTATTTTACTTTAAATTAATTTATTTGTTATGTTTTATAAGAGTTTAGATGCTCGTATTTTTAAAAACTTGTGTTGGTCTTTGTTAAAAAAAACTTAATAAAAAAAGTTTATTAAAATTTTTATTGAATCAAAAAAAACCCCATCAAATTAATGATGGAGCAAATCAACCAAACTCAAAATAAAAAAATTTCTATTCTTCTTTTAATGTTTTAATATCTGCAATTAATTGAGCTACAGAATTCTTATTTAAACCATTATAAATACCTCTTATATGTTTATTTGTATCAATTAACACAAAATTTTCTGTGTGTAAAAAATCATCAATTCCTTTAGGTTCTCCTAAATCTTCTTCAACAAAATAAAATTTTCTACCTAAATCGTAAATTTCTTTTTTATCACCTGTAACCAAATGCCAATTTTTTCCAACACCTTTTTCTATTGCGTATTTCTTTAATTGTAGTACAGAATCTATTGACGGAGTTACAGAATGTGAAAGCATTAAAACATTAGTATCATCTTTAAATGCTTCTTGCACTAAAGTCATATTTTTTGTCATCATGGGGCAAATTCCTGGGCAGGTTGTAAAAAAGAAATCTGTCACATAAATTTTATTCTCAAATGTTTTTTGAGTGATGTTTTTTCCATATTGATTTGTTAAACTAAAATCAGGAATTTTATGAAATGTTTTTAATTCATCGCTTTTAACATCTATCCATTTTGGTGTAAAAGAAGCTTCATTATAATAAGGAAGTGCATCAACTCTGCTTGTAACATCATCAGTTTTTACTTTTTTACAACTTAAAAAGAGTAAAATCCCTAGTAATAAAAAACTATTTTGTTTTATTTTCTTCAACTTTTTCATTTTTTAATTGATAACATAAAGTAGCGCGACTCATACCAAATGTTCTACCATTTTTTGCTTCGTAATTCACATAAATCTTTCCGTTTTGTAACCAAGCTCTTTGCAATCCATTTTCTTTACCATTTAGTAAATTTCTTTCTTTAGATAAGCTTCCGTCTGGAAACCATTGACGTTCAACTCCTTGTTTTTCGCCATTCTTATACGTACTTTCTAAAGCTAAAACCCCATTCATCCACCAAGCTTTATAACTATCTACAAGTACATTTTGATTGTAATGTGTTTCTAATTTCAACACTCCGTTTTCAAACCAAACTTTATAAACTCCTTGCTTTTTTCCATTAAAAAAACCAGTCTTTTCTTTTAGAGAATCATTTGAATAATATTTAACAGCAAACCCATTATACAATTTATTTTTATAATACCAATTGCCTTCATTACCATTTAAAACCAAGCTATCTTTATGAACAATATTGGCAGCATCAATTACTATTTTTTCTGATTGATCACTTTCTACATCGTTATTATTAGTTGTAGTATTACAACCAATAATAAAAATCAATAAAAATAACTTAACTGTTTTCATATTTAATATCCTTTATATGGACCTGCAAATGCAATATAAGAACCTGTTGTTGAGTATAATTCATTAATAATATGATAATGATATTCTTCTACTCCACCTGTATATTGAGTGGTAGTTATATGACCGCCTGAAGTATCTAAATCTTCTGGATATGTTCCTGTAGTATTACATTTTCTACCGTAAAGAAAAACGCCATCTAATAAAATACCAACTAAATTATCATCATCATTAGAAAAAGCTTTTGGCTCTAAATGATAATGATAAACTCCAGGCCCAATATGAGCTCCTGTCCAATCTAAACTTCCTGCAGCAGAACTTAAAGCTCCATTTCCTTCTTGATCATTAAATATTGATGCTCCACTTACAGCAATACCAATAGTATTTAACTCTGTGCTAACTGAACTACCTGTTAAATTAGGCGTTGCATCTACAGTAATAGTAGTAGCATTATTATTACTAGTCATTAATGATGGAGTTGTACTTACATCGGGTTCATCTTTGTATAATGAACTACTTGAACCCCAATACACACTTTCGTGATTTGGTAAACCTGTTGTTTCTATCGTTACTTTTGTACCTCCGCTAGATAAATAAATATCTGTTGCTTCTGTATTAAATTGAGCAAAAGCTGCATGTAATTCTGTAACGACAGTATCATCAGTAGCTGTTGTATCTGTATCCGTTAAACTTTCTGAGCTACATGAAACTAATCCTATAAATAATATCGATAAAAGTGTTGCTTTCTTAATAAATTGATTTTTCATTTTATGGTTATTTTTTGGTTTGTATTATTTTAGATGCCCATTTTTATAAAAACTTGTGCTGTTAACATAACTTTAACCAAACTAAAAAAAGCCTTGCTAACGAATTAGCAAGGCTTTTTTTTATGAATTTACCACAACAAAAGAATTATCTTGGTGGCGGTGGAGGCATTCCTCCTTCTCTTGGTGGTGGACCTTGACTTTGACCTTGATTACTTCCTCTTATAGCTTTATTAATAATTTTATCAAATTTTTCTTGTTGTTCTTTATTACAAATTTTTCTTACAGACTTAAAGAAACGAAAAACTTCTATTTCTTTTTTTGCTTGTATCGAACCAATTACCGTGCTTAAAGAATCGAAATTAATAGTTTCATTAGAAAAAGAATTGAACAATATATCTTTATTCCTTCTTATTTCATTTTCAAAACTCATCATGTTTTCTTTGTGAGCATTGTCTAAATTTATAAATTGATCTTTTTGATTATCAGAAAACTGAAGCTCTTCAATTAAAAAATTTCTTTCTTGTTGAGCCCCTAGATTTTGATGTGGTTTGTTAATCAACATAAAAATTAAAACACCATTCAATACAATTAAAAGTATTAATAGAATTGGAAGTAATTTTGTTTTCATAATCTCTAATTTAATAATGAAGTAGTTTCTGATTGTAAAGAATACTCTTGTGCAAAGGATTCTAAACTTGAATTAGAAGTATTTTTCTGTGATGAAAATGCATACAAAATTGCGCTTGCATTTAACAACAAAACGAATGCTAAAGTAGCCATTTGAAATTGCGGAGTAAACCAAGCAAAAAGGCTGGTTTTCTCTTCTTTCTGATTCTTTAATTGCTGAAGTACTTTATGCTTAAAAAAGTGATTTACTTTTACTTCTTCAATAGCATCTAAAGTATTAAAAGTAGCTTCAACTTGCTGATTTATATGTTCTTTATTTTTCATTTTTAATCAATTTTTAAAAACAATTACAACTATTTAGATGCAAGAAAGTATAAAAACTTGCGTTACTTTCTATTTTTTTTACTAAATAATTTATGATTTATCATTTTTATAAAAATTTTCTAATTTTACTTGTAACCCTTTTTTTGCTCTAAACAATATAGATTCTACAGATGATAAACTTTTACCTGTAATTTCTACAATTTCTTGATAACTTTTTCCATCAATTTTAGCCAATGTAAAAATTACTCTTTGATTTTCTGGCAACGTATGTATCGCTTTAAAAATAGTTGCTGATTTTTCTTTGTTTTCTAATAAAATACCTGGATGATCGAACTCTGTAAAATAACTCGTTTTATCTATTGGAATTTCATTTCCCATAATTGTTTGCATAAACGCAAAACGTTTTTTTGTATTCTTTTTTCTGATGAATTCTAGAGATTTATTGGTAGCAATTCTATAAATCCAAGTAGAGAGTTTAGAGTCTCCTTTAAAACTAGAAATCGATTTAAAAACTTCTAAAAAAACTTCTTGCGCAATATCTTCTGCATCTTCTCTATTAGGCACAAAAGAAATACAAGTACCAAAAACTTTCTGCTGATAATCATCTAAAAGTTGACTATATGCAGTTTGTTTTCCAGCCCTTAAATCCTTAATAAAACTTTTTTCTTCCAATGGATAATTTATCTGGGGTAAACATACAAAAAAAGACTGCTTGGTAAAACAGTCTTCTTTTAAAAAATGTATTTTTATAATTTATTTTGTCATAGTAACTACTCGTTGTGGCAAAGGTGCTTCATAATTAGCTTTTCCAAGAGCTTCTACTATTTCTTGTCTAGTATCCCAATATACTTCCCAATAATTTTCACAATTTACATAAGGTAAAGCTAATAACTCAACACTATTAACACCTAAATTATTTACAGCAACTCTTGGTGCTAATGCGCCTTCTTGTAAAATATATTTATCATTTTTTAAAACATCTAATACAATTTGTTTTGCTTTTGCAATATCAGAACCATATCTAATTGCAAACGGCATATCTATACGTAAGTTACCTATTTTAGTTAAATTGGTTATTTTATTAGAAGTAATTGAAGAGTTTGGAATGATTTCAGTTTCATTCTGAAACGTTTCTATAACGGTAACAAAAACAGATATTTCTTTTACAAAACCAAATGCACCATTTGTTTTAATTAAGTCTCCAACTCTAAATGGTTTAAAAATAAGTAACATAATTCCAGATGCAATATGTCCTAAAGAACCGTTAAAAGCTGCACCAATTCCTAGACCAACACCAGCTAATAAAGCTGCGAATGAAGCCACAGGGAAACCAACGATTCCTGATATAGAAACAATTAATAATAGTTTTAAAAGAAAACCAATTGTAGTTAATAAAAATGGTTGTAAAGTTTCATCTAATTTTGTTTTCTCAAACATTTTAGAAATACCTTTCATAATCATTCTAATAATCCAAAGCCCTATAACTAAAGCAGCAATTGCACCAATTAATTGAAGCCCCCAATCTCCTAAACCTGAAGAAATTGAATTGTAAAAATTTTTTAAAGATTCTGTAGTTGTTTCCATTATATATTATTTTTTAAACATTTATACTCTGTAATTTCGACACATACTTTTTTAAAAAGTCACTTTGCAAAATATTTACAGTAGAATTTTTTAAGAGAAAATAAGAATATGTATCTTTGCTTTATAATTACTTTTTATGAAATTATTATTGCTTACTTTAGGTTTATTATTACTTGCGGTTGCTGGAATTGCTATTAAAATTTGGGCAAAAAAAGACGGTAAATTTGCAGGTACTTGTGCTAGTCAAAACCCTGCGTTAAATAAAAGTGGAGAGTCTTGTGGTTTTTGTGGAAAAACTCCAGATAAATTTGATACTTGCTCTGAACCACAACATAATTAATCTGTTTAAATAAGTATGATTTTATCTGTAATTTTCTACGCCTTTGTAGTATGTGCAGTAATTCAGTTAACTTATTTATTTACTTTTTCTAGTTTTCTTTTTAAACCAAAAAGAAGTAGAAAAACTAAAATAGAAATTCCTGTTTCTGTAATTATCTTAGTTAAAAATCAGAGCGAAAAACTTCTAAAATTAATTCCTTTAATTTTAGAGCAATCTTATGAAACATTCGAAATTGTTATAATAAACAATGCTTCTTCAGATGATACCAATGATATTATTGAATTATTTTCAAAAAAACATACAAATATAAAAGTTGTACAAGTAGAAAACAACGAAGCTTTTTGGGCAAGTAAAAAATACGCCTTAACTTTAGGTATTAAAGCGTCTAAATACGATCATTTGTTATTTACAAATGCCAATTGCAATCCTGTTTCTAAAGATTGGATTTCTGAAATGAGTAAAAAATTTACTTCTAAAAAAGAAATTATATTAGGGTATAGAAAGTATAAAAAAGAAAAATCTATCTTCAATATTTTTGTACGTTTTGATAATTTATTAACTGCAATTAAATGCTTCGGATTTGCAAAAATGAATTCACCTTTTATGGCTTTTGAAGGAAATTATGCATATGATAAACCAACTTTTTTTAAAGTTAATGGTTTTATAAATCATATGAAAATTAATTTTGCCGAAGCAGATTTGTTTATTAAAGACGCTTCTCAAAAAGAAAATACAACTTTTTGTATTTCAGAAAGTAGCTTTACAGAAAAGGATACACCAAAATCATTTTCTAAATGGTTTTCTGATAAAAAAGATACAGCATTCATCAGAAAAAAATATATGTTTAAGCATCGTTTTTTATTAAATACATTTGCTTTCACTAAGATTCTTTTTTACATTTTAGCAACCATTTTATTTTTTACATATCCTTACCAAATAACACTATCAATAGTATTGTTTTATTGTTTGGTCTATTATATAATAATAGGTATCTCTGCAAAGAAACTTAAAGAACCTCAAATTATATTTTTCTTACCTTTTTTAGAAATTGGTTTATTATTGATTCAAATTACTATATTTATATCTAATTTGAATTCAAAACCATCTCATTGGAAATAAACGATAAAAAACTTGAACAAAATATATCTAAAGCTAAAGAAGGAAACCAAGCAGCATTTAGATATTTGTTAGAGACTTTTTGGCCTGTAGTATATAATTATCAATTAAAACGCACAAAAAGTGAAAATGATTCTGAGGATATTACGATTCAGACTTTCTCTAAAGCTTTTGATAAAATACATACTTTTGATGAAAATTACGTTTTTAAAACATGGTTAATTGCCATTTCTAAAAATGTACATATCGATTTATTACGCAAAAAAAATACTTCAATTTCTATTGAAACTACAAAAGAACAAGAAGAAAAAGTGTATTTAGTTGTTGATGAAAATCCTACTCCAGAAGATAAAATTATTGGAGAACAAAATTTAGCTAAGCTGTTAAAAGACATTAAAAAACTTAAACCTAAATATCAAGAAGTTATTCAATTACGATATTTTCAGGAACTTAGCTATAAAGAAATTTCTAAACAAATTAACGAACCAATGAGTAATGTAAAAGTAAAACTTTTACGAGCAAAAAAATTGTTGGCAGAAATTATAAAGAGAAATTAAGTACAAAAATACTATTCTTTTATTTTCTGATAAAAAACTCAAATATTGTTTTTTATCACATTGGCTTTAAAATTTATCTTTTGATGAAATAAAATTTGAAATCAGAAATAAAAGAAATTGAACAATCAGTTGAAATATCAGAAGAATAAAAAAAGCTATCTTTTTGAGATTAAAACTTACTTATCAGAAAAAAGTAAATCAATCTGAATTCTACACCTTTTAACATTTTTCATTCCTTTTTTTCTTCGTAAATTTGCTTTTCAATTACGATATAAAATGGCAATAGAATCTGTAATACTTCCTACTGAGAAACAAAAAAAACCAAAATGGTTACGTGTAAAATTACCTGTTGGTAAAAAATATACAGAACTTAGAACTTTGGTTGATAAATATAAGCTAAATACTATTTGTACAAGCGGAAGTTGCCCAAACATGGGAGAATGTTGGGGTGAAGGAACTGCAACATTTATGATTCTTGGTAATATTTGCACGCGTTCTTGTGGATTTTGTGGTGTAAAAACCGGAAGACCAGAAACTGTAGAATGGGATGAACCAGAAAAAGTTGCTCGCTCTATAAAATTAATGAGCATTAAACATGCTGTAATTACTTCTGTAGATAGAGATGATTTAAAAGATGGTGGTTCTATTATTTGGGCAGAAACTGTAGAAGCTATCCGAAGAGCAAATCCAACTACAACTTTAGAAACTTTAATTCCTGATTTTCAAGGAAACACAACTCAAATTGATAGAATTATAGAAGTTCATCCAGAAGTAGTTTCTCATAATATGGAAACTGTTAGAAGGTTAACTCGAGAAGTTAGAATTCAGGCAAAATACGATAGAAGTTTAGGTGTTTTAAAATACCTAAAAGAAAAAGGGATGCGTACAAAAACAGGTTTAATGCTTGGTTTAGGAGAAACGGAAGAAGAAGTTATACAAACAATGAAAGACTTACAAGGTGTAAATTTAGATATTTTAACAATTGGTCAATATTTACAACCTACCAAAAAACATTTACCTGTAAATGATTTTATCACTCCAGAACAGTTTAAAAAATACGAAACTATTGGTTTAGAAATGGGCTTTATGTATGTAGAAAGTGGCGCTTTAGTAAGATCTTCTTACAAGGCACATAAACATGCAGTTTAAAAATTAGCATTTTCTTTTAATTAGAAAATAATATTTATTAAATATAAAAACCATCTCATTTGAGATGGTTTTTATATTATAGACTAAATCTATATTTTAGTAATTTCTATATTTTTTTGTTTCCTCAAAAACATTTTCTAAAATTCGTTGTTCTACTTGATTGAAATTGATATTTCTACGTTTCATAACAATTTCTGCAACTTCAAAAACTTTATCGGTTTTATATTCTGTGAAGCCAGATGCGCCACCCCAACTAAAAGAAGGAACAAAATTTCTTGGAAATCCGCTTCCATAAATATTTGCTGAAACTCCAATAACTGTTCCTGTATTAAACATGGTGTTAATTCCGCATTTAGAATGATCTCCCATCATTAATCCACAAAATTGTAAACCAGTTTTTGTAAAACGACCAGTTTCATAATTCCATAGTTTTACTTCAGCATAATTATTTTTTAGATTAGAATTATTTGTATCTGCACCTAAATTGCACCATTCTCCTAAAACTGAATTTCCTAAATATCCTTCATGACCTTTACTCGAATATCCGAATAAAACAGAATTACTTATCTCTCCACCAACTTTACAATAAGGTCCTAAAGTAGTTGCTCCGTAGACTTTTGCACCCATTTTTAAAACAGAATGTTCGCACATTGCTAAAGCGCCTCTAACAACGCAACCTTCCATAATAACTGCATCTTTTCCAACATAAATTGGACCATTAGTTGCATTTAAAGTTGCAAAAGTAATTTCTGCGCCTTCTTCTATAAAGATGTTTTCTTTGTTTAAGAATCGAGTTCCTTCAGGAATTGGTTGAGATGTTCTACCTTCTGTTATCAAATCGAAATCTTGCTGAATAGCAACATTATTTAATGAAAAAATATCCCACGTATTTTTAATTTGAAGAAGCTCTTCATCAAATTCAATTTGTTTATACTCTTCAAAATTAACTTCTTCCTGAGAATCCGAAGTAAAAAAAGCAATTACATCTTCACCTTTAAAAATAGCTTCATTTTCTGATAAATTTTTAATTTTTTCTACCAAACTCTTTGTTGGACAAAAAGATGCGTTTATCAGAATATTTTGTTCCAACTCAACCATTGGATATTTTTCTTCTAAATATTCTTCTGTAACTGTCGTAGTTGTTGAGCCTAAATAATTTTCCCATTTTTCTCTAATGGTTAAAATACCTACTCTTAAATCTGC